>JBBSLJ010000010.1:0-42260 GCA_038255465.1 Saccharimonadales bacterium (SeqCode)
GATGCAGTAAGCGGTAAATTTATTATGAGCGCAATCTTAAGTGATACACAAGGATTGTCAAACCAAATGACCAGCGCCACTACCTACAGAGTAATGGCCGCGCTAACCGATATTGGGGTTGATAGGCCGGCGCTAGAAGAAGCACGCCGGGAGCTAACCAAAATGCCGCCGGAAATTTTTACTTATAAAGCACGGTTAATCGAACGAACCGAATTTCATATTGATGGAAAACTCGCGATTGTGACGGTACCACATGATGAGATTATGGAATTCAGCCCGTTATATAATCCTGCGCCATTGATCCAAAATGATATGCTACAAACACGCGGCGTTGGGATTACCGTTGTCTTAAAACATTATAATGACGGCAAAATTCTCGGTGCTATTAGATGCAATGCCGGTTATAAAATCGGTGCTGCATTAGCAGAGCATTTTGGCGGTGGGGGCCACCTATATGCCAGCGGTTTTAAAATTCAAAACGGCCCGCCCATTGACGAAGTTAAGTCCGAGTGTATCAAAACAGTGGCCGAACTTATTGAAAAACTTGAAGAGGAAACACCGAATGAAGATTCACAATACGCGTACACGACAGGTTGAAGATTTTAAGCCGCTGCATGATGACTTGGTGCGGATATATACGTGTGGACCGACAGTTTATGATCACATTCATATCGGTAATCTAAGCTCGTTCATATACGCTGACATTTTAAACCGTTGCATAAAAGCCAGTGGCCATACAGTTAAACACGTCATGAATTTCACTGATGTAGATGACAAAACCATCCGCCGAAGCCTTGAACGCTACCCTGACGAACCCCCTATAGCGGCCCTAAAGAAGCTTACAAAAGAATACAGTAACTTGTTTTTAAGTGACGTTGAGGCAATAGGCAATTCTGTTGAATCAGTCGATTTTATCAATGCGACTGACAGTATCGAAGCAATGCGGCAACTCATTACAGAGCTTTATAAAAATGACTTTGCTTATGTTGCTGATGACGGCGTATATTTTTCGATTCAAAAATACAAACAAAGTGGTAAACAGTATGGTCAGCTGACAGATATCAACGAATCAAATACGTCAGCAGCCCGTATTCAAAATGATGAATACGACAAAGAATCAGTGCACGACTTTGCAGTATGGAAAATTAAAAAAGAGGGCGAACCTGCGTGGGAGTTTGAACTTGACGGCCAAGACGTAACGGGAAGACCTGGCTGGCACATAGAATGTTCAGCCATGAGCGTGGCCATGCTCGGACAGCCCTTCGACATCCATACAGGCGGTATAGACTTAGTTTTTCCTCATCACGAAAATGAGATAGCCCAAAGCACGGCAGGCGGCGGTGAGCTGTATGCCAAATACTTTTTTCATAACGAACATCTATTGGTAGACGGCAAAAAAATGAGCAAGTCACTCAACAACTTCCACACACTGCGAGACATCCAAAAAAAAGGATTTGAACCATTGGCATTTCGTTTAATGGTATTGCAGTCGCATTATCGCAGCCAATCAAACTTTAGTTGGGATAATTTAGAAGCGGCACAAAACCGATTAAGAAACTGGCGAGCAGCTGCTGATCTTCGCTGGCAATTGGCACCAGATACTACAAACAGTAACTTGCTTGAATATCTTCAGAACGATCTCGATACGCCAGCCACCCTGGCTGCCATTGACCAATACTTTTCAATAGTGAGCGCACCAAATCAAGCAACATTAGACCAAATTAACAGCATGCTAGGCATCAATTTGCTTTCTGATGACATTTCCCAGGCGCAGAAGCAGCTTATTGCCGATCGCTTGGCTGCACGCACCGCAAAAGACTGGAACCTGTCCGACAAGCTCCGCGATGACTTAAAATTAGCGGGCATTGAGGTGCGCGATACTGATCAGGGAACTATTTGGGCACGCAGTTAATCTGATCGAGGGTGATTTTGCAGATAATCTATCAGCAGTATCTTTATGCATCCAGCTGCAGGAATTGCAATTAATGCACCTAGGAATCCGCCAAACCCGACACCAAACAAGGCTGCAATAAATACCAGCAAAGGGCTGAGTTCATTGTACTTCGCTTGGATATATGGCTGCAGTGAAATATTTTCAATCTGCTGATAAATCACAAAGAAGATGGCCACAATAAGGGCAAGCGGTGCGGACACAAACAAACAGGCAAGTGTGACAATAACGCCGCCAATTGTGTTGCCAATCATAGGAATAAGACCGGTAAATATTAGAATGCCGGCAAGTGCTACCGCGTTTACCGAGACGTTAAGTAACGTACTTGCGATAACCAACACAATAAATGCAAATGAAGCGGCAATTACAGCTAGTAACAACTGGCCGTTGACATAGCCGGTGACAACTCGATACATTTTTTGAGCCAGCATCTTTTGATGTTCACGCCTACGCTTTGGCAAAACCCGCCAGTACCGGTTAAGCCATGCCTGTCCTTCAACCAACATCATAAATGTTAGTACCAGTACCGTAATAATAGAAACTAGCGCGCTACCAACACGTCCGGCAGTAGCAACCACGGGTTGCTGGGCATCATCAGTCCTGTCATCGATGTTCTTTTTAAGGCCTTCTAATTGCTGATCTAAATTATAGCGCTGAACAAAACGTCCAGCTGCAGTATCGTCTGTTTTGAGTGATTCGATTGTTTCAGGAATATCGCTAACGAAGGTCAATGTCTGCTTGACAAGCGGAGGAACGACATAGGTTATAAACGTAATTAAGACCGCCATAACCCCTATATAGGCTATACCCGTTGCTGTTGCACGGCTTTTAAGCCGCATTTTACGAGCGATCCAGCCAACGCCTGGATTAAGCGCTAGTGCTAGAAAAAATGATACAAAAATTAGCACAAGTACATTTGAAACCGACAGCGCAAATTTGATACACAGAATGGTCGCAACAATTAAAAAGATAATCCGCACTACGGTGCGGTTCGAAACAGTTACTTCATTTGAGACGTTTCCTGCCATACTTAACGGTTATTATGGTTACTTTGGTTTCTTTTTGCAATCACGGTTTCGTAACAGGCCAAGAGCTTGGTACCAACTACCTCAACATCATAGCTGGCAATTTGTTGTTGTTGCCAAGCATAAGCTGCATCACGTGCACTGCTACTAGTAATAAAATGATGTAAACATTTAGCAAAATCCTGTGTATTTTCTGGGTCAATAAGCTGCTTGCTCTGGTCACCCATAACGGATTGATAACCTGCGTTGTTACCAGCTAGTATTGCCCGAGATCCGGCCGCCATGGCTTCCAGCAGTACAATCCCAAAACTTTCACCGCCGGTACTGGGAAACACCGCAATATCAGCGCTTGCCAGGTACTTGGCCTTTGAATCTTCGGTAACATAACCCAAGAATTGCACGGTGCCAGATAAATGCCTATCGGCTACAAAGGCTTCAAGCTGCTTTTTTAAAGGACCCTTACCGCCAATCAATACACGAACACGATCCAAATTGCCTTGTTTATAAAGTAGTTCAATTGCTCTTAGTAAATGCAAGCAGCCTTTTCGCTCAACAAGCCTGCCAATAAAAACTATGGTTATGTTGTTATCCGCAAACTCTTTATATGGTTTTGCCGACTTAAATTGACTGACAGTTACGGTATTTGGAATCACGTCAGATAAAATATCAAAAGTACTTTTTGCAAAAGTTTGGGCTGGTTTTGAAACACTAAAGATTTGATCGAATCGTTTTAAAGTAGATTTGGTCATAAGACCTAGAAAAACTGACGCAAATGCTTGAAAGTGCGAAAACGGAACAATATGAAACGTACCAATAACGGCAGTTTGCGGGGAAGCGGCGAGTATTACCCGTGCAGCAAATAAAGGACTATAAGGCAGCTGTATGTGCAGAACATTAAACTGTTCCGCAGCTAGTATGGCTTGTATGCGCCGTTTTGAAACCGGCAACGGGGTGCTTACCCGATTTTGGTTAAATCTGGCGCGTATATTTCGTCCCAACGAATGAATGTTTGGTATGTCAGTACGTTCGGTTCTGCCAACCAGATAATGCACTTCATGGTTCTGATTACGATACCAATTGCCGAGAGTTAATATATATTGCTGTACGCCATCGGTTTTATCAAGTGAATCATCTAAAACGAACGCGATTTTCATGCTTCTAGCAGTTTTTTATATAGCACTTCGTACCGGTCGATTACTTTAGGATAATCGAACTGCTTAACGTATTCATGCGCCCATTCACACCACAATTTTCTTAAATCGCTGTCAGCCAAAAATACAGCCAACCGGCGTGAGAATTCATCAGTTTCTTTTGGATTTACCAGCGACAGTTTACCGCGCTCCTGCAATACAGCCTTATATCCTGGGTTGTCTCCAGCCACAATCGGCACTCCCGCAGCCATAGCTTCAAGTAACACAATGCCAAAGCTTTCACCGTATAACGCTGGCGAGCAAAAAACATCAGCGTCGCCTAGCAACGCAAGTTTTTCGGCCTCATCCACGTAACCCTTAAATTCAACATGGGTGACATCAAGTTCACGCGCCAGTTTTTCGACTTTTTCTCTATCTGGTCCTTCACCGGCAATCACTAAGTGAGCATGCGGATATTCATTTTGAATTTCAGCAAAAGCTTGCAGCAAATATTTTAGACCCTTTCGTTTTTCGATTCTACCAACATAAAGAATCATCTTTTTATCATCGTGATTGTTACGTGCAACCTGATATTTACGTATACTAATGCCGTTTGGAATAATTTCAATATGCTGATCAGTTATTGACTGCGCATACTCGGCAGCTGCACTAGACACGGCTGTAAGCGCATGAAAATGTTTTAGTAGTGGCTTAGTGTACGGCGTGACCACGGCTTCAAGCGTTTTGCTCATAAGCGTATCAGGTAGCCGTGCATGGAATGTGGCGATATTTTTGCAATTGCTTTTATTAAGTATCTGGCGACTCATAACAGGCACCCATGGCTCATGGAAGTGTAGAATATCAAACTTTTCATCTGCAAGCACTCTTTCAATTGCCTCGTTTTGAAGGCTAACCGAAACTTGAGCAGTCGTTGCAAACGGAGATTTAATATCCTTTGCCGTGCCGACAAATAGCACATCCTGCCATCCAGAAACATCAAAATCACGCGGCAGGGGCGTAATTATTTTTGCATAATGACCACGTCGTTTAAGTTCGCGCTGAATTGCAAGCACGACTTCTTGTACGCCGCCGCCTTTGGCAATGTTATATGGACAGATTAAACCAATCCTCATTAAGGATAGTATACCTTAATGAGCCCTGGACAGTAGCCGCCGTATTCCAACTGGGATTAACGGCGCAATCTCTTGGCTGGTAGCAACAATTGTTGGCATGTGTGCGCCAAGCACGGCCTTAAACTCTTTAAAGTCACTAAAAATAACGCGCATATGCTGCTCGACCTTATAATTATCAAAATACTGATCTCCCGCCACGCTTATATGATAAACCGGTAATTTGATCTGTTTAGTACACAAATCAAGATACAACAAGCCATTAATAGTATGCATATACGTTCTAATGTCATTACATTTCCACAAAAAGACCTCAAATCGTATGCGTCGTCGACGCTCATTGGGGTTAGCGTCCTTAAGTTTAACGTGTTTATCGGCCACCATTGCATAAGCTGCCTTAATAAATAGTTTCCGCAAAAATATATGTTTAGCAATTTCCGCAGATAGGCGATAGCTAAAGAATTTTGTACCGGCACGCAATAAACGCAGGTTTTTAGGTTGAAATTTGAAATCCTGATAATGCACAAAGCCCACTAAACTAATCAGCAGATCTACCTTTTTAGCAAGCTCGGGGTTGCGTTGCAGCATACGAGTAACCACCACAAAACCGTATGAAACGCCAATAATACTTACCCGCTTACGGTTATATTGCAGTTTTACAAATGCAGCTAAATAATCCGCCATTTTATCTAAATCAGGCACTTCTTTAATTTTGTACAGCGAATCCATGCCGCCAAATCCCGGCAAATCCGGCACAGTTATAGAGCCGTATCGGCTTAGCTCTTCTGATATGGCGTACATACGCTCTAAACTAGTGTGTTGGCCGTAAATCAGCAGTATCTCCCGTCTCTTATTTGCAGCAGGGGGCAACCGGAGCATGCGGCCCGAAAGACCATTCATATCCAGCTCATGAATATGCTTCTGCATATCTGGTAAATAAGGTTTGTGAGGCATTGTCATAAGCTTACGTCAGAACAGATAGTGACGGCAAGTAAAGGCAAAATAATATGTTGTGTTTTTGTTATAGCTGGCGGACTGAATCGCCAACCCAAACGTACTCCCAGGGTTCTGGTTCGGGTCCTTGCTCGCTGGCACCTTCGGGATAGCTGGGAATCCAGCCGAACTCCATACCTTTTTGATAACCATTATTGCTGATCCAGTCGTAACATTTACTTTCTAAAAATGTCGCACTGCCGTCTTCACACCATAAATCGATTGTATAACCGGTGTGGTGTCGTGAATAGCCAGGAACTGCTGTTACTGCCAACGTCGCATCAATAGCCCCGTCGCCGGCTCCGCTCGCCAGCTGGCTAAGCGTTACACCGCGGCCAAGCAAACGTTCTTTAAATAGGTCTTGTTGATACTTTGGGGAACGATAGGCAGACAACAAACTCACCGGATAGCCTTCACGGCGAGCCGTTTCACGCATGCGGTACCACGCTTGCGCAGCTAGCGGCTGAAGCAAGTCATCGTCCTCTAACCGAGGTTCGCCCTCAATTTTTACGATTGCCCCCATGGGGATTCGACTGAGTTTATAACCGCGAGCTTCTGCTCGAACACGAATTCTAGTATCAACCTTGTCGTTACCGGTAATGACCGGCGGATCTGTAATATCCTGTGTATTTGGCAGCGCTACAGACTGGTACAAGTCTTTGAACCCGTCACCCTTAAGATGCTTGAGTGGTCTAGCCGTAATATCAAATGGATCTTCTTCTGGCGTGCTTAATGCCGGGACGGGGGTATTACCCACGACTCCAGGTGAAGCTTTTCGAATTACATAGGCGTAGGTACCGGCACCGCCCACTAAGGCAATGACCGCAAATAAAATAACCGGCCGTGAAATAGTTTTCCTATGGTGCTTTTTGGCACTGGAATTAAGTTTTTTTGGATCCAAAACCCGCATAATTGTTAGTATACCGTAAGGGGCTTCAGAATGCTTCAGGTTGTTTTCATGTTGCAATGCTACGCTTTATTGCACCAACAGACGTAATCCGTTACAATCCCTCTGTTAAAAGCGGCAAAAAAAGCCCATAAGCAATGTGCAGCAAAAGAAGCGCGACAGGGCGTATGCAAGACTGAAAATTTCTCAACAAAATGTTTTTGTGAGTTGTAACCCCTTGTATTAATAATTCACATCAGCTTTAGGGTAAAATAGAGTTGCTAACAAAGATACCGATCTTTGCCCAAAACCGTGAGGGGATTCACGGTTTTGAGAGGAGATGGCTTGTTTGGGTAGATGTTTTTGCTGAGCAAACTTGTTTTGTCAGCAAATTATCTACCCAAACATTACACATCGACGATGGGGCGTGGCCAAGCGGTAAGGCACCAGTTTTTGGTACTGGCATTCGGGGGTTCGAATCCCTCCGCCCCAGCCAAATAAAAATGATCAGGCTTAACGTCTGGTCATTTTTATTTCTCGTGTTGGGATTCGAACGACAACTGCCAGTGGCAGTTGGCCGCCCTTTAGCCCCATAAGGGGTTTGCTCGGCTAAACTAAATTTGTTTTGCCGCAAAGGTCGAATCCCTCCGCCCCAGCCAATTTTTGTCTAACAGAGATAGGCCCACATGCCTTATAATGATGTTCTAGTTTTGTAAAACCTTCCATATCGGTAACTTGGTTCGAATCCTATTTGGACATCCAAATAAGCCTATACTTAAAACAGAGGGAAATTTCCACTGTTATTTATTTCTCTAGAGTTTTGCGAATGGCAAAAAATGCCGGCTTTGGTGTGTAGTCACTCGTAAATAATAGAGGGTTCGCGTCATCTAAACCTATTCCGTTGTACCAGCTTTGTCTGTCTACAAGACCTAAAAATCCAAAATTAGGGCAAATGTCACGTCCAACTTTCAGACAAGCACCTAACATATCACTATAAATTTCTGCTTGTTTTTTATCCCGTTCATCGTTGCCAGCAGGGTAATTGTGCATATTGACATCAAATTCTGTTACATAGATCTTTACCCCTAATTCTCCAAAACGACGCATATTAGCAACAACTTCATCTTTTAAAGGGGCATTATTGCCACTAATATGCATTTGCATTCCTAGCGCATCGATTGGGATACCGCGAGATTTTGCATCTTTAATGTAATCATACATGTTGTTTGAAATGTCACCTTTAGTCTCATTGCCAAAATCATTTAGAATCAGTATTGCATTGGGGTCAGCCTCTTTTGCCCACACAAACGCTTTGTCTATGTAATCACGTCCTAAATGCTCTCCCCACCAGTCTAAATTACCGCCCGTTTTCAGCTCTCGGCTAAAAGCTTCATTTACAACAATATACTCTCGAACCCTGCCTTTATAGCGCACACCGACTGTTGCAATGTGATTTTTGATGATATCTAGCAGCTCATCTTTGCTGTACTCTCCTTGAGTTAACCAGTCGGGTAGCCATTTGTCATCTCCCCAAAGTAAATGCTGTACTCGCAGCGGCATATCGTTTTGATCGGCAAAATCAAAAACTCGGTCTAAGTTAGCAAAATCGAATGTATCAACACTCGGTCTTAGTGTATGATCTTCAAATCTCCAATTGGGCTCTCCGTCAATAATTGCGTACTCAAATTCTGATGCAAGTATATCCGTATACGGTCTTTCGCGTAAGTACTTCAATGATGCGAATGAGCCAATCTGTATACTTTTTCTCTCAGCAAGTTCTTTAAGTGGTGGATCTGGTAATTGCGGTGGTGCTTGAGTGGTGTATGGGTCGGCATTTCTGGTATATTTATACACTATACCGATACCAGCCATAATCGTTATGGTAATTACTAAACCAATGAGCAATTTTTTATGTAATACCATAATAGTATTATACTCTCAAATTAACGATGCGTATAATCAGCAGCTTGCGTGAAAGTAAGTAATGGATTGGGCAGTTCTAACTTTGTAAACTAAGCTGTACTACTAGCTAAAAATAAAGTTCTAACCTGGTACATAATACTCAGCCAAATAAAAATGATCAGGCTTAACGTTTGGTCATTTTTATTTCTCGTGTTGGGATTCGAACGACAACTGCCAGTGGCAGTTGGCCGCCCTCTAGCCACATAAGGGGTTTGCTCGGCTAAACTAAATTTGTTTTGGCGCAAAGGTCGAATCCCTCCGCCCCAGCCACGCCATGCAACAGAGGCAAAGAACAAGTTTTATGACTCGTTTCCGTATATCATATTCACCCCTGAGACATGGCTTTGTTAATTTCTTCATGATCTAGCACTCGAATATCATGTTAATGTTCTACTATTTTGTATACCTAACCATTTTGCGCGCAAGTTCGTTAGTAATTTGATATTGTCACAGTTATCTCCGATAAAGGAGATGATTTGGGGCTATGGGTCTGTATTACACACCGGCAGACATTATTTTTGCGTACTCTTGCCTTTAACTGCATCGAAAAACAGGTATAATAACAGAAGGAAATAAATGATTTTAAAAGGCAATGACTAGTACAGAAAGCACCGACAAAAAAGCACTAACGCAAATTAAACAAGTCATAGGAAATGATGGCTTTATTTATGGAGCCGTACAGATTAATATAGGTAGCTGCGTGGCAGTATTTACTCAACGATATATGGGTAAACCGATTGGGATAATGCGACAGCTGCGCTACGGAGATGAAGATTCTGAACCCGTACTTACCAAGAAAGGTCTTAACGCATCTAGCGATGAATGGATGCGTATTCTAGATGTACTTCGCAATGCTAAACATGCAGATTTAAGACAGTCATCTTTCTTGGAGTTACTCAAGCTACCCGTTAACAACACCAACAATGCGGTGCAAGTGTATTCACACATTTACAGAGACGAAGTTCGTCTGGTTATCGGCAAGATCTATAACTATAAAAGCTACACGGGCAAAGGATCTGGAGCTAGTTTTCAATACTCGGAGCTAGATAAGGTAATTGAATATCTCGAGAGGATGATCACAGATCTTGAAGCCTTTGAAAAGGATACCTCGGCAAAACCACGTCCTGCATCTACAGAAATAAAGCCAATTGATACAGGTAACAATGTTGACTACAAGAAGATTCAAGATGAACTATTTAGCTAAATTATTATATGATACTATCAATAAAGCGAGGCTATAAGCAGTGGCTGATTGGAATTTTCCATTAACAGGCGGTGGTGTCGAATACGGAATAAATGAGTCCGGTATTGAGACCTTTAAAAGTGGACTTGATAAATCACTTGCTCGTGAAGTTATTCAGAATTCGTTAGACGCAAGAGACGACCAAGAGAAACCTGTTGAGGTAAGTTTTTTCAGGTTTGACATATCAAAAGAAGAACTTCCGGGTGGTAATAGACTTAAAGACATATTTGAGAAAGCAAAGGCATATTACGCAACGGATCGTGATGCAGCAAGTTTTTACAATGAAGCAATCAAGGTTGTTGACGGTGTTATACCGTGCTTGAAGATCAGCGATTTCAATACGAAGGGTCTACGGGGCACTGCCGATCAAAAAGAAAAAAGCACTTTTTATGCCTTGACCAAGGCGATGGGTGTAAGTAATAAGTCACAAACTTCGGGTGGTTCATTCGGAATTGGAAAATCAGCCCCTTTTTCAATGTCTAGCCTAAGAACAGTTTTTTATAGCACATACAACATCGATGATGAACACAAGCTATTAGGTGTTTCTCGACTAACAACCTTTGAAGATTTCTATGAAGAAAAGCGTCAGAATGTCGGATTTTACGGTAACTTAAATAATGAAAAACAGATCGTTGATGAGCTTACTAATTATGATGAAATGCCAAAAAAGCTCAGAAGGAGTAACGATAACGGTGCTGGCACTGATATTACAATCATCGGCTACAAAGCCGAACAGGAATGGATAGAGGGTTTACTTAACGCAGTATTGAATGACTTTTATCCAGCAATTTATTATGGAAATCTCATTGTTAAAATCGTAGACAAAAATCGTACAATTGATATAAATAAGGAAACGTTAGGCAATTTGATGTCTGAATACGCCAATAATCGAGGCGACTCCTGGCCTTATTATTTAGCCCTATCATCACCAGACTATAATTTCTCAGAATCACTCGATATTCTAGGTAATTGCCATCTATTCATTAAGAAAAATGATGAATTTCCAAGTAAGGTGCAATGGTCACGTAGCCCGCTAATGGTAGTGAGGTCAAAAAGATATGGATCCCCTGAGGCCTATTCTGCGCTGTTTATTTGTGATGATACAGAAAAAGGGGATAGAATTCTACGAAGTTTAGAGCCCCCGGCACACAACGACTGGAAAAGTAGACTTTGGGACCCAATAAAAGACAGGGAGATATCTGCAATAAAGTCGTATGGAAATATGGTTTTATTTGAACTAGAGTCTTGGATAAGAAAAAAAATTGAAGAGATTAGCACATTAAACGAGGATCATATTTTAGAGATTGAAGGTCTTGGAGAATACCTGCCAGATACAGAAGTTGGTAATTTTACTGCTGACGATCTACAAGATGACCTACTTGACAACAATACGTCTGTCACTAAAAACGAGTCCCCGATATCAAAACCTCGCGTCGGTACCGTAAAACCTGTTCGTTTTGGCGAAAAACCTTCTAAACCCCAAGATCCACACAAGAAAAAATCAGGCGGCGCAAAAACTGGTGGCACAGAAGAACAGCCTGGATCTGAGACGAAGCGTATTCTCAGTGCTTCTATAGAAACGCGATCTCGTGAAATAAGTAGCAACAATAAGAGGCTCTATGTCTTAAGTATAATGCCCAATGAAGATACCTCGGGAGACCTAAATATTGTAGCTCGTGGCGAGACTGGCTATTATGGCATGCATTTGGACTATGCAAAGAACTCAATTGGTAGCCAGCTTGAAGTCGAGGGTAGCTTCATCAAGAACCTGCAGATAAAAAAAGGTGTGCCTGAAATGATAACCGTAAAGCTTAAAGACGATGGGCGCTATTCTATCGGGGTAGAAAATTATGTCTAGTAACGTATTTAAAACATATCCATACCCCGTTCTGGGCAACAATGACGATATTAGTGGGATATTCCAGTTTGATATACAGCCTGAGATATCTGGTGATGAGGTAGAAATTAAGGTTGAACTGAGTCTTAACCATCCGGATATTGAAAATATGCTAAATAATGGGTACGCTAAATTTAGTATTTATACTGCCTGTAAGCGCACCCTGTATAAGAATAGTACGCAGTCTAACGAAAGAAGCCTGTCCATTAAAATACCTTCTACTGGCTTAAAAGACCGTGTAGATGTAACCGGTTACATTATTGCGACTAAAGATATTGCAGATTATCGTCCTAGTGGTGTTAGGGCGGACATGGATTTGGGCCCAGTAGTAATAGAGGCTGGAGACATAATTGCTGATGGTGGCGTTAAATGGTTTATTGCTGATAAATATTTTGACCCACTTAAATCACCTGTATCATCATTTATTAAAATAATGAAGAGTAGCGCAGAGGATGGCTCATACTCCGTAGACTTCGATAACCAAGTGATAACTATAAAAGTTCCATCTACACAATTTGAAGATTTCGAGTATGTAAATATGCATAAGAACGGAGTACTCGTTCATGCACCCATAGTTTTGCCCGTGTTGGTTGAAGCAATTATAAAACTAAATGAAGACGATTATGCAGACTATTCTTGGGCTGAAAAACTCCGCTCAATGCTGGATCAGAAAAATCTAGACCAGTATATGCCTTTTATCGTTGCTCAAGAACTATTAGGACTCCCTATCAAAAGAAATGTCACTGCAATCAAACATATAATTAGCGATAGTGGAGGAGATGATGATGAACAATGATGAGGCTATGAAAGTATTCACCAATGCCTATCTCCAAAAATTAAAGGACGATGTTAGATCTAATATCGCAGGATACATTGATGGCAACTTAGATATAGAAGACGCCGGAATTGTTAACACAAAAATCAAGCTACCGAATGATATTCCGGTACTAGAAACTTCCCCAGACAGTGATGCTACCAATGCTATAAAGGTTTATGAGTATTTATCTACTTTAGATGATTCAAGTGCATGTGATGAAAGAGTGTGGTCGTATATGACACACGTAACGTTCCGCGATCATATGATCGGACGCTGGCCTATTGAGTCAGATAGCGATATCGAAAAAGCAACGTCTTCCGTAAACGATCACTGGCATTATGGACAAAGAGGATTGGTTAGAAATGGGATTGCTAGACTATGGTGGGGCGTACGTGCTTCTGTTGCATTATGGGAAGAGGAGAGCAGCTCTGATTTTTATCACAATATTGACAAGTCAGATAGATATAAATACACAAAACTCTTGTTTAGTAAGTCAGTCATTTATCAACAAATCATGGAACGCGAACAAACTAGATCGCCAAGAGTAAAGACAGCATTGTTCGAATACATATATGATAATCAGGACATTACAAAAGAGCAGATCAATATTATTGCGAAAAGAATTGATATGAGTAGTTCGTATAAGAAACTAAACGCTCTAGACTATGAGCAGTTACGCGATTTGATTAATAAATTTGCGAGCCAAGTATGAACTACGATCCGGGTAAGATCGAGACATACGCTTCATCACTAGCCAAGGTAGCCTCACTTTCTAATCTATTTTCTGAAAGTGATACGCCGTACGTACACTACCGCACTACTGAGTATCTGTACTCGCGTGCATTTGGCGCTGATAACATGGCACGTTCAGATATCGCGATTGATGCCAAACTTGGGAATATAGGAGTTGGAATTAAAACTTTTGTGTATGCTGGACGTCCTAAATACGAAAAGATAGCTGAGTTCAACAAAGAGCTGAACAGTTACAGCAATCTGGACGACCTTCGTAAAATCAAGAAGATCGCCGAACTACGAAATAAAAGAATAATGTTCGCGGGCAACATAGCCGGTGTAACTGAATTTATATACCACTGCATAGCCAGGATGCCAGGTCTGTTGTTTGTATTTGAAGATGCTATGCCTTTTATAGATATTGATGCCATAAGTATAACTAACAGGCTTGATACGGCCATCGGCTTTACCGACAACCGCGCCAATTACAAGTTTAATACCTCAAAAAGCACTTTATTTAAGGAATTTTTTGGTAGCACGAGTTTATTTGAGAAACCAGTTGTTATACATGAAGACCCATTTGAACTACTAAATTCAATGAGTCTTCAAGAATTACCCACCGTTATTGGTAAAAACCCTGAGGAGGTCACAACGCGCGAATTTATAATATTGCCACTCTATGGATACACCGGTGGCGAGCAATTTGTTTTCGAGCGTAGTGGACTGAATCAGTGGAACGCCGAGGGGCGAACTCGAGATCCGAACGAAGTCTATATACCCATACCCGTTGATGTGCGTAATCACTATCGTGGGTTTCTTCCCGATAGAGATACTCCGTTTGATCTACACTTCCCAAATGGTGGCCTTATGAGTATGAAAGTAAGCCAAGAGGGTGGTAAAGCACTTATGAGTCAGCATAATGCAGACTTGGGACAATGGCTGTTGCGTGAAGTACTGAACATCGATGAAGGCACTTTAGTTACCTATGAAATGCTAACGGCAGTAGGCATTGATTCAGTTGAGCTATCTAAAATTGATGGCAAATACTATATAGACTTCAAGAAACTTGGTTCGTACGAAGATTTTATTGACGGTGTTAACGAATCGCTAGGCGGTATCGATAGCTAGTTTCATTCTGCGGGCAATCGCTTCGAGTACTGGAACGGATACGGAATTGCCAATCTGCTTATATAGCGAGGAGTCTGCAATGCCTGGGAACCTATAGTCATCCGGGTATCCCTGTATACGCGCACACTCTCGCGGCGTAAGTTTCCTAATACCTTTACCGTCAAAGATTATTGGCACATTGTGTCCACCCATTCCCATGTTTGCTGTTAACGTTGGCGATACACCTTTTTTATTCTTTCTAACATATTGTCGTCTCCACTGGTATACCGCATTCTCTTCGTTGATATCATCTTTCAGCCTATCGAACAAAGGCTTGCCATTATAGTAATATTTCTCGTGCACCTCAGGTTCTAGGATGTCTTTAATTTGTTTTGTTAGCTTGATTGGCTCAGGAAATTCAAAAGCATCTATTTTGGCTTTGTCATTAAAACCAACGATATATATTCGCTCGCGGTTCTGTGGTACATTGCCGTACTCCATACTATTAAGCACCTTGTACTTAATGTGATACCCAAGGTCTTCTAGAGCCTCTTGTATGATGGCGAACGTTTTACCACCATCATGAGTTTTAAGGTTTTTGACATTCTCTAATAGAAACCCGGATGGTTTCCGTGCTTTTAGAATCCTTGCTATGTCAAAGAATAGGTTTCCTCTACCTTTGAGGTCATCGAATCCTTGACGATAGCCAGCAATAGAAAATGCCTGGCAAGGAAATCCGCCGAGTAAAAAGTCGAATTCCGGCAGGTCATTAGCGTGTATCTTGGTCAAATCCTCGACTACCATTTTGGAATTACCAAAATTAAGATCATATGTGTGCTTACAAGCCTTTTCAGAATCATTAGCGAAAACAGTAGTAAATCCTACTTTCTCAAATCCGATTCTTATGCCACCTATACCTGCGAATAGATCCAATGTACGAAGGCCAGTCTTAGCCGGCTTCTTTTTGGCGACTGGTCTGTTGGTTTGCACAATTTTGATTTCTGGTCTTCGTATTTCCCATACAATACCGCGCACCTCAACCTCATCACGGAAAATGGGCATCATTGTTTGGTTTGCAGGTTGCAAGCGATAACCCCGCTTTTCTTTGTACAATTTTTTTAGAGTAGCATTGTTATCGTCTACTATCGCAACAACGGTTTGACCATCGTAAGCTTGGCTCTGTTTCTTTATAATTACAGTGTCTCCTTCATAGATACCCTCATCAATCATGCTGTCACCTTTGACTATAAGCGCATAAAACTCGCTGGGGCTAGGTAGGTTGCTCACAGTAATCGTTGGGGCATCAATATCTTCTATTGCCTGAATGGGCAAGCCTGCCGATATATAACCAAGAATTGGCACTAAGCTTTGGTTTAAATCCCAATACTCAGGCAACTCGTAGCCCGTTAAGTCGTTAGTCTGGACAAGCTGGCCACCCTTAACTAGCTCTGACACATGTTGGTGTACATTAGATACCGATTTAAGACCTAGACCTTTGGCTAATTGCTGCAGGGTTGGGTAGTTACCTTCACGGTCTTTGAACTCGCGTATTAGATTGAGTACTTTTGTCTGTTTGGTTGTTGCTGTGCTCATTGTAGTTACCCCTTATGCCAACATAATAACAATAAACGAAAAGTGCGGCAAAACTGCCTATAGAGGTTATCCACAGGCAACAGTAGTCAAATATACGTATATTGCAGCATAAATCACTACGAACACTAAAGTCGTAGCGGTAAAACAGCGGATTCCAAAGGGAGTGCAAGTAGCATTCCCCGGCACTGTGGAGATTCATCGACATAAGCCAATTCTCCTAGCCTAACAATGTAATGGGGTGAATGATTCGGTTTTATGACCGGGTTTAGTCTCTTCTAGATAAAAATTGGTTCGAATTTCTTTTGACCTGAATCTCCTTAGTAAATTGGGCACATAATCATGCGACCACGAACTTAGACCATTTCAGCTATACGTGTCAATCATGAAGATATTCGCATAAACCAAAAATCATAGGTCTGAAAACTAAATATTCGATCCACATCTCTTATTATAAAACTTTTGCATCTTAATTGAACAAACAACTAGCATATAGACTAAATTTTTACTTCAGTTTATAGTTAGTTTATGATGGTCATTACTAATTATAAAAATACATACTTAATATAAAGTCGCTAGGTGCAACTTTCTAAATCTGACTACACATCCTACTTAAAACATCCAGCACTGCTTTGGATTAAAAAGCATGCAAAAACATTATTGCCGCCGATTGATCCGGCTACCCAAGCTATATTTGATACTGGGCATGAGTTTGAACAGTACGCTGAGGCTCTTTATCCGGGCGGTGTAACGCTTGGCTTTAGTAATTACGATGAATACTTAACTCTGCCCCAAAGAACGACACAAGCACTTCAGAATGGCGAGAAGACAATCTTTCAAGGCCGGTTTGAGCATGAGCAGTTAACTTTTATCTGTGACATTATTCAGGTAATTGACGGCAAGGAAGTTGATCTAATAGAAATAAAATCTAGCACAAGTGCTAAACCGGAACATATTGTTGATCTGGCGTTTCAAATGGTTGTATTAGAAAAATGTGGCTATAGTGTACGGAACATATCAGTCATACACGTTAATAATCAATATGTTCGCAGTGGTGAGATTAATGCAAAAGATATTACTGCAACAACTGACGTCACCGAAGGCGTCAAAGCCAAGCGAGACTTTACCCTACAAAAAATTGATGAAACTCTGCAAGTTATGACATTAGATGAATGTCCTGACACCTCGCCGCTACTAACCGATAAGGTCTATTTTAAAGAGTGGCTCGAAATATATAAGCACATGAAGAACCCAAAGCCGGGCAGCATTTACGATTTATGCCAAATGGATGCTAAAACACTGCAAAATTTGCAAGCAAGTAATATCGCCTATATAAAAGATATACCCGAAGATTTTGCGCTGAAGCCAAAACAGTGCTTACAGGCTGAGGCATTACGCCAACGCAAACCAACAATTCACAAGGATAAAATTGCCGATTATTTGACGACTTTTGCATTTCCACTATACTTTTTCGATTATGAAACTTTGGGTAGTCTTGTACCTTACTTTGACGGCCTTAAACCATATCAGCAATTACCATTTCAGTATTCCTTGCACATACTCGATAGCCCAGACGCAGAGCTCAGGCATGCAGAATTTCTACACCGAGATAGTCAGAATCCAGTAAAGCCGTTGTCCGAGGCTCTCAAATCTCATATAGGGGATAGTGGCACGATAATTACCTGGAACATGTGTTTTGAAAAAAGCTGCAACACATTACTTGGTACTTTGTTACCGGAATATGCAGAATTTTATAGCAAACTAAATGATAGAATCGTAGACCTGATGATACCTTTCTCGCAAAATTGGTACATTGATGCTAACTTTTGTGGAAGTGCATCGATAAAGAAAGTCTTGCCAGTATTAATACCTACCCTAACGCACAAAGATTTAGATATATCTGATGGTAGTTCAGCTCAACGGCTATGGATGGAAGCTGTTCTAGACGATAAGCGGGCAGACCAAAAAGACCAGATACTCAGCGACCTGCTGGAATATTGCAAACTCGACACTTTTGCTATGGTTGAGATATACCGCAAGCTAATGACCCTGAAAGACAACTAGTATAATCTGAGTCATATTGCATATAAGGTTTAAAAGTGCTATAATATCTTGGAGGAGCTAGATGTCATTTACCCCGGAAGTAGTACCAGGTAGTGCAGGTCCAAATGTCGACACTTTAGTTGACGTTTATAGGAGTGCAGATCGCGACGTTTTAGCTGATCTTTATTTGGGTGAGCAAAACGGTTGGAACGATCAGGTTAAGGACGTCTTCGTTGTACTCAGCGCCTCTCGTTCAGGCTCAAGCCTGATCTTCAACGCCCTTACTAGTACAGGTGAAGTCGCGGCACCTGGCGGGGAGCATGAGCCATGGCTTACTTTGTCTGAAAACAAATTTCCCTTTCTTTCTTCTGATGAAATGGACGGTGAAATCAACCAAAAAGAATTACTTCTTAGGCTGTTTAGAAACGATCTTCTCGTTAGAGACCGAAGACTTGAGGCGAAAGATGTAATAGATCCGGTACGAAACAGGCTTATTATAAGACGTCAAAGTGATAACGAAGGTTTCGCTAGACTAACCACGAGTATCCTTAACCGGGGAAACATCTTGAATACTGAATGGGGAATGGTTACGCAAGATATTGGCAAACTGGCTGTTAAGCCGATGCCTGTAGAAGCTGGACAATTCGGTGATTCCGCTTATGGGATGCCGTTGGAGAATCCCCCTTTTATAGATCAACCGCTGGCACATATCGCTACAGAAGACGAACTTCATAAATTACCCTTGCTATTCAAGTCCCCGTCAGACGCTTATCGCCCCGGATTTTACGAAAGCCTTTTCCCTAATGCGCGGATAAACTACATACATCTATCAAGAGGATTTGTGCAGACTGCAAACGGCCTTATGGATGGATGGCAAATGGGTGAAACGGATTTTATTTCAAACCCGGTCGGCATAACTAAACCACTGCGGATTGAAGACTACTCGATAACCGATATGTCGAGGATTTATTGGTGTTTCGATCTATTCAATGGCTGGGAAGACTACACTGATAGTAGTCTAGTCGAAGTTGCGGTCAACCAATGGCTTAGAGCTCACAAAAGTATTGTAGAAAACTTTGAGCCGATGGAACGACTGACCTTCGAGGACTTTTACTCAGATCCACCAGCGTTTTACGCGAGGCTTTCACAACTCACCGGCATTGATACATCAAGCTATGATTGGAATAAGTCAATCATGGGTACCGAAACGCCAACTCAACGACGATGGCTCAAAAGAGCCAGCCTTTTTAGAAACCTAAAGACTCACCTACCAGGCGCTTTGATTGATGAAGTCGTTGAGCTTCAAGGTCACTTAGGACACAGCATGGAAGAGGAAACATGGCGTTAGCAAACTATACAAATGAATACGGAAGACTCAAGAAGATTGTCTTGTATAGTCCGAGTTTGAATGAGATTTATCAGGGCAATCCACATGATGTCATGTACTCTGCTAAGCCCGACCCCGATAAAGTATTGGCAGAGTTCAATAATATCGTACGTGTATTCCAAACTTTGGGTGTAGAAGTTATTGTGCTAGAAGATACGCACGGAAAGTTTACCCCAACTGCAAACATGATCTTCCTGAGAGACGTTGCAGCGGTTATTGGGGACAAGATAATTCTTGCAAATATGAAATTTGATACGCGAAAGGATGAACCAAGTAAGTTCAAAAATCTGCTAAATGAACAAGTATATTCAAACGAATCCTTGATTTGTGAGCTATCAAGTAACACGACCATGGAGGGAGCAGACATATTTGTTACTAGCCCCTCTCATATTCTTGCGTACACTGGCTGTAGGACTTCTGTAAATGCTGTATCCGAAATTGCTATGCGGTTAGATATTACATCAACGAGCATACCTGCAAACATACAAAAGATTCCTCAGCATTTGCTAGGTGCCCTACATATTATTGGGCCGAGTATGATCGCGCGGAGACCTAAATACAGCAATACTAAAATCGATGAGTATGAATTTATAGATTTTGATGAAACGCACGAGATCAAAGATGGTTTTGCGATGAACATCGTCACAATAGCGCCGATGGAAATTCTTTTGCCTTCTGGCTGTCAAAAAACAAAAGATATATTTGAGAGAAACGGGGTAAAATGCCACGTTGTTGATATAAATGAAATACACAAGATGGGCGGTGGACTAGCCTGTATGACATTGCCGCTTGAAAGGAAAATGCCATGATAGCTATAAGAATAACTAAAACCCCAACACTTACACAAGAGCAACTCGGCGGCAAGGGTTATAATTTACAGAAACTCATCGGCTGGGATCTTAACGTGCCCGAGACATATGTTATTTCTGCTAACGAGACCCGGCGCTTAGATAATGGTAGCGAGCACTTCTTAGAACTACCCGGTTTAACAATAAGTACAGAAGCTGTATTTGCAGTGCGATCTTCAGGCGTAGGTGAAGACGGTAACGAAAATTCTTTTGCAGGAATTTTTGACACTATGCTTGACGTAAAACCATCCAATCTAAATGATGCAATCCGTGAAGTTTACTCTTCTAAAGATACGTCAGTAACATCAATGTACAGCAACGCGCGAAATGCCAAAGTTACTGAAATGGCAATTATAATCCAAAAAATGGTCAGTGCGGATTTTGCCGGTGTTGCCTTTTCCGTAAACCCAGTTGAACATGACCGTAAAATTGGCTTAATTGAAATCGTCAAAGGTCTTGGCGAAAGCTTAGTTTCGGGTAAGGTGAAGCCTACTTCACTGCGCGTGAACCGCATCACTGGTATATATCGAGTATTACAGGCTGGTACAGATATTATTCCCGTAGCTGAGTTTGAACATATTGTAGGAACGGTAAGTGAAGCGTTATGGAAAATCGCTGATCTTTACGACAAGCCCGTTGATATCGAGTGGGCAATCAAAGACAGTGCACTCTATATACTGCAAGCTAGACCGATAACAACCTTGGGAGATTTGATATGAAGAACAGATTAATTGGAATTACCGGAGTTACGGGAGTTGGTAAGGACTACTTGGTTGCGGCAGCGAACGCTGATAATAAAATACGAACGCGTAACCTCGGGACGGTTATTGGAGAAGCGCTCAAAATGGATAGAGACGCTATGATGAGAACCGCAAACTTTGAAGAAATCCGGGCCGCCCAACTTAAGGCTTATTCGACAGTTGTATCTGAGCAGCCCCTAATTGTTACCTGTCACGCAATTCGCGAGCTCGAGTCTGGCAGGTTAGGTTACGACGAAGAGATGGAGGGTATTTTTAATCCCCAAACATATGTATTCGTAAAAGCCCCCGCCGAACTCATAAATGAACGTGTTCAGAAAAGAAATATGTCTGGAGATAGAAAAAGTATCGAGCGGAGCGCCGCCCAAATAGACGAAGAACAATGTGCAAAGCTAGAACTTACTCGAACATTAGCAGGTCATCTATGTACGCGATTGATAGTCCTAGATAATATTGATGAAGCTTATGTAGGCAATGTTGCGATACTCAGAAGTGAAATTAACTTGGTTCTTGATACAGGAGAGATTGCACGATGAAGCGTCAACCAAAAGTAATAACTATATCTGCTGCCGGAAAGGGCGAACGCATGAAAGCCAGCATTGCCGAACTCGGCTTCCCGGAGGATACCCCTAAACCGTTACTTCCAACAGGTAATCGTGAAACTCTAGTAGGCAGGATTGCCCGCCAGGCCATGGAGATTGCCAACGTAGAGCTCTATGCTAACTACGATACTATTAAACCAATCGGCGAGCACACCGACACACCCCAAGATATACAACTCCTCGTGAACCGAAATGTATATGGTCCGCTGGGCCCGTTGTATTTGGATCTGTTTAGAAACAATGACCAGTCAATGATGGCTGCTGGAGATTTCTGGGCTAATTTTAAATGGTCTGAGTTTTTGGCATTTCATGACGCACAAAGTACTCCCGTCTCGATACTGGTAGCGCCAAGTGTACCGACGTTCGAAGGTGCACGATTCAATGTTGCCGACAGCGGCATCGTGAGCAGTTGGGAGCGACTTGATAGAACAAGCAGCACAGATCTCATTAATATTGGAGCATATATTGTAGACCCCGAAAAATTAGTGCTGCGAAAAATTAAAGAAATAACAACTCACAAAGAAGACCCGTTTAACGACTCTATGATAAATAGTGGTCTACTGTCGGCATATGTGCTCGATCAACCAGCGTTTAACGTCAACAACTCTGAGATATACCGTGCGATGACCGAATATTCAGCAACTCAGCCAAGGGTTGAAATCTAATGTTGTCAGCAGAAGCACAATTTCCACATGACTCAACGCATTGGCGACGGATCAACATGCGTAAGGTCGCTCATCTAGCTGGGGCAGAGAGCCTACATAATCTCTATAATCGTCACTGGCCAAGTATAAACTCAATAAGGTTTAGGCATACCCTAACAAATTATAAAGATGGCAGAGTAGAGTCATTTGCGCCTGTAAGTGAATGGCAGTACTTGCAGCATTGGCTTTCAAAGAAATTTATATCCCAAGACAAAGTTCTTATTAGAGAGATCGAAGCAATCCTCAGTCCAACATACGACTTAATAGATGAATTGATGGCTAAGATTGACGGTTTAGATTTCGAAAAAATCTCTAGCCAAGAGTTGGCACTGATTTTCATAGATATTATGGACTTACCATTGGGTGAAATATACAGATTAAATGTAGTACAGATAGAATATAGTCTCAACTACGCCTTACATTCCATTCTTGAGACATATGAATCGAGTCCCGAAGACAGGAACTTCCTCCTTTCAAAATTGATTGCCCCAGGAGAATTAACTGTCGCTCAAGAGGAAGAGATTGCATTCTCTAAGATTATCCGAAAAGCCCGGAGAATACATGCCACAGATCCATACAAAAATAAGGCAATAGAATCTTTATTTCTGAAGCATCTTGAGGTATTTGGCCCAAAACATTGTGCCTATGGCGAAATGCCGCCATCCGAGGATGATTACACGAAAAAATACGTGGATATGTACGAAAAAGACACGACCTTATTGACGAAGAATCAAGCTCTTATCAATATCAAAAACCAGGCAGAAGATAGTGAAAGGTTGCTGGCCAAAATTAACGATAGCAGATTATCGCAATTATGTAGGTTAATGGCTCGCATCGGGGTATTTCGTGATAAAAATAAAGCCAAGCTCGGCGAAACTGTTGTCCGTAGACTGAGAATTATGGATGAAATCTCAGTTAGAACGACTGAGACTAGAAGTAATCTGGACTGGTACCTAATAACAGAGATAGTCACCCTGCTTGACACTGGCCAAGGCTTAAGTAAAAACACTATCAAAGCAAGGCAAACGAATGGTGTAACGTTTGAGAGATCCGAGGATGTAAGCTCTGGTATAGTATCGATAAAGCCAAGTGGCAGTAGCAATGCTTCTAACGTCAATCAAATTCCAGGAATTTGTGCATCTAGTGGCGTTGTTGAAGGTACTGTAAAAGTAATTTTTGGCAAGGATGATCACCGCAAAATGCGCCCCGGCGACATAATGGTAGCCATAGGTACAGATTTTGACCTTATAGAGATAATGAACCTCTCATCGGGGATAATTACCGAAGAAGGCGGGTTGCTATCACATGCCTCCGTAGTTAGCAGAGAGTTAAATAAACCATGCTTAATTGGCGTTGAAAGTGCTGCGACCACCTTAAAGGACGGAGACCGTGTGAGACTTGATGCGATAAATGGGCATGTGGAGATTCTGCGATGATTAGTGCCGAGCTATACGATTATGCTGTTAGGTCATGGTTCAGAAACAAATTATTAATCCATGAATTCGAAAAAATATATGACAGCAATGATAAAAGTTATGAAGTTAAGTCTTTCTTTCTAGAAAGAAAGAGAGTTGGCCTACTATTTTTGAGATTAAACGGCGGTTATTACGCAACAAAAATGACAAAATCCTCCATTACAGCAGATGTATCAGGGCGCGTGAAGCCAGTGATATGTGACTTATGTTATACGAGAATGCCAGGCTCAAAGATTGCGCAAGTAACATTTCAGAGAGAATTCGACGGTCACAGTAATACATGGCTGCTTTGTACTGACCTATCTTGCAGTATGCATGCAAGAGAAATGACAATTGAATCTGTGGATTCAAAAAATTTACTAAGTGAAAATGTTTCGATTGATACAAAGATTGAACGACTCGAGAAACACATTACTAATATCGTAGAAACTCTTCAATTAACGCCGCTGAAAGGATAATTACATGACTAGTAATCATGACCAATTAACTAATTTAATCTCAACAGGAGAAGTTGATCTAATCCATGTTGAATCTGTTCCGCGATCTATATCTACGGCTTTAGCCAGAGCATTAAGCGAATCAGAAACACCAAGTATATATGTCAACGAGCCGTTTAACAGAATGCGTCACGATATTGAAGATGCATCCACACGAATTCTAGACGCAATTGAAAAGCACGGCAGGCCTGGCGACTCCCCCTTGACAATAGTTTCAAAGAATATGGCTAGAAATATATCGCAACCGATATTTGATGAGCTTGTCGAAATTTCTAAAGGCATTATATGGTCAGTCAGAGATCCTAGGATACAGATAATTTCGCTGCTAACCCGAATTGCCAATGACTTGGCATACGAACCAGGTGCGGATATGTTCCCAATGCAAGAGCTAACCGATGACCAAATCAGGAGTGCGAGTGATTTTCTGGAGAATGGTCCGAAGTCAACTAATTTCTCAAAAACAAGTTGGGAAGACATCGGCTACCATTACGCTTCGCTTGCTAAGTCGGCCGTTTCAGTTGTTGTTGACGGTTCAGTATTAACGAGGGATCCTGTCGGAACTCTCACAAATGCCGCACGCACCCTAGGTCTAGAGTATTCAGGCCGAATGACTAACGGATGGGAAGGAGAATTCATAAACGCCAACACGGGTTATAACCCAAATCTAACCGACGAAACTCATGCATGGACAAAAGACGCAGTAACCAGCTCGGGGATTATGCCCTCGTCGGATCAGATGATCGACATCTCCAGGATGCCAGCCACCATGCAGGCGCATCTGCTTGATGTAGCGGTTCCAGCTTACCGGAAGATGGTAGAAGCGCGTGATTGAGGCGCTGCTATTTGATTATGGTGGAGTAGTCAGTGATGGGGGTAAAGTTTTTGAGCCCGCAAATAGGTTAGCAAGCAATCTTGGGATTGAGAAACAGGAAGCCTATAAAACTATCGATGGTCCGTGGGATTTACTTTGCAAGGGCATGATCAGCGTCGATGATTTCTGGACAACTATTGAAAATTCCGTAGACCGCCCCATCCCGAATGATTCAAGAACTATATGGAATACCTATGATGAGTGTATGTTCCCGAGACCTAACATTCAGAAACTACTCGAAAACCTCAGAGCGTCGAAATATATTCTAGGTTTACTGTCTGATACTGTGCCTCCAACGGCACAATCAATCAGGGGAAACGGCGGTTATGATATGTTTGATTTCACAATTTTGTCTTGTGAGTCTGGTCTACGAAAGCCCGATCAGAAAATTTACGAGCTTGCCCTATCGAAGTTACACAACGTAGCTCCCCAGAACGTAGTATTTATCGATGATAATCCAAAGAATTTGGTACCTGCAAGTATGCTTGGCATGGAAACAATACTTGCAACTGATTCTGGAAAATTGATTAATGACATTAACACCTTATTATCAACATAAACAAGCACAACTTTGCTAATATATAGTTATGACAAAAGATTCAAATCAACTTTGCCCATTTTGCGTTGAGAATAATTTACTGCGAGTTAATGTGCTATACCAAGATGATTTGTGGTACATAACTGATATGGAAGAAGGCAGTATCAATAATGCAGTTATGGCAATTACAAAACGCCATATCGAAACACCATTCAAGATTAATGAGGAGGAATGGAGCTCTCTGCACGCCCTATTGGGCGAAATGAAGAAATTAGTTGATGAGAAGGATCAGCCTGAAGGATACAATCTAGGCTGGAACATCTATAAAACCGGCGGCCAGAATGTAGCTCATGCTCATTTACACCTGCTAGCACGTTACAAAGACGAACCACTTGCAGGAAAAGGCATTCGATACGCTTTTAAGCAGCCCGATAATAAACGGCTCAGTAAAAATTAGAACGTTCGTAAAGACAGCCGGGCGCAAAATACGCCTAGTGTAGTGAATCAAAGTGCGGGATTTGTTCGTAAAGCCCTACTAGGTTCGACTAAAAATGAGACACTTCAAATATATGCGTTTCGTGTCTTATTTGTCTCATTTTTTGTGCCATTACCACTGTTAGCTACGTTCGAGACCCATACGCTCAATGAATCGAGTCGGCTTTGGTGTCGCAAAAGACCAGACTTTCGGGTCTAGACCCATATGCTCAGCCATGGCTTGCGCCCAGCAAGACCGTATTGCAAAACAAATCATTGGCCATAAAGCCGGGATATAGTTAAACAGGTGATCTGTGCTTAAAACTTAAATTTTTGGTTAAGTAAGGCATGAAAAGCTTTTGATTTATTGATTTTTTTATAATGCTAACGTATTGTTACTAATATTATGACTAAAAAGAAAATCAGCAAAAAAGTTACTAAACCGATTAAAAAAGTTCAAAAATTACCAGAAAAGCAGCTAACTGCAAGTAGAACCAACAAAATTGCTTTCCTATGCTTCTTACTAATCTTTGGTGCGGTAGGTAGTTATATGCTTATCCGAAGTCAGGCAGCAACAGGTCTTAAGCCCCAAATGTCTGGTGTGATTGACCGTCAGGGTCAACCGAAAACAAGTAATTATTATCCTAATCCGGTTAATGGCTTTGTGGCAAAAAATAATAACGCTAACAAAACTGATATAACATGGGCCGAGCTTCAGCCGACACGTGGTGGAGAAATTGCCGCCAATAATGCAATCGATCAAGCCATAGCTAGCGTCAAAGGTAGCGACGTACGCATTAAACTTCGTATCTATGCAGGTTATGGAGCGCCAGAATGGGCAAAAAACCTGCCTGTTACAGAAGGTCAGCCTGGTCCTTTTGAAACCTGCGACAGTGACGGAACGGCACTTAACTGCGGAACTCTTGGGCACATATGGGAGCTTAATTATCGCAATGCTTATAAAGACTTTATGGCAAAACTTGCAGCCAAATACGACAATGTAGTGGAAATTAGTGAAGTAGCCATCACCGGCTGCTCGACCGCCTTCGGCGAACCACTGTTGCGCCAGGCAAGCAACCCCGACAATATTGCTAAATACATTGCCGCCGGCTATAACGAAGCAAAGAACAAAGACTGCGAACGTGACCAGTTTGTTGCACACCAAGCATGGACCACTACTCGCTCAGCTATAGCCCTTAATCCTTATCAGGAATTCGACGCTGGTGCCAAAAAATTCCGAGCTAACGAAAATTTCACAGAAGAATTGATGGAATATTGCCGCAGTACTCTTGGTAAACGTTGTGTTTTGGGAAATAATTCTATTGGCAAACATGAAACCACTTATACATGTGCAGACATCAGCAATACCGCAACCTGGCAAGCTAACAGAGATGAATACGGTCGTATGTATACCAAGATGCGCTGTCTTGGAGCGCCTATTTATTTCCAGACTGCCACCGCTGAAAAAATAGCGCGTTCTGGATCAACGCTGGGCAGCGTTCTGACATGGGCGGCCGCACAAGGAGCTTCTATGGTGGAGCTACCGACTGGTTATAACAATCCTAGTGGACCAAATGCCAAAGCCGTCTATCTCAGCCCGAGTGATTTAGCACAATATGAAAAAGCGCTAACAGGCAATATAACTACTCGTCGCCGAAAACAATAACCCCCCCTACAACTCACCTGTAGCTAGTTACGTTTATTAAGGCAGCAGTATTAATTGTGTGTTTTAAATGGTACGATTCATAACAGTTTATTATTGATAAAGTTGTTGGTACTAATTTAGAATGGAGAACGCGCATGGTTACAGTCGCTATCCTCGCTACCCTACAAGCTAAGCCTGAAAAAGTTACAGAGCTATCAGATATGTTAAAAGGTGCCGTTGAACTGGCACAAGCAGAAGAACAAACTATTACTTGGTATGCCTTGCAAATGGGAGAAACTACGTTTTGTATTTTTGACACTTTTGAAGATGAATCCGGACGCCAAGCCCATCTTAATGGTCAAATTGCCGCCGCACTAATGGCTCATGCTGATGAACTCTTATCTGAACCACCTAAGATAGAGCAGATACCAATTTTAGCAGCCAAATAGAATACTCAACACCCATAGCTGTATACTAAATTTAAGGAGTTAGTATTGGCTGAATCAAAAGATCAAAAGTTTATGTTGCTGCCGGAATGGGCAATTCGTCAGGCGAATGAATCTTTGTTTATTTCAGGCGGGGCAGACGCTAAATATGAAATAGTGCTTGAAAAAAACGAAGCTTCGTTTTTTTCATCCAAAAAAGCCACCAAGCCATTTACTCGAAATGATTTATCACTGAAAGACCAGCGCGTGCTTGAAGAACTGGTAACGGCTGAGATTGTTGTGCCGGTTTTGCAAAAAAATAAAAACCTAAAATTAGCCGTGGTTGGAGATACAAATCAACTAGCGCTCCCTGCGCAAAAAAACATTCAGACTGCAGATATTGTTATTGTTGTACGTACTAATTCAACCTTTGCTGAATTATTAGGAAACATTAAGTATGTGAGCCTCACAAAGCCTCATCTATTTATTGATATGGCCTATCATCACACCCTATCATTGGGTCCATTGGTATTTCCGGGTGAAACCGCATGCATAGCCTGCCTGCAAGGGCGTATAAGCACCAGATGGGGTGATGAAGCTCCTCCATCGCAGCCGAAACTGTTACATAAATACACTGAGCTTGTTACTGAGTTACTGAAAATAGAGCTAGATAGAATAGCAAATGACGATACTAGCCTTACGAATAAGACCTATAGTTGGAACTTTCAAGATAGAGCAATTAAGAAAGATCAGTTGCTAAAAGTGCCGATATGCCCCGTGTGTGCTCAAAATAAAATTGACCAAGTGGGACCATTAGCATTACCATGGAGTGAAAGATGAAAGCATTACAAACACAGTTTGATGACAAAAGATTATCTAATGCTGTTGCAACACCTACGTGTTCATCTTGCTGCTGCTGTTGCTGCTGCCTAGCCACATCCATAGCTTCTTCGACACTCCTAGCTCAGCGTGTGGCCAAAGAAGGCGAAAAGCACCAAGTATTTAACCGTCATTTGTTGACGGTACTTGCTGCACTATTCGTACCTATTGTGGGGGGATTGGTTTACATTGGTTTTTGGACAATCAGCTCGCTTTTAAAGACCTGCACCGAATATAGCGCTCAGTATTACGGTTCAGCTAACAATGATTCTTATACTGTCTGCACGAACGCAAGCGTAGCTTGGATTATTCCTTTGCTTATTACTACAGTATTTTTGGTACTTCTATATCTTTATGCACGTGTCCGTATTAAAAATCCAGTACAACGAGCGACACTTGTAACAACGCTTATTGTCATTGCTTTTACGATAGAATTCTTTGGTGGTGCTATTCTTATTTTAACCGGCGTTGGTGGTATTGTTTATCTTATACTAATACCTATTGTCGTTGGTTGGATCACCGTTTGGTATCACCGCCACATTGGCAAGGAAGTGACCGACCCTAGCATTCATCCAATGCAACCAGCGTATCCAATCGAACAATCAATGGAGCACAATGATCAAACCCCACCCAATCCAGACCAACCATCTCAACCGAACCCTCCTACTGCAAGCGCCCAGTAATCGTCACGGCATCACGCTCGAACCGCAGCGCGCTAAGATTTCATTAAGTGACGTCCAGAACATCGTACATATGGGCATACCAAGCTCTATTGAATCGCCCTGGGAAAGCGCATCGGGCGGGGTAGGCAGAACGGAAGAAGACGCAAAATTGGCTGCAATTGGCGAGGCAGTAGAACGGTATTGCGCGACAATTAACAATCTTCCGCTTAAATCAAAAACTACCGTTGCAGCTACTGAACTTGTAGATGCCAGAGCCTGGTGTTTATTTACTGATGAACAGAGAAACAATCCGGCCTTCCCGTTTGGAAATATTTATTCTGAAACCTGCATGTATACAAATGCTTTTAACTTTCAAACTAATAAAAAACTTTGGGTACCGCACCCGTTTATTGCGCTTAGAGACGATTACCAAACAGGCGTCCCGACGTCGTCCGGCCTTGCTGCTGGGCCAACAGCTTTTCAGGCTCTGCTAAGGGCGATTCAGGAATTAATTGAAAGAGATGCCCTAATGATCACGTGGCTCCATAGTGTCCCTGCTCGTGCGATTCAATTGCCCGAAAAATATATACAAGAAGTGAGTGGCCTAGGTGGTGAGGTGTGGGCGTTTGAACTTACGCCCGCCTATAGCCCGTTTCCGGTTATAGCAGTAGCCGGTGGTATACCAAAGCGTGGGGAGTGGCGCTATTCGCTTGGTGTTGCTTGCCGGGAAACATGGGAATCGGCACTGGATAAAGCATATTTAGAGTGGAACCAGGGTGTATTATTTGCAGGCATTTACGAAAAGCATGCTGACACAACGTCCATTAAAGACCCATCAAAAGTGAAATCTTTTGATGAACATGCCATTTTTTATACACTCTATCCCGAAAAATGGTTACATTTGCCGATGTTTAAAAACAAAGATACTGTTCATGAAGTAACTGTAAAGGGCAAACCAATGACAACCCTGAATGCACTAAAAGCAGCGAGACGTGCGCTTGCAAAAAACAACATTCGACTCTATTACCGCGAGCTTACAACAATGGGTGCCGACCAGCTTGGTCTACATGTCATGCGCGCAACTTCTCCTGATCTTGCGCCAATTTTTGCGCACCAGGAGTGGCCGCTTCTCGGCAAGCTGGATACTATGCTGAGCTCGCGTTACCCGTGGGCACCACGCGACCTTGAATTTCCAAATGTAATGCCGCACCCGTTAGGTTAATTATGGATAGTAACGAAACAGTATTTGATGAGTTTTGGGAAGCTTCTTCACTGGACAGATTTAATGTCCAACAATTTGCTCAGCAGTTAGGTAGTTATGACAGCGATGTCAAAGAGTTATCACTAGACTACCCAACCGCAACAACCATACTGCCAAAAGCTAATACAAAATTAAATAAAATTGCTAAAAAACGCAAAAGTGACCGAACCTTTAGCGGCAAAGAGCTGTCGTTACGAGAACTCGGATTAGTGTTATCGAGTTTTTACGCCTGCAATGGCTTAGAGCACAGGGCCTATCCATCGGCTGGGGCTACGTATGTCACCGAAATTTACGGCGTAACTTTTAACGTAGAAAATTTTAAAAACAAAATTATGTATTATGACGCTGAAAAGCATGGAGTTGTTATTGTTGCTGACGGCGCGCCTTCGTGGGGAGAAGCCAGCAAATCTCTGAACATGGATATTTTAGGTACCCCGAACCTACTTTTAGTTTTTGTAATTTTTCCCGAAAGGGCATTAGCAAAATACGGTGAAAGAGGCGGCAGATTTGCCTTACTCGAAGCAGGCGCCGCTATGCAACAGCTATCACTGCAAATTGCCGAATCACCAAAATTGAAAGGGGTCGCAGTTGGGGGCATGCTTGATGAAGTCTTAAAGAAAATCCTTAAACTTGAACGAACCAACGCTAAAATTGCATTGGGTTACCTGATCGGAAAATAAAAAGTTTTTAATGTATCGAAATCCGTGCTGTAAGTTAAGGCTGCAGCTGAATTCATTTTGGCAAGTACGTAGACAGCATAATATTCGAATATAGTACTGGGTTTGTATTGTAATAAACCCTGTTCCTTATATACTAACCTGACGGATATATGAAAGCATTTCTACTATCAACCACTTATATGCATGAACTACACGCGCTTTTATCAAAAACAAAAAGTGATGAACAGTTGTTTAAAACCATTGTAGATGCGCCTTTTACTACGCACTCCAAAGGTCGCCCGATTGGGTTGACCATTGTCGTATTACTACTGGTAAATAAAAACAATAATAGCATTGATCGAATTGCACTTGCCGATACGGAATCTGCCAGAGGTGCTATAGAGTTTTCAGTTAAACCTTTCCATGAAATAGCGATACCACTTAACAACAAAGAAAATGCGGTAGCTCAGGCAATTAAAACAGAAAAACACCAAGTTGTAACCGACTGGCAATACCTGTTTACTCCTGCATTATCGATCGAAGAGGCACGGTTTAATCAGGCAGGAGCTGGTATTGCGACCAGCGTTGTCTATCCACTCATAAACGCAAGAGACGGCGGCGCACTTATTTTTAGTTACGTGCTTAAATCCGATGATATTGCCAAGCAGTATCATCATTTTATGGACCATTACAGCAAAGCTGTTGCTAAGCAGTTAAGAACGTAACGCTGACCCACCCAGGAAGGTTCGCAGGCCTACGGCCCTGCACTTGTTAGCAGGTGTAATCATGGGTTCAAGACCATCTATAAACGGTATATTCACCTCTTTGGGACGGCCGCCATTCCATCGCATTACTTCTTGAAATCTGTAGGGTCGCATCATGTCATATATAGTTGTCCGATAACTAAAGCCTTTATTCCACTGGTCGTCTAAAAACACTAATCTGGTTGGCGCGTCTTCGTTAACGCGTGCGAAGTCTTGAACTACCAGTATACCAGTGGGCTTGAGATTGCGCCGGGCACTGCGAATTGCTACCGTGCGCTGTTCTTCGGACATCTGATTAAGTACCGTGAAAAGAGTTACAATATCAAACTTGTCCGCTACTTCCTCAAAAGAACTAGCTAGAAGATCTTGTCGCTCGAACGTTATTTTAGGATGGATATCATGCCCGTTAAAATTATAAGCTGAATCGAGAAGTTCCTGCAGATTAGCCGTGCCATCCTGATGATCACGGGGCGTAAGGTTGGCCAGCGTCCATCTCTGAACGGCAGGATCATCGAGATCTTCCAAATCTCTTCCTAATCCCCGAGCAAGCCCGAATGCGCCATTTTGTAGCTCAAGTACAGCTTCTGTCTTTATTTCATCGGGACGTCTTATTTTCGCAGACGCAATATCATGATGATCAGACGGCTCAACAACCACTGTATTTTTAAAAGCAAACCTAAGAAGATTGGAGTTTTCTATGAATGCCAGGGTTTTAAGTCCTAAGTTGCGGCTACAACCCTCATCAAGTATTGAAACCTCTTCACCCACTCTTCCATTGGCTCGCATCCAATGGGCTAAAACCGGTATAGACTTGTATCGTTCTGGTACGTTCGTCTTAAGGTGAAGATGGAAAAGATCATCTTTTACTTCGTCCATCATAGCCTCATTATCCACGACGGACATAATCAAACTGTGCCATGTTGCCTCATTAACCCCATTGGGATAATCATGGTGCTGCTGAAACGCGGCTTTTTGTAGCGTGCTTCTAATCATATAGCGATGATGCGTTGGTGTCATATCTGTTCGTAACCGTACCAATGAATCAACAAGCCCTTGAAGCTCTGGCTCTGCCTGGTAAACAGCCATGAAAGCCCGGTATAGGTCGGCTTCAATCTGTATCTCTTCTCCGGGTCTTTCAGAAACTGCTACGATACCGTCTAAAAGCTGCGCAACTCGTTTCTCGTAATCAACATGACTGCGCTCAAAATACTCGGGTTCTTGTTCTATGCTCACTCTAGTGTGAGATTTTAGACTTTTCAGTGATAATTAACAATTGCTTATGCTTTGTATCTGATGCGCTTTGTACTTACAAACTATCCGGGTTATGCTTATAAAATGAAATTACAGCCGAGAACAAAGTTCGGCCATATAGCAGTGTGTTTATATGCATATATCGCCGCTCTACTGGTCGGCCACTGGTTAACGGTCATGTTTACGCTTGATAATCCTCAAGCTATGGCCAGCATGGCTGCAACGTGGTTTGACCTTGATAGAGAATACAATGTTCCAACAGTAACAAATACAGTGCTGCTATGGTTAAGTGCCGCTACGTTTATCGCCCTAGCTTATAAAGCAAAGCAACGCGCCATGAGAACTAGCTGGGTTGCTTTTGCAATGTTATTTGCCTACCTTGGGTTTGATGAACTGCTTATTATCCACGAACAGTTAGCCGAACCTGTCAGACGGCTTCTTAATATCGGCAATTCAAACCCACTGTACCATGCCTGGGTAGTTCCAGCTTTCATCGTCATAATCGGCTTAGGTTGTGCGGGTTGGTGGATCAAACGTTATTTTAAACAGCTCAAACCATGCAGTGTCATTCTGAAGCTTTTAGTTATTATGGCAGCGGGCGTAGTTAGTATAGAGATACTCGGCACTTTTCTTTATGAATACACGGCTGTTTATCGGTTAGCTGTCGTTCCGCTGGAGGAAGTATTTGAACTTGTTATGGGGTCCATAATATTTTTAACAGCTAGAAAACAACTTAAACTAAAAACCAAGTGACAGTACGTAAAAAACAAACACGCCAAGTCCACATGAAATTCCGTGGGCAGAAAATCAAGTTTATAATTGATAGGGTACTAATTTTCCGTTTTCTGCGTTCACTTCATGGCCGCTTCTGGGGCATAACAGGCATTAGTCTTATGGTTTTGGGTTTTAGCGTCTGTTTTGCCATCAGACCGGATTTACTTACTATTTCAACGGCGTTTAGCGACTTTGGTACTGATGTACGCACGTCGCCTTACTTTGCCGGTTCGGTGTTTATTGCCGCTTATGGCATGTGGCGCTGGCGAAACTACCTGGGGCACACATGGAAACGAGCCACGCCGGTTACTGCGCTACTTTCGGTTACTATTCTTGGTTTTTATACGGTTGCACTTGTCCCGCTCGGCTGGAACAGTAAAGTTCACATGGCGGGTATGATTGTCGCCGGTACGAGCATGCTGCTAACCGTGCTTGTTGATGGCTTTCTGAGCAAACCAGCGCGCAAAGGCGCCAAAATACATTGGCGGACAATCAGAGCCGTCTCTTTTCTATTAATACTTGGCGGTGGGTGGCTGACGTTCGGCTCTTCGGATCTAATTGGCTGGTATGATATCGCGTTGTTGGGCGAGACATGCATGCTACTCGGGTACCTTTTATGGGTAGGAGTTAAGACCTATCAGGGTGAAGGTAACCGCAGCCTACTCTCAAAAGCTTTGCACAAAATCATTGAGATTGACTAGTCGTGACGAAAATCACAAACGTAATGTGAAAAAACTCGCAGAGTGAAATCGCTATATTAGTTATGCTTGATTTACTAACAAGCATAACCAGGGAGGCTAGACAACATGAAAAAGGCCAAAATTTTATCGACACCAACGCGTTTGCAGGATGTAATGAGTTTTGATGACCTATATGATGAAATGTCTAGCAACTGGGAGCTTAAGGCCGAACGACTACAAACAAGACGCTGGAAAAAGCTGCGCGAGCAGATGGCTTAGGCCACGACACCGCTCTGGAAACAGAGCGGTTTTTTATTAGCTGTCAATATTCCACTGGGCGTAATCTTCATCAAGAAGGGTGTCAAGCTTATCTGTTTTGACTACATAATTCTGTTTGCGGTAGGTAAGTATGCCTTGGCGTTGCAGTTTTTTAAGTTCGATACCCGTTGTTTCGCGTGTTAACCCCATGAAGTTTGCCAAATCCTGCTGCGTTAATGGCAGTTCAATCTGAACAAGGTTCTCTTTTAAATCTCGCCCAAATCGCAAACAAAGAAAGTGGATAGTATAGAGCACCTTGGCCGCTGCTTTAGATTGCTCAAGGGCATTGATGCGCATCTGTTGATTAATAAATTTCGATATAAAACTGTCAAAAATATCGTACAGTCCAGCAGTATCCTTTTTGATGTGTGTTAAGTAGTCAGCGGGCGGAACCGCATACACTTCACAGTCCGTAAATGCTTCATAATAGAACTGGGCGTAGCCAATTTTACCGAACGCCCAAGATACGGGGAACAGCTCGCCAGGCATATCAAAGCCAATAGGCTTTTCTTCGCCCTGAGATGTCAAATTGTATGACTTAACAATGCCTTTTTTGATAATGTAGGTGCTTTTTGGTATTTCACCCTGTACGAGAATAATTTCTCCTTTAAGAAAACGCCGAACGGCATATTTGTCGTAAAAGCTTTTAGACTGAACTAAATCATTCATGTCATATCATTCTAGCGCACATTCACAACAAAAACACCATTGGTTTTATGGGGTGTTTGGTTCGAATAATATAAAAGATACTGCGCCACTTTCTCACTGCCATTCGTGGTTAAACTTACTTGTCACTGAATCAGAAACCGCTAACACCTTACTGTACAATATAATGGTGCCTAAATCAGAACAGAAAGAAGAAACTTTGAACAGTGCGCAGTCGCAGGCCGTGTCATTCAAAGGCGGCCCAGTACTGGTTGTGGCTGGCGCGGGTACGGGCAAGACTAAGGTGCTCGTAGAGCGTATTATCAAGCTTATAGATGAAGGCACGCCGCCAAAGCGTATACTCGCCCTTACGTTTACCGAAAAGGCCGCATCAGAAATGCAAGACCGCGTTAACAACGCCCTCGGCGGAATACATGCTGACTTATTACTGATGACGTTTAATGCGTTTGGTGAAAGTCTGCTTAGAAAATACGCCTCAGATATTGGTATGAGTCGTAATTTTCGTCTTATCGGCGAAAACGCACAAGTTGTATTTCTTCGTGAACGGCTTGATTTGCTCGGTCTTGATTATTTTGCACCTGTATCCTCACCTGAAGGTCAGCTTACAAATTTATCATCATACTTTTCAAAGCTGAAACAGTATGTTATTACACCTAGGCAGTATCAAGAATTTGCAGATAACATGGGTGAAAACGACCCAGCAGACAAGCTCGATAAAATTAAACATCAGGAACTGGCAAGTGCGTATGCTGCTTACATTAATCTCATGAAAGAAGCGAGTGTCATTGATTACGATGATCAAATCTATCTGACCATCGAGCTTCTTAAGTCTCGACCAAATGTATTAAAAGACGTTCAGAATCAATTTGATGAAGTGATGGTAGATGAATTTCAGGACACAAATACTATGCAGTCAGTGCTGGTTGATATGCTCGTTGAGCGCACGCAAAAACTATTCGCAGTAGGGGATGACGATCAAAGTATTTATGGCTGGCGCGGAGCTACTTTGGCAAACATTCTTGATTTTAAAAATAGATACCCGCGGGCAAAAGATATAACTTTGGTTGAAAATTATCGTTCAACCAAAGAGATTCTTGATAGCGCTTATAAACTAATTAAAAATAACAATCCTCATCGTTTAGAAGAAAAGCTCAAAATCAACAAACAGCTTGTCGGGCAAAAGTCAGGACATCGCCCAACAATCAATAGCTTTGAATCAATTGATGAAGAGATGCGGTGGGTTGCAGGGGATATCAAAATGCGTATAGCGGCTGGTGCAAATCCGGGTGACATTGCGATCTTGTCACGTCGTAATACAACCATCGAACGCGTTCATACACAGCTCGAATTAGATGAAATTGAGCATACCGTTATCGGTCAGCGTTTTGAACTTTATAAAGAGCCGATAGTACGCAGCTTGATTGAATCGCTGAAAGCCCTGGTAGACCCGCTAGATAGCACTAGCCTGTATCACACGCTAACAGGTCCGTTTTTTAACATGCCCGTTCATCCGTTGAATGATATAGCCGCCCAGGCTCGGCGAACGCATCAGAAATTAGCTGATGCAATTGAAGCATCTGATGATAATGATCTTAAATCGACCCTTGAGCGGATTAAAAAGTGGTCGTCGCTTGCAGCCGGCATAAATGTCGGCCAACTGGCCTACCACGTCATCGAGGACAGCGGTTACGTAGATAAACTAAAGGCGGAGGCGGACGTAATGGGCACTATTGGCTTGCGCCTGACGGATTATTTCCAGACACTTCGCGAATTTGAAGGCATTGCGGTAGTGCCGAGTGCACTGCAGTATGTCGAATCATTGCCAGCTCTTCAGGCTGCAGGCGAAAGTCTGGAAGATGGAACGCTCGACCTAAGCGCAAGTAGCGTTAACGTCTTAAGTGTCCATAAATCAAAAGGGCTGGAGTGGCCGCTTGTATATATTGTCGACTGCACGGAGGGGTCCTTTCCGCTGGTATCAAGGCCGAGCGGGATTGGACTGCCAGAAGGTTTAGCGACCGCCCATGAAACAGAGGCAGATGAGCATATCCGCGAAGAAAGACGACTCATGTATGTGGCTATGACAAGAGCCAAGGACACACTTGTTTTGACTTATTCGGCGCGCCATAGCACCGCAAGCACGCGTAAACCGTCACGCTTTATCGCAGAAGCCTTTACTGAAACCGACATTGTAAGTATTGCGTCAGACGGCAATGCATACGTCCCGGTGCTTCCTAAAAATTCACCATTAAAAGAGCGGGCAGTCGCACTACCAAAAACACTACTTCATGATGACCACGTTGAACTAACGGTAAGCCAGGTTAAAAACTATTTGGACTGCCCACTTGATTTCTATTACAAATACGTACTGTCTATGCCGCAGGAACCGGGCTTTACACAGACCTATGGGACAATCATGCACTCACTACTTGAAGAGCTAAACCAATGTGTATTAGATGGTAAAAAGATTAATCATCCAGCGCTAGAGCCAGGGCTCATAGCTAACTGGCCTCAATTTGGTCATGCCTCATCCGCACAACGGGATCGGGCACTGGAACATGCCAAAAAAGTTTTCAAACGGCTTTGTTCTGACATGGCTACGAATCCGCGAAGGCCGCTAGCCATAGAAGAAAGTTTTAAAATTACTTTGCCTGAACTAGCCCTAACAGTTCGAGGTCGGTTTGACGCAGTGTTTCCGCTGGGCGAGGGCGTTGAAATCGTCGATTACAAGACATCGACAAGTGTGGACACCCCGGAAAAGGCTAAACAGCGTGCCAGTAGTAGCGAGCAATTAACACTTTACGCGCTAGCTTGGCACCGTATGCATGATGAGCTGCCCGCACTAGTAACGTTAGACTTTATAGATACAGGTGAGCGTGGAAGTTTAAAGAAAACCATTAGAGGCATAGACGGTGCCGTATCGAGATTACAAAAAGTTGCAGAAGGCATTCGGAGCAATCAATTTCCACCAGGCAAAGAACACCGCTTCTGCATCCACCCGGAAGCCATAAAATGATAGCCATCTATCAATTCTTGTAAAGTTTAATTTTTGCATTAGCATTATGCATGCATTTGTATTATTGTACAGTCATGACTGATAGCTTATTGCGCACGTACTCGAGCATGGGAGGCGCTTCGGAGAAACAGTGGGTCAACGAAGCCATGCTGGAACCGCATTTATTCCTTCCTACTGAGGATGATATCGCAACTTATGGGCAATACTATATATCAGAACCAGAGCTGTATGCCGAACCCGCTGATGTCCCCAAAGATTGGGTTGCCTATAATCCTTCAGGCATATGGACAACGTTAGATACACGCGGTAACGCGCAAGATATTATGTATGTTCGAGTAGAGCCAGATCGCTCGGATCCCGGAGTGTCGCATTTAGGTAAAGCAGTGGCGCGGCCGTACATCGTTAATCCAAACAATCCTACCCAAGCATTAGTCCCGTATTACGAAGCGCAAGAGATCCCTGGCGAAGACCCTTCACTAACTCGCATTAACCGACGCCTGCCAGTAAGCGGAAAGCTAGAGTCTGTTTGGCTTTTGGGCGTTGTAGACGCACAGCCTATGCCTGATATAGCTAACGAAGTAGGCTCGTTGCATACAAATTTTTATATGGGTGAGTCTTTAAATAAGTTAGAACATGTTGCAACGGGGCCAGCTTGGATGAAGGATATCCGTGTTGCAGCAGTCGATACTACTAATACTGAATTAGATGTATGGGGCAGACCGCAAACTCAAGATTACAGTGGGAATATCACGCACGTAAGAGTAGGGAACATCGAGGAGCTTACAGCCGAATCCATCGCGGGCGCACCAGTTGTACATGACCAACTTTTGCCTATTGGAAGTGGATTATGGGGTGGTGTAAATGATGCTATCAAAGTTAGTCGCAATAAGTACATCCTAGCTGCTCATCGCGCCTGTCGCGCTGGAGATGATGGATCAGGCCGTCATTATGAAGCGGTATTGTATGGACATAACGTTGAAACCCAAACTATTGTCGATTTAGGGGTACTAGCTACGGCCAAGAGTTTTCCACCGGGTAAAGTTAAAGATAATATAGACGTAGATTTACACGACGTTGTTTTTACCGGGGGAGCATATAATGGCAGGTTAACTCATCTTACGTTTGGGGTACGGGACGGAACAATTGGAATAGCCAGAATACATAGAACACCCTAAGCGTAACAAGGCCGTTATAACGTATTCTTGTTAATCGTTGACTATACTTAGTGTGTTTAAGCAGCCGCCGGCAGCTTAGGATCTTCTACGTCGCTTCATGCCGGCTACTTGCAACCGCACTGCTTGCCGGTCTATGACCTGCTGAGCCCGCTCCAAGCTAATCTGATCTTTGGCATCATGCTTAAGTTTTTGAGCCGCTTCGAATGCTTTTTGCGCTCCTGCGAGGGTAATCTCGTCTGCATGATCTGCTTCATCTACCAACACCGTCAGCACATTATTTGAGACTTCTATTACACCACCACTTACGGCAAAGTAATCTCTGAAATCATCAGGGTCACTGGCCTTACGCCGCACCGCAATACTGCCGGTGCTGACAACACTCACAAGCGGCATGTGGTGGTCAAGAACGCCAATCTGGCCATCCAGAGTTGGCAACAATACCTCATAGACTTCTTCGTCAAATTTGAGGCCGCCAAGGCTAACAAGCTGAAAACGAATCACGTGTTATGCAGCCTTTTCTTCTTTGACTTCGTCAATTCCGCCCTTCATATAGAAAGCGCTTTCCGGCTTATCATCGTGCTTTCCGGCTAAAATTTCTTGAAAGCCTGCGATGGTATCAGCGAGTGAAACATACTTACCTGGCATACCGACAAACGCTTCAGCCACAAAGAATGGCTGTGTTAAGAAGCGCTGAATACGGCGAGCGCGTGAAACAGTAAGCTTATCTTCTTCTGACAACTCTTCCATACCAAGAATTGCAATAATATCTTGCAAATCTTTATAGCGTTGCAGTACTCGTTGTACTTCACGAGCGGTGTTGTAGTGCTCTTCGCCTACAATTTCAGGATCAAGAATGGTACTGCTTGAATCAAGTGAGTCAACCGCAGGGTACAATCCTTGCTCGGTCAGCGCACGGTTAAGAACAATTGTTGAGTCAAGGTGAGCAAAGGCAGTTGCCGGTGCAGGGTCTGTCAAGTCGTCAGCCGGCACATACACGGCCTGCACCGAAGTAATCGAGCCTTTACGCGTTGAAGTGATGCGCTCCTGTAGCTGGCCCATTTCTTGCGCCAAGTTTGGCTGATAACCCACGGCTGATGGGAGCCGACCAAGAAGGGCAGACACTTCTGCGCCGGCTTGGGTGAAACGGAAGATATTATCAATGAACAACAGCACGTCTGAACCTTTGTCGCGGAAACCTTCAGCAATTGTCAGTCCAGAAAGAGCCACACGCAAACGCGCTCCAGGCGGCTCGTTCATTTGTCCAAAGACAAGCGAAGTCTTTTCAAGCACGCCGGATTCGGCCATTTCATGATACAGGTCATTACCTTCACGGGTTCGTTCACCGACGCCAGCGAATACTGAATAACCGCTATGAAATTTAGCAATATTGTTAATAAGTTCCTGAATAAGTACGGTTTTACCCACACC
>JBBSLJ010000011.1:0-40445 GCA_038255465.1 Saccharimonadales bacterium (SeqCode)
AAGCTTTAGTCCCTCGTCTTTAAAACGGCTCACTAAATCACGGCTGCCTGGGGTGGGTTTAAGATGTGATGCGTATTTTTCTAAGAATAAATCTTCGCGCAGACTGGATATCTTTTTTCCTTCGTCTGAATCGCTGGCTAGCCCCGGCACTAATTTAGGAAGTAGCTTGTCGCCGCCCATGCCAATAAGACACCAAACGTTCTCAAACGTAACCTGATGCCCGAACACTGCCAACGCCTCTACCCAGGAATGAGCATGTGCGTCGTTGCTGAGCACCAATGTGCCATCGATATCAAGCAGTACACCTTTTATCATCTAATTATTATATTGTGGATGCATAAAACAGTATGAGATTTAACTCACAATCCTAACCGTTTGTTATAAACGAAGCACAAGACTAGTCTATTTAACCGCTTCACTATACAATGTACGGGTATTTTGGCACCGTGGCCGAGTGGTTAGGCAGAGCTCTGCAAAAGCTCGTACAGCGGTTCAATTCCGCTCGGTGCCTCCACAAATCATTCCTGTTCTAAGACCTTAATCTACGGCCGTTCTGCTTTACAACTTATTTGTAAAGTTTAATTTTTAACTCCATACAGAGAAGTGACACGGTTTTTAAAGGTAACGATTGCGGAAATTTTGAGCTGACCCGCTAATACGTATTCTGTCGCCTCGTCTTATGCCCATCTTATGCATTTCGAGAGCGGCCTCAGTGTTCGTTCGAATACAGCCGTGGCTAGCCGGAAACCCCGGGTTTTTGCCGCCGTGGATTCTAATTCCATCATCAATGTCGCCTCTTCGGCCAATGCGGCCCAAGAATATCGCCCATGGCATTTTGCCTTCTTCTGGCCCGAATATACTTGAAAAAGTCTTTTGATTGCCAAGTCCGAGTACCTGAAACTCACCAGTAGGGGTAACAGCATTTCCGCTCCGCCCATTCTTTTTCCAGGGTTTTTCTGAACCGCTTGAGATACGTGCTATTATCCGAGCCCGGTTTTGATCGTAGTAACGTAGTAATTGCTGGTCAATGTCCACCTCTATTAGCCTGCCTATAATCGGAGTTGTAACGTCAAGGCCTATGCCTCTGTCAACGGCCGACTTGGTCCATGGTCCGACCTTATCCCGTTGTTTTCTGACGGGTAAGCCTGCCGCCTGCTGGTAGGCTTTAATATCCCAGTAGCCGGCTGCTTTGATAATTTTACGATATGCTTCAGTATTCCTTTCGGACGATCCTTCAAGTGGATGCGCATCGGCTGGTTCTACGAGGGCCCTATCCGCAATGCGCAGAGCGCTACCGGCATGAGTGACTACTAACAAAGAGGCGGCTAGGCCAGCTGCTCGCCCAAGTAGTTCGCGTCGTGATAAGTCACCGGATTGTACTTCAGGCGATGTATCAGTAAATCTTACTCCATCCGGCGATTGTTCATATTCGGTTAATTCGTAAGTAAGAGGTGTTTCCATACACTGAAACTAACATAAATAAATATACTATGCAACAATATTGCATAGTAATACATTTTTGTAATTGCGTTTTACCCGATTAAGAGTTTTACAGAATTCTAAGTTATCATTCCAAAGTATTTATAAGCTATAATAGGCGCGTTAGTTGGTGCTATGGCAGTCTGTCAAGAGGTTGGGCAAAGCCCTGCAAATCATTGTACGGCGCTTAGATGCCGCTAGGTGTATCTACAAATTACGGGCGAGTGGCGGAACTGGTATACGCGGTGGACTTAAAATCCGCTGGCCAAAAGCCTTGAGGGTTCGAGTCCCTCCTCGCCCACCAATTTAAGATCCGGCTTTAGGCCGGTTTTTAAATTGGTGCATAGAATGGCACTACCCGGCACCCTTGCTTTGTATTGCCTGTGGCAATACAAAGTTGTTTCTAGCAAAACTATATTAGTTTTGCGGGAACAAGGCGAGTCCCTCCTCGCCTCTAGTTTTCAGCTGGGCTGAAAAGTTTCTATATCAAATCTAATTTAATTTGCGGTGAAAGGTCGTCCGCTACCAACTATATAACCCCGGTAAAATCAGTATTGTTTAGGCTCAACGGGTGATATACTGTACATATAGATTAAACGAAGGGGAACTACAGAGATGACATTTGTAATAATATTTGGTGTTGTGCTGGCGGTCATTGCAGTGTTCTTTATTGGGATGTACAACAGCCTGGTACGCTTGAATGTACGGGTTGAAGAGGCTTGGAGCGATATTACTGTTCAGTTAAAGCGACGATTTGATTTGATTCCGAATCTTGTTAGCGCCGTAAAAGGCTATGCAAAGCATGAAGCCGAAGTATTGGAAAATGTCGCCAAGGAACGTGCAGGTACCGTTAATAATGGTTCTGTTAAAGAAGCAGCAGTAAGTGAAAACATGCTGACTGGAGCGCTTAAATCAGTTTTTGCCGTTGCAGAAAGTAACCCTGACCTAAAAGCTAATCAAAACTTCTTGCAGTTACAGGCCGAATTGGTTGATACCGAAGATAAAATCCAGGCTTCTCGTCGCTTTTATAACGGCTCTGCCCGTGATTTAAACATTAAGATTAAGACATTTCCAACTAACATTTTTGCAAATATGCTTGGTTTTAAGGCACGCGAATTCTTTGAAGTTGACGAAGCAGAGGCAGCAGCAGTTCAGCAAGTGCCAAAAGCTGAGTTCTAATTTGTAACTGGAGCAAGTGACCCATGTATAGCTCAATTGCGGATAATAAACGCAAAACATTCTTTATGATATTTTTGTTCGTGCTGCTGGTTGTAGGACTAGGGTGGCTATTTGGTCAGCTGTACGGGCAGCCAGCAATAACGCCATATGTGCTAATTGGATCACTTGTTTACATACTGATTAGTTATTTTGCAAGCTCACGTCTAGCAATGGCCATGAATGGCGCACACGAGATCCAAAAACGGGATAATCCGAGGCTATGGCGTATCGTCGAAAACTTAAGTATTACCAATGGTATGCCCATGCCAAAGGTATATATTATTGATGATCCGGCTCCCAATGCATTTGCTACAGGCAGAAATCCGGCTCATGCAATAGTTGGCGCAACGACCGGTATTCTCGATATGCTAGACGACAGCGAGCTGCAGGGCGTTATGGCTCATGAAATGGGTCATGTAAAAAACTATGATATTAGAGTATCAATGGTTGCTTTTGCGATGGTGGCAGTCGTGTCTATCATGGCAGATATAATGCTTAGACTTACTTGGTACCGCGGGGCCAGCGACGATGACAACAGTAGTGCGGGTAGCATTTTCTTTGTAGTCGGCATTGCCGGAGCCATCCTAGCGCCGATTGTGGCGACGTTAATTCAACTTGCGATTTCGCGTAGGCGAGAATATCTGGCTGATGCAACAGGCGCCCTCACCACACGTTATCCCGAGGGTCTGGCCAGGGCGCTTGAAAAAATTGGCAAATACAATCGGCCGCTCAAACGTCAGAATCCTTCTACCGCACATTTATTTTTCTATAATCCGCTTAAGAAAGGCAATATAGCTGCACTTTTTAGTACGCATCCGCCCGTGGAAGAAAGAATTGCCAGATTGAACAATATGGGCCGGAAGGCATGAGCGGCGATGACTAAGCCAAAGCAAAAAACAAAAATAAGTAATGCCCACAAAAGACCTAGCACAAATCCTCCGGTACGTAAGTTGCATGAGCCTTCGCACAAGTCGTTTCGCCTCAGCAAGAAAATCAAAAAACCGGCAACATTACCTAAAGCACGGCTCTTGTTTAAAGATAGTTCAAGGCATTTGTGGAAATACAAAAGAGTATTTGGCGGAATTACCGCCATCTATTTGCTGGCAACAATCTTATTAGTTAAGGGCTTGAGCATAGGCAGTAATGTGCCGGAAATCAAAGCCAGTCTGGATGAAGTGCTGACGGGGGCATCCGGCCAGCTGACAACAGGAATTAGTCTTTTTGGATACTTAGTGGGCAATGTTTCTGGTGTAAGCGGGGAAACGGCCGGCACCTACCAGTCAATCGTACTGATTCTAATTAGCCTGGCGTTGGTTTGGGTGCTGAGGCAAACGTACGCTGGCAATACCATTAGAGTACGTGACAGTTTTTATAAGGGAATGTACCCGCTTATACCGTTCTTGGTTGTTTTGCTGGTGATTGGCTTGCAGTGTATTCCGCTAGCTATAGCCAGCTGGATATTTAACGCTACGATTGTTTCGGGTTTGGCTGTGACACTGATCGAACAGGCACTGTGGACACTGCTGGTGTTTTTACTGGCATTACTTACTCTCTACATGGTTAGTTCATCTATTTTTGCGCTGTATGTATCGACACTGCCTGACATGACGCCGCTTAAGGCGCTTCGCTCTACGCGCGATCTTGTAAGAAACAGAAGGTGGGCAATCCTACGCAAAGTAGCGTTTCTTCCTGTCGTGCTGTTTTTGGCAGGAGCGATTATTGTGGTCCCGGTCATTATTTTTTTAACACCGCTAGCCGAATGGCTATTTTTTGTCTTAAGTATGCTGGCTCTAGTGCTTTCTCACGGCTATTTCTACAAATTGTATCGTGAGTTACTATGACGTCAGACAGCCAACGTTACGAGGAGCTAAAAGAGCTTCTTAATACGTATTCCTACGAATATCACGTTCAGGATAACCCATCCGTTTCGGATGCCATATATGATGGTCTGATGCGTGAGCTTAAAGCGCTCGAAGAGGCAGACGCATCAATCATTACCGACGATTCCCCCACGCAGCGCGTAGGCAATAAGTTATTGCAGGGATTCGAAAAGATTCAGCATTCCTCTCGAATGATAAGTTTGAATGACGTCTTTAGCCGCGAAAATGTCGAAGCCTGGATTAAGCGGACGGACAAGCTCGCGCCGGGACGAACGCATGAATTTTACGCCAGTCTTAAGATGGACGGGTTAGCGTGTGCGCTTATTTACCAAGACGGCAAGCTAAGTCAGGCAATAACGCGAGGTGACGGTTTTACCGGAGAAAACGTCACTGGCAATGTGAGGACTATTAAATCGGTCCCGCTATCGTTACGTACTGACGGCCAGCATGAGCAGTTTTTAAATGGCAGGACAGAGATTCGCGGAGAAATTCTGATGTTCAAGACAGACTTTGAGCACCTTAACAAACAACGCGAATCAGAAGGTTTGCCAATGTTTGCCAATCCACGTAATTTAGCGGCCGGAACCATTAGACAGCTTGACCCCCGGCTGGTTGCGGCGCGTCCGTTGCAGTTTAGGGCATATGATCTTATCCGTGAAGATGCCGACATACAAACTTTTAGCCAAGCGACAGAAATTATTCGAAACTTAGGCGTTGTACCGATTACACCCGCAGAAGTATTTGTGACACTAAATGATGTTATGAAATTTGTGGATCATTGGGAAGCTGAGCGGCATGTTTTGCCGTTTAACACTGACGGACTGGTAGTCAAACTAAATAACCGCAAATTATACGCCGAGCTCGGCGTGGTTGGTAAAAATCCAAGAGGTGCGGTAGCTTATAAATACCCCGCCGAAGAAGCTACTACCGTCGTGAAAGACATCGTAATTAGTATTGGCCGTACGGGAGCTGCGACGCCAGTGGCGGTGTTTGACCCAGTTGTTGTTGCAGGGACGACCGTTCAGCACGCATCTTTGCATAATGCCGATGAAATTGAACGTAAAGACATACGACGTGGTGACACAGTGGTCGTGTTTAAGGCTGGCGATATTATTCCCCAGGTTGATCGTGTTCTTGTAGAGCTTAGAGAGCCCGGGGCTAAGCGCTACAATATTGAAGCTGAGCTAAAAAATCAATTTCCTGATATGGAATTTGTGCGGCCCAAAGGCGAAGCGGTTTATCGCGTAAAAGGCGCAACCGGCCCATTGCTACTTAAACGGGCCCTGCAACACTACGCCAGTAAAGGTGCGCAGGATATTGATACATTGGGCGAAAAAAATGTAGCTGCGCTAGTTAACGCTGGGCTCGTTAAAGACCTTGCGGACATTTACACTTTATCTAAAGATCAGGTCACTGCACTCGATCGTTTTGCGGATTTATCTGCAACCAACCTGGTAAATGGCATACAGGCAGTCAAGAACCCGGCACTTGCCCGCTTTGTTTACGGTTTGGGTATTCGTCATGTTGGTATCCAAACGGCTATAGATTTAAGCAGTCATTTTAAACGTTTAGATAATCTTGGAAGTGCCAGTTTAGATGAGCTACGATCAGTTAATGGTGTTGGCGATGTAGTCGCCGAATCAATTCTGATCTGGTTTGACGATGAATATAATCAAAAATTGCTAGCTAAGTTTCGCCGTCTTGGCGTGTGGCCGCAAGAGGTTAAAAGTACGGGCGGGCCATTGAGCGGCAAAAGTTTTGCGGTTACTGGATCACTCGAAACCATGGGCCGGGATATTGCAGCAGAAAAAATTCGTGCCCAAGGTGGAACATTCCAGTCTAGCGTGGGCAAAGACACTGATTATCTGATTGTCGGCGCCAATGTCGGCGCAAGCAAGCTGGCCAAAGCCGCTAAGTTGGGCACCAAACAGCTTACCGAACAAGAATTCATAAAAATTATTGACAATTAAGCAGTTAGGGTTAAGCTTAAGGTTAATCGTGCGCATGAACGCGGCGCGTGAAACAAAAACGTCAGTACATAGGGTGGCACCGCCGCAAAGGTGGGCGCGCACGAATCAAAGGCTACCGCAAAACGGTAGCTTTTGTTATAATTTTCAGGTTTATTGGGGATATAGCTCAGTTGATTAGAGCGCTGCCATGGCATGGCAGAGGTCCAGGGTTTGAGTCCCTGTATCTCCACCAATAGTTCAACTTATAGCCGGTATTCTAATTTATTGTTACAATAGGCAAATGATTACATTTCTTCGCGCTCAGCGCACACGTATTTTATGGGTGGCAGTTATTTTGGCGGTGGTACTATTTGGGCTAAATGCCTGGTATAAATCAATCTATAGTGATCCGAGGGCGGTGTTTAATGCCATGCTTGAGAATTCGCTAAGGACCGAGAGTGTTACAAAAGAAGTTGTGCAGAACACAGACGATCAAACACTTGAACAAATAATTAGATTACAAGCAGGTGAAAAACACCAAGCTCAAAGTGTTACTAATCTTTCGCAGCAAGGCACTGCCAGCGCAACCGTAGTTACTGAAAGCATCGGGACTCCAACCTCTGACTATGTTCGTTATCGTAGTATTTCAACAGAGCAAAAAAGTGAAGCTGGTAACGACCTTGATTTTACGAACATTCTAGGCATTTGGGGTAAAACAGATATTGAGGACAAAACTTCAGGCGAGTTATATAACGAATCTGCACTCGGTATTATCCCATTCGCTAACTTATCAAAAGTTGACCGTAAAAAAGTGCTTGATCTAGCTTCCGATATGAATGTGTACCGCGTAGAGTTTCAGAATGTGCGCAAGGGAACGGTCAACGGCAGGTCAACCTACGAATACACCGTTAAAGTCCTGCCAGAGGCTTATGTCGCTATGTTACAAGAGTACGCCCGTGCTGCTGGCCTAACACATCTGGAAAATATAAATCCCGCTAATTACGCAAGTGCTGACGCAATTGAATTTAAAGTAACAGTTGATATTTTAAGCCGCAGACTGAGCTCCGTAACCTATGAAACGGGTCGCCAAGAGTATTACCTATCTTACGGGAATCAAGTCCAGACAGATATCCCTACTGAAACTGTGACTATCGAAGAACTACAGCAGCGATTACAAGAGGTCGAATAAGCCTACTGTTATCGCTTGTACTACAGTGCTATAATCCTTTTAAAGATTAACCTAGGAGGGATACAATGGATCCAAATGATGCTCAGCCGTCTGTGCCGGCTGATTCGACCGTGCCGCCAACAGTAACACCAACTCAACCAATGCCCAGCACTCCAGAACCAGTCGTGCCGACACCAAGTACAGCACCTGGCGTAGTGGGCCCGGCAGCTTCAAGCGTGCCGGCATCTAAGCCGCCTTTGGGTGGCGGTAAAAAGCTGTTTGGCAAGATCGGTGTAATTCCGGCTGCAGTTATTGCGGCATTTGTTCTTATAGGAGGAACGTCTGCTGCTTACTTTGGATTTGTTTTACCGAACCAACCCGATAACATATGGAAAACAGCCTTGTCTAATACAGCCAAGGGTTACGACAAATTAGTTGAATACGCTGACGACCAAAAAGATGTCAAGGGCGGCAAAGTAAAGGGCACCTTTAAGTTTGAAAGCAGAGACGTTGTCGTTGACGGCAATATCGACGGTGCTTACGACGATAAGTCATCGAATGTCAAACTTGATGCCGGTGCAGCTGGTACCCGCGTTAACTTCACTATTCTTACTAATATCCCTGCTGGCGCTACAACGCCAGACATTTACCTTAAAGCCGATGGCTTAGCAGCAGTCGGTGAGCTTTTAGGAGGAGGAGATCCTGCTGCGGCACAATACTTCTCTGAACTGGACGGTAAATTTTACTTCATTGATCACACGCTAATTGATCAGTTTGCTAAGTCTGCGCAGCAAAGCAATAGCGATTTTCCCCAGCTAACGCCCGAAGACGTTAAAGCAATTGGCGAAACCGTTGGAAAAGTAAATCGAGACTATTTATTTACGACCGATGAAAGCAACGCGGTCTTTAAAGTAAAGACTGCGGTTGGCAAAGAAACATTCGAGGGACGTGAAACCTATCACTTTAAAGTCGGCTACGACAAAGAGAACTTGAAAGAGTACATGGCCAAGCTCAAAGAGGCGCTTAAGCAAACCAAAATCAAAGATCTCATTACAGATGAATCTTTTGACCAAGCGATTAAAGATATCGATAAGTTAGACGGCAATGGAGAAGCAGATGTTTGGGTTGATATGAAAACCAAACTTATCCGAACCGTACGTTTCACGGACACTAAGGACAACACCACACTTGATATCGGATTGTTGCACGATGGGGGAGATGATTTTCCGTTCTACCTTACCGTAAAAGAAGCCGACAATGACTTTACCATTAAGCTGTCACTTAACGCCAAGACCAATGTGGCTACCATTGATGTAAATGGTGCTTTCAAGGATGCAAGCGAGAATTCAAAATTCACAGCCAAATTAACATTTGAACCAAGTAACGACGCCGTTGAGTTCAAAAAACCTGAAGGCGCTGAATCGATGAGTGATCTGCTCGCTCCTTTCTTGGGCGGCGGACTAGGCGGCCCCGGCAGCCTAGATGAGGGAGGTATGGATTTTAGTGAAGATTTCAGCGAAGAAGATTTTGACAGCTTCTCAACCGAGTAACATCTAAAATGTGACTGAAAAGACTCTGCACCTGGCAGGGTCTTTTCATGTCTTAAGTGTATAATGTGGGTAATGAAAAATTTTGTCAAAATGGCCTTTGTCAGACTTTTGGGCTGGCAGCTGCGACGGCTATTGAAACGGATTGATATAAAAGTTGTTGCTGTAGCAGGCAGTGTAGGCAAAACTACCGTCAAGCACGCTATTGCACAATACCTGCAAGGGAGTGCCCGTGTTCATTACCAGGAAGGCAATTACAACGTGCCGCTTACCGTGCCGCTGGTGTTCTTTAACGAAGAAATTCCCTCGCTCACAAACCCTGTTTCTTGGCTAAAGCTGTTTTTGAGGAACGAAAAGCAAATTAAAGATTTTTATCCGTTCGACGTAGTCGTTGTTGAACTTGGTATTGACCAGGTAGGCGAAATGGATCAGTTTGCACGCTACGTCCGACCTGATGTGGCAGTACTCACTTCTATCTCACCCGAACATATGGAATTTTTTAAAGACTTAGATGAGGTTGCGGCAGAAGAACTTAAAATCAAAGGCTTCAGCGATAAACTTATTGTGGGGATTGACGATATACCGGACGTATATAAACCGCATACAGCAGGTGCGCTAACATACGGCCTGTCCGGCGATGCACAATACCGCATGATAGGTAAACAGGACAGAGTGGTTATAAAGACTCCCACAAGATCAATTAATACTCACACAAAGTTTGTTGGAAAACATTTGCAAAAAGTTTTGGCTGCGGCTGTAGCTGTTGGAGATATGCTCGATATACCCGTAGCTGATTCGCCGGGGCAACTCGCCGCAATTAAACCCATGCCTGGTCGTATGCAACTACTTGATGGTCGTCAAGGCTCGAAAATCATTGATGACACCTACAATAACGTAAGCCAAGTCCCCGTACTGGCAGCGCTCGATGTGCTCTACACTTGGCCTGCAGCAAACCGTATAGCAGTGCTAGGCAATATGAATGAGCTTGGCAGGTTTAGCAAGGGAGCGCATGAACAAGTAGGTGCTTACTGCGACCCTAAAAAGCTTGATCTCGTAATTACCATTGGTCCTCACGCCAATATCTATTTAGCCAAAGCCGCAAAAAGAGCAGGCTGTGAAGTCATTAGTTTTACTAGCCCCTATGAAATCGGGCGATTTTTAAAACCTAAATTGCATAAGAACTTGGTGGTACTTATAAAAGGCTCACAGAACAAGGTATACCTTGAAGAAGCAGTTAAGCCGCTGCTAGAAAATCTCTCGGATCAATCAAAGCTTGTTCGCCAAAGCAGGTCATGGATACATAAAAAAGAAAAGCAGTTCGCTTAAATATGCATGTAATTATCTCAGGACTACTAATAGAATATGGAATATCAGGTAGCGGAAAAACCGTTGTGCTATTACACGGTTGGGGAGATAACCGATCAACGTTTAATAGTTTATCAAAAAAACTAGCTAAAAATTTTGAAGTAGTAGGGTTAGACTTGCCGGGTTTTGGGAACAGCCAAACGCCGAAAACTACATGGGACTTAAACACTTACGCAGAATTCATAACTATCTTTTTAAGTAAAATTGATAAAAAGCCATTTGTCATTATTGGCCATTCTAATGGTGGCGCAATTGCTATTAGGTCTATAGCAATCACAAACATAAGCCCTAAGAAGCTTATATTACTTGCTTCTTCGGGCATAAGAGATGAAAATAAAGGCCGAAAAAAAATGTTAATGATATTGGCAAAGATGGCTAAAACTGCAACGATCTTACTGCCAAGGAATGTCCAGCAGGGGCTAAAAACTCGCGCATACCGAACTATTGGCTCAGATATGTTTGTCGTGGAGCACCTACAAGAAACGTTTAAAAATATTATTACTGATGATGTTAGGAAAGATGCAGAAAATATACAAATACCAACCCTGCTTGTATATGGTATTAAGGATAAAGCTACGCCAGTAAGACACGGGAAAATATTAAATAATATACTGCCCCACTCTAGTTTAATTACAATTGAAGGTGCGGGCCATTTCCTACATCACGACAAACCGGAGTTAGTAGCCGATGCTATACTGGATTTTCTTAGGTGAAATTTTTTTCATATTTTCTTCCCACTGCGCCAATACAGTTGGTATATATGCTGCAACAGGTAGAGTATAGTTCAAAAAATCTTATTTTTTGGTTGAATAAACTTCCTGATTTGTCTAAGGTTCAAAAAAGACACAAACTCACAATAACTTCGCGAATTCGTCTGACGCTCGCGGTCGTCTATCTGGCATGGGTAATGTGGCTTATTTTAGTTGTTTTTCTAGCCGTAGGTCAAACATTACTTTTATTAACGCTACTGATTCTTTCACCAATTATCATCATCGGCAGCCTAGTATTTTGTAATACTAGTATCGGCGTATTAATTGTTAGACCATTCGAGCTTAAAGAATTAAAAAAAGCTCAAATAAAATTGGACTCAGTTAAAAGTACCAAAATAGCCATCTTGGGTAGCTATGGCAAAACAACCCTGAAAGAGATACTCGCAACGGTACTTGCAACTGGTGTAGACGTGGCAGCAACAGCCGACAATAAGAACGTACTAATAAGTCATGCGCGGTGGGTTAACGAGCATGTTACAGGAAAAGAAGATGTTCTTATTTTTGAGTTTGGCGAAGCAAAGCCAGGTGACATTGAAAAAATGGCGCTTTTTACTAAGCCAGATTTGGCAATAATTACTGGTTTAGCCCCGGCGCATCTCGATGCGTACGAGTCGCTTGATGCGGTGGCAAAAGACTTAGCCACAATATTTAATTATGTTGGTGCTAATAAGGTGTTTATAAACACAGACTCGTCTGAGCTGGTGCAGCGTCTTACTGATGGACAATCATATTCGGAGGATTGTGTCGGTGAGTGGCAGACAAAATTAATAAAAGAAGATTTGCACGGAATGATGTTTACTATGCATAAACAAAAGAATACCTTAAAACTTAATACAAAACTTGTTGGTCGGCACCTACTTGCTCCCCTATCGTTAGCGGTGGCAATTGCAGACACCATAGGGCTTAAGGACGAACTAATTACCAAAGGAGTGGCATCCACTAAACCCTTCAAACATAGAATGCGACCGTACCGGATAGGTGATGCATGGATCATTGACGATACATACAACGGAAATTTTGAAGGTATGGTTGCAGGGCTTGCGCTGCTGTCAAGACTTACAGGAAAACGGAAAATATATGTAACGCCTGGCTTGGTAGAGCAAGGTGATCTAAAAGAATCAGTTCATATTGAACTGGGTAAGACTATAGCTGAATCATTTCCAGACATCGTCGTGCTTATGCAAAATTCAGCAACAACGTATATTACAGATGGGCTTACGCAAGCAAGCTTTAGGGGTGAGCTAAAAATCGAGACACATCCGCTTGAATTTTATTCTAATCTTGATTACATAGTTGTTGCTGGTGATATTGTGCTGATGCAGAATGACTGGTCAGATAGCTATTTGTAATTGTATGGCCGAATTGTATAAACTAATTACATGAAAGTTATCGCTGTTATTTTTGGTGGTCGTTCTACGGAGCATGATGTTTCGATCGTTACCGCTTTGGCTAGTGTCATTAAACCTCTTGAACTTACGAAACAGTATAAGGTTGAAGCAATATACGTTGCCAAGAATGGAGCGTGGTACTGGGATGATAGGTTAAAAAATATTAACTTATTTTCCTCCGGAAGAATTCAGGATTTTGTTCACAAAACTGCACCGGTGAGTGTGCAGCTAGACGGCGGCATGACCCTGGTAAAGTCCAGCGGTATAGCCGGTCGAAAGACAGTTAAAAAAATTGATATCGTTTTCCCTGCTATGCACGGCACTTACGGCGAGGACGGTAGCCTGATGGGGTTGTTGCGAATGGCTAATGTCCCGTTTGTTGGCTGTGATATGGACTCGAGCGTGTTAACTATGGACAAAGTGCTAGCTAAACTTATGGCTGAAGCACATGGAATTCTTACACCTGCAATGCAGTTTGCTAAAGATACGGAATATGCCCGTAACCCTAAAAAATTTAGCGAAGCAGTTGAGCAAGAACTCAAATATCCACTGTTTGTAAAGCCTGCCCATCTAGGCTCTAGCATCGGGATTAGCAGGGTAAGCAATCGAAAAGAATTGGACAATGCGATTGAGGTTGCTTTTCACTACGACAATAAAGTACTTGTTGAGGAGGAAGTCCAGCATCTCATTGAAGTCACTTTGCCCGTTATGGGCAATAATGAGTTAAAGCCCGCGCTGCTCGAGCGGCCACTTACTATGCCTGAAGACTTTTTTGATTTTGAATCAAAATATATGCAGGGTGGAAAGAAAGGATCCAAGATGAGTGGGGCCAAAAGTGTCCACGGCTATAGCGAGTTACCAGTAAAATTAAATAAAGTTCTGTATAAAAAAGCTGAACAGATTGGTCTGAATATGTATCAATTACTCGGTTGTTGCGGTATCGCGCGCATAGACATGCTGATTAATGAAAAAACAGAAGAGGTTTATTTCAATGAGGTTAATCCACTTCCAGGCGGCCTATATCTACATAACTGGAGAGCAGCTGGTCTGAGTAGTATTGATCTCGTTCAAACTTTGGTTCGCTTAGCAGAAGAGCGCTGGCAGCAAAAACAGCAGCAAAATACAGTTTTTACTACTAATTACTTGCATCAATTTTAGGAGGCATGATGAATCCCCATAGCTTAGAAGTTTATTTTAGGGATAAATTCTTACCTTTTTCTGAAGCTAACGTCAGTATCGCGAGCTCTTCGGTGTTATACGGTTTATCTGTATATACCGTATTTGGTGTTACTTGGAATGAAAAAGAAAAGAAGCTGTATGCCTTTAGATTACAGGATCATTATGAGCGGCTAGTTAATTCGGCAAGAATTATGGATTTTAACAGTTTTGCACGAGACTGGCCTTGGGAGCGGTTTGAGAAAACCACGCAGGAACTGATTGCACGAAATAACGTGACTGAAAACGCCCTGGTGCGTGTAACTATTTTTATCGATGAGATTGTCTCCGGTACCAAAATTCACAATCTAAAAAATTCGGTAAGCGCATATATCTATCCATTGGGTGAAATTCTGCCACTTAGCGGAGCTAATGTATGTATTTCAAGCTGGGTTAGAAACTCAGATAACTCAATTCCAGCCAAAGCTAAAATCAATGGCAGCTATGTGAACGCCAGTCTTATGAAGAATGAAGCGCTACTTAACGGGTTTGACGATGCAATTGCGCTGGATCATCATGGACATGTGGCAGAAGGTACGGTCGCTAATCTGTTTATAGTTAGAAATGGCAAACTGGTGACGCCAGATACCTCAACCGATATTCTCGAAGGTATTACGCGCGATAGTTTAATTGAAATAGCGAGATTAAACGGCATTGAAGTTGAAGAACGCAGTATTGATCGTACGGAACTTTATAAATCATCAGAAGCATTTTTGTGCGGAACCAGCGCAAGAATTACGCCGGTACTTTCAATAGACAGGCGCCCGGTTGGCGATGGTAGTATCGGGATTGTTACGAAACAGCTCATGACAAGCTATGCTGATGTTCAATATGGCCGGGATAAACGCTTTGTAAACTGGGTTAGTACTATATAGCCAGTCTGCCTAATTGCTTGTATGGTCTAGTTTCTGCCGGAGTTGGAACTGTATAACCTTCCATTTCTGCGTAGGGATTGATAAACATAACTATCGCCCAGCGCATTACCTTTTCATCAACCTGCTTTTCTGATGAAATCACGTCATGCCAACCAAGATCCAAGTCATTCACGCCAATTTTATAGTCAATCGGTAGCCTATTCCAACCCGCTCCCAAAAAGAACTTTGCTTCGCCGGACACATGATCAACAGGCCGTAGCCTTGATTCCAGATCGGCAAGATACGTTTCATCGGCGTCAAGCACCACACCATTCTGACCGGTGGTCATTCTAAGCCCCTCATGACTTTCACCAATTGCAAGCGTGCAGGTCGAGCGATCAAAATGACCTTTCGCAAGCTTTTCGGCATTAGGATAATATGCAATAAATCTTAAAACGTCATTGAGCGTATGCCTTTCAGTTTGTAATATGCTAACCAACCCCGTATTTTCGTAGTCTAGTTGCTCGAGTACTTTTCGTTTACTGCGCTGGCCTGCCCAAAATATTTCCTCCGTAGCATCTAAAAATTGCTTCATTTCACGGGGTATGTTTCCGTTCATTCGAGCTTCAATAATTTGCCGTGACATAGACCCAAAATGAAAGATGTCCTTGTTGTCAGGAACAACACCACGCACGCCTTCACTACCTGACAGTCGAGTAAACTGACCGTAATCGCCATCACCACGGTTTGATACAAAAAATTTTGTTGCTTCGTGATATTCATTATCAACACTAAGAAACCCTAAGTACCGGTTAATGGCCGTTTGCATATCAGACTTGCCAATATCAATTTCAATTGGTGCATAACCTTTATCATGCAAATTTTCGTGAATATTAAGTAACTCGCTCATCTTTTCTCCTTAAAACAATTAAGATTTGATGAGCTTACGCGCAAGACTCGTTATAAGCCTAGCTATAACAAACCGCTATTGCTAGACAGTTTGAATTGAGTCAAATAGACTTGAGGCATGAAAGAACCAAAGCCGGGATTACTTGACCACATCATTCAAAAACATATTGTTCGTAAGCTGTTGTCTGCCGGTAAAGCTAAATTCTCTGAATTAAGACCGGATAGAGTTGAATCAAACCTTTTTATGTATCATTTAAACCTGCTTATTAAGCGCGGTGTAGTCGAAAAAAACGATGGTCAGTATGTACTCAGCGCGGCAGGCGGTGCGTTTGTCGACCGCGCGAATTTGGACAAACTTGAATTTCGAGTACAGCCCAAAATTGTTACAATTTTGGCGATTACGTCCGCCAGTGGTAAGTGGTTGCTTTTAGAAAGGTTGCATGAGCCGCATATGAATCGTATTGGCTTTCCCTCAGGTAAGCTCCACTACGGCGAGACACTAGAACACGCAGCGGTTCGAGAATTAGACGAAAAGACCGGCATCACTGGCGTGAAATTAAAACTAGCGGGTAATGTAGCAATGCGTTTTATGGATAAAGACAAAGAAGTTACCGTCAACCATACACTTGGCTATGTGTTTACTGCAACAGCCGCCGAGGAGTCCGGCCTTGTAAATAAAAGTACCTACTGGCGGTCTTTTTGGGGAACGGAAGCAGACCTAATAACCGGCAACGTATTCAAAGGTCATCCGGATATTTTAAAATTATTGGCTAGTGGTAAAACATTTATTAGCTCGTTCGACTTTGTATCAGACTTTTAACAGATTGTGAGCACTCTAGTCTTATGGTAAGGTGTTAGCTGATATGCAGCGATATAATCCAAAAGATATTGAGCCTAAATGGCAAAAAATTTGGGAAGAGCAGGGCGTGTATACTGCCGATTTGAAGAGCGATAAACCCAAATATATTGCTATGAGTATGTTTAATTACCCTAGCGGGGCGGGTATTCATATTGGTCATGCCATGAATTACACCATTAGTGATGTAAAGGCCCGCTTTAAACGTCAGCAAGGTTTCGAAAGTTATCATCCGATTGGCTGGGATGCTTTTGGTTTGCCGGCAGAAAACTACGCCATCAAGGCTGGTGTAAGCCCGCAGCAGAGTATGGCTACAATTATTCCGAGTTACCATAAGCAGTACAAAGCTATGGGCTGGAGCAATGATTGGGAGAAAGAGATTGCGACTCATTCGCCTAAGTACTACAAATGGACGCAGTGGATTTTTGCGCAAATGCATAAAGCCGGATTAGCATATCAGGACGCGCGTATGCAGTGGTGGTGTGAGAAGTGTCAGACGGTCCTTGCGAATGAGCAGGTTATTGATGGAAAATGCTGGCGACATGAAGGTCGGGATGATCCTGCTGTTGAAAAGCGTGAAGTAAAACAGTGGTTTTTTAAGATCACTGAGTACGCAGATGAGCTCTTGGAAGCAACAGAAATCTTGGACTGGACTGAAAGCGTCAAACTGGCTCAAAAAAACTGGATTGGTCGAAGTGTCGGAGCCGAAGTTACTTTTAAGGTTGCCGACGATGACCAAGACATTATTATTTTTACTACTCGACCAGACACATTGTTTGGAGCGACATTCATTGTGCTTGCCCCGGAGAGTGAACTACTACAATCACTGGTTACAAAAAAACAGCATGAAGCAGTAACGGCTTACGTAAAACAAGTTGCAAAAAAAAATGAAATAGAGCGGCAGGCTAGCCAGGAAAAAACCGGTGTATTCAGCGGCTCGTATGCGTTGAATCCAATTAATGGCTCTAAAATTCCAATCTGGGTTGCTGATTACGTTCTGGCCGGTTATGGCACGGGTGCGGTGATGGCTGTACCAGCTCATGATCAGCGCGACTTTGAATTCGCTAAAAAATTTGAATTACCCATTGTTACGGTTATCAACCCTGTGGCGGTTCGGGATGATGCAAAAGACAAAATAACAGATGTTGAGAAGAAAAAAATAGTAGCGGTTGTTACGAATGATCAGGATGAAATCCTTACCCTCAACTGGGGCAACAAGGGCGGACGTTTATTTGTGGGCGGAACCATCGAGGATGATGAATCAGCCGAAACTACTGCCCTGCGTGAGGTTACAGAAGAAACCGGATATACCGATCTTGAGGTCCTAGAAACTGGAGCCGAAACGTTTTATTACAAATATTATGCATTTTCAAAACATGAAACCCATGAAGTAGAAGCAACCTTCGTAAAACTGAAACTAGTGGGCGACGCCAAACAACAACAAAATCTCGATGAATCCGAAAAAAATAACTTTACGGTCGAATGGGTTAATCAAAAACAAGCCGACCAGGAAATAATCGAGCCTTTGCACCGCTATGGTTTTAATAAATTTATACTAGGTGAGTGTTATCACGGTGAAGGTGTGATGACAAATTCAGGCGAATATGACGGTATGAGCTCTAGTGAAATGCGCGAAAAAGTAGTGAGTAACCTACTGGGGGCAGGTAGGGCAGTAGAAAAAACACAGTACAAAATGCGCGACTGGAGTGTTAGTCGCCAGCGTTACTGGGGCGCGCCAATCCCTATTATTTATTGCGGAAAATGTGGACCCGTACTTGTACCTGACGACCAGCTGCCGGTTATTCTGCCTGAACTAGACGATTTTCAACCGAGCGGTGATGGACGCAGTGCGCTTGCGCGAGCAAAAGACTGGCTGACGGTCACTTGTCCTACTTGTGGCGGCGATGCCGAACGCGAAACAGACACGCTGGACACCTATATAGACAGCAGTTGGTACATGTTCAGATATTTTGACCCGCACAACCAGGAAAAAATCTTTGACAGCGAAGTTGTAAATAACTGGGCCCCAATTAATTTTTATAATGGCGGCGACCATGCGACGGCGCATATGTTATATGCCCGCTTTATTGCCCGCTTTTTTCACAAACTTGGTCTAGTAGATAATCCTGAGCCCTTCAAGCAATTTTTGTTTAATGGCAAAGTTACAGCGAATGACGGCAGTGCTTTTAGTAAAACACTGGGTAACGGTATTGATCCGTTGGAAATTATTGATAACGGCTATGGCGCCGATGCGCTTAGGACGTATCTGATGTTTGCGGCTCCGCTTGAGTTCAGTGCGCGCTGGGATTCTCGGGGTGTACCCGCCACGCATCGTTTCTTGTCACGGATTTGGAATCTGGTGCAGGAATACAAGGGCGCACCTGTTGCAGATTGTGATGTAATACAAGCAAAAGAAATTAACCGCATAACCCACCACATGATTAAAAAAGTAACGGATGACATTGAAGAGAACCATTACAATACCGCAATAGCCGCTGCAATGACGGCAGTTAACGAGCTGTATAAGCTTAAGGTCGAGCACCTTGCACAAAATGATGTATGGCAGCAGTCGCTTGCGTCGCTTGTGGCTTGTGTGGCGCCGTTTGCGCCGCACTGTAGCGAAGAACTATGGTATCAGCTGGGTCATACTAGCAGCGTGCATCATGATAGCTGGCCAAAATGGGATCCTTCGCTGCTTGAATCCGACAATGTAACTATTGTTGTCCAAATAAATGGCAAAGTACGGGCCACAATTGAAACTCCAAAGGAGGCACAAGAATCTGAAATCCTAGAGCAGGTGCGTGCAAACGAAAAAGTAGCCAGCTATCTAGCCGGCCATGATGTGAAGAAATCCATATATATACCAGGCAAACTGGTTAATTTTGTGATTTAGCCAAACGGCTTAATAACTACACCGACATTATTATCAGCCAATGTCCTTATCTCTTCTCCGTTCATAGCTCCCACGTCTAGGCTTGCATTTGCATCATTAAATAATACTTCTTGCTTCGAGTCACGACCTTCTGTGACAGTTGCTTGTAATGTGGCGACTACGAATTTCAAGCGCTGTAAACCCCGCTGTAAGGGCGTGGACTCACTTAAAGGATAATTTATAGATGCCCGTCCAAGCGCACGCATGGTCTGGCCGTGGGTAGTAATAGAAGCTGCGTCACATTCATACTCTGAACGACGCAAACCACGATGAAAATTAATCATTGTTTCCGATCTTAATCATACGGTATTATTGAATTATATAACAGACAACCAGTATTGTCAATACAAACACTCTTGTGTTTACGGAGGTAATAAGCTATAATGCACCTAACATTTAGCAGATAAGTTAGAGGAGTGTTGTTTTTCATGGGTAAACCGAAAAAGCGAACTAGTCCGCGCCGTACTGGCACTCGGCGCAGTCATCTTGTATTAAAGTTGGCTCGTGCGGTTAACGCAAAGTCGCCAGTCAAGGCATTTACGACACGCCGCGAAAGCGGTAAAAAGCTGGCTTCAAAGGCCTAGAGTTCGTATACTTGTAGATAAGAAGGGTAATTAACAAATAGGTTGCAGTTATGGCATCAAACCGACATCTTGGCCGCATTATCGCCTTGCAGACACTCTATGAGCAAGAGTTCCGCGTGGACTGTCAGGACATTAGTTTTGATCTAGATGCAGTGCTCGGTCGCAATATTGCGCGCTATGAAGAGATGGTCGAAGACCGTGCCTTTATTGTTAGTCTTGTACATGGCGTAGATCAAAAGCGTGAAGAGATTAATAAACTATTGCAACCAATTGCTCCAGAATGGCCAATTGACCAGATCGCACGTATGGATCGAGTCATTTTGCACATAGGGGCATACGAACTCCTCTATGGTACAGACGTACCGCCAAAAGTAGTAATTAACGAAGCTGTCGAACTTGCCAAAGGTTTTGGTGGTGAAAACTCAAGCAAGTTCATAAATGGGGTGCTAGGCACGCTACTCCGCAATAAAGAAGGAACTAACGACCAGCCGGAGGCAGCGCCTCAGGAAGTAAAGAAAGATGAAAAAGCCTAAACCAATACAGGGTTTTAAGAAATTTATTAAAACCCGCCGGCCTGCAATTAGTGAAGTAGTGCGTGAACCAACCGCTGGCGGTGTTATTTTTCGACGTAATCAAGAAACTAACGTGGTAGAGATTTTGCTGATTCAAGACGCCAAAGACCGCTGGACTATTCCAAAAGGCCACATCGAAGAAGGTGAAAATTCTAAACAAACGGCAGAGCGTGAAATCAGAGAAGAGACTGGTTTGCAGGAAATGAAAGTACTTAACTGGCTCGGCAAGATTAATTTTCGATACCGTCGAGATAGTAGTCTTGTGCTTATGACCACAGAGATTTTCTTGGTTAAGGGACTCGGTAAGACTGACGAGCTTAAGCCCGAAGAGTGGATGAATGGTATTAAGTGGTTTACGGCCGCTGAGGCGCTGGATAAAATTGAATACGAAGATATCGGAAAAATTATTTTATTAGCTTTAAAAAAGATTCGACAGGCAAATTTATAAATGGATGTTAATCAGTACCAACAATTTTCAAAAGACGTACTAGGCGTTGAATTCGGTCAGCTCGATCTGCTTATTACGGCATTTACGCACCGTTCATACCTTAATGAGCACCGTAAGACAGTTAAGGAACATAATGAACGGCTGGAATTTTTGGGTGACGCAGTTCTAGAGCTTATTGTAACGGAGTATTTGTACGCCGGCTACAGCGATCCGGAAGGAGTATTAACTAACTGGCGAAGCTCACTTGTTCGCACCGAAAGCATTGGCGCAGCTGCGCAACGTAATGGTTTTGAAGTGTTGTTACGACTAAGTCGGGGTGAAAAGCGTGGTACCGAGCGCGCCCGTTTGCAAATTCTGGCTAACGCTTATGAAGCAGTAATTGGTGCGCTCTATTTGGACAGAGGCTACGATGCTGCAAAAGAGTTTATTACGCAAACGCTCTTAACTACTTTTGAAAACATACTTAAAACCGGCTCCTGGATGGATCCAAAATCACATCTGCAAGAAATAGTCCAAAGTAAGGCTGGCTTTACGCCACAGTATAAAGTACTTGAAGAAGACGGTCCGGATCACGAAAAAACATTTACGGTAGGCGTCATGGTCGACGGCGAGCTTAAAGGCCAGGGGAGCGGCCCTAGCAAGCAAGCCGCACAGGTAGCGGCCGCCGAAGCAGCACTACTTTCCTATGAATAAATAACGCTGTAGAGCATTGCGGTTGACAACAGGGGTAATTCCCTGTAAAGTTGTCTTCTGTACATTAAGTTTTAAAGAAGGGACAATAGCATTTATGCTCGTTATACGTATGCAGCGAACAGGTCGCAAAGGCCACGCTCAATTCCGCGTCGTAGTTCAAGACTCACGCCGGACCCCAACCAGTGGACGCATTGTTGCGTCACTTGGTAATTTTAATCCACACTCAAAAGAAACAAATTTAAACAAAGAAAAGATTAGCTTTTATCTTGAGCATGGAGCGCAGCCATCTGACCGTGTTGCCAGGCTCTTGCAGGCTGAGGGTGTAAAACTACCTAACTGGGTTAGTGTTACGTCAAATAAAGAACGGGCTGTTAAAAACGTTGATAAACGTCGTAGTACCCGTCCTGTCGAACCAGTTGCTGAAGCGCCAGTTAAAGAAACAGTCGAAGAACCAGCTGCCGAGGAAGCACCAGCTGAAGTAGTTGAAGCAGCTGCGCCCGATGATGCGGTTGCCGAGGCGAAAGCCTAACCAACAGATTAAGATACGCGAATCATCATAAAACCACGGCCTAAACGCTGTGGTTTTTTGGTATACTATATCCACGTACCGTAATTCAGAAGGAGAGTCTTGAACATGAACAATAGCATTGACCAGCAATTTATAGAATATATCGTTAAGTCTTTGGTTGGAAATCCTGACGAAGTCAGCGTTGAGCGGCGTATTGACGAGAAAGGTGTTTTGCTAGAGCTTACAGTTGACCCGGACGACTTAGGCCGTGTTATTGGTAAGCGCGGCGCGACCGCCCAAAGCCTTCGTACGCTTCTGCGGGCACTTGGTACAAAAAATGACGCCCGCTATAACCTAAAAATTGTCGACAATGGCGTAGCTCCTCCTAAAAACGATGATTCGACGTATTCATCAACCAGTACAACGGATGACGACGAAAATACTTCGAGTGACGAACAGCAGGATGACGCTTTAAGCAAGACACGCAGAGAGCTCGCTGATCTAGACGATCTTGATCTTTAGCGCCCCTAGTTTATATCGATTTAGATTGTTGTATTAAGAATCAATTGCTTGAAATCTACTATATAAAGTAGGTATACTAGCTGTAGTCGAAAACGACTGGACGTTTAAAAACAAAAATATCGAAGCTCATTGCGAGCTATTCACTTGAAAAGTGAATTGGGAGCTTTATGTGACACAATAACCCTGGAATTACCGGGGTTATTGTGGTTTAATAGGTACAATGCACATACAAGTAATCTCTCTGTTTCCGGAGATGCTGAAGCCGGTTTTGGAGTCAAGCATGCTTCGGAAGGCTAAAGAAAAAGGCCTGGCAGAGTACTCGTATATAAACTTGCGGGACTTCGGGTTTGGCGTACGCAAAACTGTTGATGATACCCCATACGGCGGCGGTGACGGTATGTTATTGATGGTTGAGCCGTTAGTTGCAGCAATCGAGACTGCTAAAAAAACTGATCCTACTGCTCGCGTTATTTTACCTACACCACGCGGTGACACGTATAAACAGTCCGTGGCAAAGCGGCTTGCGCAAGAAGAGGGACTTATCATTGTATGTCCCCGATATGAAGGCTATGACGAGCGGGTAACCGCATGGGTTGATGAACAAATTTCTATCGGCAATTACGTACTAACAGGCGGTGAGCTGCCGGCAATGGTAATTATAGACAGTGTGGTGCGATTAATACCGGGTGTCCTAGGAGGCGAGCAATCGGCAGAAATTGAATCTTTTCAGGCCGATGATCTTAGTGTTGAATTTCCGCAATATACCCGCCCAGAAGAATTTCGGTCTAAGCAAGTGCCAAAGGTTTTGCTAAGCGGTAATCACGCAGAAATTGAAAAATGGCGAGACCAACATAGTAGTAAGTAACAGGTAATAAACTTTACGCTTAGTAATTAGGGTTACTGTTTCCCACGCATCTGGCATACCGCTTCTTAAGTGCTATACTCTACATAAGTAATGGAGATTCTATGATGACAATGCGCTTTATAAAGCCAGTGTACGCTCACTGTGATTTGCCGTGTGGCGTATATGATCCTGCCCAGGCACGTATCGAAGCCCAATCAGTTTATGAAATTATGAAAAAATACGAGGGGCTTGATGAACATAATAAGGCTAGAGCAATTCTTATTAAGGAACAGCGAGCCGAGCTCGTAAAGCATCATCTCTGGGTGCTTTGGACTGATTACTTCAAGCCGGATCATTTAGAAAAATACCCTGAGCTTCACGATAAATTCTGGAAGGCTACGAAGCAAGCTAGTGTCTGCAAGCAACATCTTGACCCTGCGGAAGGGCAGAAACTACTGGATATAATTGATGAAATCACAACTATCTTCCGAGAAACCAAAAAAGCTTAAAACATATTGGCCGCTTGTTGTGCGCAGAGTACACGGCCACAGTATGATGCCGGTGCTTCCCCCCACTACCTACATATGGGCAACTGGATGGTTCGGGCGCTTAAAAGTAGGTGAGATTGTGATTTTTTTGCATAACGGCAAAGAAAAGATTAAACGTATTAGCGATATGCGGGATAACGAGTTATTTCTTTTGGGCGATCATGCCGAGGCCAGCACAGATAGTCGTCAGTTTGGATGGGTGCATGAAAGTACTGTAATTGCCAAAGTTTTTTGGCCTCATGCACCTAAAACCAGAGCTGAAAACGCACTATCTGGCAGTAACTATACCTCTCCGGATAAATAGTTTTGTTGTGCTATTTCGTCCGTGCACTGCGGGCATGATTCTTCACGATCATCTTCGGCCATAAAGCGGCTTAAGGCCATCTTCCACGGTTCGTAGTCGTTGTAGGCAACAAGGTCAGCTAATCGTCTGAGCGCCCAGCCCAAACGACCGTATAGCCGGACCTTACCCCACAAAACTGCCGCCCACTTCGGGCCAGCCGGCATAACATAAATTGGTTTTTTAGCTCTATACGGATGAGGTGACTGGGATTCGGCTAAACGGATAAGATTCTTAGCCACATAATGACCGTCATACAGGGCAGTCTGCGCCATGCCGCTATATGGTGTGTCGGCATTGTCGCCAATCACATAGATACCTGGCTCTGCTTGCAAAAACTGATCAACACGCACCCTGCCATTAGTGCTGAACTGAAACTGGTTTTCAGAAAAAAACAAATTATTAGACATGCCAGCGGTCCATATAACCGTGTGACTTCTGATAGGTTTATCATTTACCATAAGCGCATCTGCCGTCTGAGCCTGCACCGCGGTTTTAAGATAAATTTTGATACCAAGCTTGCGCAGGTGTTTTGTAACGGCGCGTGATATGTCTTTCGGCATTCGTGGCAATAAGCGGGGAGCCGCTTCTATAAGATCGAGATGAACCTTTTTGGGAGGTAGTCCGTGCCGGGCGGCAACGCTCCGTATATAAGCAGGCAACGCGCCAGCTATCTCGACACCTGTGGGCCCGCCGCCCACTACAACATAATTAATATCACTGTGATGATTCTTGGTTATTTGGTGATGGATATGTGCCTTCAACTCTTCAGCTTCGTCCAGAGACTTAATACCAAATGAGTATTCCTCAAGGCCTGTAATGCCAAAATAATTGGTACGCATTCCTAAACCTAGAATTAAGGCATCGTAATTAAGCGTGTGTCCAATTTCTGTAGTGACAACTTTTTTCTTACGATCTAATGTTATGACCTTGTCGTGTAAGACATGAACATTTTTTCCGGCAAAAATGCCGCTCAGTGGGACGCTCGAAACTCGCCGTGAGCCACCAGTAGCAGTATGGTAAAGCGCACCGTATATCCACATATCCATACGGTCACTAACCAGCGTAATTTGGAATCCGTCATCATGCGCCAGCTCAAGTGCGGCCTTAATTCCACCAAAACCACCACCTATAATCAATACTTTGTGTTTAGCCATATGTTGATTACAGTGTACAAGATGCTCATGCTTAGGTAAACTATCAAGTAAATGGGCGGATTAAAAACAGACCTACAAAAATTACTTGATGGCGAAGTGCAGGACAACCGGCGCGTTCGGGAAGACTTTTCGCATGACGCCAGTATGTTTGAGATTGTTCCAGAACTCGTTGTTTCTCCTAAACACAGTGAGGACATTAAGAATCTCGTGAAATATGTAAGTATGCATAAATCGAAACAGCCAAATCTGTCAATCACTGCTAGGAGTGCAGGTACTGACATGAGCGGTGGGGCTATAAATGAGTCAATTATTCTGAATATTCGCAAATATATGAATCAGATCCTGGAAGTAAGCCCTATTAGTGCTCGCACGCAGCCAGGCGCGTTTTATAGGGATTTTGAGGTCGAGACGTTAAAATACGGTGCACTCTTGCCGCCTTTTCCTGCCAGTCGCGATCTTTGTACGGTCGGTGGCATGGTCGCCAATAACTCGGGAGGTGAAAAATCCCTGCAGTATGGCAAAACTGAAAAGTTCGTAACTGAGCTTAAAATGGTGTTTGCCGATGGCAATGAATACACTGTACGGCCCTTACAAGAAAAAGAATTAAAACAAAAAATGCGACAGCATGATTTTGAAGGCAAGGTCTACCGAGAGGTGTACAAACTCGTTGATGAAAATTATGAAGCCATTAAAGCTGCTAAGCCTAATGTCAGTAAGGATTCAACTGGTTACCATTTATGGAATGTGTGGGACCGCAATACCAAAATATTTGATCTGACGCAGGCAATCATCGGCTCACAAGGCACGCTCGGTATCGTGACGGATATTCATTTTAGGCTGGTACCGGCACCTAAGCATTCGGGCACACTGGTAGTTTTTCTGCGTGACATGAGCGACCTCGGCAACCTTATAAAAAAAGTTATGACATTTAAGCCAGCAACCTTCGAAGGTTTTGACAACTACACACTCATGCTAAGCTTTAAACTTTTCTTTTATTTTCATCAAAAACTTGGTTGGTGGGGCATGATGAAGCTGGGTCTACAGCTCATACCAAGCGCATTCATGTTATTCCGAGGTATCCCTAAGATGGTGCTTCTAATCGAATTCAATGGTGACACGCCTGAAGAAGTGGCAAATAAAGTCAGTACTTGTCGCAAGGGACTGGGTAAATATGCCAAAAAAGCACTGTTTGAAGAAGACAATACCGCTGAAAAAGCGCGTAAATTCTGGATTATGCGCCGTGAAAGTTTTAATTTACTTAGACAAAAAGTCGCAGATAAGCACACCGCTCCTTTCATAGATGACTTAGTCGTTAATCCTGAACATCTGCCAGAATTTTTGCCGGAACTGCGCCAGATCCTTAAGCGTTATAAGTTCCTAGCGACTATTGCCGGACATATGGGCGACGGCAACTTCCACGTGATTCCGCTTATGAAAATTGAACAAACACTAGAAAGAATTAAAATTGCACCGGCAATGAAAGAAGTTAACGAACTAGTTCTTCGTTATAATGGCAGCCTGAGTGGCGAGCATAACGATGGAATGTCTCGCGGCCCTTGGTTGCACCAAATGTACAATCCGGAAATGATAGGACATTTTAAAAGCTTAAAACACACCTTTGATCCTCAGAATATTTTTAATCCCAAAAAGAAGACCGACGCTAACTGGGAATATTCAATGTCTAAAATTCGCACTCACTTTTAGTGTGCTATAACGCGCTGTTGTATTGGCCGACTTCAAAGTTATAGCGGTTTGTAAGCGAAGTACAGCGCGTTTTATCTGCTTCAATCTGCCGCTGGATAAAAATATCTGATTGGTCCCACGTATTTTCTTTACGTTTAACAACTTCTTGGCATTGTTCAACCTGAGCTTTTAAGACGGAAATGTTGTCACGTTTCTCAACCATTTCGGCAGAAAGGCTGGCGGGTTTACTTGTTACAATAAACACAAAAACACCAACAAGCAATGCCAGGAATCCTGCGCTTGCATATAGTATTCGTTTGCGTTTGTATGTATTTTTAACTCGATTTAAAATGTAGGGCTTTAATCGCGACGTCACGTTTTTTGCAGATAAATACTGTTCAGAAATAGTTGGCATAATATACGGCTGCCAAACGCCTGAAACTATCCGATGTTGGTTACAAAAATCTATAAATTCGCTGCCATAATTCGGTAGGCCCATTGAGCCTAAGATATGCTGCTTGCTGGTAAAACTATTCAGTATTAATATGCCTAACCCAGCATGAATAGTCCCCAGATCAGTAAGCGCTTCGTCTTCTTCATGATTGCCGAGGCTAATTTTAGCCCGTGCCACCAGAAGATGATGAATAATGGCGTGCGCAACAGCAGCACCGCAGAGCATTGAATCTTCTTGGCAGCGCCAACCTAACGTAACGGTGCTGCCACTTTTAGTATGCTCGTACAAAATTAGTGCATCCTGGTTTGAATCAATGCTAATAGTAAGACTGCGATGTTTGATTTCTAGCCACCCGAAAATCTGATCAGCCATGTGCTCAGGGTCATTTGGTTCTACTGTTGCTCTATAAAAAGCATCATCAGGCAGAAACAGGTCGGTCTTATGGCGCTTACCATGTAAATATTCTTCTAGTTTTTTGACCTTATCCACGTGCGTGAACAGATTGATATGTTCTGTCTTGCCTTCACGTCGTATGCAGTTCATGGCCATAATGTTACATGCGTTTGGTTTGGACAGAGCGGGCAACAACCCACAGCAGTGAAGCTAGAATGAAAAAGCTGGCACCATAAAAGAAAAGGTCGCCATACAGTTCTACTTTATATCCTTCGCTTGGATAATTGGTAAAATACTTAATCGCAGCATATGAATAACCGGCGGCGGATAATGCGGCCGTTGCATACAACGCACTGCGGCTTAGAAGTACAGTTGAAACTACTATCGGAATTGCAAATAGTGCCACCCCGCGGCTTGCCATACCTCGCCCAAAGTAGACCGCATAAGCCGCCACTAGTATATCCATAGCAATAAAAGCGAGTACGACGAACTGGTAAATGTTTGCCTTAAGCGCTGTGTTGCGGGCTATAAACCATAAGGCAGTCGTCATGACCAACATAACCACTGCTACTGTCCAGCGTTCCATGAGTGACTGAGTTGTAATTAACTTCCAGGCATCGTAAGCGATTATTGAAATCATAAAAACAGCTACATATACAAAATGAAGCCGAGCAATTCTGACGGTGTTGGTCTGCAACCAGCCCATTTGCTGTTTAGCGCTCATGAGTTAGGGCTTCGTTTATGATTGCTAATTTGTAACGACTGGCAAAAATACCAGCTAGACTAAATCCAATAAATATAAGTCCTGTCATACAAGACCGTACCAGGTTTGCTTTTAGATTGACAACAAGTACAGTTCCGGTGACCAGGGTAAGCCCTATCAAATATGAAGAAACTCGTAATAAGGCCTGGGATGGAAGCAGATACGTGTAAAGCGTAAATACCGCACTGCTAACGGCAATAATAATATGCACAACCAGGATCATAGTAGGTAGTATACCTCTTATGGCAAAAGGTTATCAACTGAAATAAGTGCACAGAACGCTACTAGAATGATAAGTGAAAACCGGAACATTTGCCGTGCCCAGCTGTTGCTTTGGGCTATGCCCATCCCACGAACCGCAAGTACTATCCAGTAAATACCAAGGACCATCATAATTATAAAGTAGCTGGTGCTTGTCGTGCCAAATATCCATAGCGCAGAAGTGGCGGCTACAAACAGAAGAACGTAATAAGCAATTAGCTTCTTGGTATGGGGCACGCCTTTTACAACCGTAATAACTGGTACGCCAGCTTTTTTATATTCTTCTAGGCGATATATTGCAATTGAATAAAATTCAGGCAATTGCCAGATAAACAGGATAATAAAGAGCAAAAACGCCTGAATGTCTATAATGCCCGCAACGGCTACATACCCAGCCAGTATTGGTGCTGCACCTGAAATGCTGCCGACCAGCGTTCCATGTACGGACCGCCTTTTTGAATAAGCCCCATATAAAAGTACATAATAAATAAATCCAACCACACCAATTGTTACCACTAGTATATTCGTATACAGCTGCAGGATTATAAAGCCTAAAATACATAGCACGACACCAAAAATCAGGGCTCCTGTCGGAGATATTTCACCGGTTATAAGTGGTCTTTTTTTAGTACGCGTCATTAGCTTATCGATATCTTGGTCAAGATAATTATTGACTACGCAGGCCGAAGCAATCACTAGTGCCGTGCCGCCTATAGCGGCTACAAGCAGGCTAAAGTTAACGTTGCCTTGGCTTGCAAATAAAAAGCCAGCCAGTGCACTGAAAACATTGCCGTAAAGCACGCCCGGTTTAGTTAATCGGTAGTAACTTGTGATGACGTGGATAACTTTACTCATATTTTTGAACTTTGTTTTATTCATACGCAAATGTAAGTATAACAGTCTGTATATTTCAATGAATTGTAATTACTAATACTTAGCTGCATTTGTACCGTACAGATTACTTTGTTCCTACTCGGATTAGTTTTGGAGTTAGATGAATGTTCAAATGTGGTCGTAAGGAGTAGACTACTAGTATGGATCCAAATCTGGCACCACTTAAAGTAGTAATTGTTGAAGATAATGCGGCTTTGGCAGAAGTATATAAGACCCGTTTGGAGCTTATTGGCTATTCATGCCTGGTAGCGAACGACGGTGAAGCAGCGCTAGCACTTATAGAACGCGAACTGCCCCACCTGGTGATTCTTGACCTTATGATTCCTAAAATTGCCGGCGATCAAGTCCTTGAACGTATGCGTGCAAATGAATGGGGGAGAAACATTAAAGTGCTTGTCGTGTCTAATCTCAACGAAGAAGATGCTCCCGCAGGTCTGCGCGATAAAGGGATAGAAGGATACGCCGTTAAAGTGAGCATGACTGACGATGCTTTGGATAAAATGGTAGATGAAATCCTAAAGCCTGCAGGCCAAACCGATGATGTTTCTCTTGAATCCTAACCTTAATTTGATATTAGCTCTGGGCAACCTAAAACCAATCAGTAAAATAATTATGATGAATGTATGACAAAGCAAAAATCTATAGATGAAATTACGGCTGCATGGAACGACTTTAATCGCCCAAAGACCGGTCAGATCTTCCGGCATTATAAAGGGGATTTATATAAAATTGTTGCCACCGGCTTTTTAGAGGATACGTTAGCGCCGTGCGTTATTTATAGATCATTGCAAATGAATACTGTATGGGTAAGAAGCGCCCAAAATTTTTTAGAAACCGTTGAGCATAATGACAGTACGCAACCTAGATTCAAATCCGTAAGCGGATAACTCATTCAAATTACCACGGTTGTAGCGCCCTTTGGCAATATTTGTCAGTAGTATGTCGCCCCATATAATGTTAAGAATCTTATAGACTTGCAAATAATATATGAGATGGTAAAAATACTATTAATAAGCTTAAGGATCCCAAGTGATGCTGAATCGTAAGCAAACATAAGCATTTTTAATAATACTATTGCTAATAATGTAAATATGTAGTATTATAAAACATACGTTAGTAAGGCTCGAGCGAGCATTCGATTATATAAGGGAGGCTCACATGAATTTAGTTACAGTTTCAGCTCTAAAACCGCTATCAAAGAAAATAACAGCCTTAGCAGTTGCATGCAGCATGCTTGGAATCATCCTATTAGCAAATACCGCCGCTTCTGCCGCAGAAGTTACTTTCAGTTCAAAGCGAGATTGTGACAATAATGCCATGCTTCATTGTGGTGCAATGTCTATACCTGAATTACAACAAAAATATCGTGCAGATGCTAATATTGGCAAAATGTTCCGTCATTTCGGCATTTCGAGTGCGCAGATTGACACTATGGGTACTAATGCAGTATCAGGTAAAGTAACTAAAACCGGAGACGTAACTGTTAACGGCAATGTAGTTGCAGCTGGTGCAATAACAGGTGGACGCCAATCAATTTCCGGAAGTACTAAAGTAACTAGCGAAGGCTTTACTTTTTACACCAGGAGCCCAAGTGTTTCTTTTAGAAGCTCCAGCCTCGATGCATTCGTAGTCATGAAAGATGGTAAGTTCCAGTATGCGGTTATTGCATCTTGTGGCAACGCTGTTAAGGCTACTCCTAAACCAGTAGAGAAGCCAGTCGAAAAACCTGTAGAAAAACCTGTAGAAAAGCCGGTTGAAAAGCCCGTACAGAAGCCAGTAGAGCAACCGGTAGTAAAGGCTGTGGTAACCCCAGTTACAAAACCAATCGAAACCCCAAAGCCGACCCCGCAAGCTCTGCCAGAAACAGGCGCTGGCGCAGTCATGGGCATAGCCGGCACTACTAGTGTGCTAGGAGCTGCGGCTCATCACATCATTACTCGTCGCCGAGGCTAGTCTTTAGCAGTCTATGATAAGAAGGCTCATTTGAGCCTTCTTTATTTTTTAACCGACAGAAACAACTGCATAGATCTATACAAGTCTGCCCGCATGTGCTACTATGAAATATCATTTGCTTCACAGCAATTATTCTCTTTAATTATTTCAGGCGACAGAACAGCTTTTTCTGTTGCGTAACAATAAGGAGATTATTATGGATGAAGATAGAAAATTCATGCCAACACCGGAATGGCTATTGCAGCAAAAAAATAAATATGAGTTGCATGAATATATCCAGCGCTGGGGAGAAAGAGTTGCTCCCTCGTTTGAACACATGACAGAAGAAGAAAAAACCGCCAAAGAATCTTTCTTTGCATGGCTAATGCAATCTGTAACGCGAGACGATCAGCCTACAGCAGATTTAATTAAATCTCTCGATCTTCAGTCACGAGAAAGAATAGGATATAGCTACTACAGAGAAACAACATCATTTGTTAGCGATGATCACCCAATGCTTATACGTGCTAGCCAAAGGCAGTTTGACGCCTTGTTTACGATTTATGAAGCTGGTGGTGAAACAAGGGAGGCTTAACGATAGCTGGCCGGTGAAAAAGCGCAAATTTACAGATTAACTTGACCTTAATCATATTGCTATTGCTTGCAAAAAATATTGCCAGATGACACAATCCCGAGTAACCAATAGAGGAGGGTTATTCTATATGCACGTTTCAGTTGAAAAAATTCTAGCTTGGGATGACTTAGAGCAACGGCTGCGTGAAATTCCGCTACTCGAAATGCGTGACGGCCAAGCCGTTTATCCATATGAAGATGCCGACATAAGCTTAGAACAAGTGGCATATACAGACGTATCACCGACTACTTTATATGTTGTACGGAAAAACTTAGCTATACAAGCAGCCCTTGCTGATGAGCTAGCGGCTGAGGGATATGATCCCCTAGAACTAACCTGTGGTCTTATTTTGCGTAACCAAGCAGGTGAAGATGCTGGGCTTATACCACCTATTGTTGAGGAAACGGAAGCTGAAGGTAAATATCTCTTAGATGGTGCGCACCGTACGAGCATTGGCCGATGGATAGGCCGAACGCACTTCTTGGCTGTTCATATCACGGGCATTCGTCCAGACTGTCCTGCTTATGCGTATCCTAATAGTTGGGACGATATACGAATTATGGAAGAAGTGCCAAATGATCCAGCCAAAAAGAAACAGTATCGGGACGAGAACTATAGAAGCCTATATAGAGACATGAGCTTATTAAACGGTGGCCGCCTAAGAGAAGTATAGTAAGTTGGACACCAGGCTAGTTAAAAACCTACCTACAAGCTAACAAGCCAACATATAAAATACCGGTATTAAAGACTTCAGATACTGCAAAAGCGGAATCCATCATGATATAGTTATCATAACGGTTATGTATACGTGATTATGGAGCTTTAATTAATGGCAAAACACAAAAATAAGCCTAGTCAGGGTAAGCCTGTTGCTCTATTGGTTATGGGGCTGGCAGGTCTAGGGTTGTGTATTACGATGTTGTTGCAGGGCACAGACATCGCACTGTTTAACCCAAAAGGTTTAATTGCCGGAGAACAGCGCAACCTGATGCTGTTTTCTGTTGCATTGATGCTGACAATTGCGGTTCCGACTTTAATTATTTTGTACTCATTTGCCTGGAAATACAGAGAATCTAATCATAATGCTCCGTATAACCCCCACATGCGAGATGGTAAGTTCTTTGTGTTTAGCGTATGGGCGATTCCGAGCGTTTTCATGCTCGTGCTGGCCTTCGTTATGTGGCCGGCAACTCATAAGCTGGCGCCGCAGAAATCTATTGCTGCTGACGTCAAACCACTCACTATTCAGGTTATCGCCATGCGCTGGAAATGGCTTTTTATTTACCCCGAACAGAACATTGCAACGGTCAATTTTGTTCAAGTACCTGTTGGCGTGCCGGTACGTTTTGAATTATCTGCCGACGAGACACCAATGAGTTCGTTCTGGATTCCGCACCTTGGCGGCCAGTTGTATGCGATGACCGGGCATACGAACCAGTTAAATTTAATGGCCGATAAACCAGGGGATTACCCGGGCAGTTCGGCAGAGATAAACGGCCCTGGGTTTGCTGGCATGAAATTTATTGCCCGCGCCGGTTCGCAAGAAGATTTCAACGTTTGGGTGCAGGATCTACAAAAGTCTTCAAGCATGCTAGATTCGGCGGAATATGAAAAGTTATTAAAACCAAGTAAGAATAATCAGGCAGCATTTTACGCCAATGCCGATACCGACCTCTATGCTAAGCTGCTTACAAAATACATGGAGACGCATGGTCACCAATCTGCTAAATACGAGGGTGGCGAACACTAATGAAAGAATTTTTTCTTGGAAAACTAGATTGGAAAGCGTTGCCACATGAATGGTTTACTGTTGCTGCGTCACTATCCTTCATAGCGCTGGCACTGTTCGTTATTGTGGTGCTTACCAGGACCAAACGCTGGAAATGGCTCTGGAATGAATGGCTGACGTCGGTTGACCCTAAAAAGATTGGGATTATGTACTTTCTTGTCGGTGGATTCATGCTCGTGCGCGGAGGCATAGATGCGATAATGATCTGGCTTCAGCAGGTATGGTCCGTTGATGGTTCTGCCGGCTACCTTTCTGCTGATCATTTCCAGCAAGTGTTTACTGCTCATGGCAATATCATGGTCTTCTTTGTGGCCATGGCTTTTATATTTGGGCTTATAAACTACATTGTGCCGCTCCAGATAGGCGCGCGCGATCTGGCATCGCCGTTTTTGAACACGCTTGGTTTTTGGCTGTATGTCGCTGGCGTCATTATGGTCAATATGTTCTTTTTGCTAGGCGGTGAATACGCTGCAACTGGGTGGTTAGCAGTAGCTCCTTTGAGTGGGACGGAATTCAGTCCGGGGGTAGGCGTCGACTATTGGATATGGAGCTTGCAGATTTCTGGTATCGGCACGACGCTAGGTGCCATTAACTTTATAATGACAATTCTCAAAATGCGGGCGCCCGGAATGACGCTATGGAAAATGCCGTTGTTTACCTGGGGTTCACTCTGCAGCATGGTTATGGCGGTAACGGTGTTTCCGCTGCTAACTGCTACGCTCTTTTTGCTGTTTTTTGACCGTTATTTGGGCACAAATTTCTTTACAACCGGCGGCGGCGGTAACCCAATGATGTACACCAATCTTATATGGATGTGGGGTCACCCAGAAGTGTACATCCTGATGTTGCCGTCATTCGGGGCGTTTTCTGAAATCGTTACAACGTTTGCCCGTAAACGCATTGCCAGCTATACGTCCAACGTGATCGGTATGATAGGCGTTTCGCTTTTTGCACTGTCTGTTTGGTTACACCATTTCTTCACCATGGGAGCTGGTGCAAACGTAAACGCATTTTTTGGAGTAATGACTATGATAATTGCGATACCAACGGCCGTATTGGTGTTTACCTGGATTGCCACAATGTACAAGGGTCGCATACGGTTTAAGACACCGATGCTCTGGTTTCTTGGGTTTATCGGCACGTTTACAATTGGTGGAATGGCAGGCGTGCTTTTGGCTGTGCCGCCGGTTGATTTTCAGCTGCACAACAGTTTATTTTTGGTAGCCCATTTCCATACAATGGTTATCGGTGGCGTGCTATTTGGCATCTTTGCCGGATTGTCATACTGGTTCCCAAAAATTGCCGGATTCAAGCTGAATGAACGCATAGGCAAGTACGCGTTCTGGTGCTGGTTGATTGGATTCTTGATGGCTTTTACGCCGCTTTATGTGCTTGGACTCATGGGGGCCACCAGAAGGCTCGACCACTATGATTCCTCGACGGGCTGGCGACCATTTTACATTATGGCGCTTGTAGGCGGGATTATTATTGCGATTGGTGTGGCGCTGCAGATTGTGCAGATAATTGCGAGTGTTATGCAAAAAAGACGGCTACTTGATACAACCGGCGATCCATGGGACGGTCGAACATTGGAGTGGGCAACTGCTTCAGCACCGCCGTTCTACAACTTTAGCGTTATTCCGCATGTAAAAACACGAGATGCATTTTGGGATATGAAACAACTGCACGCTCCAAAGCGAGCCTATGAAGACATTCATATGCCCAAGAATACTGCCTTAGGTATTTACATATCTGCCTTAGCTTTTATGGTCGGGTTTGGATTTGTTTGGGAAATTGTCTGGCTGGTCGTGGTGTCGCTAATCGGCATTCTTGTCTGCGTAATTATGCGAACCTTTAACGAAGATTCCGAATACACCATAACGGCTGCTGAAGTAGAAAAACTTGAAAACGCACAACTAAAGAAAATAAAATCAATGCGGGACGGCAAAGATACGGACGACGATGAAGATATGGGCCTGTGGGAATTTATAACGATTGTGCTCAACTGGGCAGTGGATGTCGTAAAGAACAAGCGATGGCGCAAATGGTAGCGCACGCTGAAATCAGCCACGAAGAGGCAGCTAACGACCGTGTAATGTTCGGCTTCTGGGTCTATCTTATGACCGACTTGTTAATGTTTGCTGTGTTATTTGCTGTTTACGCTGTACTGCAGGGCAATACGCTGGGAGGTCCAACCGCGCGCGAACTATTTAGTCTCCCGCTGGCGCTGCAAGAAACACTCCTTCTGCTTACCAGTAGCTTTACTTGTGGGCTCGGCATGATTGCAGCCAGGCGAGGCAATAAAAACCAGGTACTAATTTGGTTTGGTATAACCTTTGTATTGGGGTTGGCGTTCCTGGGGCTGGAGTTAAAAGAATTTACAGAGCTTATTCATCATGGCCATACGCTACGAAGCAACGCATTTCTGTCGGCATTCTTTGCGCTTGTCGGTACGCACGGATTGCATATTACTTCCGGGTTAGTGTGGATGGCAATTACACTTGCGTATGTCATGAAGCGGGGCTTGAACTCGCATATGGTACGTAAACTGGCCTTACTTAGCTTGTTCTGGCACTTCCTTGATATTGTGTGGATATTTATCTTTACTATTGTGTACTTGAGGGCATTCGTATGAGCAGTCAGTCACACCACCAAAGCACCAAGAGCAAAAACGAACACGGCGAGACAAAGTCCTACATTATCGGGTTTATGCTCTCACTGGTCTTCACGGCTATACCATATTATATGGTGGTTAATAAATCAGTTTCTGGATCAGCGTTGCTAGCAACTATTTTAGGGTTTGCGGTGTTGCAAATGCTTGTGCAGATATTCTTTTTCCTACATTTGGGGCGAGGTCCAAAACCACTTTATAATGTAGTTTTCTTTGCTTTTACGGTTATTACTATTTTAGTCGTGGTTGGTGGATCCATTTTTATTATGGATAATTTGTATGACAACATGACACCTGAGGATGTGTCTAAAAAATTGGTTCAAAAAGAGGGTATTTATCAAATAGATGGTGAAAAGACTGGTGCGTGCCAAGGGGTTCACACCAATCATAAAGTTACTATCGCCGATGGCAAAGTAACACCGCTTTACACCCAAGCTGGCTTCTGCGATACGCTAACATTTATAAACGAGGATGATAAGCCCCGAGAAATGACATTTGGTATGCATCCTGGACATGGGACATATGCTGGAGAAACCGACCTGGCGCTGCGTAAAGGCAGGGCCAAAACAATAACACTTAGCAAGCCTGGCACGTATCAATTCCACGATCACTTCGATCCCGATGCGACCGGTAGCTTTACTGTTTCTCAGCAATAAAGCAAAACAGCGTCAATTACGTCAATTATTACCCTGCAAGCAACTAATCCGTATAGACATGTGGTAATGGGACTGATTTGCAATAACCTTATTCCGTACCATAAGTATGTCGGCATATAATGAAGCGTTTATTTTGTGTATTTGGGGCGCCGAGCACCTGATTTGGTGCTACTATATACTAGTATTGGAGCTACTGGCATAAATTGTATTTAGGCGAGTGCCCCCGCAATATCACTATTTATCAAACTGGAGCAATATTCGTGTCAAACAAAGCATTTATAGGAATTATAGCAGCACTGATTATTGGTGTATTTGGTTTTATTTTCATTAAAAATCGCAGTACTCCTGAAGTGCCACGGCCGGGTATCGCACACGAAGACAAAGGACGACAGCATGTTGCCGACAATGCCGTAACTTATGGGGGATCTGAACCTCCTACGTCAGGCGATCATAGTAGTCAGGTGCCATGGCAGGCCTACGAGCAGGAAGTGCCAGACATTAATGTAATTCACAACATGGAGCATGGTGGTATTTATATATCATACAAACCCGACCTACCACCAGAAGAGGTTGCCAAAATTAAAGCCGTTTTCTTTTCACCCTTTTCTGACAAAGATTTTACCCCAAATAAGGTGGTGTTAGCGCCACGAGCTGCAAACGACGCGCCAATTATTGTGTCATCGTGGATGCGCAGCATGAAGCTGGACAAATTTGATCAAGACAAGATGGTCGATTACTATCGCCGAAACGTAGGCAAGAGCCCCGAACCAACCGCCAATTGATTCATATAATTTGTAGCATGGCTTGAAAAGTTTAAGAAACATTGTCTTTATGTGATATACTACAACAAGCAAGTGGGTACTATAAACTCTCCGTGTATATAATTAGTTCTTCGCAACTCACTATCTCTCGGCCAGGAATTACTATACGCAAGCGATATTATTTAAAGAAAAGGAATTAACAACATGGCAAAAAAATTATACGTAGGTGGTTTAGCTTACAGTGTCACAGAACAAGAACTAGAAGCATTATTCGCTGAAATCGGCAAAGTATTAAGCGTAGCTGTTATAAAAGATCGTGATAGCGGCCAGTCAAAAGGCTTTGGCTTCGTAGAAATGGAAGATGACGCAGCTGCTCAAAACGCTATTAAAGAACTCAATGGCAAAGATGTGAGCGGCAGGGCTATTATGGTCAACGAAGCTCGTCCTCAAGAAGACCGACGTTAAAACGGCGTCAAATCTTCCTGGTCTTAAATAAGATAGACCCAAAAACTAATTTATAGCACTGTCAACCTATTGTTGGCAGTGCTGGATATGGAAAATTATGAATAAGATAAATAAGCGTATTGAAATCGTGTCCTCTACTGCGCCCGGTTTAAGTTCGATGGGCCAAGAATCACGTGAGGCCATTCTTGGCGTATTAAACATGCATTACTCGCATGCTAGGATTACACTCGTTAACAATCTTTCAGATCTTGAAGCACTCGTAGCTCGAAAACCTGATCTCGTTTTTTTAGGAATGAAGTATATCCCATTACATCCAGAGCTGGGAATTCATGATCCTAATAAAATTTGGCTTGGAAAATATCTAGCAGAACATAACGTATTATTTACTGGTTCTGGTCATAAGGCGCATGAACTTGAGCTTGACAAGCCGTCGGCCAAGCAACAGGTACTAGATGCTGGACTTAAAACTTCATTATTTAACATTGTCGCAGAAAATCAGGTACAGTCTACAGAAAATTTTACGCTTTCGTTCCCGGTTTTCATTAAGCCTACCAATCGCGGTGGCGGCGCAGGCGTTGATGGTTTTTCTGTGGCCCATAATTTTGATCAACTACATTCCAAGGTTCAGTCAATTAGTATTGACCTAAAATCGGACTCATTAATCGAGAACTATTTAACTGGTCGCGAATTTAGCGTTGCAATCCTTAGGGACGAACACACATCTGAATTTTCAGTAATGCCAATAGAGCTGGTCGCACAAGCAGATACAGAAGGGGTACGAATATTAAGTCGAGAAGTAAAGTCATCAAATACCGAAGCAGTTTCGAAAGTTACTGATTTACGTATCAGGTCTGAGATCTGTAATCTCGCACTTAATGTTTTTAATGCCCTCGGGGCACGTGACTATGGTCGAATCGACATTCGTCTAGACGGAAACGGCGTAGCTCATTTTCTAGAAGCAAATTTGATACCGAGCTTAATCAGCGGATACGGTTCTTTTCCTAAAGCCTGTTCATTGAATATTGACATGGATTATGAAACGATGATCTTGCGAATAGTAACGCTAGCCTTGGCTCGCGATTCTGAAACGTACGATGAGCTTACTGAAGCTAGAATTCCAAGTATCAGCGCGCTGTTGCCACTTACAGCGCTCCATAAGACATAAGAATTTTATAGCGTAGGCCGGGCTGTTTGGCAAGTAAACGGGAAGGTGATATCGGAAACATAAAAAAGAGGCACTTTTTGTGCCTCTTTAGTTTAGGGAAGACTTGCACCCACAGATGTGACCTACGAACTAACAAACTGCCTAACTTACTAACTTGACTGGTCACATATGAAGTACA
>JBBSLJ010000012.1:0-28396 GCA_038255465.1 Saccharimonadales bacterium (SeqCode)
AGAGCTGTGCAAGTACTGAATCATGCTACTATTCTAGCCGTTTAGATGTTTTAGAACTAATAAGTCCTTGGCTTGAGTTAGTTTTGGTAGCGCGCCCGAAATTGAATTGTAACCTAGTGAGTTTGAAGTATTTAGATGGTCGTACACTTAGTAGACTATTGAATCAATCACTACGGGTTAGAATTTGAACAGAGGAAATATCTATGAGGCTCACTCATACTGATTAAATTGAACGACGTGCATCTTAAATGTATAGTTAGGGTAATGGTTAAAAAATCAAATACGCGGCTAGTAAAATTATTTCTAAACAAATATATATACGCTGCCGTAGTTTTAATTTTGCTTACTGGGATCTTTGTTTACAACATACGAACACCTGCTACGCCCCAGCTTCCTGAACCGCCCTTAAAAGTACTGGCCGCCCAACATGGAATCAAGGTCGGTAACCATGCAATTCGCAATCATCTTAATGACAAGCCTTATACGGATATTTTAAAAAGTGAATTTGATTTCGTATTAGCAGATAATACTCCGAACTGGTACTTCACAGACGGTGGTTTAAGACCAGGCCCTAGCGAGTATAACTATAAGCAATTAGACGAGGTGATAGCATTTGCAGAACTGAATGGAATGCCAGTTGAATCTCACCATTATGTATGGGGTGAACAAAAATGGCTGCCCGAGTGGCTTAAACAAGGCAAATACAGTAACGAGCAGGTCATGAATCTTATGAAAGACCACATTTATACGGTAGGGAAGCATTATAGTGGACGAATTGCTCAATGGACGGTAGTCAATGAACCGTTTACCCGCTCACAACACCTGTATAACTTAAATGATTGGTGGTCAGATAACACAGGCGGCGGATTTGGCTACATTGATCAGGCATTCCGATGGGCGCGTGAAGCAGACCCTAAAAGTGCATTATTGTTAAACGATTTTAATAACGAAAGTATAAATGATACCTCCAATATACAGTATGAATATATGAAAGGTGCTTTGGCTCGCGGAGTTCCGATTGATGGGATAGGCATGCAAATGCACATAGATGGCGCACACCCTCCTACGAAGGATGAGGTTATATCTAACATGAAACGTTTTGCCGATCTGGGGGTGGACGTATACGTGACTGAATTTGATGTAAACATGAATGATGTCAAAGCTGACGCCGAAGACAAAGACAAGATTCAAGGTAATATCTATTACGAAATGATGTTAGCTTGCAAGGAATCTAAGGTCTGCAAGCAATTTGCTTATCTTGGAATCACCGATGCGGAAACTTGGTATAACCATATTGGCCTGAAAGATCCGAGGCCTTTAATGTTTGATCGTAACTACCTGCCGAAGCCTGCATACTTCAGCACTCGAGCAGCATTAGAAAATAGTATTAGCGGTGATTAATGAGTATGGCTCAGGCTTCCACTGTATAGAATGGCGAATAAGAAGGGGGTACGGTAATATCAAACCGTCCAACTCTTTGATTGTGCGCAGTTACACCTTCCGCAACATCGGCTACGGACCGGTGGGAAATTTATTTTTTGGTTAAAATGCCAAGTGTAGATTTACGCCTAATAAGTGCAGCGGCCAAAGAAAAACAGCAAGTATAGCTGAAAGTAAATTAGCAATATTTCCAAGACCAACGAGATAACCCCGATTACTAGCCATAATTATTCCAATGATAAAATATATGACGACACCTATAGAATAACGTTTCATTTAGCCACCTTCCTGTAAAAGCTTGTTTAGACTTTAAAGTATGCTCGAACCTTAGCTATATAACAAGTTACTTACGATTTTTGAGTATTCTGAGGCTAAGTGCCAGCTTGCGTATGCCCTGCCGTTGGCGAGCTGAATGGACAGCGTCTGATCTTGTAACACTAATGTTTGGTTGACTCATTTCTGAAATATTCTCTACCGGTTCTTTTTTATTTGTAAGATAGCGACGGTGATTAACCTTCTCAAGCACCCTAAGAGGTCTTTTTAAAACTTCATGAATACGATGTTTGTGTATACTCATTGTGCCCTTATGGATTTATTTTCAACCAATATAATAGTGGTAATTATACAGTTACTTTTTCAAAGACCCATCTTTTGGATGAGTCGTTTTTCTTGGTACCCCGGGGTTCATTCGAATTGGAACGCACTCCTTGAGGAGTTGACCAGATGGAAACAACTTTAAGGGGGTATGTTTACAAACTACAGGCCTTCTATGGGTTTCCATAAAATAACGGCAACTAATTAGAATAGTGTAGACTATGGATAAGATGCCTCAGTCAACCATCCCGCCTAGTTATCAGGTCACTAAAAAACGAGCTCTTGTGCTCATTTTAGCTTTGATTGGGTTGTTTCATCCTTACTACTTCTGGTAAACAACAAAAACCGAATAATTACAGGCGCAAATGATAAAGTGTTTATTCTTGAGGACAAATTAGCAGATGAGGAAAACAAAGTAGCCCAAGAAGAGGCAAAATTAAAAGCAGTCGCTTTTGCTGTTCACCCCGAATATGAATATGGTGAGTTTAGAAAAAAAGCATATATCGAAGTGTTCCAAAAAGTATTTCCAGATGCCAGTTTTGATAAACACGATATGGTACTCGTCAGAGTGTTTAATGCTTCATCATTTATGAATGCTGATCCCGTTTTTTCTCTTATACAGAATGATGACATAATCCTATACGATAGCCAGCTTGCAGCAAACAGCCAAAAAGTCCCTGTCATCATAGTTCGACCACGTGAACAGAGGGTACTTGTTCAGGAACTAATATCGACCAATTCACTTAGTGTGGCGCGTTCGGGAAATAAGTCATTGGGTATATTTGGTCCAACTCCAAATTACTTCAGCCAACAATAGGACTAGTTTTGGTAGCGGGGGCAGGACAGCGCACATTTTTGGCTTTGCCAAAAACACTTTTTCGCTGCGGTATGCTCGGAGTAAACTCCTGTGCGTGTCCTCGCTCCACCGAACCAGCCACTACGATATTTTCCTTTGGAAAATCTCTGTCGCAGAACCGAATCAGGCTCCGGACCAAGAAAAAAGACCCATCTTTTGGATGAGTCTTTTTTCTTGGTAGCGGGGGCAGGACTCGAACCTGCGACCTTGTGGTTATGAGCCACACGAGCTGCCACTGCTCTACCCCGCGTCGTCGACGTGTGATGATAATTTTGCCACACCGGCGACAAATCAAGTTTGCTCGCCACTGCTGTCAAATTTATCAAGCCGCCTCCTCTCAAATTTGTGAATCCTCTCACAAATTTGTTTCAGCTGCATTCAGCTAAAAAGGCTTGGGTATAGTAACAAACAGGGGTGTTTTTGTCAACGGATGGGATTTGTGCAACCGACTGCTAAAATTAAAGGAACATGAAGCTTTTTTATATTGACCAGGGGCAGGGCGAAGCAATTGTTTTTATTCATGGTATGGCACTGTCTCATAAGTATTGGAACGAATATGTTCAAGAGCTTTCTAAAACACATCGGACGGTGGCGGTTGATTTGCTTGGCTTTGGTAATTCACCAGAATCAAAAGAAGGCTATGCCGAAGAACAGCACATTGAGGCAATACACCATACACTCAAATCCCTCGATTTAAAGAAGCCATATACGGTAGTTGGGCATTCAATGGGCGGGCTTATTGCGCTGAAATACACAAAAGCATTTCAAAACGAGGTGAGCAAACTCGTCATGATTGCCCCACCTGTTTATACAGGCGCCAAACAAGCCAGGGCCGATATTACTAAATCGCGCCGACTCTTAAAATTTGTGTATTACGGAGCCAGCTCGCATGTTCTTTGTTATACCTGGTGCAAGACACTTCGGCCACTAAGTAGCCGTTTGGCCCAGCGTTATCTTAAGCACTTGCCAAAAGATGTAGCAGCTGACACGGTGCGTCATACCTGGCACGCGTACGCGGATAGTATGAAGTCGATTATTGAAGGGCAACAGTTTAAAGAGGATTTGGTACAAATAAAAATCAAAACAGTATTGCTTTATGGTGACAAAGACAGAGGGACGGTGCTGCATAATGTTAGAGCGCTAGAATTACCGCCCCAGGTTGAACTTGTTATTGCAAAAGGCGCGCATCATCTGCCGCTTGAAAACACGGAACTAATTACGCGGCATATTCTTGGCTAAGCAGCTGATCTGCTGGCGACAGTAGAAAATGAGTGGATGGCTTCAAGTACGGGCAAAGCAGCCCGGCCTGTCGGCGTTAGGCTGTAATAAACGCAACTTTCATCATCTTCCTGGCGGTCAACAATGCCCGCTAGTTCGAGTTTTTTTAAGCGGTTGGTGAGTGTAACAGGGTTTAAATTATCAAGCTGACGCTGCATGTTACAAAAACGGATAGGGCCGTCCCGTAAGCTGTCTATAATTCTGAGCACATGAAAGTCGCCTAAAAGTTTTAGGCTAGAAACGCACTTTGTATCCGTTAGATCTAGCTTATTCATAAATTCACTTGCAAATATATAGTACTTACTATATATTTTGTAGTACTATAGTTTTTATAGTAGCACAGCTTAAGAGATTTTTCAATAGGTGGAAACTCCTAACAATACTTAACACGTTAAGGATACTACGCATGAAAGCAGCTCAAATTTCCGAATACGGATCTGCAGACAAAATAACAGTCGTTACTACAGAAAAGCCCCTAGTCGGCCCCGGTTATGTTTTGGTTGAAGTACATGCAGCCAGCTTAAACCCGTTTGATACTATGGTCCGCGAAGGATATGTTAAAGACATGATTGCTGCTTTGCCAATAACCCTCGGCGGCGATATTGCAGGCACGGTAGTTGAAGTTGGAGAGGGTGTTACGCATGTTGCCGTAGGCGACAACGTCTATGGTCAGGCAAATGCGGTCGGCGGTAATAGCGGTGCGTTTGCGGAATTTGCCGTTACAAAAGCTGTCCAAATTGCCAAAGTCCCAGCAAATAGTACACTTGCAGAAGCGGCTTCCTTGCCGCTTGTCGCAGCCAGTGCTTATCAGGCGCTACACGAGCATATCAGCCTGCAATCAGGGCAAAAGCTGTTCATCCATGGCGGCTCAGGCGGCATTGGATCAATCGCGATACAAATCGCCAAGCATCTTAATGCATACGTCGCAGCTTCTGCTCGAGCCGACGGCGTAGAGCTTGTTAAGCAGCTTGGTGCGAATGAAGTAATTGATACGGAATCGCAAGATTTTGTAGCGCTTGTAAGAGATTACGACGCGGTGTTTGACACGGTCGGCGGTGATGATTTTGGCAAATGTCTATCGGTGCTCAAGCCCGGTGGCATTGCTGTCTCGATGGTTGTAGCTGCCGACGAAACCCAAGCTTCGGAGCAGGGAATAAAAGCATTTATGCAGTCCACAAAAGTGACTACAGACAAGCTTGATGCAATAAGTGACCTAGTAGAGCAAGGCGTGATTAAACCGCAAATAGCAAAGATATTTAGCTTAGATCAAATTGTTGAAGCATTCGAAGCACGCGAAGGCGGCCAGCTTAACGGCAAGATCGTCATCCAAATAAAATAAGTGGACAGCCGCGATGGCGGGTAACGGTACTGCTTGTGAATGAGTCAGTTCGTTACTAGATTTTGCATGTAGCCTAGGGGTTAAGCCTAGCCTTGACCATAATGCGATTTTATTCACAGACACACTAGCTTACTGTCTGCTTTAATGCAGGGTATGAAAGGAGTGGCTAGCATGAAAAAGTTTTGGGTATTATCGTTCAGCTTAGCGGTTATGGGAGCAACGGCGTATGGGCTAGCTCGTCCAAGTTTTGAAATGCAGAACTTACTAGAATTTAGCGATTCATTTGTGATGGTCCGAATACTGATGGTTTTGTTGCTAGTCTCGTATGTATTTATTGAACGGGTTAGAGTATCCGGATCGCGTATGCTCATGACGGTTTTTAGTCTAAGCATGATTGGCGTAGGAATTGCGGCAATTGTGTCGCCGACATTATTCGGCTACTTCAACAACTACTTACCGATTGGCGATACTGTAATCTTTTTGGAAGGCGGGATAATTGGTGCGCTACTGGCCTTTGAACTGCCGTTGCACCAATCTATTTTTGGCCACAGTTATGCCTCTAAATTGTACCGCTTAAACCGTACGGCGCCATCCAGATCTTAAGCCGCTAAAGAAACTAGCCGTTCTTCTTCGGCTTCAATGCACTCAGCCACCGCCTTATGAACAAAATCGGGTAAAATGTCATCATCTCCTAGCGCGAGTAGCTGCTGTCCGATTTTTTGGATAGGTCTGGTAAATCTACGCAATCGGTAGTCTGGCAAATCGTCAAGTGATCTACCTTCCGCCTCAAGTGCTGCGCATTCATCTACTGTCGGTTCACCGCTCATTAAAACAAGGGTTGTGTGACCAAAGGTAGGTTTATGGCGCTTAGCGCTAGACCCGACAGGAGCGTAGGTAGCCAAGCTGAGTCTTTTAACGGCTGCCTGTTGCCAGGGTCTGAGCCGTTGCTTGAGCTGCTTGGCTGCCATTCGGTAATAGCCCAAATGATGCGCTTCCTGCTCAAGGATTCTATCAACCATTGATTCTTTTAGGGCGACTTCCCCGAGCGATACAAGTTGTTCGGCCATTCGGTCGTAGCCATGTTTTGTGAGTCTTTCGTGCATTGCCCCGCGTGACAGATATACCATCTCAAATACCTCATGTATGCCAGCTGAAACCCGGCCAAGTTTGCCGGCAAAGCGGTTTAATCCGGGCACTTCTTCAGTCTTATAATCATTAGGCTCGCTGCCGACGCGGCGCAGTAATTCTGCAAAGTCGTCACCATGATAGTTTTCCTGCCAGTTCCAGGTATGCAAAAACCGTTGTTTCTGCTCGTCCAGACAGGGAAGTAGCGCTAGCAAGTTATCGGCGTCAACTTCTTGCTCAACGCGCTGGAACATATCAAAAGTACGGCCCATTTTTTCTTGCAACAGTCTCGGGTTTTGAATATCCCAGTTAATTGAGCACGGGGTAATAGCTTCTAGCGCATCAATAGCATTAAGTTTACGATCTATCTGTTCAAATTCGGTCATAGCTCTACTCGGTATTTTCTAGGTCTCGCTATCGTATACGATTACAAGGATATTTAACTTAGGATTGTAATGATCGTGCAGCTCATACGTGCCAGCTTCATTAAACCGTACTCGCCAGCCTTCATCCGGTGCAATATCACCTGATGCAAGCTTGCCGCGATGCTCATGCTTACCGTCATGGCCGCCACCACCTTCGCCAACTGATAGGTTATGCTTCTTGCCATCCGCGCTGTTAAACTGCACGAACGATCCTGCTTCAACAGCCAGTTCATCTGGCCGCATACCCTCAGTTGTTAGTGCGACACAAATACCATCACAGTTGCCGTTAGCGACCTGGTCTTTGCCGGACAGCGCGTTAACGCCGACAAAACCGACACCAATAGCGATTACAGCTACCAGCGGAAACAGCACCGCGCTTTGGCTCAGCAATTTCTTGAGCTTTTTGATCACTCAGTAACCTCGATAGTGGCTTTCATGAATGGGTGTGGGGTGCAGTGGTAGTTGTATGTACCGACCGTATCAAAGGTAACGCTATGACTCTGGTTCTCGCCAAACAGTTCGCTTGGTGGAAATGCTGCAGTTGCTTCATCAGCCACTACGTCATGTTTTGCGCTGTCTCGGTTGGTCCAGGTAACTTTGGTGCCTTTTTTGACTGTAATCTTTTTAGGCGTAAACGCCAGGTTACGCATTTCAACAGCATTTGGCCCTATTGGACTTTCTGTTTTGCTAGTATCTGAACCATTGTTTGATGTATTAGTAGCTGACTGCTTATCGCCCCCATTTCTGGTAAGTGCGACAACGCCGCCGCCAAGAACTAATAACGTCAAAATAATAATCGCTGCTGCTTTCATATAAAACTCCTCTACCTTATTACCTATAATTATACGCCCGGAAAACTGATGAATGTAAGCGGCCAAGCAGTACGTTTGGCCGCTCCGTATCCATCAGCTTAGTTTTGGAAAGCTTCTGGCTTCTGCTTAACGATTGCACCTGCAAGCGTGTCAGCGATTTTGGTGGTAATCTGAACGCGTGCACGAGACTGTGCGTCGTAAGAACCAGCGTAGTCGCCTGCGCCGTGCTTATCAACTGCTTCTTTAAGCAAACCGACGTGTTCGCCTACTAGCTGAGCAACAGCTTCTTTAGGTAGGTTAGGGTTTGCACCACTTAGGAAAATAGAAATCGCTTCTACGTAACCGTTCAAGTTCTGAACAGCCTTATCCATACCTGCTGTGTCACCGCCCTTTGCTGCTACTGTGTAGTCAACAAAGAAACCGATGTGGCTAGCCCAAATTTCTTTGAACTGAGTGCCGGCTGCTTCGCCGTAAACACTACCAATTGCTGCTGATAGGTCGTCAGTGTTTTTGCCTAAAGCACCTGCGGCTGCGGTGAAGTTGGCGTTTCCGTCAAATCCAGCACGTGTTGCGGCTGAAGCAAGATCAACGTGCTCAGACTCTAGGTTGTTCAACAGAACACGAAGCGATGCCGCCTTAGTATCGGTAGCAGGTGCTGCATTCTTCTGTTGTACGTCTTCTTTATTATTAAGCATGTAACCGACGCCACCGCCGACTAAAAGCCCTACTGCAAGCGTTACGACCGCTAAAACTGTTTTATTATTTTGCATAGACCCTCCTATGGTCTTAATGTTAAGTGGTTTACTTTACTTAGTAAACATACTTTGATATTATTCTGTTATGATTGAATTGTCAAGCAAAAAAAGTATGCACGAGATTAATCCTGATTCCTTTTCGCTACGCAACCTAACCACATATCAGGTTGGGGTTTTTCAGGCCGCTGCGGCCCGGGCAATTCAAAAGCACAAAGAGGAATATCTTAAGCCTCATAATCTCAGCGGGGCACAGTGGTTGGTAATTGGCACAGTGCTGGATGCCGGGCCAAAAGGAGCACGAATCACCGATCTGGCTCATGCCCTTGATGTAACCCTGTCATTCTTAACGAATACTGTTAACCTGCTTGAATCTCGCGGTATTCTGGAGCGAATAGATAATGTTAATGATAGCCGATCAAGAATGGTCCGCGTTACGAAGAAATACGTGCCAATTTGTAATAAGATCGAAGAAGATTTGCGGGAAAAGCTCCGTTCTTCACTGTATACAAAAATTACGCCAGAAGAATTGCGGGTCTACATAAAAGTTTTGTATAAGTTTAGCGAATTAGCCTAAATCGATTCTGCCGGAATTCCGATGGTTGCAAATAACCTATTTGATAATGTAGAATCCTATGCCTATGTATAGAGAGCCAGTAGAGAGTGATAGCGATGCTGAGTTCCGGCAAACAGTGCTAGAATTTTTGTCAACTGAGATGGACGAACGGCAAGCAACCGTAGTCGCTCTTCGGCATGTGTGGGGCTTGTCCGTGCTCGAGACGATTAATCATACTGGGCTATCTGAAGCCGAAGTAAAGCAACTGACGTTAAACGGTATGAAAGCCCTACTAAAGCAGTTCCCGCCAGAATTACCTACAATATAAAAAGGCTCCCAGTAAAGGGAGCCTTTTTATGCGTGCCGGTAAAATTACCAGCTACGGTTGCCGCCACCGCCACCGCCGCCACCGCCACCAAAGTCACGTCGAGGACGATCTTCTTTAGGACGTGCTTCGTTAACAGTGATGGAACGACCATCGAGCTCGGTGCCATTCATTGCTTTTTCAGCAGCTTTACCTTCGTCGTCGCTTTCAAACTCGACAAAGCCAAAACCTTTGCTACGGCCAGTATCACGGTCAGTGATAACTTTAGCGTAAGCGACTGTACCATGAGCACTAAAGATTTCCTTAAGCTCATCGTCAGTTGTTGAAAAAGGGAGGCCACCTACAAATAACTTGTACATGTATTACTTATTTCCTTCTTTTTTAGTACCCAGGATCGACCACTTTCTACTAGCTTAACTCTTATGCGAACCTGTTCTCTAAAAAACGAAGAAACAAATCGTCTAAACCAGCTAACAGATAAGAACCTGCACGCACATTTAAGCACATAGGTCTATAAATAGCAATATAAAAGATGTATATATTGACAAATATGCAAACTTGTGTATAATATATAGTGTTGATGCATCAAAACAAAAACAGTAAATAAAATATAAGAAAGCCTCACACATGGAAGTTTTACTCCTGCAGAGCGAACTGGCGTACGAATATGTGCCAGCTAGCGACGAGTTCTCTGAAATCGATCAGGTTCTAAACGAACTCTAACATGAGGCAGATGCTTGGCATTCAAGTATATACCTCACGGTAAACCATAAAATAAACAAGAAAGGAAATTAAACAGCATGTTAATTCAAGATATTAAGCCTCGAAGTACGCGTACAAAACGCAGCAGAGCAAAACTACGCTTGAGCGGCCGGACAATCACCATTGTCTCTACCTAAATAAGCAACAAAAGAGCCCGTTTACGAGCGGGCTCTTTTAACTATTTAACAGATGTGGTATATTGACATTTCGATATGGCGGCGTAGCTCAGTTGGTTAGAGCGCAGGACTCATAAGCCTGAGGTCACTGGTTCAAATCCAGTCGCCGCTACCAAGTAGCGCACATAAGAGAGTTAGACCAGTTACCAAGACTAGTTTTCTCCTTTACTTCTTAAAACGCACTGCTGTTATTCGGTTCCTGTCCTATCGCTATTATGGCGAGCGAACAGTCGAATGGCTCACGTCTGTTACAGGCTTTATTTAACTTCTCGGCTTTGTTCTATAATAGACCGAAACCTATATGTGGGCTGACTTTGAAATATTACCGTGCTCTAAGACCGTTGTGCTATCTGTGCTCTCTGTAAATTGCTACACTACAGCTATGTCGAAAACTTTAAGTGATACACGAGTAGTCGCCACTTCTCTAGTCGTTAGCATTTCTGATGTCGTATTAAGCTTCATTGCCGCAATGATAACCGGCAGTACTGTTCTTCTATCCCAGTCTTTGCAGGGGCTATCTGATCTTATTACTGGCGGCATATTGTTACTAGGCGTAAAACGCTCTAAGCGAGAAGCTGATACCAAGTATCAATTTGGCTACGGACGTGAAATATTCTTCTGGGTACTCATGGCCGGTGTGTTGATGTTCCTGGGAACCGGCGGACTGTCTTTTTATTTCGGCTATCAGCAGATTACGCGTCCGGGCGAAATCAATAATGTGCTGCTCGGTCTTGGAATGCTAGCGTTTGGTTTCTGCACTAATTTTTACGCGCTCAGCCAAAGCATTCGCCGGCTCAGACAGGTCAACCACCAAGCCAGTTGGTGGTGGCAGCTTCGCCATTCAAGCATTGTAGAAACCAAGGCGACCCTGCTCATAGATTTTCTTGGTACTACAGCAGCAACTCTCGGTATTCTTGCGCTCGGAGTATTTGTAATTACCGGGAATGCCCGGTTTGATGGTCTGGGCAGTATTGCCATAGGACTGATGATGATGGTTGCAGCGGTTCTCTTGATCCGGGACGTACGTGATTTGATAGTTGGCAAATCCGTAGATGAGAAGCTAGCTCAAAAAATTATTAACTCTGCAGAATCAGTGCAGGATATAGTCTCGGTTCTTGATTTGCGCACGATGTATTTAGGCTCAGGCAAACTTTTAGTGATACTAGAGGTACATATCCAGGATGGTTTTGATACAGATCACATTGAAAAGGTCGTAGATAATGTCAAGCATCTTGTTAAGCGGAATATACCCGAAGTCCATCATATCCAGGTAGAAATTGAAACGCCCGATAGCGAGCTGATTGGCCGAAAATCCTAATATAAAACTTTGTTCTAGCCGCCTCCGCCAGCAAAATAATTTGCCATTGTAGTCCTATACTAGTTATACTTAAGTTCTAGTATGAAGTGTGTACTAGAACTACAAATTAACCAAAGCATATAAGCGGCCATTTGGCCGTTTTTTTATGCCAGAAAGGCAACAAGACATGAGTGTGATAGAAAGAGACAGTTCGCTAGAGGCTCCACGCGTGCTTACCAAAGAAGAGGATGACCGATTGTATAATCAGGGCTGTTCTGACCTTGTAAATGGTCGCCCTGATACAGAAGCCGCACATCACTATGTAGCCTACTGGCAAGAGCAATACCGGCTAGAACAGCAACAGAGAGTTGGCGTAGTTGTTGTAGAAGCATTAGCAGAATAGAAACGTACATCCCTGATAAGATTACAGGTATGAAGCTTGTAGTCGAGCCAGGAAAGTATGTTGTTGCCGTTTCGGGTGGTGTAGATTCGATGGTTTTGCTGGAACTGCTACGTAAACAACTAAGGTTAGATCTGGTAGTTGCACACTTTGACCATGGTATTAGATCAGATTCCTCCCAGGACCTCGAATTAGTCGAACAGACAGCCAAAGCCTACGGCCTTGCGTTTGAATATAAGCAGGCAACACTGGGTGAAAACGCAAGTGAAGAAACGGCGCGAGACGCCCGGTACAATTTTTTATATACAGTTTTAAACAATCATGCTGCCAAGGCTATCATTACGGCACACCACCAAGATGATTTGCTTGAGACAGCTCTTATTAATCTTTTACGCGGAACAGGCCGGAAGGGGCTGTCTTCGCTTGGTACAAACAAGCAGTTGGTTAGACCTTTGCTGGGCTATACAAAAGCAACCATACGGCAGTATGCAGAGTACAACAGGATTGTCTGGCGCGAAGACAGCACCAATCAAAATACCGATTATTTGCGAAATTACCTGCGGCTTGAGGCAATACCGCGCTTTTCCAGTCAGCAACTACAGCAGCTGTTGGATTTGGTTACAGACGCCCAGCGACTTAACGCTGAACTGGATTATGAAATTGCAAATCTTTTGCAGTCGCAACAAACTGAAAAAACCCAGCTGGCACGAAAATTACTGATAACTGTCCCCTATAAAATTGCTTGCGAGATTGCCGCCGAATGGCTTCGCCAGAACGGCCTGCGGAACTTTGATCGTAAGGCTATCGAGCGACTTGTAATTGCCGCCAGGACGTTTCGGCCAGGCCAGCGCGTCGATGTTCATAATAAGAAATATGTCCTAATTGGACAGAAATGGCTGGTTTTTAAGGTTTAGCCTCTGGCAATAGATACAATTCATCGTTATAATAGGCAGGTCTATGGATAAAAAATCTTTTCGAAACGTACCCGGGGGCGGTAGCCCAAAGAAGAATTATAAGAACTTCGGCTTTGTGGCGCTGGTCTTATTGTTCGGTCTTATTATTTTTGCAGCTTATGGGCAACCGAGCACACTCAAAGAAGTTCCATTTTCTGAAGTTGTTTCTCAGGCGAACCAAGGACAGTATCAGAAGGTCGTCGTTAATAACGATACACTTGAGATCACCAAGAAGGGTGATAACAAAGCAAGCCTGACTTCTAAGAAAGATCCACAGGTCGGGCTTAAAGAAGACGGCATTGACACTAGTAAGTTCGAGCTTGAATACAAAGATCAAGCTGGCGGCGGTTCAATCTGGCTGACACTCTTTACGACGCTTGGCCCGGTTATTATTATCAGTTTTATCTTGTTCTTTATGCTTCGGAGCGCCCAAGGCCAAGGTAACCAGGCGCTTTCTTTTGGAAAAAGTCGAGCTCGGTTATATGGCAACGAAAAAGATAAAGTAACATTTACCAATATCGCTGGATCAGATGAGGCAAAGCAGGATTTGCAGGAAGTGGTTGAATTCTTGAAGTTTCCCAAGAAGTTTGAATCAGTCGGAGCTCGTATACCTAAAGGCGTACTCTTGATTGGCCCTCCCGGTACAGGTAAGACAATGCTTGCACGCGCAGTTGCCGGGGAAGCTAACGTGCCATTCTTTAGTATTAGCGGTTCGGAGTTTGTTGAAATGTTTGTTGGTGTGGGAGCCAGCCGCGTCCGTGATTTGTTTGCCAAGGCCAAGAAAAACGCGCCGTGTATTATCTTTGTTGACGAAATTGATGCAGTTGGACGTCGACGAGGCAGCGGAATGGGCGGTGGCCATGATGAACGTGAACAAACACTTAACCAAATTTTGGTTGAAATGGACGGCTTTGAACAGGGTACGAACGTAATAGTTCTGGCTGCTACTAACCGGGCCGATGTGCTTGACCCGGCACTGCTTCGCCCTGGCCGTTTTGACCGGCGCGTGAACATTGGTTTGCCTGACCGAAAAGACCGCGAAGCAATTTTAAAAGTCCACTTTACTAAAAAGCCGTTGGCAAAGAATGTTGATCTGGATGCGCTGGCTGCCAAAACAGCCGGATCTTCCGGTGCCGACCTTTCAAATATCGCAAACGAATCAGCAATTATTGCCGCTCGTAATGGCCGCAAGGAAATTAGCCAAGACGATGTAACCAATGCCTTTGAACGCGTTGCGATTGGTCCAGAGCGTAAGAGCAAGATCATGAACGAAAAGGAAAAGGAGCTAACGGCCTATCACGAGGCAGGGCATGCAATTGTCGGCCACGTACTACCAGACAGTGACTCAGTGCACAAGGTAACTATTATCCCTCGTGGCGGAACCGGCGGCGTAACCTGGTTTATCCCACCCGAGGACAAGAGCTATCACAGTATTATCGAGTACAAAGACGTATTGGCCAGGATGCTTGGTGGCCGTGTTGCCGAAGAGGTTATATATGGGAAAGAACGCGTGACTACTGGGGCCGGATCAGATCTCCAGAAAGCCGCAGAGCTCGCACGTGACATGGTTATTAACCAGGGAATGGGCAAAAAATTACGCGACCAAGTGTTCCACGTTGAAGAAGGTATGATGATAGAGCGTATGGTGCACGAGCGTCAGTATTCTGATGACACGGCCAAAGTTATTGACGATGAAGTTGAGATGCTAATTACTGAAGCCGGCGAACGTGCCCGGGCCGTCCTCAAAGCAAACCCGAAGAAGTTAGAAGAGTTAAAGGACGCCCTGCTAGAAAAAGAAACCGTAGAAGCCGAAAGCGTCCTCGAGATCCTTAAAGATTCAACAATGCCCAAAGCCGCAGCATTGTACTAGCGTCTCGTGAGGAGGTGTCTCCTCGCGCATATTTGTCTGCTCGGCCTCTAGGTGCCGGGGGCTAATAACCTTGTAAAGCTTAACTCAGTAGAACTTTTAGATTCATATGTTAAAGTAAGTGTCACTAGAGGAGATATTCGTGCGCTTAGATTCGATTGACTGGGGTGAAGATACGCCCAGGGTTAAATTACGCCCAAGTGATCCCGACGGTATATTCATTCTTGATTCGAGGCAACAACTGCAGATTGGCACACGTGTTGTAATGTACGATGTTCGTGTACCAGACGCCCTAGCTGTAGAGGCTGGTGACGTTTCTAGTCTACGCAAATATATTTTGCCGCAACGGCATCTGGAGAAGGGAACTTATCGTATGATCGGGTCATGTATGCTCGTAAGCGGTGAACATACAGAGAACGATGGGCAATGGTTTGTTGGTCAAAATATTATAGAGTCTCCAGCGGTTTATAAGCGGTCTTAATTTTATTCGTAGTTATAAAATGAAATATGTATGGTAAATACATAAAAAAGCCAAGCTATCTCTGAGCTAAGACTATATAATCTAAGCAGTGAAGAAATTGCTGACACGCGTTAATAAGCGAGTAGGCCTTGGCGGTGCCGCGGCTATCTTATTGGGCGTGTCATTAATTGGCCAGATACTAGGGTTCTTGCGATATAAAGTTGTTAACGCTAACTTCGACACAGTGGGCGCACAAAGTACCGATGCATATTTTGCGGCCTTTAAAATCCCGGATTTTTTCTTTTTTACAGTAGCAGCCGGCGCTCTAGGTGTAGCCTTCATGCCCATATTGGCAGAACATCTTGAAAAAGGTGATAAAAAGGGTGTTTGGGAACTGGCAAATAGTTTACTTAATTTATTGATGGTGGCTATGGCCGTTGTTGGTTTAATACTCTTAATTTTTGCCGAACCGATTCTTAAGCTCATTACCGACTTGCCGCCGGAGCAACTAAAAAATGCTACAACTATCATGCGTATTATTTCGTTTAACCCGCTTTTGTTTGCAGTCTCTGGAATATTGGCAAGTGTGCAACAGAATCTTGGCAGGTTTTTCTTTTTTGCAATTGCACCTGTATTTTATAACGCAGCTATTCTAATCAGTGTCTACGTTTTTCGCTACAATATTGGGCTAATTGGGCTAGGGGTTGGTGCGGTAGTTGGCGCCGTATTACAGCTTTTGATTGTATTACTTGGGCTCCAGGGAACGGGTTACCGTTGGAGCCCTCGGATTAGTTGGAAGAGCAAAGACTTCAGATTAATTCTTAAACAGTTGCCACCACGTTCGATTGATCAAGGCGCAGACTCCATCAATAGCATTGTTGAGACGGGGCTTGCAGCCCGGCTAGGTGTGGGCAATATTAGTTTTTATGAAAACGCCTACATTTTACATACCACGCCAATTTTGCTGATCGGCACGACTATTGCGACGGCTGCCTTCCCCGGCATGACTGATCGGCTGGCTCAGGGTAGACCAGATTTATTTAGAAAAGAATTCCTGGTAATTTTAAGAGCCATGATCTGGATTGCATTGCCGGTTGTAGTTGTTTGTTACTTTGCCCGGGCCTATTTTGCTCGTCTTATTTTTGCTAAAAATGCGCCCGAAATTGCCTTAATATTTGGTTATCTTGCCGGGGCTATTCTGTTTAGAATTATTTTTGCTATTATTTCACGTTGGTTTTACGCACAGAAAGATACGCTTACGCCTCTAGTCATATCGTTATTTGCAATTGCGCTTAATATTTTCTTGGCATACACGCTATCCAGGCCTGAATCATATGGTGTAGCAGGTCTAGCTATGGCGCAATCTATAGTGGCTGCATTTGAAGTTTTGCTTCTTGGTCTAGTAATGCTCGTACGTGATCATAGGTTATTTGACGCTAAATTTGTGAACGGCATTATCAGAATTGTTTCAGTGACGGGCTTTAGTGTTGTTGCGGCTTTTATTATGATTTCGTTGCTTCCCCTGCAAGCCGCTGACCGCGGTTTCTTAACGCTTGGCTTCAAGCTTGGAACTATATCACTCGTCACATTCTTAGTACATTTAGGAATTTCATCTATTTTTGGGCTTGAGGAGCCGAGGCCTGTGGTTGCAAAATTCAGACATTTTGTCTTAAGGCCTATTAAGATGAATTGGTAAGCCCATGTCACCTCTGTTATACTCTTTAAACGATGAACCAAGACCACATTCGGAATTTTTGGCGGCTTTGCCTTATGAGACACCCATTCTGGGTTTCTCATCGCGCCGAGAAGTGGCAAAGCCACTTACTCGGGCTGCTCTTCCCAGCTAGGGATAGGCTGTGAACCAAGACCACATCCGGAATTTTTGTATTATTGCTCACATTGATCATGGCAAATCGACACTTGCTGATCGCTTGCTTGAACTGACCGGCACGGTTCATAAGCGTGACATGAAAGCGCAGATGCTTGACAAGATGGACCTAGAGCGTGAAAAGGGCATTACTATTAAACTCGCCCCGGTACGCATGAAGTATAAAGACTTTGAGCTGAATCTAATTGACACACCGGGCCATGTTGACTTTTCTTACGAGGTATCACGTAGTCTGGAGGCATGTGAAGGAGCGATTTTAGTGGTCGATGCAAGCCAGGGGATACAAGCCCAAACACTTGCCAACGTCTACCTTGCTATAGCCGCTGATTTGGCAATTATTCCGGTCTTAAACAAAATTGATCTCCCTGCCGCCGATGTCGAAAGAGTCAGTGCTGAAGTCATAAGTTTACTGGGGTGCAGCAAAGACGATATTTTGCACATATCTGCTAAAACCGGTCAGGGAGTTGATGCGGTATTAGAACGTGTGGTTAAGACTTTTCCAGCTCCTACAGGGAGTACGAACGCCGATACCCGGGCACTTATTTTCGACAGTTATTACGACGATTACCGCGGTGTAATTTTATATGTCAGAGTTGTAGATGGTGCGATTACCAAGAATTCACAAATAAAAATGTTCGCGACAGAAGCTCAGGGTTTGGCACTGGAAGTCGGGGCACTAAAGCCTGGCATGATGCCTGAAAAGCAGTTATATGCGGGTGAGATTGGTTACATAGTGACAAATTTGCGCAGTACCCGTGAAGCTAAAGTCGGTGACACGGTGACACTTGTAAAATCCCCATCTACTAGTGCGTTGCCGGGCTACAAGGACGTAAAGCCGTTTGTGTATGCGGGCTTTTTTCCCGAAAGTAACGAACATTACCTGGAGCTCAAAGAAGCTGTAGAAAAGCTTTCACTTAGTGATTCTGCTCTGCAGTTTGAGCCAGAGAATTCTCCGGTACTTGGCTTCGGGGTTCGTATCGGTTTTTTGGGATTACTTCATATGGACATTGTGCGCGAACGATTAGAGCGCGAATATGATCTTGACCTAATAGTTACTAACCCAAGCACAGATTATCAGATAAGTCTGTTAAATGGTGACGAGACTGATATTAAATCAGCAGCAGATTTACCGGATGTTTCTAAAATTAAAGAAATCCGCGAGCCTTGGATTAAAGGCGAAGTAGTGGTGCCCAAAGACTATATAGGCGCTGTTATTCAACTTATTTCGAGCAAGCGCGGTTTGCAGAAAAATTTGAGTTATGTAGATGATCAACTGGCAGTTGTGACTTTTGAAGCACCGCTTGCAAACCTGCTGACAGACTTTTATGACCAACTCAAAAGCGCAACTTCGGGGTATGGTTCTTTTAATTATGAATTGGATGACTATCGTGCAGAAGATTTGGTTAGAGTAGATTTTTACATTGCCAGTGAGATGGTCCCAAGTTTAAGTATTATGGTTCATCGTAGCGAGTCGGTGGCTGTTGGAAGGACGACGGTTGAAAAATTAAAAGAAGTTATACCTCGTCAAAACTTCCAAGTCGCGCTTCAGGCAGCCGTTGGCGGCCGTTTTATTGCCCGCGAAGATTTAAGCGGCTTCCGCAAAGATGTAACAGCCAAATTGTATGGCGGTGATGTATCGCGGCGCAAAAAATTGTTAGAAAAACAAAAAAAGGGCAAGGCTCGTATGAAGCGTTTCGGTAAAGTAGATATACCAGCAGAAGCATTTACGGTAATGTTAAAGCGTGACTGATAAGGTCATTTGCGTCCTAGCCTAAAAAACCTGCTATGCTAAAGAAAGAATATGAAAAAGAACTTAGTGCCATTTACCGATAAAGAAACCGAGTTTATCCACAAAGTCGTCAGCGAGCGACAGGTTGTTGCAGACCGCTTTCCGCTCAGCTTTGCGCTTTTAACTACTTTTGGTTTTGTATCAACCCTGTATGGCTTTGAAAAGCTGATTGACCGGGTCGACCTTTTTAACAATAACCCATGGATTCTCTTAGGGGTCGGCGTAGCAACACTGGTAATAACAGGTGTCGCGTATAAAAAATTAGGTTAGTATTTGTTAAATATTTAACAGATAAAACCAATAAAACTCTGTACTATTGCCTTTATCGAAACATAAGATAGAGGTCAAATATGGAAAATGAAGTAAAAAACAGTGGATTTATCAGACAAAACAAGAAGCTCGAGTACTGTTTAATCGGCATAGGCATGGCGCTCTTTGTTGCTGTAGGTGCGAGAGGACTTCAGAAAATTGATGATAGAGCAGTGGCTGCTGGCGAAGCTAATAAGAACGCATTTGTGGACGTCGATTCATCGTTTGTTAACAGTGTTACGGGTCAGAGTTTTACACTTACACCAGCAGAATTAGAACAACAACAGAAAGCGCAAAATGCCCATAATGCAGACCAGTCCGCGCCTGAAAAAAACAAGCTTCCCGGTGCACCTCAGCCCAACGAGCACTCGCAGTCAGAGCTTGGCAGAACCCGGGCTGTCCAAAAGAGTGTAAAACAGGCGGAATAGTTGCAATAGATATTAAAAACTCCCGCGTTTGCGTGCGCGGGAGTTAGTTTTTGTTTGTGCTTATACTATACAGCTAAAGCTTTTTATTAGGTAGTCGAATTCTGTAATTTTTGAAGCTCTTGTATGATTTCTGCCGCATGCTTTACGGGGTTAGTCTTTGGATATTCTTTTACGATATTTCCCGCGGGGTCAATAATCACTGTCATACGTTGAATGCCCATGTGTTTTTTGCCGAACATGCTTTTTTCTTGCCAAGCTCCATAGGCCTGAATAGTCTCAGTTGATTCATCGCTTAAGAGGGCAAAGTTGAGCTTGTGGCTGTCAGCAAATTTTTTGTGGCTTTTGACGCTATCTTTACTTATGCCTATAATTTCGGCCCGTCCTATGTCTGCAATTGCTTCACGCGCATCTCTGAAACCGCACGCTTCAATCGTACAGCCGGGTGTATTGTCTTTGGGGTAAAAGTATAAGACGATCCATTTGCCGACGTAAGCTTTTAACGTTTTAATTTCACCATTTTGATCTGGCAAAGAAAAATCCGGAGCTTTTTTCATAAAACGGACGCCATGCTGAATGCGCGCAAGTGCTCAAGCGCGGCTTCAGTAGTGTCATCGATTTTTCGTTGGCCATCTATCTCTAGTAGCAGCCCGTGCTGTTTATAAAACTCGAGTACCGGAAGTGTTTTTTCTCTGTATTCCTTAAGTCGCACCTCTAACACGTGCTTTGCGTCATCATGGCGATGAGAGCGGTCTTGTTGGGCTTGCGAGGTTTCAAATCGCTGCCACACGGTTGCTTCATCAACATTCAGGTGAATCACTGCTCGTATCGGGTGATTGCTCGCGCTACAGGCACTTAGTATGGTTGGTTCTTCTCCAGACCATCTTCCCACAGAGCTAAGCAACAAGGGCGTTTCTTTTAATGCTGGCTGAGATATGTACGGCAATATAATACTCAGATAAAAATCAGTCGGAAATAATTCACCCGTCTTCATAATTTCTTTTATTCTCGTTTGGTCAGCGTGGCTGCGCAAAATATCTCCACCGCTAATAACTTTGTCAGCTAATCGTTGAGCTAAATTATGGGCAAGGGTATCTTTTCCGGCAAATGGTAGGCCAAATATATTTATTGAACCAGTACCAAGCCAGATTTTTGTCGTTTCTAGGTCGTTTGCTTTCATGAAACAAGTATAGGCAACGGGGGAAAAGAAAACAAGTTAGCACTCTTGACATGTGAGTGCCAATTCGGCTACACTAAAACTGTGCGTACGCAGGTGCAAATCAAGCAAATACAAGGAGCAACGCCAGAAGCGAATGTATATCGCGTAAGGTAATCCGTACACTATGAGTGAACGACAACAGGCTATCTTAAGAGCTATTGTGGAAGAATATGCCGAAGTGGCGAGCCCAGTGGGCTCAAGCTTACTGGCTAAAGTTTTTGGTGTCTCCTCTGCGACAATCCGGGCAGAAATGGCCGAGCTGGAGCGTCAGGGATTTATCCATCAGCCGCACACTAGTGCCGGGCGGATTCCGACTGACAAAGGTTATCGGTTCTACGTTAACTCGATATCTGAATCAGAAGCTTCACCGGCAGAACGACGTGCAGAACGTGCGCTGACTGCGCGTGTAGAAGGCGGCGGCTTGCCGGAACGTACCATCCGCAATGCAGTTGATACGCTTGTCGAGTTAACCCATAATCTGGGTCTGGCCACTATCGGCAATCAACTTTATATGAGCGGCTTATCAAACCTGTTCGGTCAACCGGAATACATTGGTGGTCATCATGTGCAGCAGATTGCAAGTCTTTTGGACAATCTAGAACCATGGCTCCGTGAAACAGCTCCAAATAAATCTCTCAGCGTGTACATTGGCGCCGAGAATCCGATCGGTCGCAGTGCGGGTGCTAGCTTGATTATCAGCCGGTTTCGCAGCCCCTATTCGGATAGGAGCTATATAGGAGTACTCGGCCCTACGCGTCAGCAATACCGAGATGTCATGGGCTTAGTAGAATACGCCGGCAAATCATTAGAGGAGGTGTTATATGAGTAAAGTAAGGAGTTATGAGCTATGAGTAATGAGAAAAAGTCTAAAAAAACTGGGAACGATTCCGAAGCACTTATCTCAGAGCTCACTGCTCAAATCTCAGAGTTAACTGAGGCATTGCAGCGAGAGCGAGCTGACAGCGACAACATACGACGTCGGCATGAAGAGCAGGTTAAGGGACTTAAAAACTTGGTTAAGGCAGGAACTGTCCGTGAGCTTTTGCCGGTCATTGATAACTTTGAGCGTGCCCTTAAGCATATTCCTAAAGAATTAGAAGGAAATGATTACATTAAGGGTGTCCAAGGAGTCGTCAATCAATCTGAACAGACGCTTGCCCAAATGGGCGTCGAGCGTATCAAAACAGTCGGCCAGGTCTTTGACCCGGTTTTGCACGAGGCTGTGGCAATGGAAGATGGTGATGGCACCGTTGAATTAGTAAGCGAAGAGCTTCAAGCGGGTTACCGTCTGAATGACGAAATCATTCGCCATGCCATGGTTAAGGTAAAAATGGAATTAGAAACTGTACATAAGAATACATAAGGAGAAATAATTATGGGAAAAATTATAGGAATTGATTTAGGAACAACAAACAGCGCGATGGCAGTTATGCAGGCTGGTAAGGCCGAAATTGTTGCCAACAGTGAAGGCCAGCGCACAACACCAAGCGTTGTTGCCGTTAACAAAAATGGCGAGCGTTTAGTAGGCCAGGTTGCCCGCCGCCAGCAGGTAACTAACTCTGCTAATACCATTTATGAAGTAAAGCGCCTTATCGGCCGCAAGTTTGACGACAAAGAAGTTCAACGCGATCTAAAACTTATGGGCTACGAAATTGTCAAAAGTGGCAATGCAACCAAAGTTAAAATGGGTGACAAAGAATACAGTCCTGAAGAAATTAGCGCAATGATCTTGGGTAAACTCAAGGCAGATGCCGAAAGTTTCTTAGGAGACAAAGTAACAGAAGCGGTCATTACTGTGCCGGCCTACTTTGATGACAGTCAGCGTCAGGCTACTAAAGATGCTGGTAAAATTGCCGGGCTTGAAGTTAAGCGCATCATCAACGAACCAACAGCTGCAGCCTTGGCTTATGGTTTAGACAAGGGCGATAAAAAAGACGAAAAGATCGCTGTCTATGACCTTGGTGGCGGTACGTTTGACGTGTCCATCCTGGAACTCGGTGACGGTGTGTTTGAGGTTAAATCGACTAACGGCGATACGCACCTTGGCGGTGCCGACTTTGACCGCGTCATCATTAATTACTTTGCCGATGAGTTCAAAAAGGAACACGGCATTGATATTAGCAATGACAAAGCAGCGATGCAGCGTTTGCGTGATGAGGCAGAAAAGGCCAAGATTGAACTTTCAAGCACTAACGAAGTAAACGTTAATCTGCCGTTTCTTACGGCTGATGCAGATGGGCCAAAACATTTCGAACACAAGCTAACCCGAGCCAAGCTCGAAAGCTTGGTGGGTGAGTTAATTGATAAAACTGCTAACCCGTGCGAAAAAGCCTTAAAGGACGCCGGCTTAAAAGCCAGTGAAATAGACGCAATCGTGCTCGTCGGTGGTATGACCCGTATGCCAGCCGTGCAGGAAAAGGTTAAGCAAATCTTTGGTAAAGACCCAATGAAGGGCGTGAACCCGGACGAGGTCGTTGCAATTGGTGCAGCTATTCAAGGTGGTGTCCTGCAAGGCGATGTCAAAGATGTATTGTTGCTGGATGTAACCCCACTTTCACTTGGCATTGAAACGCTTGGTGGAGTGGCAACCAAATTAATTGAACGCAACACTACGATTCCAACAAGTAAGAGCGAGACATTCAGTACGGCTGCCGACAACCAGCCGCAAGTTGAAATCCATGTAGTTCAAGGCGAACGTGAAATGGTTGCTGACAATAAATCACTGGGCCGTTTTGTGCTGGATGGTATCCCTTCTGCGCCGCGCGGCGTTCCGCAGATTGAAGTGACCTTTAACATTGACGCCAACGGTATCTTGAATGTAACCGCCAAGGATAAGGGTTCCGGTAAAGAACAGAGTATTACCATTCAAAATAGCGGCAACCTAGATAAGACCGAGGTTGAGAAGATGGCTAAAGAGGCCGAAGCGCATGCCGACGAAGATAAGAAAAAGCGTGAAGCCATTGATGCTCGCAACCAGCTTGACAGCGCAGTTTATCAGGCCGAAAAGCTAAAGGCAGATAATAAGGACAAGATCTCTGAAGAAGACATGAAGACGCTCGATGAAGCCATTGAAACGGCTAAAAAAGCTGTTAAAGACGACAAGGCAGAAAAAGATGCACTGGAAACAGCTGCCAAAGAACTTACCGACAAAATGATGCCAATCGGCGCTAAAATGTATGAACAAGCTTCCAAGGACGCGGAGTCAGGAGACGGTAGCGAGGAGAGTGCAGAGAAGGCAGATGACACAATCGACAAAGATGAGCCTGTTGAAGGCGAAGTTGTAGACGATAAGAAAGAGTAATATGGCAGTAGTTGAGGATGGTGTGGTCACTGTAAAATCTCATCTTTCTATTCAGGGAACCGATTTGTAAAACAATGAGAAGCATAGACCGGTCTTCAGAAATAAGAATGGCCTATTTAGAAGCTATTCATACTGATGCAAATAAGCCTTCAGAACCATATTGCGGTGTTGCGGCATTATTTAATGGCGACCTACATAGATCTGACCCAAACTGGGCTCCTCGATCAGACTGGATAGTAAGATCAGCTTTCGAGATAGTTCATGTACCAATTGATACCGGGAATTACCCGAACGATGAAGATCGCGAAAATACATAAACTTGCAGAGGTTTTGGGTAGTAAGAGAAACAATCTAGCGGCGACTCTATATGAGCGTCTAGCCATCAATAGTTTCGCGTAATACGAGATTAGCTATTATTAAGCATGTGCGTTATATTCTCTATTAAAAGGGGGATACAATGCTGGTACTGTTTATATTACTGCTCATCTTCTTAGTAGTATACCAATGGGCAAAATCACCAGGCAAGCCTAGTAAAGATGACCCATACAATGTCTCATCGACCGATCAACTTTTAAGTCAACAAAACGCAAAATGGATTGCCTTCATAAAAAGCTACCTAAAGCTTGCAAAAACAACGCAAGAAAAAGCCCTGATAGAACGCATAGTACAGGATATTTACAAACAAGGGCTGTTGGGTCAGCATCCAGGATATTCACAAACAAAAGAGTTGCACGTTGAAATTACCAAGGCATATGTTGTAGATGACACCAGTAAGCAGTTAGAAAAACATACCGCCAAACTTGAAGCGACACCCAATAACCCGCTAAGTAATGAACTTAAAATTCGGTTGGATAATGTATCACTTTTATTATACTTCGGTGCGTTTTTATTTGTAGCGTCGGTTGGTTTATTCATCGCCTTTGCCGAAACAACAGGCGCATTTCGAACATTAGCTGCAGCACTCGTTACGCTCGTGATGTATGGTACGGGAGTCTGGCTATTCAAAAACAAAGCAGCACTTAAGCCAGCAGGTTTGGCTTTTGCGGGTATTGGTATAGCAATTGCCCCGCTTGTCGGCGTAGCTGCCTATAGCTATGTGTGGCCGGATAGCGCTGCCGTCGTGTGGTTACTAACCTCGGTTTTTTGTCTGGGGCTTTATGCACACGCTATTATTTTTCTCAGGCGCCCGCTTATAAATTATGTTTTCCTGTTTACGATGTTGTCGCTGTTTGAGTCATCAATTTCAATAATTGACGCACCAATTTACTTTTTTGGGTGGGCTATGGCTGGAATTGGAATTGTCCTGCTTGCCGTTAGTAGATTAAATAATATATGGGGTGATTTCAAAGAATCAGCAAGAGTCAGCGCGCAATTATTCGTGCCCGTTTCAGTACTTGTCTCGCTTACTTTAATCGCCGATCAAGGATGGGGCCAATTGGGTGTTTCCTTCATGCTAGCGGCATTATTCTATGGTTTGGAGGTTCTAGCTACTGCCAATACCGAGCAGGAAACAAATGCAGTTGTTTCACAAACCTCGCTTTTATCCGGTGTAGGATGCCTAACTTATGCAGCCACAAATGAACCTAACGCTGTAGCCTTAACTTTGCTTATTTTTGTACTTACGCAAGCAGTTGGCATTATAGTGTTTTCAAAACAAACTAACTTAGGAATAAATTTTGCTACAGTAGCCATCGCCTCAGCAATTGCGGCTATCGTATTCAGTATTGGAAATGGCACATTTCTGCTGGCGTCAACGTTTGCGCTGTTGTTTTTGAGCTTACTGGTCTGGCTCAGCCAAACGCGAAATGATGCGTTTGCTGTGGCTTCAATAACATGGCTAGCAATGCCATTTGTGATTGGCCAGACATTTATTAATCCGGGAATCAGCGCGCGCTGGCAGCTTCTATTGGTGACCATTACTTTGATTGTGTATTCGCTAGTTCATATTTTTAAGGTTATGCCGTCTAAAGCCTCGAACCTTATAAGTACGAGCCGCGTTATTACGCTAGGAAGTTCCATTGTAGTCTTGGCGGTCGCAATGTATACAACCCCTGGCGTCGTGTTACTAACGGGATTTGGGATTGCACTTCTTATGGTTCTTCTTAGCGAATATGATAGAACGGCTCGCTGGGAGACAGCTGCTGGGATTGTGGCTGCTGTTCCGGTTCTGGTCTGTTGGAATGATTCGAATCTTTTAGTTATTGCCTCGCTGGTGGCGATGTCTTTTAATATATTGCTTGCCTTGCGTTATCGAAGCGAAGAAAATAGGTGGCTTAGTACGGTTCTCTGGTTGTTACTGCCATTTAGTCTTGGCTCGGCTTCGTTTGGAGGTAACTGGTTGCCCGAAACATATGCCTGGGCCTATATAGTAGTCATGGCATGCTTGATATTGTCTCGTGCAATTGCGCGCGGAACAGTTTTTACTTCGGCAAGAGTGCCAGTTGCAGTGTACGCAAAGTCCGCTAGCTTATCATATGTTTTTGGCTATACCGCTGCGGCCATGCTTTCAATTGTAATTTCGCTTTTCGGAGCAGACAGCCAAATACACACAACTTTAATATTGCTCGTACTGAGTGTCGTAACATTTGTTATCGCAAACGGTGTAGAAAAGAAGCCTGAGATTGCTGTCTTGTATCCATTATTATTTCAAGCAACGCTCTTAAGTCTCATAAGACCGGCTGCTTCATCGACGGACTTCAGTGTATACCTGGCCTTAAGTAGTCTACTTGCGGTAGCTAGTTACTTATACATTCGAATTTTGTATGGATCAATTGAAAAACTGCAAACATTTCAGAGGCTTGTTTTAGGCTCATCTCTTACGATGGCAGCTATTACGCCGTTTTGTTTCTTTGTTGTAGGCGAAACAGTCCTCATGATGCCTATTGGTTTGCTCGTCTTTAGCTTTTTGCTGTATGACAACATTCATTACAAAACTCAAGGCTATCGAGAATTCTCAGTAGGCTTGATGGTGGGAGCTTTTATGTGGATGCTACATTACCTTGGTGTGCGTGAGCCCCAAGCCTACGCGCATATAATTGCAATCACGTTTGCGGCTTTTGCTTATTGGCGTCATGTTAAGCGTGAGACGGCTGAATGTGACAAGTACCTTATGCTCATGTTGATGACAGCGACCATACCATTACTTTTACAGGCCTTGCTTGGTAATGCGGGTGATTGGTACGGATGGTGGCTTCTACTTGAGCAGGTATTTTTCATGATTCTAGGCATGACTATACACAAAAATTTTGTAATTAAATGGGGCCTTTACGTTGCAGTTGGTTCGGTTTTGTATCAAATGCGACACCTTGGCTGGCTTGCGCTTACCGCGCTTGCTGCGTTCATTATCGGAATAGCGATTTATCAGTTGCAGAAGTATAATAAAATTTAGCACTCGGGCTATCCAAGTGCTAAAATATTGATTATGAGCAAGCGAGATTACTACGAAGTTTTGGGTGTTTCTAAAAGTGCATCGGCAGATGAGGTTAAAAAAGCTTTCCGCCGAGCTGCTATTGAACACCATCCGGATAAAGGTGGCGAGGAAGCTAAATTCAAAGAAATTAATGAAGCCTACGAAGTACTAAAAGATCCTGCTAAAAAACAGCGCTACGATCAGTTTGGCCATGCCGGTGTTGGCGGCAATGGCGCCGGCGGGAACCCATTTGAAGGCTTTTCCGGAGGTGGTTATGGTGGGCAAGGCCAGAACATTAATTTTGACTTTGGAGACCTTGGGCTGGGCGATATTTTTGGAAACTTTTTTGGAGGCGGCCAACGTAGCAAACAGCCATCACGTGGGCAGGATATTGAAACAACGGTTGACATCACTTTTGAGCAAGCAGTATTCGGCACAAGCGTTGACTTGAACCTTACGCTTAATCGCCAATGTAAACATTGCAAAGGTTCACGCGTAGAGCCGGGTTATCAAATGGCAACCTGCGATACCTGCAAAGGACAGGGTCAGGTTACTCGTGTTATGCGCACCGTTTTTGGAAACATCCAGCAAGCAGCCGTATGTGACGTTTGCAAAGGCATTGGCAAAATTCCAGAGAAA
>JBBSLJ010000013.1:0-28072 GCA_038255465.1 Saccharimonadales bacterium (SeqCode)
CCAGAGGCGGGCGGTGCCGTCGTCTCCACGGGTGGCCAGTTGTTTGCCGTCGGGGCTGAAGACCACGCTGGAGACATATCCTTGATGGCCTTTGAGTTCGGCCAGTTGTTTGCCCGCGCTGTCCCAGAGGCGGGCGGTGCCGTCGTCTCCACTGGTAGCCAGTTGTTTGCCGTCGGGGCTGAAGACCACGCTGGAGACACTTCCTTGATGGCCTTCCAGACGATTATGCTCTTGTCCAATATTCGCCATCTGCTGCAGTTGTCCCAAAACCGCTGTCTTGATATCAGAATTTGGTCTAACCCCTAACCAAAAAGACTTTTGCAAAAGTCTTTCAGCCCGAATACTTTCGACAGTGGCATCTAACGTCTGGTTGTTAGCCAACTGTGCCTGTGCAAGGGTTACAGATGTGCGAATCTGCTCGATCTCGGCCTGTCTGACCTGAATGGCAGAAAATATCCCCAAGCCCGCCATTGCAACCCCCGCCAGCGATGCACCGACGGTAATACGTTGAGCAAATTTTCGGGCCTTTCTCTCCTGCTCTAGCTCTCGCTGCCGCTGCGCTTCTTTTTCCTGCTCCAGCCGATCACGCCGCCCTACACTGGCCTCAATAAACGCTTGCGCTTCTGGGCCAAAGTCTCCCAATACCTGGCCAAAGGCCGGTTTGTTTTTCAGGTCTACAATTCGCCCCAGCTTTATGCCGCTCCACAGCTCATCGTCGGGCTTCTTTATTTTCCATTGCCTGACATCATCATCCAGCCGATTACGCAGGGCGATATCCTCCCGGTTCTGCACAATCCAGCTTTTCAACTTGTCCCAAGAGGTCAGCAAAATCTCGTGGGCAATCTCCACTGTCGCCGCTTGCCCCCCAGCGTGCCACGGCTCCACCCCCTCAACCGGGGCATCACTAACCAGCAGCCGTTCTTTAATCAGCAGAGCCAGCACGGCCTCTTCCTGCTCACCTCTAAACGTTGACCGCTCTGCCCGCCGCCGCACTGGCTTCCAGGCTGTCCCCGAGGCTCCATCACCACCAATTTCCACCAGCTTCAAAAAAATTTGCTGGGCGGCCAGTTGTTTGTCAGGGGACAAGCCCTGATAAATCTTGTCTACCTGCTGCTGTAGTGCCCCCCGCACCCCACCCAGGCGACGATAAGAGCTAATATTCAGCGTGCGGTCGCGAATGCCGCTACCTTTATCTAGCGCCTCCGATTCCCACAGCAGATCCAGGGTGTATTGCAGCAGGGGCAGACAGCCTGCCTGCCCCTGCACATCTTTGATAATTTCTTCTACCAAACCAGTTTCAAACACCACCCCATGGTGGGCCGCAGGTTGTTCGATCGCCAGTCGTAGTTCATCCGGCTGCATCTGGGTAATCAAAGGACGATGCTTTTCAGTGATTCGAGCTAGTCGATTGGCCGGAGCTGGGTCAAATTGCTCCAAAAAATCTGATCGCATAGTGGCAACGATCTTGAGCAGCGGGTCTTTGGCACAGTCCTTACTCAGTTTCACTAGGCTGGTAATGAAGAGATCGCGCTTCTCTGCCTCGCTCACGGTAAACAGTTCCTCAAACTGGTCAATGAGGATTAGCCAGAACTGGTCTGGCGATTTTAAGGTTTTCACCACCTCGCCCAAGGTCTCGGTGTTGCCCGCCCGCACCAGCTGCGCCTGCGACTGGCTATACCCTCGGCTGAGCAAACTGCCATACAGCGATTCAAAGGGGTCTCGATCAGGCGTGAGCAGCAAATCGACAAAACCCTTGCCCCACTTTTGCCGCAGCCAAGGAATTAACCCCGCCCGCACTACCGAAGACTTACCGCTACCCGAAGCCCCCAGCAGCAAAATAAAGTTAGTCTGCTCTAGTTCATTCATCAACCCGCCCAGAAACTGATCTCGACCAAAAAAACGATCGGCATCGGTGGGCTCAAATTTTTCCAAACGCTTGTAGGGTGAGGTCGTATTCAGCTCACGGGTCTTAATCTCATCCACCGAGATCTGAATGATCTTAGTTTGGGTCAGGGTAATAATTTGCCCCTGAATCACGTTGAAGATGTTGTCATCTCCCTGCATCTGCACATCTCCTAGCGATTGCTGTTGGCTGGCTAGCTGTTTTTCAGATGCGCTCTGCTGTTGATCAGGGTTCATGACATGAACACCAAAGCTTTCGCGACCAGACCTGCCACCTGTGTTACAGGCTCTGCTAGTGTTAACACCCCATGCAATCCCTGCTTCAAAGCCTCCACGACCTCCTTCACAAAGCCCTTATCGGGTTCAGGCTTTTGCAGCTCTTCCTGAAGCATCATAATTTTTGACCCTGTGTCTTTCTTAGCGAAAGAAGTGAGCGCGTCTGTTACCGCAACCTCCTGCTGAAGACTAACCAAGAGAGCTAGTGCCGCTTCCAAGTCAGGATTACCACCACTGCTCTGAGTACTCCTTTGACTTAAGTTGACATTTCCCCCCGATTGAATGGCGTTAAAGGGGTTGTTGCTGCCGCCAATGGTAATGTTGCCAAAGGATTGCGATTGGGGTGATGGTGCCTGAAAAGATTGATTAGCCCTGTTAGAAGCATCAGAGGATGACACCGAGGCATTAGGGTTTATGAGATGAGTTTCAAGTAATGGGGTTAAATCAGCGGGAGCAGCAGCAGGAAACAACGTGTGAGCGGGGCTCTCCTGAAGTTGGTTGCTCTTAAATGCTGGAATGGATGCATCAGGAATATTTTGGAGATTGATCGCATTCAGCCCAAACTCATAGGCTTCCTCAAACGATCGATGTGCCCCCAAAGCCCGGTAAAACCCTTTTGCAAATTGGATAGCGGCCTTATCGCCAATGGCCTGATTCATCCCCACCACACAGGGGATGTACTTGCAAATTTCTTCAGCCTGCACCTCCGAATAACAGGCATTGAGGCAGACACACTGCACCGAGGGAAACAGCTTAAACAATCCAGTCAGTGCTTGAGTACTAACCGGCTGCTCTCGACCCAGTTCGTTTTCCAGCACCAACCCATCTGCACCAGTCCCATGTCCAGAAAAATGAACTATCTGCGGCGCGTGATTGTGCAACAGTTTTTGCAAATCATCCACCCGTACCGCCCACTCCTGAAGAACCACAAACTCGTCCCGAAATTGACTCTGCTCCAAAACCGCCTTAATTTCTCGAACTTCTTCATCCAACCTCAGGTGATCGCTACCCTTAGGGTTAGCCGCCAGAATCAAAATTTTGATCGGTATCACAATGCCTCCAGAAATCTAACAAAAAAATAGTACACGAAGAAACTAAAGTTAGCCGCTGAAAAGCATTTCGTACCTTGTGATACTTTTTGAACACAAGGTCATAAAGTCGAACCAGAACGCTAAATTTTCAGGGCTCTATATTCGTAAAGAATCCGGAGATTTGTACTTATAGCCTTCAGCATAGAAGAATCAAGATTCCTTTTTAAGGCTTGATTCTAAGAGCTAAGAGTACTCTACTGCTTTAGAATCCGCTGTTTCAAATTATGAAGGGTAGATTCCTCAGCCAATTCGTTTTTTGCTGCTTAGGGAATAAAAGTGTCAAGCCATTGCTGGTAGGGCTCCAAATTTTTGATAGATATGAAGGCTGGCCCTCGTATAGGACACCGTTGGCAAACTAAATATCCAACGACAAATTGACGAAAACTCGTTGGTTCGGCCAAGGCACCGGGAATGAGTTCACTGGGCTTGAGCCTTTATTTTTGAGTTCGCCAACAGTGTCGTGTAGAATCAGAGAAAAAATAGTCGCTAAGGCTGAAACCCATTCTCTGCAAGGATTGCGAATCTAAGCATTTACGCTCATCTGTGATCACTCTCAGCTAGTCTAAAAGCCTGAAAACCTTGAAATCTTGTGCGAGTTGAGTTTCAGCGCCTCCTTATGTGTCCAGGGGAAGCGTTAGCTTTTTTGAATGACCATTGCTTTTGGCCGCTGGAAGCTGAGCCACAGGCTCAGCCTCAGAGATAATCGGCTGAGGGTATCGAGTATTTCCGGCCAGGATCGCTACCCGACGTTCCATGATGCGTTGCTCACGTTGGCGTGATCGCAGTTCTTTAAACCAGCGGTTATAGCTGATTTTTGCAGCCCGGCTTGCATCCAAAAGCTTTGCCCGTTCCCGAACCATACGGCCTTTAAGATTTTCCAGTTTAGCCTTTGAAACCAGAGCCACCTGGATTACCTGTTCATGCTCTTTAATGCTTTCTTGCTGCACGGCCCCCTCATGCTTCATTCGCAGATCTAAAGCAATCTGGTACTGAGCCACCCCCCAGGCCAGCAGCACGTTTACCACCGAGGCAAACGCACTTACAGCCAGGATAGCCATTTGCCAAAATAGCTGGTCTCGTAGATTAGGAGGCAGAGCCATTAGGAGCCCGACACTGGAAAAAAGAGCGTCACAGACCACAATTACAACTGAGAACGCCAGTGCCTTATCCCTCCAGCCATAGGGAAACATGTTGGCGCTAAGCGGGCGATCGCCACGCACAATATAGTCCCGAGTTGCCTTGATAAAGTCACTGAGCCCAATATGCACACCGACACTTGCCGACATACTAAAGGCCAGAATAAGGGGCACAAAAATCAGGGTCTGTAGTGTTAGCTGGTGTAGGGAGATGTTAAGCAGTTCAGAGAAGGCTATAAAGTTTGGAATAGCGAGCCCAGCTGAAATCCATTGCAAGTATTTATGCTGCTTTTCTGCTTTTAAAAAAAGAAACCGGCGCTGCCCCTCTTCCATAATCCGGTTAATTGGTCGTGTAAGAGTTGTCACAGTGCTTTTAAGCCCTCCGCTTACCTCCTGCTCAAGCCAGGAGGATTTAGCCTTTAGGGTGCCGCAGGCATTATGGAACTCAACGGTAAGCTCATCCTGCTCGGCTTCCAGGGCCTTTACCTCGCCCTGATGAGTCTGCACGAGTTCCTTAGCTGTCACTACTTCATTGATGAGCTGAAAATACAGATCGCTGTGCTCCCTTTCGAGCCAGCTTAAAAAGGTTTCCTCACCTAGTAAATGGGTGAGCATTGCGCCAACATTTCGTTGCCCAAGTAGTGCCCGCTTGGTTTCACTAAAAAGATGCAAAAATAAATTAAACCAGTAGATTAGTTGCATGAGGTTTGCCCTTGTCTCCTATTGATATGAGCGAAACAGTGAATCAATCTCAGCCTTAGTACCTGCAAACTGCACACAGGAACTTATCGGGGAAAAGCCATTTGAGAACTTGGCCCTGTGCCGAGGCGAGATGCCGACTACAGCAATCTGAAAGTTTGAGTAGTTTGAAAGGGTGTTGGATGCTGCAAGAATTGCATTTATCACCTCATCCTCAGAACTACCATCGGTGGCCAGAACCGCACGCACTCTAGTGTCCGGGTTTTGCCTTGAAAGCTCTGCCACAGTGTACAGAGACGAGCGAAAAGCACTATCGGTGTTTGGCATCGTTGGCAAATTGTCAGCTAGTTGCCAGAGCCCCTGTTTATCAGGAGTACTTGAGTAAACGTTTTGAACCTGGTCATTAGCAAGGTAGTCAATACGAATTCTGTCAGAGGGCGTGGCCACGTCTTCGAGCAGATAGAGCACCTGTTCCGTGATCTCTTTGTTTGCTGTGGTATCGACCTCACCGGCCAGATAGTACTGAACTGGCGTATGCTCGACGCTTTCTGCAACGGCACTCTTTACCTGTGAGCAGGATGCAAGGGAAACCACAAACAGAAATGCCATAACGCCAAGGATGACCCCGACAATATGCCGACGCTTGATGATACGACGATGGGCACGCTGGTTTTTAGATCTAAATATCATGATGAGTAGTGTCCTGTGATTAGCTTGCGATTGAAGTGATGGAAGGATGTGAGCAAGTGCTTAAATAGCTGCTTACAGCCGATCTAACCCGTTGTGCGTTTAGCTCAATGGAGCGGATTTTTTTACGTCCCACAGTCACCTCACTCCCTGTCCAGCGGTAGGCTTGGGGAGCATAGATGATAGAGGGGGATTTCGGGTTGTGATTGAGCAGGATGAGCCCTACCTGGATACGAGTAGTGCGAAACTCAACTTCGATTACCGCCTCAGTTGCCAAAGTTTGCTGTATGGCAATGAGCCCAATGTCTTTATCTTTTAGTGGTACAGACCGTGCGTAATGGAACTCAGGGGGCTCCAGGAGGTCATTTATGACCCTTTGTTTTGCCAGATCAACTCTTGCCTCAAGTTCGGCGGCAAGCTGCCCCATTAGGGGTAAGGGGTCAGTGGCAAACTCAGGAGCTGTAAGCCCTGTTACTTCAGTAAAGGCTTTGCCTACGGCTATACAGCTGCTTTTTTGAGCTGATTGACCGTTTAGGATGCGTTGCAGCTGGTAGGGTGAAAACCCCCTTGGAAACTCAGTCCAGTTCTCACCGTTGCCCTGTTCAGTTAGATACCGCTGATACTCAGCAGAGCTTTGGCCAAAGTGATGCTTTGCAGCAATCGAGGCAAATAAGGGGCAATTAGAACCAATGCCAGCGGCGACAAGGTGTTGCTTGAGGAATACAGAGCCAGGGGCTGTGTATTCGGCTGATAGAGACTTTGAAAGCATTATGGTTACTCTCCTAGTGATTCAGTGAGGGGGAATAGAGCAAAAAGTCTGTACTTTTATGGGGTCAACCTTGATGAGCCGTACTTTTTTTCTATTGGCGACTACATCTTTTCCTGCCCACGCATAAGGGTGTGAATTCTGTAAGTTGTTTCGATATTGCAAAGCAAAGAAGCGGGGATTGGCAGATAATACTGTTTGCTTTTAACTCCCGCCTTATAGAATCAGAGCCTTTGAGAGTATGGACTTTGAGCGATTTTCTATTTTTGGCACTACTGGTCTGTGCCTGCATGGTGGCAGGCTTATGAGTGTTCTTCATGGTGACTATGGTTGAGGATTACTTAAGTGAAAGATTTATGGAAGTTGGATGCAGATAGATAAATGTCATCAGCCCCCCAGCGGAGTCGTTTCGGCATATCTGAAACAGATGAATAAAATTTACCGGGTAGTATTGCGCGCTGTTAGAAAGTGCCGATTTTACAACTCAATAAAATCAGAGGCTTTAATTTCAAGAAAATCTTACAACCCTTGTCACAACTTAGTTTTATCGCTTTACAACTTGCTTAATATAAATTCACAAAGGGCGATGACTACTTTATGGGATTTACCAGCAGTGAGATATCAGGGGGTAAAAAATCATAAGTCTTACAGTTGTCGGGTGTGTAGCCACCGAAACTATGCTCTTCAATCACTGTTTCAAGAAAATCGCTAAGAATAGCTTTCAACTCTGTTTCAGAAGATACAAAACCAATATTTTCGCACTGTTCCAATTTAGCTACAAACCACCCTAGTTTGTCCCAATCGAACCTTTTTAGGATTAAGGATCTTTCATGCATTTCTGCTTCTAGCACTGCACGAAAATTTTCTAAGTGAGGAAAACATTCATCGATACTTTTTCCGTATTCTGCTAAATAAGCACCAACTTTTGCCATAAGGATGCAATCAAAACTTAGATCTGATTTATATCCAGCCTGTGGAATCTTCACCTCTAAAAGAGGATCCTTGTCCTTATAGAAACCCGCAAGCCTCTCAGGAATAGGTTCCTTTGGAGGCGGCCCCATTTCTAAGTGTGGATTTGAGTCCCAGATCTCATCAAGATTACTAAGAATATGACCTGATAGCCTTATTAGGTAAAGACCTATTTTTTCTGTACTTAAATTAACTTTAATACGCTCTGCTTCTGGAGTGTTAGTTATATCTATAACCTGTTGACCAATTGGTTGTATGGCTATTTCTTGACCCCTCTCAGGTAGATCATAATTTAAGTTCTTAGGGTCTGAGTCGGGAAATCTTTGAATTGAATTATCGCTTGGCATTTAATCGGACTTTTCGTTATTTCGTTATGCAGAGGGCTAAAAATTTAAGGACTTCAAAATTAATTATGATCAATTAATAAAGCTGTGTGCTCTCAAAAACAACTGCACTGCCGACTCCTAAGAAAATAACCTACTGATTGTTGAATTAATAAGGACGACTTCAACCGTCAAAAAGTCCAGACATACGCTCTAGAGAGTATAATCTTGCAAAGAGTATAATGGCAGGAGTGTTTTTTGAAAAAGGCGAGATACACTCATGGCTACAGATGGCATTCCCCTTCAAAAAATTAGGGCGACTGAATTTCTAATTAGAGTAATTGTAGACGTTCAAAGATACCGCACCTTGCCATTGAGTAACAGTAATGGCAAGGTGGCAATTGTCAAGTGTCAACTAAATGAAGATCGTATTGAAGTAGAGATTAAAAGTTGGAATCAATTCGGAATATATGTACAGGATAATTACCCATTCGATAAAAAAGAGGTTGGTGATATTCGGACAACTATGAAGGTTGGATTAGGACATCTAACGGAGAACTTAAATTTAGCTAACTACACTCCCCACTTATCTGGCAGAACAGGACAGCCAGCAGTTGAAAATACTTTTTCTCTTTTTGTTCCTAATGAAAATAATGGCTATTGGGATGCTGATACCCTTATAGAAATATTTAGACAAAAAAATGATCGCTACAAAAGGGATAAAAAAGAGAAAGAGAGAAAAGCTGCTGAGCAAAAACAACAAAAAGCTATCTCTCTTCCTACCACCCAGCCGCTACCACCACTGACACCAAGAAAGTTTAACGTTCCCTACTTAAAAAACGCTTACTTTACAGGGCGAGAGCAAGAACTTACTGCACTCCACCATTACCTTACTCAGAATCGGTCGATGGTGATTAGCCAAGCCCAGGCGATAAGCGGTTTGGGTGGGGTGGGGAAAACTCAGCTCGCTGTTGAATATGCTTATCAATATTTTTCTAGTCCCTCTAAACCGGATTCGTTTGAGTACGTATTCTGGGTAAGGGCTGATACATCGATAAACTTGAGTGCCGATGTTGCCGTGATTGCTGACCAATTAGCCCTTACCCAGAAAGATACACCAGAGGATCTGAAAATTGACACTGCTTTAAGGTGGCTTGAAAACAACGAGCAGTGGCTTTTAGTGTTTGATAATGCCGACGATTCGTCCCTGTTTGACACACTGATTGACCTTATGCCAAAGACTTCAAGGGGGAAAATTCTTATAACTTCTCGGGCTAGCACATTTGCTCAGCTCAGCATTACTGCACCACTTCAACTTGACACTTTTGCTACAGAGACAGGGGTTGAGATGATATTTAGGCGTATTGGTCGTAGTCGGGCCGAAGACCAAGAAGAGGCACAGGCAGCGGCTGAGCTAAATCAAGAGCTGGGAGGCTTACCGCTAGCCCTTGAGCAAGCAGGAGCTTACATTGCCACCACTAAGTGCTCTATTAAAGAGTACTTGTCGATGTATCGGCAGCAAGGGGTAACTCAGCTTAAAAAAAAACCTGAGACTGGCAGGTATCCTCTGACAGTTTTGCGAACTTGGCAGATTAATTTTAACGCCGTGGGTAACAAGAGCCCAGAATCGTTGGAGATACTAAAAATCTCCTCATTCCTATCACCTGACAATATCCCCTTTTTCTTATTCCTTGAAGGCTCCTCTGAGCTTGGAGAGTCCCTTAATTCAGCGGTTACTCAACGACACAGCCCAGGTGGCTCACGATTAAAGCTTCTGGAGATGCTAGTGCCGCTTAGTGAGTACTCACTGGTAAATTGGCAAGTAAGCCAAGAATTTTTCTTTATGCATCGACTTGTTCAGGCTGTAGTTAGAGACGATATTGACAGCCAAAAGGAGTGGATATCCAGGCTTATAAAAGCATTAAAGTTAGCTCAGCCATTTTATTCAAGTGATTATGAACACTCGGATAAGATGAAGCAAATTCAAGCTCAGTGGTTAAGCCTTGATGGTCATTTAGAACCAATTGGGTATGAGTCAGAGGATGAAACTAATATGCTGCACGATATTGCGGGTTCATTCTTAATCCAAAGAAATCACGATCAGGCAGAAAGATTTGCTAAAAAGTGTTTAGAAGTTTATTCACAAGTTTTTGGAGAAACCAGTGGGCAAGTGACTGCTATCCTCGCCACTTTAGCCACCATCCATATTTCACAAGAGCGTTTTGGAGAAGCTCTAAAAATCCTAGAAAAACAAGAAAAAGTATTGAAGATAAACTTTGGTCAAAATCACCCAAGAATAGCAAAAAATTATAGTCAAAGAGGATTAGCTCTGATGTTACTTGAGGTGCCTGAAAAGGCAGAAAAGTACCTTAGAAAAGCACTAGCACTACAGCGAAGCCTATCAACTGAGGATAGTATTGAAACGTCTGATTCTCTTAATAACTTATCGTTTTTTCTGAATCAGAAAAAACGATACAAAGAATCAAGAGAGTTAATTCATGAATGTCTATTGATGCGTCGCAGAATTTACAAGGAGCAAGACCATAAGGGTATAATTGATGCTCTACGAGGACTCTCAATTCTGTTTTGCCAAGAAGGTTTATACGAGAAAGCCTTGCCCTTAATAGAGGAGTGTTTATCGATGAGCCAAAGGATATATGGAGAAGTACATCCTGAAATCGTAAGCACTTTAATCAATTGCTCAAGGGTCTTTGAAAAGATAGGGGATAAAGTAAAAGTTGAGCAAGCGCTACAGAAGGCATTAGCAATACAGACACAACTGTCTGGTAACAACCACCCCGACGTACTACAGAGCTATCGAAATATTATTAATTTCTATTGCTCTCAGGAACAATATGAAAAAGAGGAGATAGAGTTAAGAAAGTTACTCAAAATACAGCAAGAAATACTTGGTAACAATCATCCCGCAGTTATAAATACCCTTATTGATCTGTCTGCAACGTTTCGCAACAGACGGCTAAACCAAAAAGAGGCAGAGATACTTGAAGAAGTAATATTAATCCAAAAAGGGATATTTAACTACGATCATCCTGAACTCTTTAAAGTTATTGATAGGCTAACTGAGATTTATGTCCATAGTGGAAATACTGTAAAAATTGAACTCCTTTTAGAAGATCAGCTACGGGTGCAGGCAAGTCGCCCAGAGAAAAAAGCAGTACATATATTTCTCCGTCACATGAGCCTAATACGTCACTATATTAAACAGGAAAAACTGTTTGATGCAGAGAGAGTTTTAGTTCAATTGCCAACTGCTTTAAATATGTGCATGGACATTGGAAACCGCTTATTTATAAATGTTGAAATTTTTGTTTATAGTCTGCTTTTGGATATTTATTGCGAACAAAAAAGGCTGTGGGAAGCTGAGCAGTTGTGTAAGCATGTATTGCTTTTAGAAAAGGTGTTAGGAAAAAGAGAGAGTTTTACATTATCAACAAGGTACGAAAAATTAGCTAATATTTATGTATTGCAAAAACGCTACGAGTTGGCAGAAGAGATGCAGTACCGTGTTTTAATGATGCGAGAGCGGCTACCATACAACAGAACTAGATTTGTAAATTGTAGTTATATGAGTTTAGCTGCTGTGTACGAGGCTCAGCAGAGATACGATGAGGCAGTTTTAACACTTTTATGTGTAAAAGATATCCCTGAATCGGAAAAAAAAGACCCAAAAGATGTATCTTTCCTAAATTATGAGTCGGTTATTCTGAATGAGTTATCTAACTATGTCAGAAAAAAACCTCTAACTTTTCTGGGAACGTGTGAGGTTATAAAAAAAGATGAATACGACCCGAGCAAGAACCCGCCCCCGTTACCTAAGTGGTTGAAAAATTCGGTAAATTTGAGGGTTATTAAGCCGTTTGTAGAGCGGGGTCTTTTTGGCACTCTTGTAGTGTCGAGCAAGAAAGAAAGCCAGGAGTAAAGTTTCTCTCACTCTTTTAGGTAAATTTTCCGCCATTTTAGGCCGTGCTTAATTTGAGGGTAAACGGAAATCAGTCTACACCGAGCATCCTCAACTTTTATTTGCCAGTCAACGCCTCGCTGAGTGCTGTTGCCGCGCCCTTTCGACCCCTGGCCGAGATACGGCCAATTTCGCTCACATCGGCCTGAACCCCCTATTTTGCCGTAGAAATCTTCTCTGTACTTGCTTAAAATACGTAGTCAAGGACAATCTTGAACCGCCCGTGATGTAAAGGCTGTGGCGAGATGTGAGCATTTTTGCATTTATCTCGGCTAGGGGTCTATTTCAGAACTTAGCTACCTGTCCAGTTTTTCGGTTCCACTATGCTACCCCTCTTGCAGGCCCCCCTCCCCTCTGGCCGTTCCAAATTTCAAGCGCCCCAGGATACCTTTAATCAGATTTAACCCCTCTGATTGGCTCATAGGTTTAATCTGCTCTGCTTTATTACAACCAGGGGGATCGGAGGGCAGACTTTTTATCTCCTTCTCCGGCTCATAACCCTTGCTGTCAGGAGCATTACAGCCAGACGGCCCTAATAAGCTTGGGGGGTAGGCTGTAGGAGATGCGCCCTCAGCGCTATCCCCTACAGCACCCTCATTTGAAAGAGGGGGGTTTGGGGGGATTTCCCCAAAAGAAAAAGCGGCCTCAGCTGGCATGTATTCAGGGTGCCAGAGGTCACGATTTTTATAAAGAGTACTGCCCGATATGCCAGCTGCACAAAGCATGTCGAATCGAGCCGTAATACCGTCCGGCCAGGCGTTTTCTGCAAAGATCTCCAGGACAGCCTTTTTGATTCTTTCCCTTGCATTCTGCTGCTGCTGGTCGTTCCAGCTTTCACCCTCATTCTTAATTCCAATTTTTTTCTGACTGCCGTATGGAAAATAGTGACTACTTTCCGCCGACCTTGCCCATTCCTTGGCTCTGGATTCAATATCATGCTGGTGGCCACAGAAATCGGCATAACCAGGAAGTCCAATTGCCACCCTGATAATGTCAGCGATTAGTTCTTCTCCTGCTAGTGGAGCCGGAGCCCCGAGAACATGCCCGAAGATATAAGACCTCATGGCAATGCGCCCGAGTAGAAAATTTGTTTGGCCGGGGCCACTCCATCCCGGTTCAATATCAGCATTTAGATCGTTTAAGAATTTTTCTGCTTTTCCCGAAACGTAGTAATTTTTTCGGCAGGCTATTTTGATTGTCTGTTCGAGTAGCAACTCGTCGATATCATTGTGGGCAGCTGCTGTTTGCCAGTTACGAGCAAACGTTGCTTGACTGCCACCAGTTGGGTTCAGGTCATCATTGAGAAGATAGGAACCTTGTTGAAGTGGCAGGCGATGGCCATTGTAGAGACTAATTTCATCCCCACCAGCAGGGGCATAAGCTTTTCTATTGGGAAAAACTTCAAGCCATCCGGCCAGAACTTTAAAGCCTGCATTTTCGAGCAGCGCTGCTACGGCAACGGATATTTTCCAGGACGGTAGCTCCACTAAAAACGGGAAGTAAATGTGCAACCCCTTACTGTCTGAGCTTATGACTGCTAAATGACTCACCAGGCCCAGGGGATCAAGCGCTTCTATTATCCGGTTAAGTGCCATCTGGTCACGGGCTGGATGATAGGGCGAACCTTTATCAAGGTCGAGCATTACGTATTTAGTTTGCTGACTAAATCGAACCCCGTATAAAAAAGCTCCCTGCTCAATGAGCCGGTCAGGGAGCGGGTGCCGGGCTTCAGATTGCCAGTCTGGTTTCTGGTTTGGGTCAGGATGCTGAGCGTAAATATAGTCAAAGCGGTGTGGCCAGAGGGCAAGAAACTCATTGTTAGTTTCCTGCACATACTCTGACCGCTGCACCATAGAGGCAGTGGATGCTATAGCCATGATTCTCTTTTCGGTGGTAGTGGGGTTTAAGAACCACTAAGCGCAAAGAGATGGTGTGTGCGATCGCATTTTTAGCAATTGCTTGTCAAATTCTAGATTGCCGCCTAAAATTGACATACGACTCTGTGAACGCTCTAACCCCGGTTGCCACACCTTGAAAAGTTAGTTCGTCCCGCTTAGCGGAATCAATGGATCATTAATCAGAAGCCTTCATCTTGCCGGATGAGGGTTTTTGTATTTTTAGGGGATTAGAGCGGGTGCCTCCAGGGTGCGAAACGTCAAAGCATTGAGATGATAGCGCTTTATGTAGGGATAAGGCTTGATCATCGATAGGTGGAAAACTTAATTGGTAAGACCTTTATCAAAAATCTGTAGGCAAACACTTTCCAGGCTTTCTACTGCTTGCCGATGGGCAGCCGTTGCGCTCTTTTCATCCCCGCCCGAGGTTGTGAATACGGCCTCACGACAGGCATCAGCAATTGCTCGGCAACTCTCAGCTACCAGGGTGGCAAGTTGGGGCATATTTTTATCTGCCACGCCTGGAATACTGCTCATGTAGGCTATGGCCTTAACCAGCGAATCATTAAGGGCAATGCACGGATAGATTTTGCACTTTAAAAAATCGCCAGCTTGAAGGTCTGCCAGTGCCTGGGCCTGAGTTTGGGTTAAAGCTTCTGGCATTATAGCGATTAGGGATTCCAGAATCTTGCTACCGCTCCAGCTGGTCTGAGGATGAGTTGCTGTGAACTTAACTGGTGTTTGAGTCATGTCGGGTTGCTCTCCTTAGAATGAATTGTATTTAGTTTTAAATTTTTGGTCTGATGGTGGACTGTTGATCAGCTGCAAACTGATAAAAGTACCGGGTGCCATATTGTTGAAAATGGTATTTAGTTAACCGGCTTAAAAGCACCGAGGGTTCAGCCCCTCGGCTAACACTACTTAATACTCGCAGGAGCACAGAATTTAGTTTTCCGATCCTGATATTTGCAAATCCGCGACGGTTTTGCATGGTTTTTTCGGGGTCAATAACCTTGGCTAGAGGGGATGCTGGAAAGTCAGGATATTGCCCGCTTATGTATGGGGGCAGCGTTAAAGCCCAGTCCACATAGAGATTAAAGAACTCAGTGGAGTTAGAGTCCAGCCCTCGGGCAGCTGCCTCTATATCACAGCAAGTTAATAAGTAGTCTCTGTGAGCACTGCAAAACGAGCTAGCTATCTGGGTTAAAAGCCCCTTTTTATTCCACGCAAGAAAGTTAACAGAGCCAACATAGTAGCTCTCCCAAACATCAGGCTCTACGTGAATATAGTTAAGCGGCAGGTCTATGTACACAGGATAATCGCAAGCATTAATGCTGTGTATTTTAGCCCCTTTGTGGCCTGATTCCATAATTTGTATAGCACAATGAGTTGTGAATGTAATTTACCATAAATTGTGGTAAATTGGTTTTAAGAGACCTCACTGTGGTTTCTGATTGTCACTTTATGCCTGCCCGGAGTGGCAGCGCTTTGGCCACATGCGGTTCACGCTCACCTAAGAGAACCAGGGAGCGGCTGTTTGCTTTTAGACAGGTTGTTAATTAATGCCGAACTCTCCCACCCCAAAAAGCCAGGTCGCAGTAGTAAGAGGTGCCTAAATACTTTCAAGAATTCTCCCTATCCCTTCTGTGTCCTTAAAGTCTCTCTACCGGCACGGTGTTCGCTGTGCCATTGCAATTAACCCATGTCTACTCAACCAAGAGAAATTCAAGTTGTACTTAATGAGGCAACCCCTGACCACGATCACGGTTGGCTCCTGACCACCAAACAGGTTGCCGAAGGGTATGACGTTGATCCGAGCACTATTCGTGGACATAAAAAAAATAAACCTAATGAGCTGCTTGAAAATCAGCACTGGATTACTGAAGGCAAATCCACCCTTTGGACTAAAGCCGGTGTTATTCAACTCGGAATGCACATCACTTCTGACCGGGCAGCTGATTTCAGGCGAATGGCTGAACAGATAATCCTTACTGCCATGGACAGCAATCAAGCTCAAAGTATTACCGCTGCCGCTTCTGACAATGTTCGGAAAGTATTGCCACAGGCAGCAGAGGAAGATACCGGCAGTGACATCATTCCCGGACTTGATGCACTCGATGAACTTGCAAAAACTCTAGCTGGAAGCATTGCTCCAGCCCTTGCCACTAAGTACATCAGAAAGCGAATTGCTGATCACCTACCCCACCAGATTGAGAGGTCTCTGGAAACTGTGGGAAAGTCGGTAGTGATCGCAGTCAAGAAAGATTACGGAGTCGATCTGAGCCAGGAGATAGGCGAAGCGATAGCAATATATCGAGAATCCATGCCCGCCCAGACAACAGTGGCGTAGGAGATAACTTAACCGTGAAAGATATCAAGCTTAGAAGGGTGCCGCGTAACAGGGTTTTTTGGGCACTGCTTACTCGTATGTCGGTTAGAAAGAGAATATTTATCCTTGCCGGAGCCCCGGTCATTTTCCTCACCATCTGGAGTTTGCTTTCAGCAATGCGAGCACCCAAAATTGAGGCGGAAATTACCCGCGATCTGTCAGCTTTGCGCGACGTGTACAGTGACCCCATGTACACCCTCTATGGTGCTGTGGGCCAATCACCAGAGCTAAGCAGGGGTAACGTGGATGCCAGAACTCAAGAGCTGATCATGGCTCACATGAATAAGCACTCGATGCTTTTAAGTGATCAGTTGAGCAGTTATAAGGCAGATTTATTAGCCTCTGAAGTTGAGAAAATACGTGAGTTGGCACGGGTTGAGATTGAAAATGGTTCTTCAACTAAGGATGGAAAACTTCCTACAGACAAAATAGGGGATATAAATTTTCAGTCCTGCATTGAGTCCAGTTTACAAAGAAAAGACTGTATTTATATTCGGTATATGGGAGATGGTATTGCTCGCATGACAACCGCTCATGAGACAAGCGACTACGCTCTATTTATTGACGGTGAGCGCATTTTTCTTGCAGCCCTTGGAGCGCTCGGAACTCACGCCAGTGTTGAGCCTGACTTTACGACCACAAAGCAAACCCTGCAAACGTATCGCTCTGCAATTCATCAGGTTTTACAGCTCAACAAGATGTGGCTCGGTAACATCGAACCACTGCAAACTCAATCCCCGGCTCTCGACACCCAGGACATAGAGAGCCGCATCAATAAAACCTCTGGACAAAATAGATAACCAAAATGGCTTACAGGGAAGACGACCAGCTAAACCGGACAGCTTATGGAATATTAGGCTTGTCCCTATTTTTGAGCCTTCTGGGGGCGTGGTTAGCTATTTCCAACCCGCAGTTTTACGATCGTAGTGACCTTAAAAGAGCCCATGCGCGTGGGGTTGCAGGGGAGCAAATTCCTGCTCAATTTCGCGACCCCAGTACCAGGCTGGGTGGAGTGCTGCTCTCAGTTATCGGATTGGGAGGCATTGGACTATCGGGAGCCCTGGCCACACAAGACCCAAAAAGCCTTTACCCTCCATCGATTGAGGTGGAGGGTAAGGGGGCCGGACTAGACCCGCAGACAGATATTAAAGATGCTATGGATCTGGTGGCTGAGTGCAGGGAAATTCTGACGATTTTTCTTGCAGAAAACAGGGTGCTTTCTGCCGCCCTGGTTGCCCGAATACTTATAACGTGGGGAGACCAGGGGGCTGGAAAATCCCTACTCACTCATCAGATCTGTACGTGGCGTCAAATTTGTCGCCGCGATCGCATCATCGTTGCCAATCCTCACCACCATCACGACAAGGAAGACGGGCTTTACGACACGGCTGATCTGATACTGGGTACGGCTCAAAAAATTAGAGAGGAGCTGCCTAAAATTATCGCTGACGCGATGAAGATAACCAGAAAGAGCGACGGGGTGAAAAATCCTCAACGCATCACCATAGTTCTCGAAGAGTTCTCAAAATGGCATACCTCCGGGTACAGTCTGGCCGATATTGCAGAGCTGTGTATTCATATTGCTTCCCAGGACACTAGAAAATCTGTAGTCAATTTTATCCTCGTTGCCCATGGGCTCGATAAGGGGATGTTTGGCGGTGAAGCCATGGAGTCTGGTCGAGTGTCCAGAGTGCTGGATCAGTCGGTGGTTATCAAATTAGAGGTCGATAAGTCCCTTGACGATCAGGGGGAAGATCCGAGATGGACTGGCCAGGGTGAGATTAGCGCCAGAGGAGAAGCTATTAGCAGTGGCAAAAAGAAAAAATTTCAGCTGCCTGCAATTGTTGGCCCCGACCACTACCCCACAAAATTTGCAGCCTACTTTAGAGCTGCCGTATTAGCGTTGGCACCACCAACGCCACCAACCCCGGTTGAGCTTTTAACCAACGCGGTGCACCGTTGGCAAAGTACTTCCTCCCCTCCTTCTCCTCCTCTTTCTCACCACCCTGAGCCCCCACCGGCAAACCTTGACCCAGACTCAACGGGAGATTCGCCATTAAAAAATGAGGTAACCCTAAACGGTAATTTTGATAACTGGAAACCGATGTTCCAGATTGAAAAAGCCAAGGAGTTTTGCAACTGGCTACTTCGACATCAGATTAACGTTGGAGAATCTATTGGGATTACAAAGCTGCGCGACAACTGGGGGCGACATCACTTTGAGGCCACAGAGGATGTGGTCACCTTTTTAACGTTGGTTAACGCTTATGGCTTGGGCTCGTTTGACGATCATACAAAGCCTAAGTGCTGGATCTCTAAAGTTGCACATACATCTATGCCACCACTGGACTTAATGCCGGAGCCCATAAAAAAGCATGTAAATACAGCCTAAATCAGGGAAATCGGCGGCGGCGTAAATCATGCTAAAACGGCGGCATCCCTCTTATATCAAGCGCCTTGGCGATGCCGAAAAATCGAGGCCAACAGATGAGCGCCGCCACTGCGCCGGAAGCTGTGCCGAATGGTCTTAAAAGCCAAATTTTCAAGAATTAATCAGTTTTTCTAACCGGAGACCTTTAACTCATCATGACAGAACCCCAGGCAAGAAAGCACCATGGTGCACGCAGGCGCAGAGCTGGCAGTAGAGCAGATTCCTCAATCGAGGTGTTTGCTGAACAGGAAGTTGCACGAGGTTTTTTGTTTATTCCAAGGCTCATGGGAAGTCCAAAGCAAACGTTTTTTAACGTTGCTGGCCTCATTGGCCTCATAGGCGTTGTCTACATTTGCTATGAAGGAATAATTTACGGCATTCAGTCACCAACCCAGCGCAAGAACTACAAACCGGCCCTGCTCTACCAGAGCGTTGACAGGGTTATCGGGTTTAAGAATGGAGCTTTGAATATCTTTTCAAACACCAATAGCGGAAAATCAACGCTGCCGCCCGACGAGTACAGCAACGATAGCAACGATAGCAACGATAAAGGTGGAGAGAAAGAGTAATGCAAATCCAACACCTAATCGTTCTGGCTCTTGCCTGGACAGCAGCCATTCTTAACTGGTGGGTGCCAGGGTTTAGAGAGTATAAATTTCTAGGCACGTTGCCCGAACCTCCAACGTTGACTTGGGAGGACAGAATTAAAAAATGAGTCCTAGACCAGGCATACTTCACCACCTTGCCTGTTGGGCAGCTACTGTGGCGTTGGCAGTACCAGCGTTGGCCTACTGCTACAGTCGCCCTTTTCACCATGGGGTAAACGTTGGGCTTGCCTTAATCGGTGTGCCGGGAGCAAGCGTGCGCGTTGGCTTTACGTTGGACACACCGTTGGGAGAAGCGAGCACAGCTATTGGGGATACCGTTGGCGGTTATACGGTTAGCTCAGAGTACGGAATTAGAACCCATCCGGTTACAGGAGAAAAACAAAAACCTCACTTTGGTTTAGATCTTGCCACCCCCACAGGTACCCCTGTGTATGCTCTGGCTAGCAGCAAGGCTGACACAACGGTACGGGTTAGCTGTTGGGAGGATAAATTTGGCGGCATTATTGCTTTGATGTCAGCTGACGCATTACCGGGGCAGACAATCAAGCTCATGCACCTTAAGGCTTGCTATGGCGGCACGCACGGCCAAGGAGCCGTCATAGCGCTGAGCGGGGCCACAGGGCGCGTTACTGGCCCTCATCTGCATGTTGAGCAGATATCTGCTCTTGGAAAGCATAAAGCCCCAAATGCGGGCATTGTTAGCTGGCTTGTTACCGGCAAAATTCCAGAAACAGCTGGTGCAGTGGCCCACTCAAAGCTGACAGACCTGGAAATCATTTGTGCTGTTGGATCTGCCGAAGGTACCCGAGATAAGGATTGTGACCAAACAGAAGCCTTCTGGGGCCATAAAGATCCCGGCAATGGAGCTGACAATATTGGCACCTTTTCCTATCAGCATGGTGGAGTGGCAACCCCGGAGGAAGCGGATGCAAAGCAGCTTAAAAAGATTAGAGATGTTGAAAAATTAATTTTAAGTCGTGCAGCTGATGCAGGCGTTACCCTTAATAAAACTGAAATTCTAGGCATAATTGACCAGTTTAACCAGTCTGAAGCTGCTGCACTGGGAAGAAACGGAACCCTGGATCTAATTATCAAAGCAAGGTCGGAGAGCTATATAGACCCTGATACGGGGGAGCTTGACGCTCCAGGTCTGGGTAATAATATGCCACAGGTCATCCAAGACCAGACCCGCCGTATGGAAGCGATCGCTGAGTCGATGCGTCGCCAAGACAAACAACCATGACTTCCCCACTTAATCAGCTCACTTTAAACCAGAAAAAAACATGGCCATCATCAGGGCTCTTTAAAAGCCCCCTTGTCGTGCTCCCCTGCCTTCTAGCTGTCGTAGTTAATTTAAGCGTTAACCTGTCTGCCATCTCAACGCACCAAGCTACACTTACCGTCCATAAAACAAACGCAGCCGCTAACGCTGCCAACGCAAATTCCAGACAAGAGGCTCAAAATATTGCCCTTCTTGATGAGGTTGTAGCCTACATGGATACCCCTGAGTACAAGACGCGGGCAATTGCCAGAGAAAAGCGTTTAAGGGATATTGAGCTTGAGTTAGCTGCTGCCAAACAGGCTGATGAAAAAAAGGCACGGTTTACTAATAGTTTTAACAATTCAGTTGTTCTGGAAACTCCACCCCAGACTCCCCTATTTGCTTTTGGCGGCAAGAATGCCCAGACAAAAGTTACCTGTGAGTCAACAGAGTTTGGCTTTAAGCTCACCCTTTCAACCAGTGCAACCCCGGAGGTGTTCTATGTGGCTAAGTACGTTACTGGATGTAAGCCGGGTATCGTTTCTTCGGGCACTCAGATAGGCCAAACGGTTGATATCCTTGGTTGGTCAGAGCATAGCCAGGTCACAGGAGTTGCTCTGGCTGAGCCTAACAGAGCACCAATGGAAGCTGTATTAGTGCAATACGACGGGAAAGAACATCAAGCACCAGTCAATGAGATTAATTTGGCTGATACTGCCGACAGAATAAAGCAGCTCTGGCAAGATAAAAACCCATGAGACCAAGGGGGGACATTCAAAACCACTAAGGGGAATATAGTTTTAGCTAATTCTTTTTGGGATGAATTTAATTTAGCTGCTTGACGTGTAGCGCCCTCTCCTACTAATAAAAGCTCTCAGTAAACAAAAACATAGCCTAGTCTTCTTCGGTCAGACTTTTTAGCTGGCTTAATACGCGCTTTATTTTCTTCATTTTTTCCGGGTCAGCTTCAATGATTTTCTTCATTTTTGTAATCTGCCCCACTACCGTTTTTAGCTCAATAATAGAGTTTTCAGACTTGGCGTTGCTGTCAGGCTCTACTTGACTGGAGTTTTTGTCAGCCAGAGCAGATCTTACAAGTTCCCTTACGGCTCTAACGGCCATATTCTGACTTAATACCTGGTCGAGCAACTGGCTTAAAATCTCCTCATCCTTTATCTGGTTAAGAGCTTTTGCCGCCAGGAACGAGAGCCCCTTTTCCAGATGTGCTGTCTTTAATATCTCTTGCAGTTTTAAGGTAGGAAGATGACTTGTCCTAAAGGTTTGGAGCTGGATTCCGTACTCATTTAAGACAGTAATTATATTGTTTAGTTCATCATTAGACTCATCGGGAGTAACGTTACTCCCAGAGGTTCTTCCTTGAGAATTTACTATCTCAATGGTAATTTCTGGTTCCAGACTATAACGGGTTTGAATCAGGGTCAGGATTCCGTTTGTTTCCTCTAAGCGGCTTAAATCTTCCCTGTGTAAATTCTCGCCAAGGGCAAAATCAAGCGCTTGCTCGTCGGTGAATTCTCCAACAAAGCAGAGCACGTTTTCAAGTCCTGCACTCTTTGCCGCCCGATATCTTCTCTCACCGGCTATGAGCTGGTACTCGTTATTAATAGTTGGATGAGGACGAACTGTAAGGGTTCCCTTGAACCCAAATTTAAGGAAACTGCTAGTGAGCTGAGCAACGCTTTCATCACTAAAATACTGCCGTGGTTGCTCATCCCAGGTATGAATTCTGTTTACTGGAATGGTGGTAGGCTCATCGGTAATCCTAAGCTTAGGGACTGTTTGGATGAGCCCGTCCAGGATTGAACCACCTAATAGTTCTGAAGATGCGTTACTAACCATTGATTAATGCTCCTTGTGGTAAGTTTTGATTTTTAGCGGTTCCGGTTACAATACTTTTTGCAATTTTTTCTAAGCTTTTAATAGCCGCATGTCCTGGTTGAAACTGGGCTAAGGGTATATGATTTGAGGCCGCATTACCAAACTGAGTAGAGCGTGGGATAGGATCATAAATTTCGGTATTGGCAAACAAAGAGTTTGCTTTAAGCTTGGCAAACATATCCTTAATCTGCCTTAGGGAATTTTGGTGCTGTACGAGCCGTTTGTCATACATTGTAGGGATCACGCCTAAAATTTGAAGCTGTGGGTTTACAGCCTGAGTGATCTCATATGTCATTTTCAATAGGTTGATAGTGGCTTCCATCGACTTGTATTCAGTCTGAATTGGAATAATCAGATAATCTGCTGCCGACATGCAATTAATGGCCAGCAGTCCAAGCGAGGGGAGACAGTCAACAAGGATTAAATCGTATGAGTCCTTGACCTTAGAAAGGATTTTTTTGAGTTGAAGTTCCCTTTGGATCTTTCCTCCAAGTTCAATTTCGCATCTTGAAAGGTAAATATTGGTTGGCGCTAAATCGCACCATTCCGGGGTTGATTCAATAAACAGGGGAGTAGTTGGATCTAGAAAACTATCAGTAATAGTACTCTTGTACTCTGTGGGCGCAAACCCCATGAATGTAGTGAGTGAGGCTTGAGGATCACAGTCAACAAGTAATACCTTACATCCATGTGACGTGGCTAAATGGTAACCAATATTTTGAGTAGAAGTGGATTTTCCAACCCCTCCACTCATATTAAAAAAGGCGATTATTTTACCCATATTTCCTGCTTTTTTTGAGTTTTTGTATGCACTTGACAAGGAGTATACTCAATTTAAGTAAAATAAAAACCCATTTTTTTGATGTTTTTTAAGCGGAGTAACGTTACTCCGCTTAAAAAAATAGCCTGGTTTACTTGTCTTTCATAGGCTCAATCTCCCTGAAATCAGTGTTTTTAAGGAAATGCCGGTGGTCTGAGAGGCTCATTAAATTGACTGAAAATAAATAAATTTATCTATTTACAACTTATGAAATTATTTACGGAGTAACGTTACTCCGTAAATAATTTATGAATTAAAACGGTTATATAGTCTAGTAGAACGCTGTTTTTATGAGTTGGTACATCAGTTTCCTGGATTTTTGGATTACAGGAACGGTCGCCAACTGATTGAAATTCCTTGAACGGAAAAATAGGCTCAAAATAGCTTGAAGTCAGTGTTGATTATGGTATTAATGACGAGCAGTCCGAAGCGGACTCCAGCTCTGCTGAGGAGCAACTGGGGAAGGAATAAGATTGCCGATGGCTCATCGGGAAGATGGGTAGGGGTAGGGGCATAATTTTTTATTTTGCCTCTACCTCTTTTTTTTGGGCTTTAGATCCATTTTTTCTACTTGAGGCTCGCTCTTGTAGTGTGGCGTCACCGAGCTTTTTTAGGTTCTCAAAGGTCTGCTCATCTTCAATCAGTCTGCTGCCTTGCAGAAGTATTCCAAGCACTGCCCCTTTATCAAGATCTACAAGATTTGCTATATCTGCAAGCCCTCCTATCTCGATTAGTTTTCGAGTGCGCAGCTTTCTTTTTTCTTCATTCATTTTTCGCTGTAAAGCTTTCTTTTTAGCTTTAGCTTTTTCGATATCATTTTCGTATTTTTCTATTTGGGATCGATATAGTTTTTCTACCTGTAGTTTTTCATTTGTCATTACAAGCTCGATCAAAAAAAGTGTTGGCTGGAATTTTGAAAAACCTAATATTAAATCGATAAAAAATCAATTAAATTTAGCTAAATACTTGTCTTTTTCAAACAGCAGTCTATCTTCCTGAAAGTTATCGTTATGCCTTAAAGAAAACCTCGGGGGTTTGGGGGCGGGAGCACCCAAGTCCCTGTAGCCTCGTAAGAGGTGAGGGCGCGCTTACGCATTTCTAAAGAAATGCAGCGACGTGGGGGAATTCCCCCTAACCCCCTTTTAGAGCTTTTCCTGGAGTTGCTGTTGGCCGTTTACAGATTTTCCGTCAAGCATGGCAGTCGTGCTAAAGGCACGAGTGCGCGGGCTCACGTCTCCTACATCCTGCGGGAAGAACGGTACGAGTATGGCTCACATGAACTGCGTTACACAGAGTCTGGAAATTTGCCTGAGTGGGCTCAAGAGAATCCAAAACATTTTTGGAGTACTGCGGATCTTTACGAATCCGCAAACGCGAGATTGTACACCGAGTTTGAGGTTGCGTTGCCAAGAGAATTAAGCACCGAGCAGCAGACAGATTTGGCAAAAGAATTTCTTAAAAATGAGATTGGTGATCGCCATGCCTACACCATTGCGATTCACGAAAGTACGACAACCGATGGCGGAGTTAATCCGCACTTTCATTTGATGTTTTCGACACGAAAAAACGACGGCATTGAGCGGCGAGAAAGTTTATTTTTTAAGCGGGCAAATTCCAGAAGCCCAGAAGAGGGTGGGGCACCAAAGGACAGAAGCTGGATGCCTAAGCCAAGGCTGCATGAGTTGCGAGTGTCGTGGGAAACTCATGCGAATCGAGCGCTTGAAATGGCTGGAGTTTTAGCAACCGTTGATCATCGTTCTTTGAGAGACCAGGGGATAGATAGGGATCCACAACCAAAGCTGACCCCGATGGACGTCATGCTTTGGAAGCAGGGGATTAAAACCCAAACCGTTGAGCAGGTTCTGTTATGCAGAGAGATAGCCCGGATACAGGCAAAGCAGGGTGACGCCAGAGAGACCCTCTCTAAATTGGAGAAAATGGGCCAGCTAGAGGCTTTTGGCAAAAGGGTAGGGGTAACCCTGGAAAGACAGGAAAGTCATCTTAGAAGCCTTGTAGAACGCCGAGAAACAGCAGATCAGATTGTAGATACGCTTACTGAACAAACCAGAGCAATGCCTAAGACCGATGAGGATGCTCTAAAAGAGGCTAGAACACGTCTTTACGGGCGAGCCTATGCTGAGCACCATTCAGCACTTAAAAAGGCTTCAGAGCGGTTTTGTGAGGCTAGAGAACGGGTACAGTCGTGGGGGCAGCAGCCAATAGCCGCAATTCTAGAATTACCTGCGGTTGTCGACAGTTTCGGGAATTTGCTTCGGTTAAGGCAGGAATTTGTAGTTTTACAAGAACAGACTCAACGATATGCGGAAAAAATGCAGTCTCAGGAGGTGGTTACAGAGTGTAAGCGAGTTGCTGATGAGATTTTAGAAGATCGGCAAGCTGTCTTAGCAGAAAGAGACAAGGCTCTAGAGGTTGCTTTGAAAACAAGGCAGGAGTTAGAGCAGCACGCAGAGATAGCCCAGGAGCTGAATGGAATCATGGCAGAGGTGAGGGCAGATTTTGAGCAAGAGGCAGAAAAACTATCTCCTGTTTTACAGCAGATGATTCGAGTAGATAACCAGAGCGTGGAAGTGGGTCAGAAGGCCGAGCAACCCCAGATTCAGGCAAGGCAAGAAATGTCTTTAGGCCACAGGCTAAAACTTTCCTTGAGTCCAGAATCAGAATAGGGCCATAGGGTAGCGAAGCTGCGAAATGGGGCCTAATAGCCTTAAGGATTAACCGAGTGAATCCTCAGTTAGCTGCTGGTGCCCAGAATATGACCGAGCATTCATGAGCGACAAAACGCCAGAAAAGGAGCTGTAAAAAGCACTTTAGAGTGTCCGTTAGTTAGTACTTTTCTGGATGGTCTAATTCTCGGCGGCTGTAACTCAGTTGTTGCAATGCTTTCAGCCTATGGCTGGATTTTGCACGAGTCGGGGCCGTACCCCAAAGTAGGCAGCAGGGGTTATCTCACGCCACTGATGCTTGCCACTATCCCAATCGTTATCAATTTGCGGATGAGGCCATTCGTAAATCATTAAGCACACTAGAGACTTCGCCAGTCTCAGATTGCCCGCTTAGACAGTCTGGAATTCAGATATTTTGCCACTGCAAGACATTCACAAAAACGTGGATGGCGTTGAATAATCAAGCTTGAAAAGCGCTGTAAGCCAGTCATTATCAACTTTGTGGCCCAAGTTTATGCCGAATCGATGTCGCATCGGTCGCCTTTTTGAGCAACTGAAAGCTGTGAAACCATCGCTAGATCGTTTGCGATCGTGCGAGGAGCTTTCTAGCTAATATAACTAAATTTATATTAGTTACACTAAAAGTCCGACTAAAAGCTAATGGGGTATCAATTGCAGAAGGGCACAGGGCTCTGATAAAGCTTAACCGTTGGGTTTATTTGAAGTCGGGCGACCGTTCCGGCTTAAAGGCCCTAAAGTAGCGAAGCTGCGAAATGGGGCAATTTAGTTCATTTGTACCTTTCAGCGCGATACTTCAGCCCTGATATGTTTAGCGACAGTTAAGCATTGAGGAAGCTGAAATGAAACGACAGTGGGAGACAGAGGAGCTAATTGAGCAGTTTATGCTGATGCCATCAGAGCTAGTGCTGCTGCCCGATGAGATCACCAACGCTACGGCGCACAACCGGCTGGGTTTTGCCGTCCTGCTCAAATTTTTTCAAGGGGAGGGGCGATTTCCTCAGCACGCTGGTGAGGTGCCAAAAGCGGTCGTCGCCTTTATCGCTCAGCAGTTGAGTCTATCTGAAGAGGACTACCGTCAATACAAATGGTCAGGTCGAACGATTAAAACACATCGCAGCCAAATCCGGGCATATCTGGGCTTTGGGCCGATGACTCAGAGCGATCAGCAACATTTGAAGCGCTGGCTGGTAGAGGAGATCATGCCGTTGGGCCTTGCCTTTGAGGCGCTCAAAGTGCAAGCTGCCGGGTATCTTCGGAAACGGAAGGTCGAACCGCCCGCTGCCAAGGAGCTAGAGCGTCTAATACGCTCTGCGGCCCGGCTGCATGAGCGCAGCTTTTGTAAGCAGATTGCGGCTCCGCTCTCGGCGAAGACCCGCACGAGCATCGACGCCTTGCTGAATACTGAAAGCCCGTTGGAGGATAATAGCCAGTTCAGGCAATCGCAGTTGAGCTATCTCAAAACAGATCCGGGTCGCCTGGGCCTCAAAAGCCTACTGAAGGAAATTGAGAAGCTGCAACACATTCGTGAGCTTGAGTTACCCTCAGCGCTATTCAATCACGCCGCCCCCAAGCTGATACAGCAGTATCGCCGCAGGGCTTCTACAGAACCCCCGCGTGAGCTGAGACGCCACCCGCCCGCGATTCGCTACACCCTGGTCGCGGCGTTTTGCTGGCAGCGAGAACGAGAAATCATGGATGATTTAGTCACCTTGCTGATTCAAATCATCCATCGCCTGAGCATCAGCGCCGAGCGCCGAGTCGAACGCGAGCTGATCGCCAGCTTTAAACGGGTCAACCGCAAAGAGGCTCTCCTATTGAAGATCGCGACTGCATCGCTCAAGCAACCGGAGGGAGCGGTGAAAGACGTGGTTTATCCCGTGGCTGACCCCGAAACGTTGCAGGCATTGGTCGATGAGCAAACTGCTGGCCAGACCTATCAGGAAAAGGTTCATACCCGTATCCGGGCTTCCTACCTGCACCACTACCGGCGCATGGTGCCTGCTATTCTGGGTGCCTTGAGCTTTCACTCCAATAACGAACAACATCAGCCTATCAAATGTCAACTACATGTGCGCTTAGACGACAGCTATAAAACAATAAGATTCCTCCTCAATATTTAAACGACAGCTATGATCGGCACGACAGCTATGATCGCTCGGGGCTATCCTCATTGCTAGCTGCCGCTTCAGCGCCCTCGCTACGTTGCGCAGCCGAGCGCTTGCGATAACTCTCAGAATGG
>JBBSLJ010000014.1:0-24660 GCA_038255465.1 Saccharimonadales bacterium (SeqCode)
AGAGCTCAAGCTTGGAGGAGTGGCAGTTAGTATGGCAGAACAAGCTAATGCGGCCTCTGGAGAAGCACTTCTTCGTTTTGACCAGTCAAAGACCGAACAACCTAAACCTGGTGCAGAGCGCATCAGTAATCCTTCTGAGCGCTTGACGGATGAACAGCTTGAAGCGGTAAAGGCTAATATTACTGATTCGGTTGCTAAGGGAATAAAGAGTTATGACAGGCAGGAAGTGGCAAGAGCTGGCGCAAATTTGTTTGCTGTCCAACGTGAATCTGAACGTCGTTTTCCGGGCACACACCCAGCCCCTAAAAGAGGTAAAGTGTCGGAGGGATATTATCAGACGACAACCCCTGAAACTAGTACGGTTGAAGGTATAGTCGAATCTCTTAAAAACACAGAAAGCGCTTCTGATATTGCTTTTGGATTACGAAATACGGTTGAAGATGAATTCAGGCAAGACGGCAAATTTCCTTCTGAAGAAGCTATTATGGAAGCCTCCGAAGTACAGCTGCTGCTATCTGAGGTTGCTAAAGGGTTGCAAGCTTTAGATGCAGGAAATCCTCCAAAAAATCAATACAGCGGAAGATCAAATGAAGAAGTTCAAAGGGTGGCGGAAAGATTTGACGAGAACATATCAAGTTTGGAAGCCGCAGGAAAAGTAGCTGAAGCAAATAAAGCAAAGGCTCTGCGCACACAAGTTCAGGAAGTCATTGATAGGCGCTATGCGGTCAAACATGAAGACGCAAGAGAGCTTCCTTCGTCAGAACTGGCTACAGATCTGAAGATAAAATACGAAACATTCCGTGAAGCACAAAAAGCAAAAAAGCAACTTTCGGACTCCTTTATAGATGGCGCAATAAGTGATGAGCTTAAAGTTGGTGAAGAGAAGGTCGGAATAAAAGGCTTTCTAGATAAAGTCGAGGCTACTTCTAAAGATTCTGAAGTAATAGATGATCCAGAAAGAATAGCTGGATTATTTCTTCGTACTACAGAAATGCTTACACGTAATCTTAAAGTTGCCATAGCTCGCGGCAGTAATCCCGAACAAGCTCAAGCACGCAGAGAACAGGTAAAGCAAGCTAAAGAAGGGTTTCTAGCTCAAATTGGCGAAGAGGCGCCACAGGCAGCTGATGCAATAGTTGACTGGTGTAAGGGCGCAATACGTCGGTTTCCGGTTAGCTCCATAGAGTACCATGGCTTTAACGTTGATGGCACTGATGTTCTGGACGCTGCTGGGAAAGGATCGCCCGATGTGCGACCAAACTTTAAGATACAGCGCCAAATTGGTGGCGTGTTTGTTATGGCTTATACAGATACTCGTGTCCGCGAAAAAATGGCAGGTCAAGACGAGGTTTTGGATAAAAGAATTTACTTAAATCCTGATATGGAAGCAACTCCGGAATTATTTGAACAGCTTTTACGGGTTGCTAATGAAAACGGCATATCAATGCAGCTGAAAATGTTTCAACGAGCACCAGAAGCAGCCACTAATCACAAAGATAAGGCTATGGGCCGCGAAACAGGAGGTTTGCGCGGTGATGGTATTGTCATATATGCAGATGGCGACCAGGCTGACGAGGTACTTGGCATGGTGTTGGCCCTAGCCAAAGATAATCCTGACGCTTTTAGGGGGCGCAAGACTTCTCGAATTACACAAAACGTAGCCGAAGGGATTGCCGTGGGTGACGAGCCAGTACAGCTTCCGGGTACTTCACTGACATCTCACAGGGAACAGATATTTAGCTACGCCGCTGAAAAGACCCGCGCGTCTGGTAAGCAGGGAGAAGAAGCTCGTATCCTATTCCGTAGTTTAGTGCGACGCACCGCAATTGCTAATGGCGTCAGCGCAGACAATATTGCCTTTAATAAGGCAGCCTAAGTTATGACAGAACAAATGCAATCAAGTACGCATACATCACAACCTCGTATTATCTACGGCGAAGGTGTTGACTCTACTGTGTCAGTAGACCCAGAAGCTGCTGCGCAAACTATGCGTGAACTTGGAGTTTCGGAAACCGCTATTGCCAGTAGTGCAGTCTATATCGATCCAAAGAATAGATTACTAAATTACGGCACGCACTACTCAAATATTCTGGGAAGGTTACGTTTCCGTTCAAATTCTGAACTTAGAGATGTAGAAGGCGATATAGTTCGTCTTAGTACAAGGGTTAGGGGAAGAGAACGTAGCTCAGAACAAATGAATAAAACTGCTGTACACGAATGGGAGCATTTAGCCCAAGGTGACAGGCATGATAATAAGGTTACCGAAGGTCACATTGCGATTTACGGACTTGCGGCAATAGGGGCGTTAGCCGGCAACAGTCTGGGCAAGGGCGTAAAAGGCAAAGTCGGTGCAGTAACTGGCGGATTTCTGGGCTATCTATTAGGTTACAGGCTTGCACCGCATGAGCGCCAAGCACGTTTACGAGCAGGTCAAGTACGCGGCCTTGAGCCACAAGTTGTATCAAAAGCGATATGCCGTAAATTATAGACATTTTACATTCAACAATAGCCAAAGAAGCTATACTGTTAGGCATGGTTGGTCATCAGGGCAAAATAAAAAAGACAAACTTTAACTACTGGATGAGCGCGCCGCATGCGACGGCAGGTAAGCAGTCGACACTTTTAATTCACGGATTTGGCGGAACGTATTCAGGGCTTGAGAGCCTGGCTGGAATGCTGGCCGAACACAGCAATGTGCTTGGGCTCGATTTGCCGGGCTATGGTTTGTCGGAGCCGCTTCGGGCCAAACACACACTGAGCAATTACGCCCATTTTCTTGATGAGTTTTGCGCAACTACAGAATTTCACAAAGTCAATGTCGTGGGCCATTCCTTCGGGGCTGACATCGCGCTCGTTTTTGCCGCCCTTCATCCGGACAGGGTAGACAAGTTGGTACTCATAAGCCCGGTTATCTTCGGAGACAAAAATTTTATTAAACTTGCCCGATATTACTATATGGCGGTAGCAAAAATGCCACCCCCGCTTCGACACAGGCTGCTCCATAATCACTTTTTGTCATGGGTATCGGCGTATGTGAATTTGCAAAATGCAGACGAAGAAACCCGTGCAAAAATTTTGCGCGACGATTACGTCAGCGACCACTTAATGACTGATAGGCCGCTCATCGAAGGCTACTTTAGTTTGCTTGCCACGCCTTTTCTGACAAGGGCAAAACCAATTGAGGCGCCTACCTTTATTATTAGCGGTGATGCGGACCGCTTGTCGCCCGTGCGGGAAATGGAACATCTGCAGGCGGCAATACCTAAATCGCGGCTTGATGTTGTTTCCGGGGCAGGTCATTTTTTGCCAATTGAAGAACCAAGAAAAGTCCACAACAAGATTCAAAAGTTTTTCGCAGAATAGTTTAATAAAGGCTTATCTCGATATGCCTAAGTCTTGGAGGGCCCAAGCGGGGTGAATAAGGAAAGTTAGTGCTTTTGCTTAGCTTGGGAGGTATTCAAATGTAGGCGCACGTTGTTTGACATTTTAGTAAAAAAGTCTATGATTAGTTTAACTTTGTATTTGAGATAGGGTTTTAAGCTATTTCGTGCAAAGGCGCATTTTGACATATCAGATTAGATCAAAAGATTAGGGAGCGAACATGGTACATACAATGTGTTTCATGTTCGCTCCCTAACACGGGGGAGTAGGGCGAATGCCCGTCTTAACAGAAAGGAGCCTTCGTATGAAGGTTCGTTCTTGGTTGTTCGCGGTACTCGCTGCGATCATCGTCATGGCTAGCACGCCAACAACCGCAAGCGCTGCAGGGCCGGAGAGGGTCGATTTCTACGCGTTCTGCGCCGAGAAGTATGTCATCGTTGCGGTCAGTCACTGGCCCTTCGGGACAAAGTTCAACGTCATCGTCAACGGTGCCCAGGTGGGTCAGCTGGAGCAAGGCAATATCGAGTCCGGTTCGTTCGACCTCGACCCCAGCAGGCTCAACAACGTCACTGTGAAGGGACCTGACGGGTTCGTGCAGACGGAAGACGTTTGCCCGCCTGTTCCGCAGGATCCTGTCGTCTCCGACAACGGATATTGGCTCAGTGCCAGTGACGGTGGCGTGTTCGCTTTCGGTGACGCCAAGTTCTTCGGCTCCACCGGCGGCGTTCCGCTACAGAAGCCAATCGTTGGCATCGCGCCCACGTCCTCGGGCAACGGCTACTGGCTCACCGCCAGTGACGGTGGCGTGTTCGCTTTCGGTGACGCCAAGTTCTTCGGCTCCACCGGCGGCATCGCGCTGCTGTCTGATGTCGTTGGAATGATGGTGACGTCCTCGGGCAACGGCTACTGGCTGGTCACTGCCAACGGTAGCCTCTTTACCTTCGGTGATGCCAAGTTCTACGGCCCCACCGCCGGCTTCCGGCTGAGCAGGCCTATCGTTGGCGCCACGCCCACGCCCTCGGGCAACGGCTACTGGCTCACCGCCAGTGACGGTGGTGTGTTCGCTTTCGGTGACGCCAAGTTCTTCGGCTCCACCGGCGGCGTTCCGCTACACAAGCCGATCGTCGGCATCACATCTTCGTCCTCGGGCAACGGCTACTGGCTCACCGCCAGTGACGGTGGCGTGTTCGCTTTCGGTGACGCAACGTTCTTCCGCTTCAACGGTCGCGTCGCGCTGAATAAGCCAATCGTCGGCATCGCGGCTTGAGTATATGAGGCTAGGGGGGGAGAGTTTAACTCACTCTGCGTTTCCGCGTGCGGAAACACTCCCCCTCGCTTCAAGCTCTCTAATCTGATATGTCACTCATCACAAGTTAGATACCTGCTCACTTTATATGGTCAGCTATTTGGTTTGAGATTTTTCTAAAATGTTTACGTCAACCATAAGTTTAATGGTAGACTTACAGTAATATGGCGTTCGTAGGTGCACCCTCAAGAGTTAAAAGCATTCTCCAAAATAAAACTGTTTTGCTTGGAGTGGTTATTTTTATTGTTGCTTCCGGCTTAATATTCTTCGTTGTTGTTCGCTCAAAGACTGAAGTACGCCCTTCTCCTGAAGGTGCGACCAGATTTAATCTAGATATGTCGGAAAAAATTAATGGCGACACTCCCTATGAGCAAATCGACGGCTCTATAAGTAATGCAGAGCAAGCAAAATCTGTTGGTAACTTATATATTGGCGTTCAAAAATATACTGATGCCGAAAAGGCGTTCCAGAAAGCCGTCCAGCTAAATAGTGATAACGCAGAATTGTACAGCCTGCTTGCGCTAACCCAGGAACGTCAGGGTAAAAAGCCCGAAGCCAAGCTGAATTATCAGAAGGCGGCCGATTTGTATAAAAAAGCCGGAGATTCTGTTGCTCAAGAAAGAGCATTATTTCGTATAAAAGATATGGATGTGGAGTACAAAAATGTTCTTGATATCGAGTAGAGACCGCAAGAAACTGTTCATTACATTTCTGATTGTTGAATTATTGCTATTATTTTTTGCAGTGCAAAAAACCTCAGCGATTAGCAACGTGTTACCCGATCCTAACGATATGAGCGCGGGCAATGATGTTTTTGTCGTAGTTTCGCGTATTAATAGCAACGGCTCAAACTCTTTATTCGCACCCCAGGCTCGGATAAACGCCTATGTCAGCAACCCAAATAGCAATTTAATTATTGAACATGCTGGTTCTTGCGCAGGTCAGCCTGATGCGGCGAATGTGCCCACAAATTATAAAGTATTTAGGGGTACTAATACTGAAGGTGTCGGCGGCCAATTCTACGATCAGAATATAAATACCTGTACTAACGTGGTAATTTGGCTTGGTGACAAAGGCTTGGTCCAATCAACGATTGCCGGTCATGCCGGATATTACATGGTTGCTATAGATGTTTTGCATCTTGGCCCTGACGGTGGAGGTGGTGTCAATGCTTTTAAGGTCAGGGTGGATGATCCTGCTGGCATCGTAGGCTATACCTCCAGGAGTGATGCTAAATTTGCCATGCAGGATCGCTTTGGGGCGCAGGATCCGAACTCTACGTCCAATATGGACATGTATTTTGCGCCTGATTGCTCATTGTTACCGGGGCAGTCTCAGAATGTGGATTTGCGTTGGTTTGATGACGACTGGGGTAGCAACGCGCAACTTAGCAACAGTAGCTTCACTACTAGAGTATACGAATACAGAGTTAGTGACGGGGCCTTGACGGACAACTATGAGGTTCAGCCTCGAGGTGGAAATCAACCGGCCGGAGGCCCAGACCAAGTAAGAACGATTACGGTCAAAGGGGGGCATCGCTATAGATGGACTTGGTTTGGCGTGTCTAAAACCAATGGGATTCAGTTCAGACTGCCATTCGATAGCTTTAATTACTCAACGGCCGTCAATTGCGTGCCACCGGTAAATAATGCAACAGTTAGTGTGCATGCCTTTGCGGTTGATGACGTCGGCAACTACTTAGCGGATGTGCCAAGTGTGGTTGTAGCAACCTGCAACGCAACCGCAAATAACACCCAAGTCAGTGATTCGCCGTCTACGGGCTTTACGAGATTTACCGTGAAGAAAGGTGAGGGATTTTGTATAGTTATCACCAGTACTGGCTTCAGTCCGGGCTCGGACCAGATACCCGGTTACGACGGGCCTTTTATAAGACCCTGGGCCGAGGGCTACGAGAGTCCGGCTAGTCCTATTTGTCGACTAAATAATTTTCCAAACCCCCCTACCGGTTACGATTTTTCAAATTTACAGAATCACTGCAATGATAAACGGTATGACTATCAAATAGCTGGGCTGGGTGTCGGCTTCCAGGACACCGATGGCAACGGATTTCTTGATCACTATGACCGATCAGATGATGGCGGTTATGATTTTGTATATGTAAAGCAGGGCCCGCCGCCGCCACCCCTATTCTGTAGCCCTTCTTTTTCCTCCGCTGAAGTTGGTCTTGATACATCCTTTAGCGCTAGTGGCGGGGCAGGATTTTATACCTGGTCTGCAACGTCTAGCTCTCCGAGCTCCGGGGTCGGCGCAATTTTTACGACTAAGTTTTTGACCCCAGGGCCACAAACAGTAACAGTCAATAGTGGTGCCCAAAGTGATAATTGTAGCGTTAACGTAGAACTCCCTTCGACCAATCCATATTTCCGGGTTTACGGGGGAGATATCTCGGCCGGTGGTGGCTTTAAGGATTCCTGCAGCTTTAATAACAAGGCCGGTATCCTGGCATTTAACAACCCTGTCAATGGGGCAGGTGCTGGAGTTGAACTTGCAGCTTTTGCCTACAGCTCAATCTTTGGTGTTAGCAGTGCAGCCATGCGGACTACGGCCGGCCCTCCTAATCCTATAAAAGGATTAACATTTAGCAGTACAGCCGGTGATCCAATATATGGAGGGGATTTCAACTCGGCTGCGTGTGCCAGCAATTACTTCGATCTGCTTAGTGGGGTAGATCCCGCCATCAAAGTAGATATTGGTTCTACGTATGCCGGTAATCCAAGCTTCTCAGGCAAACAGGTTTACTATCATGATGGGGACGTAACTATCACAAATAACGTGATATATAGCGGTACAGGCGGCTGGGCCAGTATAAGTGCCATCCCGTCTCATTATTTAGTCGTTCGTGGAAATATATATATAAAAGGTAATGTGACCCAGTTAGATGGTGTATACATTGCACAGCCTGATTCCAGCGGGAACAGGGGCGTAATTTACACTTGTGCCGATGATGGTGGTCGCTATTCTTCTCCAGCTATCCTGAGCAATTGTGGCTCGAGCCTAACTGTTAACGGGGCTTTTGTTGCGAAGACTATTAAGCTTTTACGCATAAAAGGTGACTTGGTGAATGCTACCGTGGATGAACCTCGAACTAGCAATAACCTGGCTGAAATCTTTAATTACACTCCTGAACTATTTATTGCACCATCACCATTCACTTCTGCCTCTCCGTTTCAGTCAGTGACTGGCTTGCCGCCTGTTCTGTAAGTAATTTTTGAAGTCCCAGCCGTAGGCTGAAACGAGGTAACTAATCTCCTGGCTGAAGCCAAGAGGGTTCTGGTTTCTAGCCAAGTGCCCAAAAAGGATAAAATGCTTGCGTTCTATCATAACCCTTATGGTATAATCAACCTTAACGGAACGCTGTGCATATACACTAGCTCAAAGTGTTTATGCTATCGACGAAAGGGTGCGGATTAAAATAATGAATAAAAAACAACTAAATAAGCTAGGATCGCGATAATGGGCTTAATGAGTGGGCTGGGTGACTTTTTTGGACTGGATATCGGCACAACAGCTATAAGGTTGGTCGAATTGCGAGGCACCGGCTCGGTTAAGACACTTGTACGCTATGCCACAGTGCCCATTAGTATCAAGACCTCTCAGAGTGAATCTGCGAGTGACCAACAGAAGCTCGTCGAGGCTATCAGCGGCCTGCTTTCTGAATCCAAGGTTGTAACGCGTAACGTAGCAGTCGGCATTCCATCGCAAAAAGTGTTCACAACGGTGGTTGATATAGATAGGCTATCTTCATCAGAGCTTGCCAAAAGCATTCGTTTTCAGGCCGATTCACTGATCCCGACCCCCCTCGCCGAATCAAAGATTGATTGGGCACTTATAGGCGATTCGCCAGCAGATAAAGGCAAGGTAGAAGTGCTTTTATCTAGCGTACCAAACGAATTTATTGAAAAACGGCTTGATCTCTTAGAATCACTGGGCCTGAACGTTATTGCTTTTGAGCCTGACAATCTTGCGCTGGTCCGGTCTATGGTAGCTCCTGATGCAGCGCTGCCCCAAATGGTAATAGACATCGGCAGTACGAGTACGGATCTAGTTATAACCATGAATGGTGCACCGCGTCTGACACGTTCTATCCCTACAGGGTCAGAAGCGATTATACGTGCAGCTATGCAGAATCTTAATATTGACGCGGCGCAAGCCGAGCAGTTTGTCTTTAAATTTGGTTTGAACAAAGACAAGCTTGAGGGGCAGATTCATCAGGCGGTTATCGGCACGGTAGAAACGCTTATGACAGAGATCGACAAGTCACTCAAATTCTTTAACACGCGCTACCCCGGTAATAAAATCGACAGAATCATAGTTACAGGTGGCGCTTCTTCGCTACCCGAGTTTCCGCTGTTTGTGGCTAACAAGTTAGGTATTAGTGTCGAGATAGGCAATGCGTGGCGCAATGTTTCGTTTGCAGCAGATCGTCAGAATGAACTACTGGCAGTTTCTAACCACTTCGGGGTCGCGGCCGGGTTAGCGGAGCGAACAGAATGATTCAATTTAATCTTCTTCCAGACATCAAACTGGAGTACATCAAGGCGCGTCGTACAAAGCGATCCGTCATCCTTGTTTCAGTGGCAGCCGCTGCCGCCACCTTAGGTATATTCATCATGCTTTTCATAACGGTTAATGTGCTTCAGAAGCAGCATTTGAAAAACCTTACCGAAGACGTAGGGAAGTATAGTCGAGAGTTGAAAGAGGTTAAAGGACTTGATCGAATTCTGACTGTTCAGAACCAGCTTAATAAACTTTCAGAACTTCACCAAGGCAAAGCACTACTCAGCCGCTTAAAGGCCTATATAACGCAAGTGACCCCAGCGCAGGTAAGCTATTCGGAAATAGAGCTAGACGTAGAACAGTCAACGCTGCGTTTCGAAGGCTCTGCCGACTCGCTAAAAACTATTAACCAGTTTGTGGATACTTTGAAGTTTACAAAATATTCTACTTCAAATAATCCTACTGAAGAGCTCAATGCCTTTAGTGAAGTGGTGCTAACCGACTTCGATACCGACAAAGAGGCAGGCTTTACATACGAAATTAATCTTAAGTTCGACTCAGCTATCTTTGGCACTGGTGCAGAGGTTAAGCTCTCAGTACCCAATATCATAACCACCAGATCTGCCATTGAAAGACCAACAGAGAATATCCTGCAAGCAGTTCCATCACTTGAAGCAGGAGGGCCACGGTAATGACTAAAGTTAATGTATCTGCCAAGCATATTCAGATCAACAAGGCCAGTACAATTATTACAGCAACTGTCGCAATCGCGTCGTTCATTTGCGTTGCTTCACTAGTAGCTTCACGCACTATGTTGTTACAACGGAATTACCAGGCAAAAGTAATTAAAGAAAAAGAGCTAGCAGTTAAAACCCTAAAAGATAATATTAAGGCCGTTGACTCCTTGGAGGCGTCTTACCAGGCGTTTGTAAAGAATCCGGTTAACATTATCGGCGGTAGCTCAATTGGGGACGGCGAACGCGATGGTGACAACGCCAAACTAATACTTGATGCACTTCCAAGTAAATATGACTTTCCGGCGCTAGCGACAAGTGTCGAGAAAATTCTACGGGATAAAAGCTTTGCGGTTGTAGAAATAACCGGTACTGATGACGAGCTTGCACAAGCCAGCAAAGACAGCCCAAACCCTGAGGTTATTGAGATGCCTTTTAGCTTTACGATCGGTGGAGGCTACGATGCGATGCATGATCTTATTTCCGCACTCGAACGTTCTATTAGACCCATCCAGATCTCACGACTTACTATTTCAGCCGACAGCGGCTCTGGATTGCAGCTTACCATTGATGCCAAGACCTTTTACCAATCCGAGAAGAAGTTTAACGTCCAAAAGAAAGTTATAAAATGAAAAAGAATGACATAGTACTTATAGTAGTGTGCGTTTTTATCGGTGGCATCTTCTCGTTCATAGTTAGTACGCAGCTGTTCGGCCCCAGTAGCAAAACACTTGAGGCAGAAACTGTCGAAGTAATTTCTTCAGAATTTACGCTACCGGATAACAAGTACTTTAACGACCAGTCATTTAACTACACCCAACAAATTCAGATTGGAAACGGAAGTACAAACGTACAGTTCGGCGAGTAAAGGGGGCCCCAGATGAGTGTCCTTTCACAGACTACACAAAAAGATGTAGAAGCAAAACTGCTCTCTGAAGGGCTAGTTCCTGCCGATAAACTGGAAGAGTCTAAAAAGAAGTCTGCACTTAGTAAGACGCCGCTTTTTGCGCAATTAGTTGCCGATAAGCTGGTTACCGACGAACAGCTTACCAAGATATTGGCTCAGATTAACAAAGTCCCTTACGTTAACTTATCTGCTGCCGTGGTTGACCAAAAAGTCCTGAAATTATTGTCTCAGGAGATTGCTGAACGTTATATGGCGGTGCCGTTAGGAGAAATGCAACGTCGTTTGGTTGTAGCAATGCTTGATGCCGACAACGTCCAGGCTGTCGACTTTTTGTCGAATAAAATAGGGCGACCATTAAAGGTATATGCTGCGTCCGAAGATGGAATTAGGAATGTCCTGCGTCAATACACGGTAGCTTTTGATGAAAAGATGGCCGACGCATTAATCGGGCAAGAGAGCAGTGCGCCCGCTGGCAAGACAAAAAACGACAAAAGTAGTACGATTGCGACAATTGTCCAGGACTCGCCAATTAGCAAAGCGCTTTCTGCGATTCTTGAGTATGCCGCCAAAAACAGGGCAAGTGATATCCATATAGAACCACTCGAGAATGAGCTTAAGATTCGTTGCCGGATTGATGGTGTCCTGCGCGAAATCATGAAGTTACCAAAAAGCACTGAACCGCCACTGATATCCCGAATTAAGATCTTATCAAATCTAAAAATTGACGAACACCGCGTCCCACAGGACGGCCAATTTACCGTTCGTGTGGCTGAAAAAGATATTGATCTGCGTATTGCGATTTCACCTGTTGTCTGGGGAGAGCAGGTGGTTATTCGTTTGCTGGATAAATCAGGCACGAGTCTTAAGCTTGAAGATATGGGTTACAAGGGCAGGGCACTACGGGCAATCAGGAAAGGCTTACAGAGCTCTAACGGGATGATTCTGACCTCCGGTCCAACCGGCTCGGGTAAATCGACCTCTCTATACGCTTTGCTGCAGGAGATAAAAGACGACAGTATTAATATTGTTACGCTTGAGGATCCGGTTGAGTATAAGATGGGTGGAATTAATCAGATACAGGTTAATGCCGATGTCGGGCTAACATTTGCAGCCGGTCTGCGATCGATTCTTCGCCAGGATCCTGATGTGGTGATGGTTGGTGAAATTCGTGACAAAGAAACGGCAACACTGGCCGTCCAGGCGGCGCTAACCGGTCACCTAGTGTTCTCGACGCTGCACACTAACTCTGCAGCGGGTATTTTGCCTCGACTCCTTGATATGGGTATTGAGCCATTCTTAATCGCTTCAACGGTGCGAACTATTATCGGTCAGCGATTAGTCCGGCGCATAAGCGACAAAAACAGTGAGGAATATCAGTCCGATAAAGCCGAAACAGAGGCCATACAGTTAGCGCTCGGCAAATTGCTGCCAGAGAAAGAAGAGCAAAGAAAGCAGGCGGCCGAAGATCTTGGATACGAAAGCTTGCCACTTAAAGGCCAAAACGCTTATACTTTGTTTAAGGGCAAAGATTCTCCGAGTGCGCCAGGTGGCTACAAGGGGCGAATGGGCCTATACGAAGTTATTGATGTATCAGAGGCAATTCAGGATCTTATCCTAAAGCGGTCAACCAGCGCCGAGATCCAAAAGGCCGCTCAAGCTGAAGGCATGATAAACATGCGCGAGGACGGTTACATGAAAGCGCTGGCAGGCTACACGACCTTAAACGAAGTAAACCGCGTGGCAACTGAAGACAGCGCTTAAAAAGTCATGAGAAATGAGTATAGAGTTATGAGAGTAATAAAGGGGATAAAATGAAAATAACAACATTAAAACGAGCGAGATATCATAGCGGTATTCGTAATCCTATCTCATCTCATTGCTCTCATCTCATTGCTCAAGCGACTGAAGGGAGCATATAGTGGCGGCTCAACCAAGAATCGAAATACTGTTAGAAGAGGTTATCAAGAAGAAGGCATCTGATCTTCATCTGCAGGTAGGTCTGCCCCCAATGCTGCGGGTCGACGGTGCATTAATCCCAGTTCCTGCCAGCGATGTGCTTTCAGAAGAAAGTCTTGAAATGCTTGTTTTTGCTATTCTTGACGATGACCAAAAACAGATCCTGCTCAAAGACAAAGAATTTGACTTTAGCTTTGCTTTTGGTGAACTTGGCCGTTTCCGTGTTAATGCCTTTCATGAGCGCGGCAATCTTGCCGCAGCTCTGCGTCTTATACCAAACGAAATTTTAACAACTGAACAGCTTGGCTTGCCGCAGGTGGTTCAAAAGTTTGCAAATTATCCACGTGGCCTCGTGCTTGTCACCGGGCCTACCGGCTCTGGTAAGTCCACCACGCTGGCTGCACTTATTCATAAAATTAATACTGAACGCGCAACCCATATTGTGACAATCGAGGACCCGATTGAATTTACGCATAAATCAATTAAGTCGGTCATTGCCCAGCGAGAAGTGCACTACGACACATATTCATTCTCAGCTGCGCTCAGAAGTACGCTACGTCAGGATCCTGACGTAGTATTGATTGGTGAGATGCGCGATCTCGAAACCATAGCCGCTGCTATTACCATAGCCGAAACCGGTCACTTAGTATTTGCAACGCTTCACACTAACTCTGCATCTCAGAGTGTCGACCGTATGATTGATGTTTTCCCGCCACACCAACAGTCACAAATTAGGGCCCAGCTTGCAAACATTCTGGTTGCTATTTGTGCTCAGCGATTAGTCCCTACCATCGGCGGCGGACGGATTGCAGCGGCCGAAATTCTGATAGCGACCCCGGCCGTACGTAACATTATCCGAGAAGGCAAAAGCCATCAGCTCGAAGCTGTTATTCAAACAGGCGCTGAGTTCGGTATGCAGTCACTTGATAAAACTTTGGTTAATCTTATACATAACGGTACTATCACGTATGATGAAGCTCGTATGGTGGCAATTGATATCGAAGAGCTCGATAGGCTGATGCGAGGATAACATGCTAACATTTCAATTTACCGCACGTGATCCCAAGACCGGCAACAAAGTTAAATCCGAAGTGCAAGCCGACAATGAAAAAGCTGCTACCAGGCTGATTACAAACCAGGGGCTGTCTCCGATTGATATTAATCTCAAGACAGGTGGCAATTCTGGTCTGAGCCGTTTTAAAAATCGTATCAAAATGAAGGATAAAATCCTTTTTTCGCGCCAGCTTTCAACGCTTATAAATGCCGGTCTGCCACTGGTGCAGTCACTCAGAAACGTTGTGGCGCAAACGCAAAGCAAGCCATTCCAGATTGTTATAAATAAAGTAATAGGGGACGTTGAGGCCGGTAGTGCGCTTTCGGTCGCGTTCAGTCAGCATCCGGCCGCATTTAATTCGATTTATATCAGTATGGTTGCGGCTGGTGAAGTCTCGGGCACGCTTGATAGGTCGCTGGAGCGTCTTGCCAACCAGCAAGAAAAAGATGCTGAACTCGTCAGCAAAGTCAGGGGCGCCATGGTCTATCCAGTTATCGTGCTGTTCGTTATGGGTGGTGTGGTCGGCTTTATGCTCGTAAAAGTTTTACCCCAGGTTGAGGAGCTATATAAAGGCCTGCCTGGTGCAGAGTTACCGCTGGTTACAAAGATTCTTTTAGGGATGTCGCACCTTATAATTGATTATTGGTGGGTTCTCGTTGTAGCGCTTGTGGTTGGCACGGTATTTATGAGCCGTTATGCCCGTACGGGGCCGGGTAAGCAGGTAGTAGATAAGTTTAAGATGACTGCATGGCCCATCGGCCCTCTTTTTATGAAGATGTATATGGCCCGTTTTGCCCGAACCGGAACCACGCTTGTTGCCAGCGGCGTACCGCTGATACAAGTGCTTGAGATTACCGCTGCCAGTATTAATAATGTTCATGTTGAACGTTCGATTAAGGGCGCAATTGAAAAGGTAAAAGGCGGCAGGGCTTTATCTGAGGCGATCGCCAATGATCCCAACTTCCTTAGCCTAGTGCCTGATATGTTGCGTATCGGTGAGCAGTCAGGGGCTATAGAGGACATGCTGGCCAAGACGGCTGATTACTTTGAAAAAGAGGTAGATAATCAGGTTAAGGCTATATCAACCATCATTGAGCCGGTGCTAATGATTTTGCTTGGTGTATTTGCCTTTATCATTGTGGCCGCGGTTCTGTTACCGGTGTACGGCTTAGCCGGTAAGAACCTGGGCGGATAACCAGAACTTCGGGGTATATAGAAACTGCTTGATTTTTCTATACAATAAGACTAATCTGTTACCATAAGCATCTTAACGCGAACATCATAAGGGGGAAATCGCAATGCTGTCAAAACTACAAACTAAAAAAGATGAGGGCTTTACCATCATCGAAGTCTTGATCGTGCTTGCTATCGCAGGTTTGATTATGCTGATCGTGTTCTTGGCCGTACCGGCTTTGCAACGCAACCAGCGCAACAACGCACGTAATTCAGCAGCGTCTAAAGTTTCTGCTGCTATGACCGAGTGTTTAGCAAATCGTAACGGTGTAATGGCATCCTGCAACACTGCAGCTGCATTAAACAATCCCGTAACCGCAGCTGACGCACTGTCAACTGTATCGTTCGGTGGCGCAGCGTTTACTATAGCCGATGCCCGTGTAGTCAACACTGGTAACACACAATGTAACCCTGACGGGTCAGCAATTCAAGCCGGTGGAGGCCCTCGTGCTTTCGCAGTTACCTTCCAGCTTGAAGGTAACATCAACCGCTGTATAGCAAGCTAGATTAGTTGCTAACATAAAAATAGACCCCGTGTGGGGTCTATTTTTATGTTACGATTGAGACAATGATAATGGTTACGTTGTTTGTTTTAGGGCTTTGTTTTGGCAGTTTTGTGAATGCACTCGTTTATCGCACGCACGAGAACAGCCGTAAAAAAACAAAGAAGTTTTCAATAGTGAACGGCAGGTCGTTATGCGTTCATTGCAGGCATACGCTCGCTTGGTATGACCTGGTGCCAGTTCTGAGCTGGTTAAGCCTAAGAGGGAAGTGCCGCTACTGTAAGAAGCCAATAAGCTGGCAGTATCCCCTGGTTGAGTTGGCGTCGGCAACATCTTTCGTATTTTCATATTTGTTTTGGCCGTATGGTTTTAATCTTACGGGGCTTATCCTTTTTGGCTTTTGGGTAGTGTTTTTAATTGGTTTCGCGGCGCTCTTTGTCTACGATATTCGCTGGATGTTACTACCCCACAAGATCGTGTATCCGCTTTTAGCCTTAGCGGTCACGCAGGTACTACTACACAGCCTACTAGAGCGTGATCCGGCCATACTGCTGAACGCCTGTTTTGGCCTGCTAACGGTAGGCGGATTGTTTTATGTGCTGTTTCAAATTTCAGGCGGCAAATGGATAGGGGGAGGGGACGTCAAGCTGGGCTTTATGCTTGGTCTGCTTGCGGGTGGCTTTTTTGAAGGCTTATTGGTAATTTTTTTGGCGTCGCTGATCGGTACAGTCGTGTCTATTCCTATACTTGGCTTCGGTAAAAGCGCACTTAAAAAGAGAATACCGTTCGGACCATTACTTTTAACAGCGTTTGTATTGGTTTATCTTTTTGGGAGTGACATCATTGCCTGGTATCAGACGGTAATTCTGAGTGTATAATCGACGTACCTCTTATGCTATACTTAATTTATAAGGGGTGATTAACCCGTGAGTTGTGAGTTACATGAGTAATAATAAAAAAACATTGGCTGCATGGCCCCGTTGTTTTGAATCGGGATACACTATTACCGAAGTATTGATTTTTTTGGCGATTAGTTCCGCTCTGGCAGTTACCGTACTTATAAGTCTCTCTGGGCAGCAGCGGCGTACCGAGTTTAGCCAGTCTTCTCGAGAAGCTGAATCAAAAATTAATGATATTATGAATGACTTTGTGACGGGATTCAGCCCGGCAATCGGTACTAATTGTACTGCTGGTGCGGCGGGTGGCCCACCAACGTTTAGTGGCGGCACCAATGAGCAGGGTACTAACTATGGTTGCACCTATATTGGCAAAGTTATTCAATTTAGTCCCGATGGTAACGCCGATCGCATGCGTATCTTTACTGTGGTTGGCAGGCAGTTTAAACCTGGCGGTATATTACCAATAGAGAATATTATCCAGGCTCGACCGAAAGTTGCGGTAACTGCCACAGAAGTAAGTGCCTTTGGATACGGCCTGGCTGTAGGTAATGTGACCGCCATAAACCAAGCAGGCACTCCGCAACCAATTGGTGCTGTTGGTTTTTTCAGCAGCTTTGCCAAAATTGACTCAATTGGTCCGGCCAACAAAGTTGCCTCAGGCAGCCAGTCCACCACAATTATTCCAATCCCCACGACGGTTCTCGGTCAGGATGAAGCGCAGGCAATCGCGGCTATAGAAAATATCGTCAGCTATACCTATGCTCAGCTTCAGGCTGGTTTTATCGGTAAGCCCGTACAAATATGCCTGCTAGATAACAACCAGCGAGCGCTGCTGGATATTGGTGATAATAACCAGCGGGCAGCGACCAAATTAACTATAGAAAACGCGAGCACGTGCCCATGAAGAGACTAGGCAGCACCGGTGACACAATTATTGAAGTGCTGATATCTATTGCGGTAGTCAGTATGATTATCGGTGGCGCCTTTACTTCTGCTAACCGAAGTTTAAATGCTACCCAAGCGGCCAAGGAACGAGACCAGGGCATCAGATTAGCAGAAACCCAAATCGAGCAGTTAAGAGCGGCGTTAAAAAATGCAGCAGACATAACGGCTATTGCTGGTTTTAGCCACTTTTGTATGAATGCCACAACACTGGTTGTGATATCAGCTGCCGTTGACCCGGAAATAAATAACGATCCATTAAACGCGTCTGTTTACCCAGCCGGTTGTACGCTTAACAGTGGTAATACCACCTATACCGGCGCCGACCCAAGTATCCCTTATTACGTTTCAGTTTATCATGATACAAATCCAGCCGGTGATCAGGATCTATATACCGCCAGAGTCAGATGGGACCGGGCTGGAGGCAACGGTCGTGAGCAGGTAGTAGTAAGATATAGGGTGTATTCATTGTGAAGCGAATAAACGGCGAAAAGGGTTTTACATTGATTGAGCTATTAATAGCATCAACCGTCTTTTCGGTCATAATGCTTCTATGTACGTTTGCTCTAATATCTGTAGGCAGAAGTTACTACAAAGGTGTCACCATAGCTAGGACACAGGAAGTAGCCCGTAACCTTATGGACGATATTACGCAGGCTATACAGTTTAGCGGCGGGACGGTGGTTCCAGCAATACCTAATAACCCTGCTGATAGTACGGATGATAATGTCACCGGCTTCTGCGTAGACAATCGTCGTTATAGCATCATACCAAACGATTTACTAAACGATACTGCAACAGATCATGCGGTGGTAGTAGATGACCCAGGCGCGCCCTGCGGCAGTATTTTTGTGCAGAACATCGCAGGAGGAGGCAGCCTTTCCACTAGCTCCAAGGAATTTCTCTTGCCAAATATGCGAATCGCAGCAGCCTCAATCCAGCCGGTTAGCGGGCGGCTCTACAGGGTGCATATAAAGGTAATATCAGGGGATGACGCAGCGCTCGAAAATATAGGCACGCCCAATGTTCGTTGCAGTAACGCAATCAGTAATAGCCAATTCTGTACAGTTGCAGAATTAACCAGTATCGTCCAAAAACGGTTAGAATAAGGATAATAAATTATGAGTAGCACTAAAAAAATATCGCTCCGAGACAACCAAGAAGGTTTGGTGGCAATAATTGTAACCATGCTCATCATGATAATATTGAGCTTAATTGTACTTGGGTTTGCGCAACTGACGCGTCGTGAGCAGCGTCAGTCCCTTGATCGTCAATTAAGTACTCAGGCGTTCTATGCTGCAGAAAGCGGGGTCAACGATGCCGTCAAAGCTCTTAGTGACAATCCCGGGTTATTAACTGCGAGCATCCCGCCAGGATGTGATGGCTTTAAAAGTGCAGCAGGGCTTACTGGTCAACTAGATGGTACTAATGTTGTCTACACCTGCCTGATTGTCGATGCGGTCCCATCAAGCTTAGAGTTCGACAGCGTTGACACTAACGATTCCACTTCCTTCCCGGTTGCTTCAAATAATGGCAGTGTGCTATCAAGTATAACGGTGTCATGGCAGGCTAAGGCTTATAGCTCGACTTTCGACTGTGCTGGCTTGCCCAGCAATCTGCACCCTCAGGGCGCCCCGGCATGCCCTACAGGCATGCTTAGGCTTGATATTGTTCCGACCAACACATTAAACAGAAGCGCTTTAATGCAAAAAAACAAAACATTGTTTTTGGCTCCTAGCAGTGGTGGTAGTACAACGGTTGCATACGATACTGCCGTGAGCGGTGATAAAATCACGGTTACTTGCAACGATGGTGCTACTCCGAAAGCTTGCCAAGCCACGATTACTTTACCTACGGGGGCTGGAAGCAGCTCAGAATATTACATGCATGTGCGCTCTATCTATGCTGCTTCAGCAATGACCGTTTCAGCTAATGACAGCGCTGGCAATCCGGCCGCACTCAAGGGTGTGCAGATTTTAGTTGATTCAACCGGTAGAGCAAGCGACGTATTGCGCCGTGTTCAAATTCGTGTGCCTATAGATGCTTCAATTCATCCAGGCTTCGCTATCCAAAGCACCGATACAATTTGCAAACGGCTCAAAATTAATCCAGGTGCCGCAGTTCATGACTTAGTCGGGGTGCCAGGATCGGACGGTGGTTTTCCTGACCAAGCACCTTGCAAGGTTAACTGGCCATAAAGCTAGCTTAACGGTTTAATTGCTTCCGGCAGATCGTTATCAGTTATTTTTTGCTCGCTGTGGGTACTATGGAACTGTTTATGTACGGCCTTTAAGTGCGGGTCAGTAATATGGGTGTAGATCTGGGTAGTGCTTATATTACTGTGACCGAGCATGACCTGTACGGATCGAATATCAGCGCCGTTCATGAGCAGGTCAGTAGCAAACGAGTGTCTGAGTGTGTGCGGTGACACGTGCTTGGTTATGCCAGCCAAAATAGCATACCGGCCCACCATTCGCTGGATGCTTCGCGCAGTTAAGCGGTGAAAGTTACCGGACAAATCGACTGTTTTACGCCCACTAAAGCGAATAAATAATGGTCTGGTGTTGTCAGTGCGTTTATCTAAATAACGTTGTATCCAGACGGCCGCATCATGGCTAATAAAGACCGGCCGGTCTTTCTGGCCTTTGCCACGAACCGTGAATTCTTGTCGCTTCAAATTGATATGGTCGCGGTCTAGGCCCACCAGCTCTGAAACACGCAAACCTGAACAAAAGAGCAACTCTAAGATTGCTCGATCACGCAGCCCATTTGCGGTCGAAATATCCGGGGCAAGCAACAACCGTCCGATTTCCTCAGGAGTAAGCCAGGTAACCTGCTTTCGGACGGTACGGGCCAGCTCAATCTTATCCGGTGCCAGCGCATTCCAGTCGCGCTTGGCGCAGAATTTTAAGAAACTTCGGAGTGCGATTAAATGATAATTTAGCGTAGATTTTTGGAGCTCGTCACTTGTATTTGTGCCTAGTCGGTTCAGCCATAGGCGCCATTTACGCACCATTTCCTGGTCGATATCAGTCAGTTGAATATCGCCGGCAAAATCTATCAGTCGATTGAGGTAGTGATCGTAGTTAGCAATAGTCTTCTGCGATCGATTCTGTTCAATCTCTAGGTATTCGAGGAATGTAGTTTTAGCACTCTGAAATCGCATATGTTTATTGTACGACACCATCACTTATTATCTGTTATAATTTACTTTAAATAACAGATGAAAGGGATATTCTTGGAACAAACTTTAATTATTCTAAAGCCCGATGCACTGCAACGCGGTATTGTTGGCGAAGTAATTACCAGGTTTGAACGTGCCGGGCTTAAGATTGTCGGCTGCAAAATGCTGCAACCTGACTATGAGCATTATTTTCATCATTACGAGACAATCAGTAAAATGGTTTCCCGGCGTGGCAAGCCGGCATTCGACGTCACGTTGGATATGATGCAACGGGGCCCCGTAATCGGAATAGTGCTAGAGGGTATCGAGGCTGTTTCTTTGACGCGAAAGCTTGTAGGGACAACTGAACCAAAAGATGCCCTACCGGGGACAATAAGAGGCGACTACGCCCACGTTAGCTTTGTCCATGCAAACTCTAACGGCCAGGCAATCGCTAATATTATTCATGCTTCCGGCGATCCAAAAGAAGCAAAAGAAGAGATTGCGCATTGGTTCAGCGAAAGCGAATTGTTTGATTATCATACGGTTCACGAACATTACACGCAACCCAAGCCCAAGAGCTAATCAGCCGAAATCACATGCGCGCGTCACGAACGCGTGTCTTTAGAATTGAAGAATATTTTGGGGATCTACCAGAAGTTGCGGTTTTCTTCGCTCAGTATATCCTTTACTTCTTTTCTTTCCTTACGATATTGTTTCAAGTTGTCGATACTAAATTTCATTGCTCGTTTTCTCCTTAGGTAATACCAAGTATCCAGCATGTCAATAAAAGTGTCTGTAAGGAATCTCACGTTGCTAAAACACTATCAGTCGAAACTGGTAGCTTTCTACACTTCCGCCCGAATTTATTGCTGGCGTGAAGCCCAAAGCCTCAAATAGGTTTCAGCGACTTTTACATTCACCGGCTGTTGCAGAGCCTGATTGATAAGGTGGGGGTTTAAGCCCATTTCACTTATCTGAGCTTCTAGTTCTGAACGCTCCTGCGAAATGCCTTCATCAGTATCTGATTTTGCGGCAACATCCGTCTTGCTAAGACTATCAGCTAGGAACTCTAGTCCAATCTCTAAGGCTACATCCGGATATTCAGCCATGATTTCTAGGGCGGCCGTTTCAAATTCGGACGATTCAGTAAACGCAATTGTATAACCACCATTTTCCCGGGAAACCCGTCGAATTTTCCCGAGTTCGAAGTGAAGCTCAGCGCAAATAGCAATGTATTCAACCTGCGCTTCAGACAGTCCTTCTTGCATAAGCTTCTGCTTTAATTCATCAGTTCTCAAAAGTGTCCCTGAATGAGCTTCGTGATCCATGAAGTTAGTGGCTATATTACCCCCGGCATCGCGGCTAACCATTCTGCTTGTGAACTTGCCAATATCATGCACATAGGCAACGACGTCTAATAAATCTCTTTTAGAAATGCCGTTCACCGCTTCTCCTAATGCAATGTCGATTACTTTACTTAAACCCCATTCTTCTAAATACTTTGGCACGGCGTCATGCATGCGATCTAAAAATTTATCCGAATGAGTAATAATCCCAAACTGATGCCAATTAGGGGCGTGCTCTAAAGGATTATCGGGGTCTGTCGCAAATGACTGATTGGCAGGATCGGCCATATCTTGATGGCTCTGTATTAGCTCAGTCGCGATAGCTGGCATCGTCGCATGCAACACAGTAAGAGCGTCGCTGATGGGCAATAATCTTTCAGCAGATATTGATGTTTCATGTTCGTGACCCATGCTCTATATTATAGCATAAGTAGAATTGATTATCAATAGTACCACCGAGAGGAATATAGCGCCTACGCGCATATATTCTTGCGGCGTGCTCAATGCAAGCATTTGCGCGCGTCCTCGAATATCGAACCTATAAGGTTCGAGTTCGCTATGGCGACCCTACCATATAAAAAGCCCATGCTATGCACGAGCTTTTTATATGGTACCCCCGAGAGGAATCGAACCTCTATCATTTCCTTAGGACGGAACTACTCTATCCGTTGAGCTACAGGGGCAAGCTCAGAATAGTCTAACACTAGTACGTGTCGCCTAAAACCTTTACAATTATGCTAATGGCTGAAAAAACAGAAGACACCCATGTCCTAGGATCGCTTCGTAGCGAAAGTATTATCTTCGGCAGGCGAGAGAACAAACAGATGAGTGAGCGTACCGGGTGGTACGTGAGTGAATGGTTTTGTTCTCGTAGCCCGAAGACAATGCTTGCAGTAGAAGGGATTTTCTAGGTTATGGGTGTCAAATACTTCGACGATCAGTTTGATGACGAGGAAGTGCTGTTTGTATTCCGCAAGCACCCGGCAGTAATGCGAAAGGGACTAATTGTTGCCGCTTTCGGAATTCTAGTACCTATTTTGTATGTATTCGCTTTAACGATTATCTTTGCAAATAACCCCGAGCGCCTGCCTTCGCTGACGTTCTTTTTTAGCAGCATTGCCGCCGGTTTTTTGCTAGGCTTTTTGCTGATAGCGCCATCGCTTATGGCCTGGTACTTTAGCGTATTCATTGTCACCGACCAGCGGTTTATTCAGATTACCCAAAAAGGATTCTTTCACCGGAGTGTCGTTGATATTGGGCTTAATCAAATACAGATGGTTAATTATGAAGTAGCCGGGTTTGAGGCAACGTTGCTAGGGTTTGGTACAATTATGATGCAGACATACTTGGGAGAGCTGGTGATACATGACATTCACCATCCAGCCAAAATACAGAAAAAACTCATTCGGATACTGCGCGATGAGGGCATCGACATCGTAAATTTCCCTGCGGGTGACACAAGAAAGAAAGCAAAGGATAATGAAGAAGAAACTGCATAAACTAATTCCCAAGAGCCTTAAACGGCGCTCAAAGTCAACGGCCATTCAAGAAAATGTACCGCGTATTACTAATGAGACGGTAGCTGAACATCGTGAAGAAGTACTCAAGTCGGCACGTAAATATATCTATCCGTTGAAGCACTCTAAGCACCGCATTGTGCTGGTTTCAGCGGGGCTTTTCATAGCAACAATCATTGCGTTTTTTGCGTACTGTACGCTGGCGCTCTATAAATTTCAGTCCAACTCCACGTTTCTTTATCGTGTAACGCAGGTTATACCATTCCCGATTGCGCGCACCGGCGGCCACTTTATTGCGTATGAAAATTATTTATTCGAACTGCGTCATTATACCCACTACTATGAAACGCAACTGAAAGTGAATTTTGACAGCGGCAAAGACAAAGAACAGCTTGAGCAGTTCAAAAGACGCGCCCTGGATAAAATTATTAACGATGCATACATCAAGCAGCTAGCTGATGAACACGGCGTATCAGTTAGTGACCGCGAAGTAGAAGATCAGATTACCATTGTAAGAAGTCAAAATCGTCTGGGAAGCACCGAAAAAGTATTCGAAGACGTTATCCGCGATTATTGGGGCTGGTCAATCAACGATTTTAAGCGTTCGCTCAAAACAACTATTCTTGCCCAAAAAGTGGTAGCCAAACTGGATGCCGAAGCAAATAAGAAGGCCGAGGGCGCACTGGCCGAGCTTAAAGCCGGCACAGATTTTGCAGCCGTAGTAACTAAGTATTCAGACGGGCCGTTCCAGGCTGCCGGTGGTGAAGTGGGCTTTCCAATAGACCGTGCTAGCAAAGAGATTGCCGCCCAATCAACTGATGCGTTATTTAAGACGCAGCCTGGACAGATTACGGGTATCGTTAACACCGGCTTTACGCTAGAAATCTATAAAAATCTTGAGACAAACGGTGATAAAATTCGAGCCGCACGCATCGTCATTACCCTTAAATCCATAGAAGACTTTGTAAACGACTTAAAAGACAAGCAAAAGTATACCCAGTTGATCAAGCTGCCAGAAATGGCACCAACCGAAGAACCAACCATCCCAACCGAAGAACCTACTCAGTAGGGTAATGTGTTTTGTAGTAGTCGATACCATCTTCGACGCTAGCGAACAGGCCGCCAAGCTGGGCATCATACAGAAAATCGAGTGCAGGCTTGAACGCTGGACCCGGCTTCATCTTTAAATGAGCAATCA
>JBBSLJ010000015.1:0-24637 GCA_038255465.1 Saccharimonadales bacterium (SeqCode)
CGAGGCCGAAAGGCCGAAAGTAAAGAAGTTATATCTACTCGACGGTTACTATAAAATCAGGGCCTAAGGCAACCCGGGCAAGTTCACCGGTTTTTTGTCTTGTAACTTTATCCGGCCTACCAAAATCTGTGCTATCTTCATTTAAGGTCAAACTGTATGGGCTACCCGCTGTGTCAAGCCTTATTAGAGACTCACCGGCATCTACTAAGGGCCATTTTTTGCGTAAATATATCTCATCTTCTGGCGCCGTTTCACGTATACGCGCTGTTACAGCATCACCCATACCACAGTTACCGTGCCACGCCATATCAACATGCTTTAGATAGCGTCTTTTTTCGCTAAACCATTCAGCCGGACCATAATCTATTGTGGTACCTAGTAAAATAACCTCGCCCAGGCGTACAAATTTTCCTCTGAGAGGATTTGAGCCACGCGGCCATTCATCAGACAGCTCCATACCCGCAAAATACTACAGGGCAGCGGGGCTGAGCTCGCGCACCAGATCACCAACTGTAACTTTTTCGATTTCGAGCGCCATACTAATTAAACAATTTATAGCATGGAATAGGGGCGCGTACAACTAACTTGTAATATTATACTTGACTTTTTTAATTATGTGTGCTATAATGTAGCTACAATCAAGTTTCTCATTTGGTGAGGAACGGAAAAATAAACAGATTGTCTTCTTGTTTAACAAGACGTATGCACTAGTCTAATAAGCCGCAATGAGGCATGACAGGCATAACGTACACCGATACCGTTTATCATCCTTCCTCGCACTCATCTGGGGACTTTTTTGTAGCACTAACTATAAGGAGAAGTAATGTATTTACTCGCACCATACAGTGTTGGCGTCACGGCTCCTGTAGCTGGCTACTAAACTCTTGTAACTTTATTACATAGAGCGGAGCCGGCTACCCGGGCACCGCCTAAACTTCACACAATTCTGTGAAGCTCATCACTTACATGCACGTTAACAAGTTGCTGATTGCAACGGTCTTTTTGCCTACTTAAGTAACCAGAAAGAGTATTGCAGTCAAACCTCAACCCCAAATTAAAGGAGAGAGACATGTCCCTGCCTGGCGAACTTCGTCAGCTTTTGTCCACCCTGCGCGAGGACCCGTCCATCGCGCCCGAGATTCCCGTCATCCGCCGCATGGCCACAAAAGCCATGGCATGGTTGATGCTCACCGAGTTCTTCCTGGTCGTCCAGGTGTTCCCGCTGAAGTACTTCATCGATGAGTTGAGCCGCGATAACCCCCGGGTTAGCCGGCTGCTGTTCGTCGCTGTGGCACTGGGCGTACTCTATAAGTCCGGCGCCTTTTTGCGCGCCCGAATGAGTGCCGCCCGCAACAGCACGCAGTGGCGTATGTGGCGAGTCTGGTGGGGTGTCGGCCATGCCCGTGAGCTATCGCTCTCGGCAGACTGGCACACCGCCCACGGCACGGGAGAAAAGGAGAGCTTGGTCGCCAAGAACATCATTAAGTTCGAGGCAATGATCGATGAGCTGCTCTTTGACACCCTGCCGGTCACGCTTCGTATCACGTTCACGACTGCCATTATGTTCTACATCGGCTGGCCTTACGGCTTACTGTCGCTGCTGACTATGGTGGTCTACTACGTGGTAATGATGCGCAGCGAACGCGCAGTGACACCCATGCGCAAGGATTTTCGCGACCGCCTGAAGGTCATTGAGAAGTTTGGTACCGAAATCACAGCCAACTGGCGAACCATCAAAGAGATGGGCCGCGAGAAGGACTTTTGTGCTATCAACGACAAGCTGCTCATGGACTTCTGGCGCGACGAAGTGCCGCGGCACAAGCGTTACCTGAAGTATTTTACCCGTCAAGACGATGTGGTGACCTACTCGCGGGCGGCGCTATATGCGCTCATCGGCTTGCTGGCCTATAAGACCGGTCAGGTCGAACTGGGCACTATTGTGCTTGCCACTACGTGGATGGAGCGATCGTATTCAAACTACGCGCGCTACTCTGAATTTCAGATGCGGCTCAACGAGGGACTCGAATCCCTCCGCGAACTGGTGCAGCTCATGCTGCTCCCGCCGACCATCCAGCAACCAACGAAGCCGGAATATCCCGAACCCATAACGGGCGAGGTGATCTTTGACGACGTTAAGTTCCGCTATCCGGATGCCGAGGAGTGCTCACTTAGAGGCGTAAGCTTCAAAGTACCGGCCTGTACGGTCACCGCAATTGTCGGACCCTCCGGCTGCGGCAAAAGCACCCTGATGAAGCTAACCCAACGAGAGTACGACCCGGATTCGGGCCACATTCTCGTCGACGATATCGACCTGAAGTCAATTGACTACAACCGGTACCGCCGGTACGGGATCAGCATCGTCAGCCAGGACGTGCAGCTGTTCGATACGACCATACTGGAAAACATCCGGATGAGTCGTCCCGAAGCCACCGAAGAAGAAGTCATAGAGGCCGCCAAACTTGCCAATGCTCACGAGTTCATCTTGGAACTGCCCAACGGTTACCACACCGGGGTAGGCGAGAACGGCGTTCGCTTAAGCGGCGGACAAAAGCAGCGCATCGCCATCGCGCGGGCACTGCTGCGTCACCCGGCCATCCTGATTCTCGATGAAGCCACCAGTGCATTGGACGCCCTCAGCCAGAGGGAAGTCCAGATTACCATTGAGCGCCTCATCGAGCTTCGGCACTGCACCATCTTCATTATCGCCCACCGGTTTAGCACCATCATGTGTGCCGACCAAGTGGTGGTACTGGATAAGGGACTGGTTGCTGAGATTGGCACGCACGAGGAGCTGAACAGGCTCAACGGCTTGTACAAGCGACTCCGCGACATGGAGGCCAACGGCCTTTTGGATTAGACGCGCACGCTGGGCTTGAGTGCCAGGCACATTTTCTCAGCGAGAAACGGAACGAGTTGTATGAATAATACTACTCGGGAGTATCGCAGCTGAAAAATGTGCCTGGTGCCAAGAAACCAGTAAAGCTGTGGTTCTACCACGGCTATACTGGTTGACCCAGTGCGCGCAAAGGGAGGAGGTACTGCAACTGCCCCATACACACACCAGTGTATGGGGCTATTTCTATTTATAAGTTTTATGGTATAGTACGTCTGTTTTGGCAACCATGCCTAGACCCTGATTGTTCTGCAGAAGAACAATTGCACCTGAAAAGAGAGAACATGCTGCAACGAATCCTGATCGGAATCCTGGTCTCATGCTGCACAGCTGGGTGCTGCCTCCTCGTGATGGCCGTCACTGCCATATTCGTCGACGTGAACGCAGTCGCGTGGCTTAGCTGGATCAGCCTCTTCAGCTTCATCGCTGGCCTGGGAGTGTTCTGCCACGTCTGGGCTGACGACATCGCTTCGGAGAAGCGCAAGAGCAACCCCTTCGGCTACACCCGGAGGCCCCTATAGACATGCAGATTCGGCCGGAGGAGGCAACAACCGCGCCCCCAGCGCTACTCCTCCGGCTTACGCCACCCCCACAATCTCTCTTTTCAGGTACCTTCACTAAATGACTGTGTGGTCATTCTGACGAGGCCAAAAAGGCCGAAAGTGAAAAAAGTACTTGAAACCGACTAGTTGAGTGGGAGTATACTTACAGTAGTCATGGGAGCATGAGTCGGTTTGCCGTCCATCGTTTTCAGACTTATTTATAACTTAGGCAATCACACTCCGGTCACTGTGCGCCTCATATCCAATCTTGTTTCTCGCCCTCACTGGAATACTAGGGAACGGTCTAGTAAACCTTGCGAGCAACTCCTCACCTCTGGAAATCCATTGGTAAACCCGTTCGCCGCTAAGAATTATTCTTTGACGGTCTATTTTTTATCAACTTCACAATCCGCACCGGTCAGCTTGCCATTTTGCAGAGCAAAAAGCCCTGCTGATCTCTTGGCACCAAGCACATTTTTCTTCTGCCATACTCCTGAGCAGTAGTTTCCTCTACAGCTCAGTCCGTTTCCCGGAAGAGAAAATGCACCTGGCGCTCAAGTGCGAATCGTGAAATTTAAGGAAGAGGAGTAGGGATATGACTCAAACAATCAACAAAGAAGTCGAGGTAAACGCTTTTTACTTTGCCCAAGGCCAAAAATTTAAAAGCTACCCGCGGGCTATTACCGTCGACCACAAGCGCTATACCTTTACTGACGGCCTGCAAATGCTCGTCCAAAAAGGGCAAGAAGCAGTCAAGTTCTTTGACATGACTGATGGTTTTAATAATTTTCGGCTCCGCGAACAGAACGACCAGTGGTTCTTGGTCTCTCGCAAGCCAGTTTTAAGATAGGAGATTACAATGCAAATGAATTTACACATAGCAAGTAGAGCAGAAATTAAAAACGCCTGGGCGTTTGCCGTCAGCCCCGTGCGCCGCAAGCGGCAATCAATCAAAACCCGCAACCAAGCAATCATTACCGCGTGCTCAAAAGAAGCCAAGATTCTTGGTATTCAAGCCGGTATGCGCGTACAAGAGGCAAGGGCACTATTGCCGGAACTCAGAGTTTTAGTCTATGGAAGAACGTAAAGACATGGAATGGACTCACTACATTGAAACACCCGTAAAACCCACTCATTTGTCACCGTGGCGGAAGGCGTGGCTATATGTGGTCGGATGAGTGGGATGAAAATGCCTTGGGCGTGGGAGGCTCGTCAAAACAAAGCAGCTTTAATGACACACGCGGGGAAGCCCTGCGAAACTCGGGTGTATCCGAACACGCAGGCTTTCCAAACGCAGCCACCGACAGAGCCATTCAAGCACTTGATTTCAACCAGCTGCTGGTTGCCCATAGCGCGGCGACATATCTGATGCGCATCAATGGCGATTCATGGCGGCCGCTGGGCATTTTTGACACCGATATCGTGGTGGTAGACCGGGCACTTGGCTTTGGTTCAAATGATTTGGTGGTGTGGTGGCAGGGCGACAGCTTTACTATTAGCCACACCAACCAAGTACCGGAAAATATCGAAACGTGGGGAGTGGTAACTTCAACAATCCATAGGTTCAAAAAATGGGACACCCGCACCTAACCCCCCTCCCAACCCAGCCCCTCGTTCTTCCCCTTGATTTCCTGTTGGCCTGTTGGTCTTTTATTCTTTCCTTTGTTATATATTCTGCGCTATAGCGTGAAATATATAACATATCAAAACACTATAACGTAATAGAGGTACAGGGTGTGAAAAAGCCAGTTTTTGCGTTGATTGATTGTAATAACTTTTTTGTGTCGTGCGAGCGGGTTTTCAGGCCGGACCTCGAAGGCAAGCCGGTGATCGTACTGTCCAGCAACGACGGCTGCGCGGTGGCCCGCAGCAACGAGGCTAAGGCGCTTGGGATTCCTATGGGCGCGCCAGCCTTTAAATACCGCGACGTCATTACACGGCACAATATCATCAACTTCAGTGCCAACTTTGAACTGTACGGCGATATTTCTAAGCGTATTGTCGATATACTAACCACTATTACACCCAGAATCGAAGTCTATTCGGTCGATGAATCATTCCTGGAGCTATCTAATCTACCGATTGCTGATTACAAAGCCTGGGGCAAAACAGTGCGCGAGCTTATTTGGCGCTGGGTTGGTGTACCGGTGTCTATCGGCATTGCGCCCAGCAAAGCATTGGCCAAACTCGCGAGCGAAAGAGGCAAAAAAGTACCGGAACTTAACGGCGTCTGTAGTTTTGTGGGCAAAAACGCCGAAGACCCCGCTTGCCACATGGAGCAAATGGAAGTTGGTGATATCTGGGGAATCGGCCGGCGTCTGGCGCCCCGGTTCCGCGCCGAGGGTGTGTTATCGGCCTGGGATTTTGCGCGTATGCAGCCTAGGCACGCTCAATCAATAATGGGAATTAACGGCCGGCAGTTACTTGCCGAGCTTAATGGCACCTCCTGCTGGCCGCTCGAGCAGATTGGCAAACCGCAAAAGAGTATTATGAGCACCCGAACTTTCGGCGAAGATACCAGTGACTTTAATGTAGTTGAGGCAGCTGTTACCAGCTTTGCCGCAAGCGCCGCCTTTAAATTGCGTCGCCACCAGCAGTTGACTACTAAAGCCGCGCTGTTTGTAACGACCGACAGGCACAAACCGGGGTACCAGCGTTTTGGCCAGGAAGTCCGGTTTGAAGTACCAACTGCCAATACCGGCCTGCTGGCGAGCACGCTAGTGGGGGCGCTAGCGGAAGTCTTTCAGCCGCACTTGGCCTACCACAGGGCAGGGGTGCTGCTCTACGATTTTGTGCCCGCCGCATACGTCCAGTCCGACCTGTTTGGTGCGCTAAATAAAAGCGAACACGACAGCGCAAACCGGCGCATGGATGTACTGGATGCAATCAACCAACGCTTCGGCAAACGCGCCCTAAAATTTGCAGCCGAAGAATTAGCCAACAAATGGCAGCCGCGACACAACTTACGCAGCCCGCGCTATGTCAGCAAATGGGACGAACTGCCGGTAATACGATTAGCGAGGCGATAGTGTGGTTGATACAGGTGGCGGGGGAGTATCGGCGTGAATCACCGGGTCGGCCAGCCAACCAATCAAACAGCCGGCTCCAATAAGGCCGTAGAATAGCTTCATTTTTAAGCTTATTGGTACGGCTTCAACCGGAGCGACTACCAAGACCTCGGGTTCATCTTCGGGAACAGGTAATTCACTCAAAAGTATTTCCTAACATTATATGGCTTGTTCTAGTCTAAGAAGAAATAACACGTTTTTCAAACTTTGAATCTCTTGCATGTAAAAACGGATTTGAGCAAGGCCCTATTGAATCATGCTGCCAATAGGTTACTATAATTACATGACACAGTCTGCATCTGAAAGACGTATGGTTGAAAACGAAGTTGTATTTAGAGAGTACAACCAAAGGGTCCAGAAGAAATTTGACGAGATCCAGAGAGTGGCCACAGAAGACAATCAAAAACACCTGATACCTACTGAAGATCCTACGTTTCAGTTTTACTGCGAATGTGCTGATGAAAATTGTCGGCAGCGAATCCCACTCAAACTGAGTCAATATAATGAGATACATAAGAAGAAAGATAGGTTTGTAATTGTCAGCGGGCATGAAGTAAAAAGTATTGAGCATGTAATTAAGAAGAATAGTGATTTTTGGATTGTAGAAAAATTTTATACGCCACCCGATTCAGTGAGTGGGTTACATAAAACTCCAGTCGACAACACCTAGTTCCAGAATGCTGTAAAGACATCTTAGAACGAATCAACGGGGCTGACCTCTATCAACGCTTAAGACGCCGCCTTGTTAGTATGGTATTATCATCTGATGTCAACAGATAAAGGCACAATCCAATGGTACAACGAACACGCAGAAGACTATACCCGGCATGTTCGTGACCCCAATGATTCTATTTACCACTCAATGTACGAGAAGCCGGCAATGTATGCGTTGGTTCCTGATCTTACAGACTTGTCGGTTATTAGCTTAGGTTGTGGCAGTGGCGAAGATTGTAACCAGCTGAATTTACTTGGCGCAAAACAAGTTGTTGGTGTCGATATCTCGAAGGGCTTACTAGACATCGCAAAAACTAGTTATCCTGAGTGTGAATTTCAGGTTATGGATATAGAACGGCTTAACTTGCCAGATAACAGTTTTGATTTCGCCTATTCGAGCCTAGCTGTTCATTACATCGAAGAATGGGACAAGATGTTAGCCGAAGCCTACAGGATACTTCGACCTGGTTCATATTTCTTATTCTCTTGCAATCACCCTATGTTCTCAGCAATGAAAGTCACTTGTGACGACGAGAATACTAAAGTACATCAGTTGTCTCGCACAAAAGATGTCAAACTGAAAACGGTTACTATTGTCGGTAATTACGTGACAAGACGGTCCATGGACGAAAACGGCTGGGTAACCTGGCACAAATCGATCGGCGAAATCAGCCAAGAAGTGGCTACTGCTGGTTTTATGATTGCTGGCATACATGAGCCGCAGCCTTTGCCGCAAATGAAAGAAGTGTCACCCAAAGACTACGAAACGCTCCTTAAAATACCTGGCTTCATTATATTCAAGCTTTGGAAGCCAGCTTCTTAGCCAAGGTAAAACCTAATAGAAAAGCATCAATTATTGAGGCTTCTTATGCTTTGGTCATCCTAGCTCTGTCGGTTTATAAAGTTGCTATGGGTAAAATCGTTAGGGTAAAAAGGCCAGGCCTTTTTAGCTTCATAGTGAAAGACGTAGAAACGATGAAAATCCTATATGGCCTTGAGCTCGCGAGCGATGGACAGCATTTCGTTTATGTCATCATCTTCTAGAGCCTGCTGTACATTTTCCCAGAGTGACAAATTCACTTTTGCCCACCCCAAATACTTATTTTTAGCAATATTGGTATAGAAGTAGATTCCTTGATCCATAAGTGGCTTCTGCTCACCTACAACTTTCGACGCCAGTCGCTTAATATCAATTTGATTTTCAGTAATAAAATGGCCAGCAAATAGTATCGGCGTGATAGGCAATGCTTTAAACAATGTATCGGCATCACTCAGCGCTTTAGATTCATCTGAAATGTCAGCGTGCCGGGTCGCAGTGTGCTCTGACATGACAATTGTTTCGATTTTCTCAATTTCCGTAGGATCGAAGCCAGCTTTTGTGAGATATTCAGCGCGCAAATCTTTACCGACTTCTGGCTCAGAATTAATTTCGACTAAATAGTTCAAGTCATGAGTTAAGCCGGCTGCTTCAACTAATTCTTTATCAACCTCAAATTCTTCGGCAAAGATAATAGCTTTCTTCGCCACGAAATATATATGGTGCCAGCCATGAAATAACATATCTGCGCTGCGATCTTTATATAGAGCCTCTAATTCGGCGGCCAGCAGGGTGGTGCGAGTTGTAACCATAAAAACAGTATAGACGAACCAGTAAATCTAAGTAAGTACAATACGCAATACTGCTGATACTTGGTGATCCCGGCGGGATTCGAACCCGCGATCTTCTGGATGAGAACCAGATATCCTAACCACTAGACGACGGGACCGTCTTAGCCCGGAAATACTAACATAACAGATGAGAATAGTCCACAATGAGTTAGGTTTGCGTCTCTGCGTGTCGTATACTTAAGCATAAGCGTGGGCACCGCGTGCTTTTGCATGTGGGGCAGGCGACTAAAGATAACAAATATGCAGAGTGTTACAGACAAGTGGTACATCTTATACCATCGCCTAATTGCAACTTGGGCGGTGCTTATTGGAGCCGCCAGCGTTACTGCTTTGCTAGTGCCTGGGTTTAAGATCCTAAATACTAGTCGAGGATTAACCTACATAACCCTGGTCTTGTCTATTGTCCAAGTCGCATACTCTCTTGGCTTTTACCGCGCCGTGAAACATAAACGCGGTGTGTGGTCGGCAACACTTATCGCATCGCTATTGCAGGCTTTGACACTTATTAATTTGATTCATGGTAGCGGCAAACTGCAGTCCTGGTTCTTTTTAGCGTGGGGCATAATGGTGTTTTTCAGCGGCATTTTTGGCACCTATGCTATTGCCGGCACGTTCTTTATGACCTTAATTTACTTGGTGCTGCAGTTTACCGACAGCTTGGCACAGGGCAACCAACTTGATCTTATTTTTGGCGGCCTGGTAACTGCCGGAACGCTGGCTATCGCGGGGTTGAGCCATTTGCTCTGGCACACGCAGTATCAAAAAGCCGAAAATCTGAAGCTCGCTAAGCTTTCAGGTATGCTTGCAAATAAAGACCAGCAAGCAGAAATTTTGATTGAATCAATTGCCGACGGGGTCGTCCTGATAAATACCGAGGGCAAAATCAACCTAATGAATACTGCAGCAGCAACCATGAGCGAATGGCCGATAGACGAGGCGCTTGGTATTGATATCCAACTGGTCATGAAAATGAAGACTGAAGACGGCAAAGACTTAACACCGGCCGAACACCCATTCGGGCGAGCGCTCATCAGCCAAGTCAAAGTCGAGCAAACACTCAAACTTGTAGGCCGCAGCGGAAAGGAAGTCGTGGCTTCACTTGTTGTATCTCCGGTTGTATTACCAGGTAAGAAAGAGCTTGTAGGCGTGGTGGCTGTACTCCGCGACATTAGCGCCGCCAGAGCAGAAGAAGGGCGGCGGGCAGACTTCGTAAGCACGGCATCGCACGAGATGCGAACCCCGGTGGCAGCTATTGAAGGTTATCTGCAGCTGGCCCTAAACGAAAAAGTTGCACAGATAGACACCAAAGCCCGGAGTTATCTGGAAAAAGCGCTGGGCTCGACACATCATCTTGGACAATTGTTCCAGGACTTATTAACAAGCGCGAAGGCAGAAGATGGCCGCCTGGTGAGTCATCCGGTAGTTGTTGAAATGGGGCAGTATCTTGAAGACCTAACAGAAAGCCTGAAGTTTTCGGCGGAAAAGAAAGGCTTGCTAATGGAATTTACTATTGGTGCCAGCGAGCCGCAGGAACAATCCAGCAACCTGGCAGGCGGTAAAGTCGTTCGTCCGCTTTATTATATACACCTCGACCCCGACAGGTTGCGTGAGGTAATCACTAATCTTTTTGACAACGCCGTCAAATATACGGACTCGGGTAAAATTTCTATAGGGCTGACAGGCAACAGTGACGTGGTTCAATTTTTTGTGCAGGATACCGGTCCAGGTATTCCAGGCGATGACGTACCGCATCTGTTTCAAAAATTTTATAGAGTCGATAATTCAACAACAAGGACCATAGGTGGTACGGGGCTAGGCCTATTTATTTGCCGAAAAATTGTAGAAATCTACAAAGGAAGAATCTGGGTAGAAAGTACTGTCGGTAAGGGTAGCACCTTTTATTTGAATTTCCCGCGGATCAGCTCTGGCAGGGCGGCGGAATTGCAAGCGCAAGAGTTGGCGCAATCGCCAATATAGTAATCACCGTGATACATGATAGAATGTGTAAGATAAGCATAAACCATATGATTAAACAGGGGTATCAATAGTTATGGCAAAAATAATGCTCGTCGAGGACGACAACAACCTACGCGAGATATACGAGGCTCGGTTATTAGCTGAAGGTTATGAAATTGTCAGCGCAAAGGACGGTGAAGAAGCACTCGCTTTAGCCGTCAAAGAAAAACCCGATCTGATTATCTCTGATGTCATGATGCCTAAAATAAGTGGCTTTGACATGCTTGATATATTGCGTAGTACTCCCGAAACCAAGAATACTAAAGTTATTATGATGACAGCCCTCTCTCAGGCAGAGGACAAGGCACGTGCTGACAAGCTCGGCGCAGACCGCTATTTGGTTAAATCCCAAGTTACGCTCGAAGATGTGGCTAAGGTAGCCAAGGAAGTACTTGCCGGCGAGCAGGCGCCTTCACTAACACCGCCTCCTGCCGCTCCTATAGCTGTTCCTGTTCCTGTTTCTGAACCGGTGGCCGTCCAAGCCCCACCCGCATTTAGTGCTCCCATTGCCACTCCAGTTGACCCACTGAGCGATGATACAACAATACCCGCCGTCGCACAGACGACAGCTGATGAAGCGGCAACTGTAGCCGACCAGATTAATCAGTTTGCAGCCACTCCAGTTGACCCCGTCACACCGGTAGCGCCGCCACTTGTGACGGATGACATTCAAGCCAATGACCTTAGCGCGCCAATTGAAGTTGTGTCACCACCCGTATCTGAATCATCAACAACTGATCAAGCTGCCGACTCCGCCGAAAAGCTTGCCGAAGTCGTCAGCAATGCATTAGAGGACAAAAAGGCCGAAGAAGCTGCTAGCGCGTCTGCAGCCGGAACAACTAGTAAAAGAGTTATTGCACCGCTGAATGATCTATCGTCTAAACCTGACCTTGAAAAGATGGCCGCCCAACAAGACGCCATAGACAACGCTATGCAGGCAGTTCAAACCCCGCCAGCAACCAGCGTCGTTGATCCGCTAGGCAACATTGCAACGCCCCCACAGGCAGCAGCACCCGAAGCTGCTCCTCAAACACCTGATACTCCGACACGCCCGGGTGACAAAGTCGACCCGAACTCCGTGGCACTATAGTTCGAAGCGCTGAGTGTGAGTACGCAGTAAACACATCTTCTCTGTACTAAGTTCTCTGTACTATGTACTCTGTACGTATGCGTATTAATAAGTTTGTAGCACTTAAGACAGGAATGTCTAGGCGCGCCGCTGATACCGCCCTAGCCGCTGGACGCATTCTGGTAGACGGTTTAGCCCCAACTGCAGGCCAACAGGTCGATGATAGCCACGTCGTAACGCTGGACAGCAAACCACTGGCCATGGCAGTCGCCATACAGACATTAATCATGAATAAGCCCGTAGGCTATATTTGCTCACGGGACGGTCAAGGCGGAAGAACGGTGTATGACCTTTTACCTGCAACGTATCATCATCTTAAGCCCGTTGGCAGGCTGGATAAAAATTCATCCGGATTACTTCTTATGACTAATGACGGAGAGTTTGCGCACCAGCTAACACATCCTAAATTCGAAAAACTTAAAAAATACAAAATCGCCCTGCATAAAGACTTATCGCGTGAAGATTATGAAAAGATCACCAAAGCAGGCGTAATGCTTGGGGACGGCATAAGCCGTTTTGAACTTGAAATGATCAACAAACAGCCCAAAGAATGGAAGGTAGAGATGAAAGAAGGCCGCAACCGCCAGATTCGCCGTACGTTTGAGGCGCTTGATTACGGTGTCGTAAAACTGCACCGCACCAACATTGGCCCGTACGAGCTACGGGCTTTAAAACCAGGCGATTATCATCAGCTTTCAAACCTATCGTAAACTGGCTTATCTAAAATTTTGGCAAAAAGAAAAGTTCCAAGAGTAAGAATAGGGTGGGGCTGCGAACGCTGTTAAGCGCGAGCGTCTATTTAGGAGTTTTGGGATGATGAATGTGTGGTGCAGAAGGGCGGCGTATTGCCGAAAGTGAGGTGGCATGTGCGCCGCCCTTCTGCGATCTAGAGGCTCGAGACCTTGGTTCTGTCCGGTCCGGCTGCGCCGTGACCGCGAGCTTCGGTTGTGGGGGGCTTGTTGGCGTCGCGGAGCCTCTGTTTCTGCTCGCTGCTCAGCTGAGCCTTTTCCATGACCCGCTCGAGGTCATCATCATTTACCAGTGCCATTGATGGCTTCTCCTTCTTGCTCGAGGAACTTTTCAACCATACCATGACTGTTACAGTATTGCAACATGCCGCTTTGGATAGTTTCCAGCAGATTCCAGGCGATAACTTTTTGAGGGTCGCTCATATCTCTGCCAACCATATGGTCGCTAAACGCAGCATGGCTAGACCAGTACGTCGCCCAGAAGCTGGGTGGCAATTTATCGCCGCTATATATGGCAAAGTCGCTCAAAACACTTATGCCAATACGATAATGTGGAAGACCGATTTCCATTATTGAGTGCCCGACATTCATATTCCCAACTTCATCAACAAAATGCTTTTGCATTGCATAAACAAGATAGAGCGGCGCGAACTTGAGATCCTCAATGCGTCTTTGTCTGTAGGCCTGATCCGTCTTGCATCGCTCTAAGCAACTACTGATGTCACTATCTTTCGCATCAGCAAAAACATATGTCAACAAGACCCGCTCCATAAATTGATCGATGTAGGCTAATTTATCACGCCATGTATATCCAGCGCGTTTACCTAAATAATCTTCAAAAAGCAGGTCAAGTGGAGATTCGACAGAACTGACGTCCTCATCAAATTCAAAACCATCTTTTCTAGTAAGGAAATATAAAAGATACTTTTTGAATTCTTCTAGCGGCTCAGTACTTTCAGATGCTGCGTTAATAAAATCATCCAGAATATCTTCTGGAGTGTCGGCTTCTGCAATAATTCTCATAACCAAAAGAAACGTTGAAGTCAGGGATCCTTCACCGAAACGTATGGATTGCTCAACGCCCGGGCTCAGTTTCTGCAATGATGTGTGGACATCAAATAGTTCATTTAGTCGCTTATTATCCTCTTCGAAAAAGGTTGACCATATATGGTAATTTGGGTCAATCACATCCCACCTGTCTATTGCATTCTGAGCCACCACGGCGGCGTGATGTCCGCGATTATTATCAATTACTGTCTGGATTTCTGTCTTCAAGTCTGTCAACTTTTGATCCATGATATCGGGCAACGGTAGTTCCCATTTATCTGCTGTTTTTTTAATCATATGCAGCCCAAGCTTTTGGGATATCCTGCCTGCTTCTTGAGCTGATTGCATGACGCCACCATGAAAATAAGGAGCACCGGCTTTTTCAAGAAATGAGGCCGCCAATAGTGATAAACCCAAGCAGGTCGGAACAAGCTCTGTATCAGGGTAGGCGCCGAGCAATTTTGGCGACAAGCGCACGGGATGGTAATAATTAACGTCTTCAGGGGCGCCGCCATCTTCCTCGATGTGTTCTTGTAATACCACGTCGTCGTCAATGTAGTCGTCAATAATGCGGACCGTTTCGTGAGTCGTTTCCAGGCTTGGGTCGCTAGCGATTGGCGTACGAATTAAGCCGGCGCCGATATCCCCGACTTCTATATCGTCGGCAGTTGATTTGGTGGGCACATGATCTCGTATTTCAATAATTCTTCCCAGTAGCCATCTGACGACTGCTCGTTTTTCATCTTCTGTGGCTGCATTCCGATACTCAGTCACCTTATCCGGTGCGTCCGGACCAAGCACGTTAAATGTCTCATCCAGTAGTGCTCGTCCAAACGCTTCAATTTTATCCACAATTTTTGAGTCGCGCTCTAGGTGCAAACTGCGAGGGTGCTTAAGAATAGTATGAATAGACATTCGCTCGGTAGCGTCTGGCTTATCGGGTTTGTCACGATCAAAAAATGTACTGGCAGATCCTTGTAGTTCAAGAGCAGCCCGCAAGCCCCAGTTACCCAGGTGGTGTATATTTTCATGTTCTGCACTACCTTCGCGTGACTGTTTTAACGCTTCGGCATAATCTTCTACGGCTTGTATGTCATTCAGGCAAGTTTCGGTTGCAAATGTAAACAGCTCATCGAATGCAGGCAATGCTGCTAATGTTTCCAAACGTATCTGAAAAAATAATTGCGATGCATATTCTTCGTCATCTAAGGGTTGTTTATCGGTCTCGGTCATTAGAAAAACTATATTACCAATATTATATCTAGCTTGTCAATGGTGCTCATCTCTGTTAATATAGGTGGAATGAGTAAACAACTGCCGATAGTTGCGATTGTGGGCCGGACTAACGTGGGCAAGTCCAGTTTGTTCAATGCGATTCTGGACCGTCGGGAAGCTATTGTGGCGCAAGAAGCTGGTACAACCCGTGACAGCATCTGGGCCAAAGCAAGACACAATGACCAGCAGTTCTGGCTGATTGACACGGCCGGCATTAAAGAGGCCGAGGACGATTTTGAATTTACCATCCAGGAGCAAATTCAGCAGGCAGCCGACAGTGCAGATGTCATATGGGTCGTAACCGAGGCGGATGCACCAATTACGGACGAAGACCGACGCGTTGCCAAAATGGCGCTAAAAACGCGCAAGCCGGTTTTTCTAATCGTCAATAAACTAGATAAAAAGCCAAAAGCTGTAGCCGAAGATTATCAGCGACTAGGAATTAAGCTTATTATGCTCACCACCACTACGCAGGGACGGGGCATAGAAGAACTGCTTGACCAGTTAGTTGTAGTTATTCCAAAAGCCACCGAAAAAGACGCCGATGACCGTATACATGTTGCGGTTTTGGGGCGACCTAATGTCGGCAAATCAGCACTATTTAATTCGCTTGCAAAAAAACAGCAGGCAATTGTTGCCGACCGTGCAGGCACGACTCGCGACGTAAACCGCCGGGTAGTCCGCTATCAGGGCAAAGAAATTGAGCTAATGGACACTGCCGGTATCCGGCGCGCCGGCAAAATCGGGCAGGGTGTCGAGCGCTTTAGCGTCATCCGCAGCTTAGCTGCCATTGAGCAATCAGATGTATGTTTGCTGCTGATTGATGCAACCGAGCTAAGCGTTGCGCTCGATCAAAAAATCGCGGGTATGGTTAAGGAAGCTGGGAAGGGCCTGATACTGGTCGTGAGCAAATGGGACGCACTTGACAAAGACGCCTTCACCAGAGACAGCATTGCCCCGCAAATTACGTCCGACTATGATTTTGTACCTTGGGCACCGTTAATTTTTACCAGCTCTGTAAGCGGCCAAAATGTTACTAAACTCTTTGACCTCGTCCAAGAGATCATTGCCAAGCGGCAGACAAAAGTAAAAACACGCGAGCTAAACCAATGGCTTAGGCAAGTTGCCGATGCGCATCCGCCAGCCGGGCTTAAAAACCGTCAACCCAAGCTGAATTACATGGTCCAGGAAGCAGAGAATCCAACCAATTTCAAAGTATACGGCGCTCATTTGAAATTCTTGCACTGGAGTTATAAAAGATACATGGAGAAAGAACTGCGGCGCACCTACGGCTTTGAAGGCACGCCTATCCGCTTCTGGTACTTCGACAAGCACGAAACCCACAAGCACGGTGTCAGCCCCACCAAGGCCGACAACAGCGGCTTACAGCGCTCCAACATACGCAAACGTAATTGGAACAAAAAACCAATATAGCCGACATTTCTTTATTCTCTGTTGCATATTCTGTATGCTTCTAGGATGGCGTTGTTTCAGAAAAAACCCGAAGTTGGCAGTAGCATACCGCTCTATACGTTAGGACTTACGAAAACCCTTCTACTAGTTGGACTGGGGAATGTCGGGCGTGACTACGCCGGCACCAGACACAACATCGGCTTTGCATGTGTTGACACGTTCGTTCAAAAAACTGACCTAGGTACCTGGGTTGAAAAGAAAGACTTGAAGGTATATCAGGCCAGCGGTCAAATAGGCGACACGCGTGTTATCGCCATCAAACCGACCACCTATATGAATCTGAGCGGCGAAGCCGTTCGAGCAGCTATGGACTTTTATAAAATACCGCTCGAAAGCGTTGTAGTGGTGCACGATGAGCTGGATATCCCGTTTGGCCAAATCCGTACCCGAGTTGGCGGAGCTGATGCCGGCAATAACGGCATTAAATCAATAATCCAGCATCTTGGCCCAGAATTCGGACGCGTCCGTATCGGCATCAAAGCAACCACACCAATGGACAGCAAAGACTTTGTATTGGCAAAATTTAGTGCTAAAGAAGTAGAGCAAATACCTCATCTTTTAAAAGAGAGCACTGCGATACTGACCGAATACGTCTACGGTAGCCAGCTGCCTCACGAAACCCGTAGCTTTATTGTTTAATCAAACCGGCTAGTCTTGCTGTCTTAAATATTCTTCGATTTCGTCAATTTCGCGGGGCACAATCGGACAGAGTTCGCCGACTATGGTATGCAGGGTTGGTAGTATTGCTCTGGCGCGTCGCTGCAAACTAATAATTAAATTTCGGCGGACAAATTCAGGGAACTCTGACGCGTTTCTCTCGAGTATTAGATTCTCATGGCTGATCTTTTCAAGGGCCTGCTTATAGATTTGCGGAGCATCATCTATAGGTTGTGTCGGGGGTCTAATCGGTGGACCAAGCGCATCAATATCTCTTGCGCTCAGTATAATCTGAGACGTATCGTGATCAATTTCCATGTTACCAGTATGACGCCTATCAGAATCTACATCAAAAATGATCAAAAAAACTTGTTTTCATGCACGCAAGCTTCGAGATCACGAAACCTGTTTGCGGGCATCGGTTTCCTGAAAAACTAAAAGAGCTATCAGAGGGGGTGGGCACCGCTGATAGCTCTTTCAGGGCTCAAACAAGTTAAGCCCAGGAAACACCCTTCAAGCCCACCAACGAAGCATCGTGCATCTACGTTAATACGTGCCGTGCCGCCTTTGGCCGAAGCCTCAGGACATCTTTTGGACTCGCTTTGAAGTACAAATTGCTTACAAGAAACAATCTGTGGCGTCTTAAAGGGGTTAGTCTGTTTTAGAACGCTGCACGCTCGGGGCGCGCTGCAGCTTATCGAAGTGGAGGGTAACGACTTGGTCAAAGCGCGCTCTAAAACAATCTAACATTACTTCGTAATACGAAGTGTTAGAATAGGGGTATAAGGTACGAAAGACAGCAAATTGCTAACTTCGAATTGCTATTTTAGCAAAATAATGTCCTTATGTCAATACTTAAGTATATTTTTTATGAAAGTCAACAAGCTCACGCTTAAGAATTCTGATTTTCCAGAGATATTAAAGCAAATATCTCAGCCGCCTAAAGAACTGTTTGTTTTAGGCGAGCTTGCGCCGCTGCTTGCTATGCCAAGAGTCGCTATTGTCGGTAGCCGAAAAGTAACGCCTTATGGCCGTTATGTAACACAAAAGTTAGCTGCTGAGCTTGCTGCAAGCGGGGTTGTTATAGTTAGTGGATTGGCACTTGGCGTAGATTCAATTGCGCACGAAGCGTGTATACAAGCAGGCGGAAAAACACTTGCTGTCTTACCAACTAGTTTAGACAATATCTACCCAAGCAGTCACCGCCAGCTAGCCCGGCGCATCCTTGAAACCGGCGGAGCATTGCTTTCTGAGTACGAAGCCAATATGCCGGGCCTAAAGCACAACTTTATACAACGCAATAGGTTGGTGTCGGGTATTAGCGACGGTGTTTTAATCACCGAAGCAGCTACTAAAAGCGGCACGCTGCATACTGCAAATTTCGCACTCGATCAGGGCAAAACAGTCATGGCAGTACCGGGGAATATAACGTCCGAAACAAGCGGGGGCACAAACAGCCTGCTTAAATCCGGCGCTATTATGGTAACTGAGGTCGAGGACATTCTGCAGGCCTTAAATATTGAAGTTAGGGGACAACAGCGGCAGTTACCGCTTGCCGCAAACGAGGCCGAGCAAACAATACTTGCACTAATTGCCGAAGGGAATGCTGATGGTTCGGCTATATTGACAAAGTCTGGTCTCAACCCAAGTGAATTCAACCAAACACTAACAATGCTCGAAATAACAGGTAAAATACACGCCCTAGGTGCAGGAAATTGGGGCATCAGTTAAACTAAGCATATGGGTTTATTTAGTTTCTTATTTGGGCCAAAAAAACACACTTGCAAAACAAAACGGCGATTTCCAGACGAACAATCCGCTCGAGCGGCACTTAATCTTATAAATCCTTCGAGAAAACAGGGCAAACCGTTTCGGTCATACAAATGCCCCGAATGCGGTGGCTATCATCTGTCATCCAAACCGGCCCGCTAACATATTATTTGCATTTATAAGTTATTACGCGTAGTCTAGCGAATTGCATATATAAGACAAATTACTGTATGAGGTATACTTAAGCGGCATGGCGAAGAATTTAGTTATTGTGGAGTCTCCAGCAAAGGCAAAGACGATCGAGAAGTATCTCGGATCGGATTTTTCTGTTAAAAGCAGTTTTGGGCATATTCGTGACCTACCAAAAAAGGGTCTGAACATTGATGTCGAGCACGAATTCATGCCCACTTATGATATACCGGCCGATAAAAAGAAAGTTGTCAAAGAACTCATAGCTGCTGCAAAAGGCAAAGAAGTCTGGCTGGCATCTGATGAAGACCGAGAAGGCGAGGCCATAGCCTGGCATCTATGTCATGCACTAGGCCTAAAACCTGCCCAAACCAAACGCATTGTTTTTCATGAAATCACCAAACCAGCGATTGAAGCAGCCGTAAAAAACCCGAGACATGTTGACGAAAAGCTGGTTGACGCCCAACAAGCCCGCCGTATACTCGATCGGCTGGTTGGTTATGAGCTGAGTCCGGTACTTTGGAAGAAAGTTCGTCCAGGGCTTTCAGCCGGGCGCGTGCAATCAGTTGCCGTGCGCCTTATAGTTGAACGAGAGCGCGAAATTAAAGAGCATGCCACCGGGTCAAATTATAAAGTGACAGCTGCTTTTCAGACTGCAAAGACCGAGCTGCCGGCAGAGCTATCTGCAAGGATGGATGACCAGAAGCAGGCTGAAAAGTTTTTAGCTGATTGCAAACAGGCAGCTTACAAAGTCGTTACAGTCGAACAAAAGCCCGGCACACGCAACCCAGGCGCGCCGTTTATAACCAGTACATTGCAGCAAGAAGCCTCCCGCAAGTTGGGCTTCAGCGTCAAGCAAACTATGACGCTAGCCCAACGCCTCTACGAAAGCGGACACATCACCTACATGCGTACCGACAGCACGGTGTTAAGCGGCCAGGCTATTAAAGCCGCTGAAGCGTACATCAAAAAAGAGTTTGGTGACAAGTACCATAAAGTACGTCAGTTTAAGACCAAAGACAGCAGCGCCCAAGAGGCTCACGAGGCCATCCGCCCAACAAGTTTTGAAAATGATTCTGCCGGCGAGGACCCGGCACAGAAAAAGCTATACAATCTGATTTGGCGGCGAGCACTTGCCACGCAAATGGCCGCTGCCGAAGTTGATCGCACCGACGTTGTAATTAGTATTTCCACCAGAAAAGAAACATTCAATGCCAAAGGCGAAGTCTTGCGCTTCGACGGCTTTTTTAAAGTTTACGGCGGCGGTAAAGACGACGTTATTTTGCCGGATCTTACGGTCGGTCAAGAGCTAAAACCGAATTTATTGCAGGCGACAGAGACCTTTAATAAGCCACCGGCGAGATACTCCGAAGCCAGCTTGGTGCGTAAACTCGAAGAATTGGGCATTGGTCGTCCAAGCACCTACGCACCAACTATCAGCACCATTCAAGTCCGCGGTTATGTTGAACGTGCCGATCTTGAAGGCGAACAACGTGACATCAATATTCTAGAACTTATAAATAACGAAATTAATAAAAAGACCGAGCAGCAAAATTTTGGTGCCGACAAGGGTAAACTAATTCCAACGCCGCTGGCAGACGTAACGACAGACTTCTTGGTAAAGAACTTTGCAAGTGTCCTTAATTACGACTTTACGGCCAAGGTAGAGCGCGACTTCGACGGCATTGCGGAGGGCAAAGAGCCATGGCAGCGTATGATCAAAGACTTCTATAAAGATTTCCACCCACTGGTTAAAGACGCGGATAACGTGAGTCGCGAGGAAAGCACCCAAACTCGTCATCTTGGCGATGACCCAAAGTCTGGCAAGCCAATTATGGCCCGTTATGGCCGTTTTGGCCCGATGTTGCAACGAGGCGAGACAGAGAGCGAGGACAAGCCCGATTTTGCCCCTATGTTTGAGGGCGCAACTATAGAAGACGTTACGCTAGAACAAGCCCTAGAAATGTTCAAACTGCCGCGTCAGGTTGGAACAACTGATGACGGTCAGGATATTAAGGCGAACATCGGCCGCTTTGGTCCATATATACAAGTAGGCAAGTTGTTTGTATCAATCAAGCCGCATGATCCTATGAAGATATCACACGAAGAAGCCCTGGAGTTCTATGCAAAAAAACTCGAGCAAGAAAAGAACAAATACATACAACAGTTTGCAAGCGGGATCAATATCGTCAATGGTCCGTATGGCCCCTACGTAACTGACGGGAAAAAGAACGCCCGATTAGCTAAAACGGTTGATCCGACCAAGCTGACAGAGGCTGAGGCCAAAGAATTGATTGAGAAAGCACCAGCTAAGGGCAAAAAACGTTTTGTACGTCGAAAAAAGTAGTACTAGAATATACTTGACAAATAATGTAATAAATGTATAATGTTTAACCTACTGTCCGCCAGGATGGTGGTTTTTTGACAAGTAGTAGAGAGATCAGATGAGATGTTAGCCCTTAACTCATGAGGGCAGACACCTCATCTGATGATGAACCCTACCATCTAACTTCGCCCCACTAACACCTTTAAGGAGGTGATTACGTGCACGACCTGACCCAGCCCCCGACCAACTTCTGAGCCCCGCCGGCCCGACCACGAGCACACATTCGAAAGGAATGATGCCCTTGAACTAAGAAACTTCCCGAGCGCTCCCGCGCAGGGAACCATCCTTGTCGACGTCGCGATAGTCCCAGAAAGGAGTACACTTGTTCGGATACACGTCCGGAGAAGTCTAACTCGAACCTCCCCCAGGGGAGGTTCCGATATGCCAGGTGGCAACTGACAACCGTGCACGTTACGTGCTCGGAACAACCGCCCGCCTATGGCAGCGCCAGGATCTCGATCTTCGAGTCGCCACCGGCCGCCCAGTGCGCCCGTGATAGATCTTGGTGTGTCGCTGCGACGTTCCCGCCCCCCGGGGGAACCGTTGCCGACCGGCCGCATCAGCTCCCCACGGAGACTGTGGCCCTTCGGAGGTGGCAAGTGATGGTGATGTGTTGCCCTTTGTTGGGAACCGGCAGAAAAAAACTGAAGAATGCAAGCGCTTGACGCTCGCTCCAGGCTGCCACCCATTTGGGTTGCAGGTCTACCGGTAGGGTACGTGCTTAGGGTCGGTGCAGCGATTTTTTCGGATTGTGATCCCAACAGTGAGCTTCCGCTCGCTTCACACTCCGTCCTGATCGACGAATCCCTCCCTAAGCCCATCCCCCTCTCTACTTGTCATCTCCGCTACACGAATGGTTGCACTACGCAACAAGCCGTGCTGATGAGTCGTAAACGACGAAAGCGAAGTTTATCCACAATTTTTCTCTTGTGCAAAGGTATTTTGTAGTAATATTGCCATTGCATTTACCAGTCAAAACGTCCATTTAGTGCTATACTAAAAAATAAGTCAGTAGACTATTGACTTCGACAGCAATTTGTTTTACAATTATAGAAACCTAGTAAGTAAGGACAGGGCCGAAATGACTGAGACCACTTCCAAACGACTCAATATTGAGAAAATCGTAAATGACATTTTAAGCACCATAGACCGTGAGCGTGAGCGCGAGATTGTAGCACGCCGCTATGGATTATTTGATCGCAGGGAAACGCTAGAACAAATCGGCGAACTGTTAGGAATTACCCGTGAACGCGTACGACAGCTGGAAAAGGCTGTAGTTGCCCGACTAAAGGCAACAGCACACGCCAAACAGTTGCCGCACGTCAATGACGTACAGACGCTGTTCAAGGCCGAGCTCGAAGCTATCGGCAAGGTCGCTCGTATTACCGAATTATCAGCCACACTTACCAAAGAGAACACACGTATTGACCAGGCGAGAATTGCATTTTTAGCCCAGCTCTGTCCTGAGCTAGTAGTTATTGATGACAATGACCATTATCACCACGCAGTAGGGCTCAAAGAAGCTCACGACGAAAAGCAAATCAAGGATCTTGTAGCTAAAATTAACGAAGCTATCAAAAAAATTGGCGTTCCAGCAGAAGTTAGCAAAGTCGCCGAGGCGGTAGGGCACAAAGACGTTCAGCATGCCGAAGCACTTGCAAGCACCTCAAAAGCGCTAGCAACCCTAAACGGCCGCTGGGGTCTGATTAAATGGCCGATGGTTAACCCAAAGAATATTCGTGACAAAATTTATGTCATCTTGCACGAAGCAGGGAAGCACATGCACTTTAATGAAATTTCTGAGGCTATCAAGGGCAGCGAATTCAAGCGTAAAGATGTAACCACGCAGGCTATTCATAACGAACTTATTAAAGACAAACGGTTTGTGCTAATTGGCCGCGGCATCTACGCCCTAAAAGAGTGGGGCTATGAAAAGGGCACCGTTGCCGACATTATCACCGAAGTTCTAAACAAAGCCAAAGAGCCGATGCACCGCGACGATATCGTCCGTGAAGTGCTTAAGAGCCGGCATGTCAAAGAAACCACTATTCTTTTGAACCTGCAGGGCAAACCGCAGTTCAAGCGCGTCGCCAAAGCCACCTACGCCCTCGCTGAATAATCAGCAACAAATTACAAATGCCAAGTTCGCTTCATCCTCACAAAATTGAAGACGCACCTACTGCTGTTATTGATAGTATGCTGGGTGAAGGCGAGCACGGCTTGACTCGTCCGGCAACCTGCATGGCTGAAGATGCCAGATCGCCTCGTTTGGATGGTTATGTTACGACTGCATTTGCAGCGCAAATGGCGCAGGTTTATCACAATCCCGAGACCATAGACACCAGACTTGAGAAACCACCCGATGCCTTTCTTTTAACTGCCAGATCAGCTGTACCAGTAGCGGATGCAGTCCGCGGTTATTATGCCGAACTAGGACTGCAAGCACCATACATAGGCTACATACGCGCCAATCGATTGCTCGCAGCTGTTCATGGTGGACGTCCAGGACCTAGCACGTGCTCGTACGACGATGCAAAAAAGGTATTTAACGATGAAGCCTTGCGGTTACGTCCAAAACTAGCCGGTATGAGCCACGTATGTGTGATCGATCAGTATGTGGCGAGCGGCGGAACCTTGCAATATGCCGGAGAAATACTCGAAGCAGCAGACATTGCAAACGTAACAGCTATACGTGGATTATGGTATGCCCAGGCGTACGATAAAGGTGATGAGCTTGATTTTAAACGCCCTACGTCTCGTCATGCTAGATTAATGCATACTGTGGGTGTTATGTCCTGTCAAAGATCACAAAAAACGTTAACTGCAGTTTAACGTACAAAATACGAACACGCACATATATATAATTGTGGGCAGTAATTAGCATGGTCGGCAATTTGGCAGCATTTTTTGAGAACAAGCTAGTAAGGCAGGGATTTAAGGAATTGCAAACAACGAAGTGCGAAAAGAACAGAAATATTTCCGGAAAGAGCATGGGCAGTGAACCATTTCCGAACATACATGAGACGTCGCACAATATATCTTTTACGACACGATATAGAGA
>JBBSLJ010000016.1:0-22943 GCA_038255465.1 Saccharimonadales bacterium (SeqCode)
ACCCCGACTCCGACTCCAACGCCGACACCTACCCCGACTCCGACTCCAACGCCGACACCTACCCCGACTCCGACTCCAACGCCGACACCTACCCCGACGGATTATTGTCTGAACATTATCGGTATTCAAAATAGCATTGCAGAATGTAAGCCGTGTGCGGAAGCTACGGCAGATAACGACACGCTCTCTTGTATGGTTCTATCTAAAGCTGCCCGGAATAATACCCAAAACATTGATAACGCCGATGGCACCGTAGCTAAAGGCGGTGACAGTATCACCTACAGTTTGAGCGTAAGAAATAACGGCAAACTTACGGTAGATAATTTTGTGATTGAAGAGAACGTTTCAGATATTTTGGACTATGCCGATATTACCGACCTGAATGGCGCCAAGCAAGAAGGGACATTTCTTAGATGGCCGGCGACAAATATCAGCCCTGGCGAAACCGTTCGCCGCAAGTTTACTGTCAAAATCAAGAGCCCGATCCCGAGTACGCCTATCTCAACCTCTGATCCCGGTCGTTTCGACCTGGTTATGAATAACGTATACGGCACACAGGTAACGATTAAACTCCATCCAGACGCCATTAAAACTACCGAAATCGTTACGCAAGTATTGCCAAACACCGGTCCGGGCGAAACAATGGTAGCGGTGGTAGGATTTACAATTTTTGTTAGCTATTTCTTTGCTCGAACAAGACTATTTGCGAAAGAAATGGATATAGTCCGGACAGACTACGCATCGTCAGGAGGTTATTAGGTTATGGCAGAACGACTAAAACACCAGCAGGAACAAGAACGCTCGTATGAACAGGATACTCCCTCTCCCGAAGTTTCTAAGCCCCTCGACGAGACCAAGGCCGAACGCCAAGAAGTAAAGCAGATCGAACAGCTTGATGCCGAAAAATTATCTACAGAAGTAGAAAAACATGCAAAACCAAGCGAAGAGATTAATCGCGTAGAGAGCACTCCCACTGCTAACAACCATGAGTTCGCTGCTTATGGCGAGCAGAAGAGCCAAACATACTCCAGGACCTTAAAACGTGTTCAGCAACGCCTTTCTAAGCCAGAGCGGCTTATGAGCCAAGCCATGCATAATAAAAACGTAGAAAAGCTAAGCGAAGGCATTGGTAAAACCGCGGCACGCCCATCAGGCATTCTTGGCGGTGGTATTGTCTCCCTACTTGGAAGCTTCATACTCTTATATGTATCCAAAAAATATGGTTTCGAGTATAACTTCTTCGTCTTTTTCATGTTACTTGCTCTCGGTTTCATGACGGGAGTATTGCTGGAAATACTCATAGCTGCTATTAGAAAAGCCAAAACCTAAGAGACTGACAAATTCTATCTGTTGAAAAGTGAAACAGTAGCAGCAACCATGATTTTAGTTGTTTTGCTCGATATGTAGATTACGTCAGGTTCTAAGGCTTACTCAGCAACTTTGTTGCGCATATTGCCCTCACGGTCAATATAAATCGTGTCTTCATCCAATGAAGGCTCTTCTGGGGCTTCTGCAGACGGCTCAGGGGCTGGCAACTTATTTAATGTCTGTTTGAGCTCCTGTGCAATGCTAGCAACCTCTTCATCCTCGATATCTGTACTGGATATATTCCGTGTCTGATTGCCACCCTGTGTAGCATCTTGTTTAATGACCGGATGAGCCGGTTTGCTATCTATCCTATTTAGGCTTGGAACTTGGGGCGCTTGAGGTTGCACTGGTGGCGCAGACAGTGTCGGTTGGGCATCTCCAATCTTATTAGCACCCGCAAAAGCAGACGAAGGGCCTGATGGAGCTCCGGGCGGTGTCTGTTGGCGCTTTGCAAGCCACTGGTCAAGAAAACTTGAACCTGAAGCAGCAGCTGGCTTTGGTGGTCCAACCGGTCGTTGCGGCGCAGAGCCAAAACTAGCGGGCGGGCCTCCGGGGGAACCAAAAGGGCTGCCAAATGCCGGCTTCGGCGGTTCTTTCGTGGATAATCTTTCAAATATTTCCGACTGTACTTGCGTCTTAGGGCGTCCATACTTAGCCGCCGAAAGCTGCTTTAAGGCTTGCAGGAGCTGTTGATTCGGCTGACCGAGTGCAGGAATAGTCGCCATACTAAACGGCTGCGTTGGCACGCCTCTCGTAAGCGTACGGACAATTGTATTGTGGTTAGGGATTCTAAGTAAGTCATCGCCCGTGAATAAGGGTTGGAAATAGCGGGTCAACAGATCGACATCGTTTTGGCCAATTCGGAAAGAAACTATTGTACCCACGTTTCCAACTACCGCATCTCTAATCTCCTCAGAAAGCTGTGTCGTAAACTGGTTGGCAACCACAAGATTTAAGTGGTACTTTCGAGCCTCTGACATAATTGTGGCAAATGAGTCCGTCGAGAAGTTCTGGAACTCATCAACATACAGACAAAAGTCCTGGCGCTGATCTTCGGGAATGTCCGCCCGGCTCATAGCAGCCGCCTGGAACTTCATGACAAAGATCATACCTAGCAGCTTAGAGTTCAGATCGCCTGTTTTACCTTTGCTAAGGTTAACGATCAGAATTTTCTTGTTATCCATAATCTCACGCATATTGAAGGAGCTCTTGGTCTGGCCAATAATATTGCGCATCATTTCGTTGCTTAAAAAAGCACCGAACTTACTTACCACCCATGCAATAACCTCTCCCGCTTCATTTGATCGCTGCGAGTTAGGCCATTCCTTAGTCCAGAAATCGATCACGTTCTGATCAGTCGTATGTTTTAGCTTAGCTTTCATAAAGTCAGGATCTATCAGAAGTTTAGGAACATCAACGAATGTGCCTCCGGCTGGATCAGACATAAGTAATAGCGCACAGTTGGTGAAAATACGCTCAAATCGAGGCCCGATAATTCCCTGCTTTTGCGGGTCATACAGTTTGTATAGCATGTTCAACGATTCCTGAATCAAAAAATCTTTTTGCTCAGGGGAATGAAACTCGAACATATTTAGACCAAGTGGGAAATCCATATCCGCCGGACAGAAGTAAATTACGTCCTCAACACGTTCGCGAGGGACCATTGACATCAGCCGTTCGGCCACGTCACCATGCGGATCTACAAACGCAAAACCATCTCCGTTTAACATGTCCTGCAGTGCCAGGTTTTCGGCAAATGTTGACTTACCTGTACCGGTTTGTCCAACGACATACATATGCCGCTGACGGTCGCCAAGCGCTAAGCGGATAGGCTTCTTAACGCCGCGGAAGACGTTGTAGCCCAAGAGCAAGCCATCATCAGGCATATTACGAGGTCCGTCAACCTGCTTGCTCGCCTGCCGCTCAAGCTGTGAGGTTGGTATATTCTTTTGATCAGGAAAATGAAACAGCGTAGACAATTCAACTGAATTTAAAATACTTTGATTAATCTCCTGCGGGAAGAATCGCAATATATAGGCCGTCACAAACTTTTCAATATCGCGCGCAGGCGTAAACTTGAAACCGTTCTTTCCGGGTGCGTCAAACAGCGCAAATGTAGCCACGACATTACCCAAAATCGCCTGAGCCCGCTGAGATATATTAGAAGACGCGACGATACGAATTAGTACCTCGTAACCGGGATAGCGGGTCTTGTCATCAATTGCATCGAGTACGGCCTGCTCCATGCTCGATAGCTCTGGCCCACCACCGGACTTACCACCCTTCTCTTCTGGAGGTTTTACGGCTGCAGTTGCTAAATCACGTACCCAACCAGCAGCCCGGTCGCCACCTTTTTTACTCTCGTTACCTTTTCTTTTTTTACTCGCCACACCGGACGCAAGCTTGCGCCACCCCGGGTTTGCTGGCCGCATTAAGAACTGGATACCTACTCCGTCCTCCTTCTCAAGCGTAGATAGGGCGTTTAACAGTGACTGCATAGCATCACGTTTTAGATCCTGGTAGGTGGCAATCGGATACGCAAAGTTTTCTTTGAGCGTTAGCTCACCACCCATCGTCCCGCTAATCTTGCCGACCGGACTAAAGATATTATGCTCAGCTACTTCTTCAAGTCTGGCCGCTGGGTACGCGCTTATAACCGCCTGCTTAACAACCTCTACTAAAGCTACTGGGACTGCGGCATAAAAATGCACGAATCCTTTCGCGGCAACAATTTCAAATGTAAAGTGAGGCTGTCCATAAAACTTGTTCTTAAAGCCCTTCTTATATTGGCCGGCGATAATATTGTAAAGAATCTGTGCCTTGGAGACATTCTCGTCAACTACATCACGCACATCCCTGCCGCCACCATCGGTGTCGTCGCTGGGCGGGGGCAAGTGAATAAGCATCGGTATCATTTTTAGACCGCGTTCAAAATTTTTCTGCTCCCTAAAAACTTTACGTATCTGAAAGTAAATAATTGGCAGCGCAATACCGGCAATTACCAGAAACGCAGCCAATATCGTCAGGAACACACCCATTTAGTCGCTCAACTTAATATCTTTGTTATAGCGTTTTTTAATGTAATCAGCTTTCATAGTGTGCATTTCTTGGGTCTGCAGGTGAGGATCGTGCTTGGTATGTTCAACAATGCGCTTTGCTCTCTCTACCCACTCCTTCTCAATGAGGTCCGTATCGTCAGCAATTTGAGGGCTGGCAGTTACACCGTTCATGCCACCCGCAGGTGCATTAAATGGATTTGGAAGCGGTTGAGACTGAGCAGCCTGTTGCACGTTCACGGGACCAGGGGCGGCTGACTTGGCGACCTGTTCTAGTTGCCTAGAGCTGACCTGCTCCGAGTAAACATCTGCCCGGGAACCAACTTCGGGTATCTGTTCAGGTGACAGAGGGTTCGGCAACTCTACCGATGGTAGTATGTCGGGTGTGTGCTTATCCATTGTGTAGCATTATAACAGATGTAGTCGCTAACCGTGAGCAACTTATTTGGCAAGAAAGTCCAGGCGACGAAAATAAAATAACAGCAAGATTAATAGGCCGATAATAATAGCGCTGTCTCTCATGCTCAGCTGTCGAATAGAAGCAAGTAACAATAGTAAGGTGGGGAGCATAGCAAATATTAGCGACATGGTTTTAACCCGTACCGCTGATATATCTTTAAAAGACGCTGTAAGCATAAACCTGGCCGATACATACAAGACTGCAATCAGAAGTAAAAATGGCGTAACTAGTAATGGAAGCGGCAAACGCTCCGGATGTGTCATAAGAATGAAAACCAGCAAACTTACCCACATAAGTAGCACTATGGTTAACTTTTGTACCTGTTTAAACATAAAAGACATTATGACAGCACCCTTCTATTTAAAGCAAAACACTGCCCAGTTTTGGCAGTGTATTTGGCATGGAGCCTGGACGGTAAATCCGCTCGTTAAAATAACTATTTAGCGCTTACCGTCCTTGGCTTGACTGACCGCTCTCATGATGAGAGCGTTAGCGGCATATAGCCGTCGATTTATAAGTTTTTGTTTTCAACTTATGTATTCCAATATACACTTTTAATTTTGAAAGTCAAGTATATATAGTTGTTTTAATTATAACGTTATAGATACAGTCGTCCATTTTTAGATTATAAAGCGTGCCTTATAGTGTTGTAATTAATATTAAACTTATGCCGAATTGTTTGTTAGTAATGCTAATCATTGTATTGATATAAAGCACTATTTTTGGACGCTAAAAGATTTCATGCACACATTCTTTTTTAGGTAATTTCGTGCGATCATTCCGACGCTTAGCTTACCAATAATTGATCATTCAGAATTTAATATAGGCAGATACTGGGACCATAAGAGAGTTTAGACCTGAGCGGATTAGTCACTGCATGCATACATTTTGCGACTATAAGAAGCAGTAATGCACCCAAACATAACCATATGGATTTTCACTTAAAGTCTGATTACCCAAAATTTGGTTATTGGTAGCTTTTTAATGATGCTCGAATGGATTAGTGTCACGACGTAGACTTCCTGCTATGTCGTATGACTTCAAACGCTACACGGCCGCTCTATGCACGCCTAACACGATTTATCTCTTTAGTGTGGTTCTTGAAAACCTCGCTAATTACAATAGTGATGCCTTTATCAAGTAAAAAAGCACTTGCATCATCATATGTATCTATGGGTAGACCTTTTACATGAAGGCTCCAATGGCTACTCATTCCACCAAATTAACAATTGGGTCTGGCTTTGTTATGTAACAGCAATGGACTGGATTACATGCAGTGCGGAACTTAACCATATGATGTATGGGTTATCGAGTTTTACATGTTTACACATGCGGCGTACAACCCCACGTATCCAAATGTGGCCGAGTAGCGCAAGCACTGGAAGGCGTTCATTTGAAACCATCGCTAAACTACTCTGCCCAAGCCGAGACTATTTTTTGATACGCACATTAGGCCTAGCGCAAACACTTGGTTATTACTGCCAGGCTTAATAACAGCAATAAGCAAGCTCACTGCATTTTGTATACAAAAATACATGTAAGTTGTACATTTCTCTAATGCCTAGCGCTACTGTTAATAGGGAGTTATGCACAGGTTGTAATTTTTAAACACAAACGTATTGACAGTACTAATCATGCCCGCTAAGATATGCATAGCACTTGAATAAAAAAAGTGCTCAAAAATAAAAACGAATCTGTAACAACGGCTTCTCGCAAGCCGTTGTTCCATGAAAAGCCAACACCAACACCATTTATAAAAATTTCACGGGCAGCCCACTAAAAATCAATAGTGGGCTGTTTTTATTACTGATTAACTTTGCTTTTTAGTTTTCTTTACCCGTAAAAATCTGCTTCAATAGGTGAAGTATGAAGCCTGTAGTAAAAAGCATTTTAGACACAGGGAGTGATGGCCTAATTATTGACGTTGAGTGCCACACATCTAACGGTTTACCCGGGATTACGATCATTGGGTTTGCCAATAAGGCTATCGACGAGTCAAAAGAACGAGTAAGAAGTGCATTTTCAGCCAGCAAGTTAGATCTGCCCCGTAAAAGAATCACCATTAACCTGGCTCCAGCTGATATTCCTAAGGATGGTACTAGTTTTGACCTCGCTATCGCCGCAGCAATTTTACTTGCGAGTAACCGTGTACCCCCTGAAAAGCTTCATGGTTCACTGGTACTTGGTGAGCTTGGGTTAGATGGTACTATCCGGCCAGTTAGAGGTGTTATAGGTAAGCTATTACTGGCGAAGCGCAAGAGCTTTACGCGGTTCTACATTCCTGCTGGTAATGTAGAGCAGGCTCAGCTAATACCGGGTATAACTATTATCGCGGTTGCTAACTTACGCGATCTCTACCTGCATTTGACTGGTACTGTTAATCTGACGACAGCTAAAAGCGCCGGAAGATTGCCGGAGGTACAAAATAACGACGAATATAAGCTCGACTTTTCTGACGTCGTGGGCCAAGCAAGAGCCAAGCGAGCACTCGAAATTGCCGCCGCGGGGATGCACAACATTATGCTTAACGGAGCACCGGGGGCCGGTAAGAGCATGCTAGCCAAAGCACTCCCCAGTATCCTGCCCCCAATGAGTTTGCAGGAGATGCTGGAAGTAACGCATCTTCACAGTCTGTCGAGTAAACAGTATGACCAGATTATTACCGAGAGGCCCTTTAGGGCGCCTCACCACAGTGCCAGCGGCACCTCAATCGTTGGCGGTGGCACCAACCCGCGCCCCGGTGAAATCAGCCTGAGCCATAATGGCGTATTACTGTTTGATGAATTTCCTGAATTTGACCGCTCAACAATTGAAGCCCTGCGCCAGCCGCTTGAGGACCGAACCATTACCGTTGCCCGAGCTAAAGATACGATTACTTTCCCTGCAAGTTTTCTGTTGGTTGCAACAAGCAATCCCTGCCCTTGCGGTTTCTACGGCACGACCAAGACGTGTCGTTGTACGGCGCATGAAATCCAACGTTATAATAAAAAGATTTCTGGCCCAATTATTGACCGGATTGATCTCTATGTAGATGTTGATGAAATTGAGCATGCCTCCCTGCTCCATAGCACCAGCGAAGAGTCGAGCACCAAGATTCGTGCTCGAGTACTTGCGGCTAGAAACCGACAAACAAAACGGCTTAAAAAAACTAGCCTGACAAATGCTGCGCTTACGAATAGAGAGATTAAAAAGCTCGACCTCTGCCCTGCTGCCGAGAAATTATTGAATCAAGCAGCCGAACGCCTGGGCATATCTGCCAGGGGTTATATGCGCACTATCAGGGTGGCTCAAACTATTGCGGACCTCGAAGGAAATGAACGCATAGAAGAAAAACACGTTGGCGAAGCGCTCCAATACCGCAAGACTGAGCCACCCACGCTTTAATTTTTACAGGTTATAGTTGACCTCTGTTGCGACATCTGTTAATATAATTTGAACCAGTAACAATTCGTAAAGGAGAGTTCCATAGACAGACATACTCGCTTGAATCATCAGATTCGAGCACAAAGCTTACGCGTCATTGACGATGAGGGGCAACAGCTTGGAGTCTTGTCGAAGAACGAGGCCTTACGAATGGCCGAAGAACGAGGGCTTGACCTCGTTGAAATTTCTCCCAATGCTGACCCACCGGTAGCCAAGATTGTTGACTGGGGTAAATATAATTACCAGCGCACAAAGCAGCTCCAAAAGAACAAGAAGAGCGCCAAAAGCCTAGAGATGAAGCAAATGCGTTTCGGTCTCAAGATTGGCGATCATGACCTTGGGGTTAAGCTTAGGAAAGTCACTGACTTTTTAGAGACTGGTCATAAAGTTAAAATTACGGTATTCTATCGCGGTCGTGAAATGGCTCACAAAGAATTGGGCTTTAAGCTCGCCGAAAGAGTTATAGAAGGTTTTGGAGATAGAATTATTGTCGATCAGCAGCCTCAACTTGCTGGCAAACAACTAAGTTTCGTTATCAGGAACAACGGCTCGATGAAGAAAGAGTCAAAAGAAGAAGGAGAAGATGATGCCAAAATTAAAGACGCATAGCGGAACTAAGGATCGAGTCCGGATTACTAAGAACGGCAAGGTTATTCATGGCCGAGCTGGTGGTAATCACTTATTACAGAAGAAAAGCACTGCCCGCAAGCGGCGTATTGCAGTTTCAACCACCGTTACCGGTAAGGCCGGTAAAAACATTAAGCTTAAGATGGGAGCATAGCCAGTATGCGAGTTAAGAGAGGCGTAGCTTCACACGCCAAACATCAGAAAATCAGAAAAGCTACCAAGGGTATGACCCGCGGTAACCGCAGCAGCATCAAGCGCGGTAAGCAAGCAATTACAAAATCTTTGGTCTATGCAACACGAGACCGCAAGAATCGTAAGCGTACATTTCGTCAATTATGGAATACACGTATCAATGCGGCAGCCCGCCTGAACGGCACAACCTACAGTCATCTAATTGCCGCCCTTAAAAAAGCCAATATTAGCCTCGACCGTAAAGTTCTTGCAGAACTAGCGGTAAACGAACCAAAAGCTTTCGAAGCCGTCGTAAAAGCCGCTAACTAACCCACTAGCAAAGTTACCATGCAAAAAGAGCCTGGATTTACTCCAGGCTCTTTTTATCCTTATTCAGGAAAGAGCAGCCGGACAAAATGTATTTCATTTTGCCCGCGCGATGAAGGGGGTCCCCATGAAACCTGTTTCATGGGGTGGGGCGAGAAAACCTATCTCGGTTGTCTCATTGCATAGTGTCAGGCTATCCATAAGCCGGGTTCTGTTTTATCTGGTCATCTATCTAGTTCCGACGTTGCCATCGGACTCTAGCGGGTAGAGTGATGAACTCTGGCGGGACACCAGCCCCTCACTTTTTGCACCAAGTTTCGTACAAGTTGAAACCGTATTGGCATATCTTGCTCCCTCATACAAAAGGTGAGGGGCTAAAGTCCATCTCCTTGCAGCAAACAGGGTTTACCTACTCATAACGTCACCGTTACCAGTTGTGGGCTCTTACCCCACTCGTTTCACCTTTTCCCCGCACCTTAAATCGCTCAACAAAAGCCTAGACGCTTCTTAAGTTCAACCAATCCACGACCATGATGCTTTAACCTCTTTTCACGAGAAAGAGCCAGGACTTTCGTCGGAAAGGCCTCGTAGTAAACAAGCACCCACGGAATGCCGTGTTTTGTAGCAATACTTTTTGCTTGGTTGTGTTGATAAAATCGTTTCTTTAGATCTACGGTAGACCCGATATAAAACTCGTTTGTTTTTTTACTCTGTAACAAGTAAACGTAATACATACGGCGATTTTAACATAGCGATTTAAGGTGCGGGGTAGTATCGTTTCTGTGGCACTTTCCCTAGGGTTACCCCCGGTCGCCGTTAGCGACTGTTTCTCCCTAAGCTGCCCGGACTTTCCTCTTGGGTAAACCCAAGCGACCAGTCAATAACCTGACAAAGGCTATTATAGCAAAAACATATTTTTTATACATCTGCTATCATACTGCCATGCAAAGAGTTGAAGCTGACGAAGTTACCCCACACTTAAGATATTTTCAGGCTGCTGCTAAGCGCGCTGCATTAGCCAGTTGTAGTCGTGCTAAGTGCGGGACCGTCATAGTAAAAAACGGTGATATTATCGGCGAAGGCTTTAATGGGCCGCCGTTCAGTTCAATCTCAAACCGCACCTGTAATAAAGAATGGGACTATAGTAAAAAGCCAAAGTATGACAAAACCTGCTGCATACATGCAGAGTGGCGCGCCATTTTAGATGCGTCTAAGAAAAATAGTGGTAAGATTGTTGGATCACGGCTCTATTTTATGCGAATTGATGGCAGCGGGAACTTTACTGACGCCGGTTTACCTTTCTGCACTGTATGCAGCAGATTAACCCTAGAAGCTGGCATAGCCGAATTTGCGCTCTGGAATAACGGGGGCGTCGATATCTACAAAACAGATGAATACGACATTGCCTCTTATAACTACTATGCGGCTTAGGTAAACAATTACTTTTGAAGTTCGGCGTCGAGGACTTCATTTACCTCAGCGTCAGCAAGTTTGTTTAATTCTCGTGGCACGTGGGTAAATCGCACTTTCTTGAATGTAGTTACCAACTCTTTGATGGCTTCATAAATAGGCCATAGATCGCGATTTTTAACCTTAAAAATGCCCTTCATTTGGTTGATTACCAGTAGGCTGTCCAAATATACATCCACTTCCCTTGCGCCAAGTTTTTGAGCTTCTTGTAGGCCATACTTGAGCGCCTGGTATTCGGCTTGGTTGTTGGTGGTAACTCCAAGATATACGCCGCTCTTAAAGATAATTGAATCATCCATATTCATGAGCACGTAGCCGCTGGCTGACGGCCCAGGGTTGCCCCTGGAACCACCGTCAGCATAGAGCTTGATCTGCTTCTCTGGTTTGGACTGTAGGTTTTTTACTGGCTCCTCAAAGATTGCATCTACGCGTTTAGCAAACGAATGATCAACAGCTGTTATAACGTCGCCTGCATCATGCGTGCTGAGCCAAAGCTCTACAGTACTATGGGTGTTATGAATTTTAGGGTGATGATTCATTTGCTCGGCAATACCTGCAACGCTGTTCATAAATGCCACGGCTTCGCGGAAATTTTCAAACTTGAATTTTCGGTATAATTTATTGTCTTCTTCCTGCCACATACACATATATTAACAGAGTACGGTACAATGTTCGTGATGAAAGTTTCAGATTTTACATATGACCTTCCCCCGGAGCGCATAGCCCAGTTTCCACCCAAAGTTCGCGGCACCAGCCGGCTACTCGTGCTGGACCGGCTAACCGGTATAGTCGACCACCGTAACTACAGTGATCTGGCTGAACTCATAAACCCTGGTGATGTACTGGTGTTAAATAACACTAAAGTCATTAAGGCCCGCTTGGTGGCAAAAAATACAAACGGACAGTTACGAGAACTGCTGCTACTTGAAGATCATCACACGCTGGATACTTACAGCAGAAAAGTTTTATATCGCGGCAAAATACGCATTGGCGAACAATTAGTGGTAGCTGGTAGCACAGTAACCGTCGAAGAAGTATTAGACGGTGGAATTGCTAGAATAAGCAGCAAAACGCCCCTACTCGAGCTGGCAGAATATGCAGGCTCAGTGCCGCTTCCACCATATATGCATCGTGATGCTACCAAAGAAGATATCGAGCGGTATCAAACAGTATTTGCCGTGGAGCCGGGTTCAGTCGCTGCGCCAACCGCATCATTAAACTTCACGAAAGAGCTCGAGCATAAGTTGCGGCAAAATGGGGTTCATATTGCTTACCTTACACTCCATGTCGGGTTAGGCACCTTTCTTCCAATTCGCACAGACAACATTGAACAACATGACATGCACAGTGAGTATTTTGAGGTTCCAAAAGAAACTATAGAAATCATACATAAAGTTAAACTTAACGGCGGTAGAGTTGTAGCACTTGGCACAACAGTAGCGCGCACTTTGGAATTTGCTCACCATCAAATACTACACCGTGAACCTGAAGACATTTCTGGTGAAGCTAATATATTTATTTATCCGGGTTATGAGTTTCAGCTTATCGATGCCCTGCTTACCAACTTCCACGCTCCAAAAAGTACGGTACTAATGCTGGTGGCGGCATTTGCTGGCTGGAATTATCTCCTTACAGCATATGAACGAGCTATCGAAAAAGAATACGATTTTCTCTCTTATGGCGACTCAATGCTTGTTTATAGCTTATAATATGCTGGATGTGGCAGGATTACATACTAAGCGCTGGAAACTTATTATTTATCATTGCTCTAGTTCCTTCACTAATTAGCAAGGATAAGCCTAGCCTGATAACAAGTATTTCTACGGCCTTAATCTTATGCGTGTTTTCAGTAGCTTACGTCACTATGTCCTTGTGGCTGGCTGCTGTCGTTACTGCTGGCGCCGCTCTGGCGTGGACAGTGCTCGCCATACAAAAACACCGTCTACGATAAGTAATCCGAGTAAACTGTTTTAACCAGAAATTAGTCTGGCAAAGAATCTAAAATTATACGACCCGCAAACCCGCCTCGTTCTTCGCGCTTGCTGATTTGCGCTTCTTCTATTTCAACGTCAGAAATTCCAAGAGCTACCTGGATGGCTTCTAATACCTCTTTGACATCAGCGAGTTCTTCCTTATGATGTTCCGCAGTTTCAGCTTTAGATAATTCTGTAGCCTCTTCTATGAGCTTAGCTAAAAGATAGCTGAGGTACACGGCGTCATTTTCTTACCGATGATACTCCGCCGTTTTCCCCTGACCTTCTATAATCTCCGGTATTTTATCTCTTACTAACTTGGGGTATCGGTTCTCGATCGGTGAGTCCGTCTCAGTATGCGTTTTATCCATAGGTAACATTGTACCAAATCCCTTAAGTTCTATTTAATCTAGTAACGCTTATTCAAAGGATAAGATAATAAAAATGTGCGTTAGACTTGGTCAAGTAGGACTTGAATATAAACTAACCAACGGAAACAAAAACAGCCCCTCACTTTTGGGCGGGGCTGTTGAAAATTTGCAGTTAGACTACAGTTCTGAACCAGCCGCAGCAAACACTTCTTGCATTTGTTGAGCTAGCGGGTCGGTACCATCTTTAACGATCACTTCTTCACGTTGACGTTGTAGCCCTGCGAATTTGTCGGTAAACTCCCGCAGGCCGTTCAAATCAAGCTCAGTGGTCTTGATGTTCTCGGCAGCTTTATAGCTACCGTCAGGCCAGCTAGAAAAGTAATCAGCTCGGAGTAGGGTACCCGTTTCAATAGTGCGTAAAGCGGAGTGAACATTATCGTCGCTTGTTGCGTAAAAGCCATTCTCTAAAACACGGCTTAGGGCTTTTGATTCTGCCTCACTTGAATAGTGGCTTACGGAGCCGTCAAACTTTTCGTCACGCTGTTTTTCGTAATCAGCAGCAACATCTTTAAGCCATGTGGTTGCACTCTTGCGATCATCTATGTCCTTTTCCGTGAATTCATACTTATCTTCCGCTTTTGGATCTTCATCATCACTGTCAAGCTCGTCGTACTCAGCCCAATAATCATCGGCAGCGTCGTCACCATAAGGCACAACAGCGTACTTTTCGTCATAAGCAATCTGCGCATCAGTACGGGTTTCGTCAGGATGCACGAATTTATCGACGTCGCCAGCAAGAGGGTCTTCTTCGTATGTCGGGAATTGATCGTGGCTCATAGTTGAAATTTCCTTATCTAAATGTTGTTTAATTTTTGATTGAACTGATTAAATATTAGCATACTTCACTAACTTTGTCAAATGTTTCATGCTTACATCCGGTGTCGCACAGCAGATAATTTTACGCTTGTGCCTGACGGGCCTAGCCTAAGGTTTTTGGCGACATAGAGGCCTGCTCTCTTACGTATAAGAAATTTGCAAGTTTTTTGGTCGAGATTCACATATTCTACTTGAACTATTCAAATATATCATTGAAAACCCTGAAAGCTCCGATAGACTGCTGACTCGTCTACGCCATGAGCCAAAAACTAAGACGATCCAAATAGAAAATCTAGTGTATTAGTGTAATAGGAGGCGTGGAGGGCTTAAGAATTACACGCTATTCATTGCGTTTACCAACTACAACAGCCATTCCTTTATAGCCCTTACGCACAGCTTGTTGATTTTCGTGTGTAACTAAATAGCTCTGAAATGTTCCATATTTGCTATATTCACTTTCAATTTCTTCTATAGTCAAATCAACAGCTGGGAAGAAAGTACGTTCACCAGCAAAGTATCCATGCGATCCAACCATATGAGCAATAATAAAAAGTCCGTTTGGCTTGAGAGAGTTCATTAAACTTGCGGTAGCCTTTACAAAAGTTGAATCATCATCAGTTATTGAATCACTTACAAAAAATGATAGCACTGCTTCATAGTGATTTTTCGGTAACTCAAAAATGTTTCCTTTTTTAGGTTTGCCTAATTGTTCAACTGTTCTTATGTCTGCGAGTAGACCTAGCTCTTTTATGTATTGTTCAAACTTTAACCATATATCTAAGTCTTCTAAATCACCGCCACGTAGAACCCGTGTTAAGTAATCTAGATTAGATTGAGCATAGTCAATCAATTCAAGCGAGCCTCTATCGGCTATATAGGGGCTTAATAACAACGCAGGGTATAAATTAGGTCCTACGCCTATGTCAGCTACATTCTGCAAACTCTTGGGTTCAATTTTTAATGCTTCAAGCGACCCTACTACAAACTCTATAATCTGCCTATCTTCTGGCAAAATAGCATGACCATAGTTTCGCTCTACATATTCTTCTGCGTCAAATAACTGCCAGTCGCTATACTCAACTTCTTGGTGTTCAAACATTATGTGTTGGACTTTATTGGCTAAATCAGCAAAGGGTGTATTTTTTATGATTTCAATTGCTTGTTCTTCCGGCGTAGTAAAACTATCTGGCAAAATCGTAACAAGATTATTGGCTAATAAATCCCTAGCGTTACCAATCACGCATTTTATATCAGGCTCACCAAAAGCTCCTAAGCGTAATAAGTACCATGAAGCTACAAATAACGAGCAGGGGTATTTCCCCCTTGTTAAATAATAGCTATTCACCCTTTTATGGAGCTTTTTATCCGATATAAGTCCTAGCGTACGCTCACAGTAACCAGTGATAGCAGACTCCAAGACCACAATCTCTGGTTTTTCACCTGCTTCTTCTAGCTTGCTTAGGAAACCGTTCATATTAAACCGTTCCAAAGAGATAGCAGGGCTATAATCATCAATCAAAACAACCTTATTGACGCTTTTTTTCGGCTGTACTGATGCAAGAAAAACAGCCAGCTCTTTTAATCCGAGTTCATGTTGTCTTGAGAATTGTTGGTCAGTGTAGATGTGGGCATACTCCACGCTGATGTCGTTCACCGATACATTATCTGTTACTTGTGTTAGTCGCATTCATACATAGTAACATCTGTTCCAGACCTCTCTAAATGCGTTCTATTGTGTATTTTTCTGACACCGCTTTTGATATAAACCTTGAGTATAACAGCGTGTTTTCTACTAAACTGTCAGAAAACTCATAACTAGCTTAGTCTGATTGTCTTTGGCAGTAGCCATTATTTCGGCGAATACTTCTTCGTTATTCAAGTGGCGATAGAATGTATCACGACTAATACCTGCATACCTACAAGCGTCTGTGATATTGGTATTGTGTTGTATGGCGTCAGCCAACTTGATGATGATCCGATAGTCTACCTTTAATGGTCTTCCGATAGCATTTTGAATAGCCATAAAAACTCCTGTTATTTTTATATTTATCCCTGTTCTAATTATACAAGGTGAGACTTTATTCAACTTCCGTGCAGGAACCAGTCCTAGACGCTCCTAGTGCATTCCAGGGGGTAGTCCCGTTCATCTTTCACTCTCTGTAAACAACTAGCAACAGCTCCTAAAAATTTTTTCCGAATTATCGCTGCCATAATGACACTTATGCTTATTGACAAAGGTATGTTCTGAGTGGTATAATTAGAAGATAGCTGGCAAGCAAAAGCTCTTTCAAGTAGAGGTCTTTTGCACGCCAGCTATTTTGGTTCAGAATAACTGCGTGCAAGCCTTAGCGAACTTATAAAACTATCGCCTTGAAACCTTTTGGGAGGTGAAGACTCTAATACGCTTCACTGGTCAAAAAGGACACAGTGTGAGTAACGCTATTATCAACTTAGCAGAGGTTGTTAAAACATTACAAAAAATAAAAATAGCAGAAGAAGAAACAGATGACGTGCTATATGTTTTTGATAAGAACGGCAACAAAGTCCTGCTATAATTACGGGCTAAGTCTACACGAACTACTGTAAAGCTATATACTGTCTTATAGATGTCAGCAAACGAGCAAACGACAACCAAGCAACTACTTGAAATGCTTCAAACTGCATTTCCAGTTCAAGACGCTAGAGATATTGACATTACGCAGCTTAGATACGTTATCTACGCTCGTAAGTCCACTAAAGGTGAAGAACGTCAGGAGCGAAGCATACCAGACCAGATTGCTGACTGTATGAAGCGTGAAGTTATACCTAACAGCTTGAACATAATTGGTAAGCCAATCCGTGAAAAATGGAGTGCTAAAGAGCCTGACGTACGCCCTAAGTTTCGGGCAATGCTAGATGACATTAAAGCTGGTAAGATTGACGGTATTGTAACGTGGCACACTGACCGCCTAGCTAGAAACATGAAAGAAGCCGGTGAGATTATTGACCTGTTGGACAAGGGTATATTAAAAGACCTGCGTTTTGCTACTTCTACTTTTGAGAACAATCCTACTGGCAAAATGTTATTGGGTATTTCTTTTGTTCTATCTAAACAATACTCTGAACACTTAAGCGAAAGCGTTACGAGGGGCAACAACAGAAAGACCGAGGACGGTATTTTCTTTGACGAAATGAAACACGGTTACTACGTCACCAAAGAGGGCAAGTTATTCCCTGATGGAAACAACTTCATCTTAATAAAAGAAGCTTTTGAAAAACGTATGAGTGGCTGGTCGCAGAAAGATATAGCTAACTGGCTAAACGAACAAGGCTATATGCTCCGTAAAAAAGGTAAGAAGCCACAAGTCTATAAGTGGGATAAAGATAATGTCAGTAAAATGCTGCGTGATTCGGTCTATGCAGGTGTTCTAAGGTACGGCAAAGTCTTCGTAGACCTTAGTGAGTATTACGAATTTGAAGCTGCTTTGAGCGTAGATGACTTCTTAAAGGTCAATAAGGTTAAAGACTTGGGCGATCCTAAGCTATTGTCGGCTGTTATGGTTAAATCAAGGGAATCCACTAAAGCCGATATGCTACGGGGTATGGTTCTTTGTGGTTACTGCCAGCAGACTCTAACCTCTGGCATTACTACTAAAAAAGACCGTGAAACGAAAAAGATACTGGAATCCCGTTATTACTACAGGTGCGAAACCGATACCTGTACTTTCCGCAATAAGAGTATACGGGCTAAGGTTGTGGTGGACTATATCACCGAGTTCTTATCTACGCATTTATTTACTACTGAAGCGAACTACGAGAGTTACGTTGTTGACGCTAAAGAGTATGCAGCAACACAGGCTAACGCACTTACAAGTGATATAGCAACCCTTACAAGGCAGTTAGGTAATAAACAGGCAGAGTATAAGCGTACTAAGGACGCAATCACTACTAACCCCCAGATTGCAAAGCACTATAACCTAGATGAGATAGAAGCCGAGGAAAAAGCCATAGACAAAGACTTGAAGAAGCTGGTAAACAACCGAAAAAGCCTAAAACAGAGCATTTTGACATATTCTGAATATCTTGAACTTTTCAATTCCATAGGTGTTAATTTACGCCAAACACACGATATGGTTGTGATTGACACAACAGTCCGAAAGTTCTTCTTGAACCTGACAATAAAAGACCATGGAACGGGCAAAAAACAGAGGTACGGAATAACTCACGAACTTCAAGAACCTTGGGCTGATTTCGTAAAAACCGAAAATTTCGTTCGTGGTCGGGGTGACAGGACTTGAACCTGCGACCTCACGGCCCCCAGCCGTACGCGCTACCAACTGCGCTACACCCCGACAACAGAGTTAGTATAACTTAAAATAAAAAGCCCTGGGGTACCAGAGCATTTTATTTAGCTGGACATCCGACATGACAACCTGGACTTAAATCGCCAGGTGGGTTTCCGCACACTAACACCGCAGTGTTATCGAATATTGGAATCCCTAATGATAATTAATCAGATTATCATGTAACCGGCGTCCAGCATGATTCATTATACCGCACCTCCCAGTAAGAATCGTAGTAATACGTTGTTGATGTTTTGAAGAGCCGGGCCAAGTACCTGAATCATTACGAATAGAATAACCAACAAGAACACGATGCCGAACGCCTCTATCTGTGCCATAACGCGCTGGAGTGGTTCAGGGGCAACTGCATACAATAACCGAGAGCCGTCAAGCGGAGGTATCGGCAACATATTAAATACAAATAATGCGATGTTCAGTATGCAGAATATAACCAAAAAAGTTGTAGCCACCTCTGGTAGGCTAACTAATCTCAAAATACCGGCTGTTGCAATTGCTAACAGTAGATTGGTAAACGGTCCGGCTAGGCCGATGAGCGCCGCACCAAATTCATCGTATTTAACCCGTGCCGGGTTAAAAGGCACGGGCTTTGCAGCAAGTATAGGCGGCAAGCCAAGCAGCAACAGAACGGCAGGCAGGGCGATTGTCAGCACCGGATCAATGTGCGCCAAGGGGTTGAGCGTAATACGTCCCTCTTCGCGGGCAGTTGTATCACCTAGCCAGTCAGCTACGAATGCATGCATCGCTTCGTGAAAAGCCATGGCAATAAAAAGAGCCGGAATGATATATATAAGATACTCGAGACTAAACATACCCGTTAATAGTACAGAGTACGCATGTCTTAGTACAGAGCTACTAATTATTTTAGACTGATACGTCCTCGATTGACATAAGGGGTCGACTCCTGTAAAATAGCCATTTGTATCTATAATCAATCTCAAGGAATAATTATGCAAGTATGTGATCTAACCGGCAAAGGCAAACAATACGGCAGCAATGTCAGCTTTTCACAGCGCCACACCAAAAAAGTCTGGAAGCCTAATCTTCAGACCAAAACATTTATTTTTGATGGCAAGAAAGTAACTATGAAACTGTCTACGCAGGCTATCCGTACTCTCAAAAAGAAGGGCTTGCTGCCGTCCGCCAAGGCTCCGGCAGAAAAGTAAAAAAAGCCCCGAACTCGGGGCTTTTTTTAATTACCGGCTTAGTAGTTATTGTCGTTCAAGAATAGCTAGTTGAGCAGTGTCGCCTAATTCACCCGGCTTCAACTTAAGCTTAGCGACGGCTTCTTTAGGCTCTAGCCCAATTACTTTTAGGGCTTCTTCTAGCGGTGCCTGTGGCACTTCGTATGCGACTGCTTTGTCCTCATAATGAACTGGGATAATGAGCTTTGGCTCGATCTTTCTGATAATTTTTGAAGCGCCAATTGCATCGAGAGTATAACCATTGCCCCCGACAGGAATGACAAGTATATCGACAGTGCCAAGCGCTTCAAGCTGCACATCTGATAATTCTGGATAGATGTGACCGAGTGTAACTATCCGGAAATCATCGGCGATTATTTTAAAAATAGTAGCATTTATTCCCGACTCATCCAGGTGCGCACGAGCGCCAACACCTTGGATTGATACATCTGCAACCTCGTACTCACCTGGCTGGTCAATAAGCAGCTTAAGATCTGTCTTAGGCGCCTCATGTTTGCCGGTAAACAAAGCAATGTCACCCGGTTTTGTTACACTTTTCAGACCCAGATCTGAAAGGTTATCGTCAACAGTAATTGCGGCTTTTTTAGTCACAATACGCACACAATTAGCGCCATAATAGGTTAATTCCATATTTACTCCTCTTCTTTATTCTCAGAATTTTTAGACTTTTTCTCTGTCTTTGGGGTCAAGACAAAGTTCTTATCAACGACGACCTGAATCTTTGATTCGAGCACCATACTCAAGAAACGATCTTTAATTTGCCGTCGATATACAAACTCCTCTTGAGTCATGACAGCATAACGGATTTCTTTACCTTCTTCTGCCTCAAGTTCTGATACATATTTTGAAAGTTGCGTCGTATTCACGTCGCCCACCACTAAGAAATCAATGCCGCTGGATTCATCACGGGTAAACTGTCCTGTATAAAGTGCAATTTCAACATTGCCAATACCCTTCAACGGTCGCCCGGCTGTTTCTTTTTTTGAACCTTCTTGTACTTCGGGCATCACGCCATTACCAAAGATTGCGCTGAGTGGCGCGTAATATTCGTATTCTTGATTTACCTCATAATAAAGACGGTTTTTATTGGTGTCTGAGGTGCTATTGTTCGTATCTGAAGAAATAATTCCAATACTTAGTAGATTTGCTAATTCCCTGCGCACTGAATTTATCTGCTCATCGATTTTGCGGGTAATTTCACGAACATAAAATGAACGGTTCGGATTGCTATAGAACAATTGAAGCAATTTCACCCGAGTCTTACTCCCAAATAATTGCTCGATCATGCCCTCATTGTAACAGATTGCTGGTGGGTTGCTATTGTAATTTGTTCAGTAATTTGATGGTGTCATCAATATATTTACTCGGATCCGAAAGCCAATGAATATTCTTATTACGCCGAAACCATGTCATCTGTCTCTTGGCTAGATTGTAGTCATTTTTAATGAATAAAGCTTTTGTCTCTTCTAGTGAAATATGCCCGCGCGTATGCTCACTAAAGGCTTTATAGCCCGGCGCAAGCAATGCCTTGCTGCCCGGATATTCAACCTGGATTTTTATAACCTCGTCCATGAAACCATTTTCGAACATCATATCAACACGTTTGGTAATCCTATTTTTGAGTAAATCTCTTGGAACATCGAGCCCTATTACCAAGGTATTAGCGCGCATTTCAGCGTGCTTTCGTTCGACCTCTTGGCTTAAGTGCCGGGGATTGTTAGCATCACGAGCTGCGTTCTTATCAGAAAAGCTGTAGTCAAACAGCAGCGCATCAATGTACAAACCACTGCCCCCAACTATAATCGGCAGCTTATCCCTGCTTTGTATTTTCAGAATTGCGCGTTCTGCGAGATTTTTAAAATCAGCGGCCGTGAAGTTTTGATCGGGCTCAACTATGTCCAGCAGGTGGTGCGGGACTTCAGCCCTGTCCTGCTTACTGGGCTTGGCAGTGCCAATGTCTAACCCTTTGTATACGGTCCTGCTATCAGCGCAAATAATCTCCCCATCCAGTAACTTTGCTAGCTCCATAGCAAGGCTACTCTTGCCACTTGCAGTTGGACCTACCACGACTAACAGTCGGGTCGTATTTAGCATTTGGTATTTGGTATTTGGACGTTCATCTACCATATACTACCTACCATCTACCGCAACAGCATGACTGTTGCTTGGCGACCAGATCAGGCTTTCTATATCTACTCGGTACTCTTGGCTGACGGTAACGCCTTCAGCCTCAAGATGGAGTTTGTGTGCCTGCCTACCACCAGGATACCCGCTGGCAAGGCCCCCATTTTTATTAACGACTCTGTGCCACGGCAGCTCCGCGTTTCCAAAATGAGCAGTACCACCGACAGTTCTGGCTGCGTTCGGGCTGCCTACAAGCGCGGCCAGTTGCCCATACGTCATAACACGGCCCTCTGGAATCTGCGCCACCAACGCCTCTACCCGTTCTTTAAAACCAGCCCCTGCCGAAGTCATAGTGATGATTTATTGATGCGGGATTTAGCTTCGTTGGCTACTGTGCGAAGGAAGTTCTCTACTTCGTGCTCGCCGTGTTCGTTGTTGACGGCTATATCACTCCTAATACGGGGTGTTACTTTGCCTGATTCGATTTCTTTTTCACCAATAACTACACTGTATGGCACCTTCCAGACTTCAACCGCGCGGATTTTTTTACCCACAGACTCATTGCTGTTATCTACCGTTAGACGAATACCGTAGTCTTTGGCCATTTCCTGTATTTTTGAAGCAAAGGCTACTGTTTCCTCCTCCTGATTCACCGTAATAAGTCTTACCTGTTCTGGCGCTAACCAAATAGGAAACCTACCGGCCGTATGCTCAATATAAACACTTAAGAATCGCTCCGTAGAACCCAAGAGCGCGCAGTGAATCATTACCGGCGTGTTCATTTGGCCATCATCAGCGGTATATTCCAACCCGAACCGCTCTGGCTGCACAAAATCGAGCTGCACGGTAGCCACTTGATGCTCCCGACCGATAGCGTCTGTAGCCATAAAGTCTATCTTTGGACCGTAAAACGCAGCCTCGCCTGTTTGTTCAAAATACTCGAGATTATTTGCTAATACAGCATTCTTAAGCTGTTCTTGAGCGCTACTCCAAAGCTTTTCATCCCCAAGATACGCGTCACCATCGTCTCTGTAGGACAATCTCACCCTAAGCTTCATATCTACGGTGGCATAGAAGTCATTTGCAGCTTCCAGGAGACTGTTTATTTCACCTTCAATCTGATCCTCACGACAAAATGCATGGCTATCATCT
>JBBSLJ010000017.1:0-22304 GCA_038255465.1 Saccharimonadales bacterium (SeqCode)
AGCGTAGGGGAGGATGGGCTATGGGATATCTCACTGGTCGGTAACGGGGCAGCGGCTAATACAACCTATTGCTTCAGAATGATTACGAGCAATAACACGCCCCTGACAACACATACCGTATACCCCGAGCTTACCACCTCACCAAGTGGAAGTTTAAACGGCGATATCGTAGACGGCAGCGGCAGCAGCGTGCCCTCTCCTTCGTTTGGCTTCAGTAGTATCACTGCGCCTTTTCTATGTACAACAACCACTGCAACTTTAGGTACCGCTTCACAGATCATACGGGTTAAAAATACAACTGACACACCAGGTTGGTCGCTTTCTTTAGCGGCCACTTCGGGCAGTACGAGCTTATGGTCGTCCGGTATCCAGGCCTATGATTACAACGACGCCTCTGGAGCGCCAGCTGGCTGTACGGATGGCGGAGACGGCGATTCAATGGCAGGTCAGATGACTGTCAACGCTTCCGGCGGGACACTTGCCGCGCGCAACGTTAATGCTTGTACGACGACCGGCATTAGTAAGGGCGCATCCGCCGCTTTCAGCGAAGGAATAGTGAATGCCATAACGATCATGAGCGCTTCGGGCTCCGCTAACACGGGCTGTTTCTGGGACTTAACCAATGTGGCTGTCAGCCAAGCCGTGCCGGGCGGCCAAAAGAGCGGTTCATACAGTATGAATATGACATTAACGGTAGTGGCTCTATGATTCGTTGGTCCAAGCTAGTAGCCCTAACACTCATGGCGACGGTACTAACCATCGCCGGCTATATTCCTAAAGCCGAAGCAAAAGCAAATGCCAGGCTTGAATTAACGATTAAACCGTTGGAATGTCATATAGAGCTAGTTGATGACGGGTTTCAGACGGTGGTTCGTGTCACCCCAGCAGTATGCTTAAGGGCTGTCCACCCCGATACATATGTAAATAAAAACCAGTAAATAATTTTGACATAAGCAATACTATATGCTAACATTAGCGTATTCGTTTGATAGAGAGGGTTTTCTGCTTATTGCAGGAGACCTTTTTATTTCATCCGAGAGAGATTAATAATTATGGGAGGCTAAATAACATGGCAGGAACTAAAGCTGGTGGCAAAGCCGCTGCTGCAACTAACAAAGCAAAGTACGGCTCTGATTTTTATTCAAAAATCGGTGCACAAGGTGGCAAAAAGGGTAAAACTGGTGGTTTCTTTGCAAACCGCGAGCTAGCTCGTATTGCTGGCGCTAGGGGTGGCCGTATTAGCCGCCGTACTAAGAAAACTACTTAATTTAAATAGTACTTCTTACTTGAAAAACCGTCTGAGAAATTTTTTTTCGGCGGTTTTTTCGGTTATCAGAATCAAGTCGATAAGGCCTGCACAATCTTGAAGCTGTCACAGACCAGATCTTATGGCAGTTATAGCAACGGTAGTTACTGATAGATTCCTGGAAGCTAACTATGCCGCAGCGTGGGCACGTACTGCGCTGATGCAGCCAGTCACGGTAGGTGTCCAGGCAATCCTGAATATACTCTGGGTCAATGTGCTCATTAAATTCTTTAGCTAATGTCTCGGCTTTATTCCAAGCGGTAGCTTCCAGCAGCAAAAGCTCAACATCTGAATTGTAAGTTACATGGTTCAGCTTGGCATGTCCGGCTTCATGAAGTAAGGCCCACATATTATGCTTTGTCTTACTGGCGCGGAAAGTTATTGTCTGCTCTGTTGGTGACCAATGTAGGCTTTTCCCGGGTATGAATTTCACTGCCGGTAGTATGCCCTGAAGGCGATTAACGATTTTTTCCAAAATGATCCTTCACAAGTTCGTAACAGCCATAGATTACTGCCTCTTCGGCCCGTTGTGCCTTTAAAATCGGGGGTATAGTAATCATAGGGTTGTCGTATATCTCCAGTTGCTCGTTTACGCGGTCAATATACTTCTCGTAGTGGGTACCTACACCACCACCAATTACGATGGCATCTGGGGTGAGCGTGGCAATGAGGTCAATCAGCCCGATTGATATGTTGCGTGCAATAGCATACCAGGTGTCATGATCGTCGTCAGATATTTCGCTGGCCTTTTTGCCAAACTTACCAACAATAGCCCTGCCGGAAGCAAATTCCTGCCAGCGCTGCAGTTTACCACTATGCTCCAGTAAAATATGGCCCACCTCGGCGTCTAAAAAATCAGGATCAAGTTTGCCGGCTACTACAAACCCGCCACCTATACCCGTACTAATAGTCACATATAAAACTTTGCGATATTTGTCTCCAAGCAGTCGTGCCTCAGACAGGCCAGCAAGGTTCGCGTCATTTTCTACAACTACAGGCGCATGAAATATTTTTTCGGTGTCATGACCAATGGGAACATTAGTCCACGCAAGATTGCCAAAAGCTAATCCAACTCCTTCTGGGCGTCCAACTCTGCCCGGAATCGCAAGCCCCACGGCCTTAAATTCCTTTGTAGATAATTTTGCAACATTTGATGCCATTTCTAACATAAATGCATCGTATTCAGTAGGTGTAGCAAACTTTAGTTGCTCTTTAAGTTCACCATTCTCGGTGAATACGGCAATAAGCGTTTTTGTCCCTCCCACATCTACACATGCATACATACATTGAATTATAAAGGAAAGACACGAAACCGAGAAACATAGAGCTAACACTTTACATAAGGTGTTAGAACAGATATACTAAATGCAATCTGAACGGGAGAACAGCTTACGAGTTGCCGCAGAATTTAAGGAGGCATGAATTTTCATGTCAAAATCTAGCATTACAATGGACGAGTTGCTGGCGTCCAGCGATATTAAAGAATTAAAAACAGGCGACGTTATAGAAGGCGTGGTCAGCTCTGTACGCAAGCACGAGATCTGGATTGATCTTGGAGCTAACGGCGTCGGAGTTGTTATGCGCCGTGAAATTGGACCAGGCCAAGTGCTCGAAGAGGGTCAGACGGTGGTAACCAGCGTTGTGGATCCGGAGCTCGATGAAGGCCATGCGCTCTTAAGTATGCGCCGGGCTGCAAAAGACCGTGGCTGGGATGAATTGCAGACCGCCTTTGATAACCAGGAAATACTAGAGATTCAGCCGTATGACGCCAACCGTGGCGGCTTACTGATGGAGCTCGAAGGCATTCGCGGCTTCCTGCCGGTATCACAGTTAGCGGCCGGTCATTATCCTCGTGTTTCAGGGGCGGACAAAGACGAGATACTTCAGAAGCTGAACCAATTGACGAGCACAAAATTACGTGTCCGTATTCTTGATATTTCACGTAAGGAAAACAAGCTTATTTTCTCTGAAAAAGAAGCCGTTAAAGACGATATGCAGTCGCGTTTCGCAGAGCTTAAGGCTGGCGATGTAGTGAAGGGTGTTGTTACGGGCGTTATTGACTTCGGGGCATTTGTTAATGTGGACGGCATCGAAGGTTTGATTCATATTTCTGAGATTTCATGGGAACGTGTAGAAGACCCTCGCGACTACATTAAGAATGGCGACACTATCGAGGCTAAAATCATTGCAATCGATAAAGATCGTTTGTCGTTAAGCCTAAAACAGATGCAAGAAGATCCATGGTTGCACGAAGTAAAAGCCTTCAAGAAGGGCGAACAAGTCGAGGGTAAAGTTACGCGAATCACGCCTTTCGGAGCTTTTGTACAACTAAGCCCATCGGTTGAAGCGCTTGTACACGTATCTGAGATGTCTGATGAAGAGGGTGTAGACCCGGAAAAGCTATTCCAGCTGAACGAGAAGAAGAAGTTCATGGTTATAGATATTGATACCGAAGGTCGCAAGATAGCCCTGAGCCTCAAAAACGCTAAATAGCCATGTAGTGCAATAATCGGCCTTAAGCCAGAAAGGAGTGCGGACACATGAGTACTATCATCGAAATCGAAGACAATATCACCGTCGGCACTCTGGCCGAGAAGTTGAGTCTTCCAGTTACAAAGCTTATTACCGAGCTTATGAAGAACGGTGTGATGGCTACGGTTAACGAGCGAGTCGATTTTGATACAGCTCAGATTATTGTGGGCGAGCTCGATCTGGATATTGAGCTCAAGCGTAAGGAAGTTGAAGAAGCTCCGCCCCGTCAGAAGCACGCGGTAAGCGACAAAGCAGCGTCCCGCCCGCCCGTCATCGCAGTTATGGGTCACGTTGACCACGGTAAAACCAGCCTTTTGGATGCCATCAGGAAGTCGAGCGTTGTGAAGGGTGAAGCCGGTGGAATTACGCAGCATATATCTGCCTATCAGGTAGAGCGCAAAGACCGCAAGATTACTTTTTTGGATACCCCGGGACATGAAGCGTTCGCCGCCCTTCGTGAGCATGGTGCGCTGCTGACCGATCTAGTAATTATCGTTGTGGCGGCCGACGACGGTATTAAGCCTCAAACCATTGAGGCTATCAGGTTTGCCCGTAAGGCCGGGGTTAAAATGATTGTTGCCGTCAATAAGATTGATAAAGAAGGCGCCGACCTAAACCGAATTAAGCAGCAACTGGCCGAACAAGACTTACTTATAGAGGAATGGGGCGGTGATACGGTTATCGTCACAGTGTCAGCAAAAACTGGCCAAGGCGTTGACGATCTGCTGGATATGGTTCTATTGGTCGCTGATGTCGAAGACCTCCGCGCCGACCTTGATGTGCCAGCCGCTGGCCTAGTCATTGAGGCGCACATGGAGCAAGGTAGGGGACCGGTAGCAATTGCTTTAGTTGAAGCAGGAATCTTACGTCCCGGTGACTTTGTTGTTGCAGGTGCAACATATGCACGAATCAGAAACCTCGAGACAACCGATGGCAAACCGATGAAAGAAGTAGGCCCGTCAACACCGGTAATAATTACCGGGTTTAAGTTATTGCCTGAATTCGCCGACGAGTTTGTTGTAGCAAAAGACGAGAAAACAGCCCGCACAATGGCAGCTCAGCAGCAGACGGTTCGCAAGAGTGACGCTGGCAAGCTCAATATTAATAGCAATGAGCTAATGCGCATGATTAACCGCACAAACAAGCTCACTGAACTTAATATTTTAATTAAAGCCGACGTTCAGGGTTCGCTAACATCTGTTATTGACAGTCTAAAAGGCCTTGATACAGAAGAAGTTGCTGTTCGTGTGGTCGGGTCAGGCGTAGGCGCAATTACAGATAATGATGTTCGAATGGGCCACACTAGCGATGCCATTGTCTATGGCTTTAACGTTGCAGTGCCTGCCAGTATCAAACACCTTGCGTCTCGCGACCGCGTGCCGCTTCGTATGTATAAAGTTATCTATGAGTTAATTGATGACGTTAAAGAAGAGCTAACTAAACTCCTTGCTCCTGAAGTAGTAGAAACAGATTTAGGCCGGCTGGTTATCAAGGCTATTTTCAAGGTAACTAAGACAGAAGTAATATGCGGTGGTGAGGTTACAAAGGGCAAGTTGACGGCGCCAGCGCTGGCGAGGATAATGCGTGATGGTGACCAGCTTGCTGAAGTTGAAGTCACTGGTCTTAAGCGAGGTCCCCAGGAAGCCAAGGAAGTTATCGAAGGCGAAATGTGTGGCTTAAGTCTTAAGAGCGCAACAAAGCTTGATCTGCAAGAAGGCGACCGCATAGAGTTCTTTACCCGCCAAACTGTAGCTCGAACCCTCTAAACCAACTTGTTTATGAATGAGATTGAATATGACCAGTCTGCTAATTCGATGCCAGAACCCATTCTAGAAGAGAGCGGGGGCGCTGAACTAACGGCTACCCAGCCTTTTCCAGTACTGGAACAGCTAGTAAAAAAGGTTGAACTGCCCACCGAACAACGAGCTCGTGATTTTGAGGCAGTTATAAGTAAGGTTATCGAACTCGGTGAAACCAGTCGCACGCTTGAGCGTATTTTAGAACGCAAGCATGAAGTCAAAGACCTGGCTGCGGCCGAGAGCAAGTCAATTCAGCAAGCTTCAAAACTGGCTGAACTGATTGAAACAAGGAAAGACACGCTCATGCAGGCCGTAAGTAGCCACGCCTCCCAAGGGCAGGTTAGCCGTTTCAGGCAGGTTATTACGGGTAGAACTATCTACGGTTATGCGATAAGATATGGTTTCCTGAGCGGAATACTCGCTCTGACTATAGCTATATTTGCCGTAGCCATGTTTACATAAAACTAATAGCACACTAGAATAGAGTTTTAGGAGATAAATATGTTTAAACTAGACAATACATTACTGGAAGAGCTCGGGCTCGCGGCGTTACCGCCAGAAGAAAAAAACCGTATGCTGTCCCATATTTACGAAACGCTGGAAATGCGTGTCGGTATGAAGCTTGCGGAACAGATGACAAACGAACAGCTAGATGAGTTTGAGGCTTTTATTGATAAAAATGATGAAGCCGGTGCGCTTAAATGGCTCGAAACTAACTTTCCAAACTACAAACAAGTAGTGGCTGACGAACTAGAGAAGTTAAAGGGTGAAGTTAAGGCTACGGCTCCGCAGATTATTGCAGCTATCCAAGAGCAAGCAGCTATTGCGGGTTCTGCGCCACAAGAGCCACAAAACCCTCCCCAGCAGCCACCGATGGCTGCCTAGGAACAGTATTCACCGTAAATAACCATTAATGAACGCTTCGGCGTTCATTTCTTGTTTACCGGCAGGTTTTAGCAGTTCAATAAGTAAGCAGTCTGTTCCGCAGAACACGCATAGGTCTTTTGCTACAATTGTCACCTCTCCGGGCGAGCCCGTTCCGGCTATAACGCGCGCCCGAGTAATGATAACTTCCTTATTCCCAAGTGCAGTACGGCTGCCAGGCCAGCCTGCGAATGCGCGAATCTCTCGCTCAAGCTGCATGGCTGGTTTGCTCCAGTCAATAACGCCGTCCTCTTTGGCTAGTAACCGCGAATAGCTGACTCGGTCTGGATGGGGTTGTTGCCTGGGCTTGATATTGCCTGTGGCAATTGCAGGCAATACGTCAGCTATCATATCCGCACCTAAACGTTGGAGTAGTGTCGCCAACGCCTCTTTTGACTCTGTGCCGATAAGGGCAAGTGTCTTTTGTTTATATATGGGACCCGCATCCATCCCGGCTGTTAAATGCATAATCGATACGCCCGTTTTATCTACGCCATCAAGAATCGCCTGCTCAATGGGTGTCGGGCCACGGTATATTGGAAGTAGTGAGGGATGAATATTAATAATTCCAAGTGGAAACTGATCTAAAACTGATTGTGGGATAATCCGGCCGTAGGCAGCCAGTACGGCAAGTTTTGAACTGTGTTCACCAAGATCCCTAAGCTTGCCCGTAACTACTTTTTCTATCTGTAGGCCAGCTCTCTCTACGGCTTGACGAATTAATGGCTCGACCGGCGATATACCGGTGGCTAATTTTTCATTGCCAAAGAAGACTATTGTTTGTGATGTCTTTTTCATAATCTAATTCTACAAGATGCCCTTCTTCATCTAAACGGAAGAAAGCACCCGGTGTCTCTTTGATGTGGTCGATAAAAACAATACCGTTTGTATGATCTATCTCGTGCTGGAAGATTCGCGCCAAAAAGCCCTCGGCCGTAAGCCTTACGGGCCTGCCATCCTCTGAAATAGCTTTTACCTTTACCCGCTCGTAGCGCGGAACTTTGCCGTAGATATCTTTGATACTTAAACAGCCTTCGTAGTCATTAATAATTTTACCCTCAAGCTTGGTGACTTCAGGGTTAATGAATACTTGGAATGTTCGATCTTTTCTGTTGTCAAAATTGTTACGTATTACGACAATACGAAGTAAAATGTCGACCTGTACTGCTGCTAAAGCTACACCAACTTCATGTTTTCGACTTGCCTCCCAGTCCAATGTGGCGGCTTTCATGCCCTCTATAATTTGAACAATTTCATCATCAATTAGCCCGACTTTCTTCGAGCGCTGGCGCAAATGCGGGCTTGGTAACGTGATGATATTTTCTTTTTTCATTTCCGAGAGAGTATACCGCACAAATTACTTTTATAACAGGTTGGAAGGGTCAATATCATAGGTAATATTTGCCGGTAGTTGAGCGATAGTATCAACCAGGGTAGCGCGCCGAGCTGACTTGATAATAATCTGCCACCGATAGCGGTCATGTATTTTCTCTATAAAAGCTGGGGACGGCTCAGAAATTTCTACATGCAGCCCGAGGTCTAAAAGCTTGTTTCGCACCAGTTTAATGGCGCTTTCGGCTGATTTAGCAGTTGCTCGCTCTGCCCGCAGCTTCAATACATATTTAAAAGGGGGAAAACCAAACGTCTGACGCTCTGACAGCTGTCTCTCGTAAAACCCAGCGTAATCTTTAGCGAGTGCAAACTTGAGAGTTTCATTATCAGGGTGATATGTTTGGACTATAATTTTGGTATTTCGATGACCTCTGTTTGCCCGACCTGTAACCTGACTAATCAACTGGTATAAATGCTCTTCAGCCGTAAAGTCAGGGAAGAATAAGCTTGTGTCAGCCAGCGCTACGCCGACCATCCCGAGCCTTGGCAAGTCGAGGCCTTTTGCTAACAACTGTGTCCCGACGATAATATCCACTTTTCCCGAGGTGATAGTTTCGTAATGAGATTCCAGCCGTTCGCTCTTGAGGTTATCGCCGTCAAAGCGCATAACACGCGCATTAGGAAACAACTTCTGTATCTCTTCTACGAGCGCTTTAGTACCGATGCTCTTAAAAGTTATATCCGCTGATTTACAGGTTGGGCAATCGACGGGGGCTTTGACGGTGTAACCGCAGGTATGACAGCGCATCTGATGGCTGTCGCCGTGGTACGTAAGCGTTAGGTCACACCTCGGGCAAACGGCTTGCCAGCCGCAAGCTTGGCACAAAACTACGCGGGCGCTACCGCGGCGGTTAAGAAAAATAAGAGACTGATTGTGCTCCTTATAAGTCTCGCTGATTGCCTTAATGAGACTGTCCGACAACCAGGCCGACTTAATAAAGCTTGCCCGGTCTCGTAAGTCAATAACTTCAGTATCTGAAGTATATGCATTTGGTTTAGCCAAGGCGCCCATCCGGTGTATTGGTAACTTCTTCTGTTTAAACGCATAGTAATCGCTTACTAACGGGGTGGCACTGCCAAGTACGACCTTAGCCCCGTGCCGTTCCGCCAACTTCGCTGCCACTCGGCTAGTTAAATAATATGGTGCCTGTTCCTGCTTGTAGGAGTTATCGTGCGATTCATCAAGAATAATAAAACCAACGGAATGAAGGGGCGCAAACAGGGCGGATCGAGGGCCTATAACAATCTGCGGTTCCGTATGCTCAGCAATCTTGAGCCATCTATTCCTGCGTTCGGCTGGTGTTAGATTAGAATGCAATACCGTGCTTATCCCAGGGAAGGCCTTTTCGATACTTTCTGTTAACTGAGGCGTTAAGCCGATTTCTGGAGTGAGTAATATTACTGATTTACGGCGGGTTATAGCTTCTTGTATAAGCTCAATATAAACTCTGGTCTTACCGCTGCCGGTATCTCCATGCAGGAGGTGCATACGTTCAGGGCTAATTAAGATATCTGACACGGTCTTTTGCTGTTCATTAGTGAGGGGAGGTTGCGATTGCGGGCTGGCGGGCGGTGCCTTTTTTAATCCTTCCCGGGATTTTTGTTTCAACGATGTCGGCAGCAGTAAGGTTAAGAGCTGGCCAAGTGGTGCCGGATAGTAAGTTGTAAGCCAGAGTATTAATTCGATAAGTTCTATAGGGATAGTTACAGAAAGAGACTTGGTAATTTCTTTGGCTGCAAATTTGGGTTTTGTAACTTGTCTATGAACCACACCCAAAACACTTTGTTTTCTAAGTGGTACGACAACAACAGTGCCGTCGGCTAACGCTTCATCAGAACTATAGGTTAAAGCCGTATGCCCATGATATTGCTGGCTAGCGACCAGTACCTCATAGAATCTCATAGAACTCATTTCATATTTCCAATCTGTTAAGTGAAAGCTCTGTTGGTGAGTGATCGGCACCATTTCTTGGGAGGAGACATATCCTTAGATATGTTGACGAGGAAAAATGGTGCCGAGTGCCGCCAAGAGGGTTTGAAGCTGGAATGGAGATATGAGATGGGTTCACACACACTAGTATACGGTTAGTTCTAAAAACGTGTTGAAATATGCAGCTAGGGTGCGTATACTTTACGTTGTTCTAATAACAATAAGCGTAAGCTCAAAACTAACAACATTTATGGTTAGGAAGAACGAGAGAAAACTATGCTGGACGTATTTATAACTTCACGGGTAAGACGCAAGATCATTGTTGTATATGCGAAGTATCCCGACTTTAAGACGCATGTACGAGGTCTTGCAAAGCTGATTAAAGAAGATGCAGGGAACATTCAGCGCGAGCTTAAGCGGCTAGAGAAAATTGGCTTTCTAATCTCAGAACGCCAGGGCAACACGAAAATTTATCACACCAACAAGCACTTTGCTATCTTTAAAGAGTTACAAAGCATAGTGTTGAAATCACAACGACTTAATCAGAAAAAACAGCAAACGCCTTAAGGAAAATTCTCTAATTCTTTTCAACAAACTCCCGAATGACTTTCTGTGTAGCCAGAAAAACGGCCTACAGGTCTAGACGATATAGTCGTAGTAACGTTTTGCATGTTTACGTGATTAACCTTCTGATTTACTAGTAGGTATTGTCCATATTTCGAGGACGCTAACGTGAAGTTAAGCGAAAAAACTCTATTGCATAAATAACAAATATATGATAAAGTTAGATAACTACAAATTAAAAATAAATTCAAAATAAAATCGTTATGCAAGGACATTCTCACCTCTCGCCAGAACAATCGTTACCGCTTTTTGATCAAGCGGCTGCTGAAGTACTACAGATGGATGCGACGCTCCAGCAGCGGGTGGAAGCGCTGACAGACCGGCTACCTAAGGATGAGCGGGCAGAGTTTGGTCGGCTGATGGGTATTATTCCTGAGGCCGAAGAGCGGTTTGGCGTAGAAACGATTAGAGTAGCCTCCATGGGCCTGCCGCGCGGCAGTGCTGAAAACCCTAATATTTTTGCGCGTTTAGACCTAACAAGAAAGCTTATTGAAACCAATTCATTGCAAAAGTTAAGGGCTATGGATGCAAGCTCGGCAATTACGGTAAGACTAGTCACCAAGTACAGCCGCGACGCTCCAGGCCATGAAGCCTCTGAAGATTCTTCCGATCTCTTGTTTACTCAGTTATTCAAAGAAAATAAATTGCAGCGGGCTGCCCGCATAAGGAATAGAGTTAACCAGTACGGTTTGATACCCAAACTTAGTCAGAAAGCCCAAGAGATAGATCGGCAAGTTGAAACGGACGTTCGTGTGCAGACAGGCCCAGCCCGGATGCTTGATGAAACAGGCGAGCTGCCGCATGACGTGCGCAGGGCAGTTGCAGAAAGAGCCAAGCAGCATTTTGATCAAAAGCTTGATCAAAAACTCGCTGACGTTGAAGAGGCGTCCAACAAGTCTGTGAGAGGCATAGTTGGCAAAATCGGTTTACGGGCGGCGGGAATGGAACAAGCAGGACAATATCGCACTAAAGAACAAAGACAGCGTGCTATCAGCCATTCCATCTATGAATTACGCAGCTTTTTGACGAGCAGGCAGAACGTGTCCTTGGAACTTCAAGAAGAGGCGGTACAGTTGTTAGCCGAAAACGGCTTTTACACTAAGTCTGGCATGGACGGTGAACGAATACTGACAAGCATTACCACCCAAGCAAACCAGCAGTTCGACAGCTTTGCTGGGCAGGTGGAAGGCGATCTTGACCGGCAGCTGGCAACAGAATTCGGAGGTCAGCGTCAGGAGCAAACAGGTCGAAAACGGCCCATGCCCCAAGAGCGTGAAGTCAATCCTGTCGCGGTAGCGATAGATGAGGAAGTTGCTGTACTCCGGCGAGAGGGGTTGCCGGAAAAAACTATTTACCGGAAACTCGTAAAGAAATATCATTCCGACGGGTCTCAGGGCAAAAGTAATGAAGAAAAAATTCGTTACATAACCACCAATTTAAAACCGCAGGTTAAAAGGCACTAAGTAAATTGTTCGGTCTTTAGGGGTAGTTTGAGAATATGATAGATAAGCGCTCAAATATCTTCAAAGGGATACGAACTATAGGGTTGAAGTCACAACGTCTAAGGCAGAAAAAACAGCAAACGCCTTAACTATTGCAGAATTACATCTGTTAGTGTAGAATTCCTTAGTTATGATACAAGTTACACGTAAAGATTCTAAAGAATCGCTAGAAAATATGCTTCGCCGCTTTACCCGAAAGGTTCAGCAGGCCGGTGTTATTACTATTGCTAAGCAAAACCAGTATTTCGAAAAGCCTGTGAGCAAACGTGATCGCCGCGGAAAAGCTATTGTTCGCCGTGAGCGAAAAGCGATCAAGATGAAAAAAATGAAGCTTGGCCAGCGTTAAAAATAATGAGAAACCCCGTGCGGGTTTCTCATCGCTTCGCTGCTCTTCCTGATAAAGGAAAAACTGAATCAGAAATAAATTCTGGTTCAGTTTTGATTTTAAGGGCGCATATCTGTTACACTACTGCTGAAATGACTATAAAAGAACAGATTAACGCTAATCTCAAACAGGCTATGCTTGGCGGCGACAAAGTACTTACGGAAACACTTCGGGGTATTAAGAGTGCCATCCTAAATGTTGAAGTTGCTGAGAATAAGCGTGACGTAGGGCTCTTGGACGATGAAGTCATTGCCATTTTGCAAAAGGAATCAAAAAAGAGGCAGGAAAGTGCCGAACTCTTTAAACAGGGTGGAAATATGGATAAATCAAATGCCGAACTGGCCGAGAAGCAAGTTATTGAAAAATATTTGCCAGCCCAGATGTCAGATGAAGATTTGAAACAACTCGTTAATCAGGTAATCACCGAACTAGGTGCCAGTGGTCCTCAGGCAATGGGCCAGACCATCGGTGCTGTAAAGAAGCGCAGCGGGGGCCTGGCAGACGGAGGTCGTATAGCCCAAATGGTTAAGGAGTCCATAACCCAGTGATTGTTTTTATGGGGGTTGCTGGTTCTGGTAAGAGTATGCAGGGGCGACTGCTGGCTGACCGCGAGGCTTTACCATGGCTTTCGACAGGTGAGTTCCTGCGTATGCTTGTTTCTGGTGAGGAGCGGCGGGACATGCTTGCAGGTAAGCTGCTCGACGACGACGAGATCATTGCATTAGTCCAAAAGATTTTTAACGTGGTCGGGGTTGACGAGGAATTTGTAATGGATGGCTTTCCGCGGACCGAAGGTCAGGCCGACTGGCTGCTCAATCAAGTGAAATACGGCCAGCTTGATGTAACTGCTGTCATACACCTTACTGCTTCGCAGGAAGCCGTGATTAATCGTCTGCTCGGCAGGGGCCGCCAGGACGACACCCAAGAGGCTATAAAAGAACGTTTTCGCGAATACGAGGACGCCATTAAGCCAATCCTTACTCACTTTAAAGAAGCCGGTATCGCAGTCCATGACATTAATGGTGAGCAAGAGCCGGAGGTAGTCCACCAGGATATACTTGGTGCACTAGGGCGCCACTAGATATGTTTACAAAAGTTAAGTCCGAACCAGAAATTCGGGCTATGCGTCAAAGCGGTAAATTACTGGCAACGGTGCTGGCTACACTTAAAGAGGCAGCTGAGCCGGGTATGACCACTAAAGATTTGGCTAATATTGCCAAGCGCGAGCTACGCGGTACCGGCGGGCATCCGACGTTTCTGGGTCAATATGGATTCCCGGATGTAATCTGTATTTCCGTTAATGATGAAGTTGTTCACGGCATCCCTGGCGCCCGAACGTTAAATGAAGGCGATCTTGTCAGCATGGATTTTGGTGTCACGTATGACGGTATGATCACTGATAGCGCCGTTACGGTCATACTTGGTACGGAAACAAACAAAAAGAATCTAAAACTGGTTGAAGAGACTCGAGCCGCACTAATGGCCGGTATTAGAACCGTAAAGCATGGCGTGCATGTCGGCGATATTGCCGCAGCCATTCAGGCCGTCCTTGACCAAGGAGGTTATGGTATTGTTCGTGATCTGGTCGGTCACGGCGTCGGGCACGAGCTTCACGAAGACCCGAACCTTCCAAATTACGGAAAAGCCGGGAGCGGAGCAAAACTTATAAAGGGAATGACCATCGCGCTTGAGCCAATGGCAACGTTGGGCACACATAAAATTTTTGTGGCCGAAGACGGTTGGACAATTAAAACACAAGATAGCTCACGATCTGCTCACTTTGAGCACACGATACTAATTACCGAAAACGGTTCAGAAGTACTGACGACCTTGTAATCAGACCAGCGTAAGCGCTATACTTCATCCATGCGCGAAAAAGAAGCCGTACAAACTTTTGTCGGCTTAGACATTGGAACGAGCACCGTCAGGTGCGTCATAGGTATGGTTGACCAGGCTGATCCTACCCATACCTCCATTATTGGGTATGGCAACGCACCAAACGAAGGTATGCGTAAAGGTGTAGTGGTACATGTTGACGATGTTGTCGATTCAGTAGTCAGGGCCATTACTGAGGCAGAGCGTGTTTCGGGTGTGCATGTTAAGCGGGCAACCGTCAATATCAACGGGTCACACGTTACCGGCATGGATTCCCGCGGCGTTATAGCCATCAGCGCTAATGACAGAGAAATTACCGCCGACGACCGTTTGCGTGTAGAAGAAGCGGCAACCATTGTTCAGCTGCCAGCTAATCGCGAAATTATTCAGGTTTTTGCTAAAAACTACAGGCTTGATGGCCAAGATAACATCAAAGACCCTGTGGGGATGCATGGCGTACGGCTAGAAGTTGATACGCACATTGTGACGGCCTCAACACCTATTATGCGCAACTTAAATGCAGTACTTGATAAAGCCAGGGTGATTCCTGCGCATCATACTATTTCAAGCCTTGCCGCCGCAGAAGCAGTACTTACCAGACAGCAAAAGGAATCAGGCACACTGTTAATTGACATTGGGGCAGGGACAACCAACCTGGTAGTTATTGAAGATGGAGAAGTGCAGTATGTCTCGGTCTTGCCAATAGGTGGCATTCACCTTACGAATGATTTGGCAATTGGCTTAAAAACCGATCTAGATGTTGCCGAGCTAGTTAAGATACAACACGCCACGCTCGCTCCGGGGCTTAAGGGTGGCCTTATTAAAGTCGCCCATGAAGGCAAAGATTACGAGTTCGTAAAAACCGACGTAGCAATGATAACCGAGGCACGGATTGAAGAGCTCTTAGAATATGTGGATAAAGAGCTTAAGAAAATTCATCGCTCCCGCAAGCTTCCTGGTGGCGTGGTGCTGGTCGGTGGAACCTCTAAGTTGCCGGGCATTGCCGACTTTACAAAAGAACAGCTACAGCTGGCTGCACGTATCGGGCAATTACAACCACTCGGCGGTCTTGTCGATACAGTTCAGGATCTATCTTATACGGCATCAGTAGGTTTGATGTTGCTAGATATGTTGCTGCTACCTCCTAACGCTACACCTGACGGAATGCCGAATAGTGGAGTTTTTGGTCTTGTTGATGGCCTAATGAAGCGATTCAAGCGATAGGTGTCTTTGACTATGGGCTTAATATTGCTATACTCACTCTAGTGTTCATCTTGGGATATTTTATGAATCAGATCAAAATAATGCAGAAGAGTGAAAAGGGATAGGAAATGCCACAAGTTGCACCTGTTATTGAAACATTCGCCCGAATTAAAGTAATTGGCGTCGGTGGGGCCGGTGGGGCGGCCATTAACCGCATGATTGAAGCGGGTGTTGAAGGCGTCGAATTTATTGTTGTAAATACTGATGCGCAAGCACTCCACCATTCGAAAGCTCAAACCAAAATTCATATCGGTAGTGAGGCCACAAAAGGTCTGGGTGCCGGCGCTGATCCAACTAAGGGGCAGGAAGCTGCAGAAGAGTCGATCGACGAAATCCGTAAAGCAGTTGCCGGGGCAGACATGGTGTTCGTAACAATTGGTGCCGGTGGTGGAACGGGCAGTGGAGCTGGTCATGTTGTTGCTCAAGAAGCCGAAGCAGCCGGAGCTCTTGTTGTCGGATTTGCTACAAAGCCATTTGCCTTTGAAGGCGAAAAGCGGCGTCGTAATGCAGAGGCAGCCATAGAGAACTTGCGAGATTCAGTCGACACACTTATTGTCATCCCGAATGACCGACTATTACAGACAATCGACAGACAGACGCCTTTACTTGAAGCTTTTAAAGTTGCTGATGATGTATTGCGCCAGGGTGTGCAAGGGATATCCGATCTTATAACGGTTCACGGACTTATTAACTTGGACTTTGCTGATGTTAAGGCTGTTATGAGTAAGGCCGGATCAGCGCTTATGGGTATTGGCCGTGCAAGCGGAGAAAACCGCGCTGTTGAAGCCGCACAGCAAGCTGTAGAGTCTCCATTACTAGAAGTATCAATAGATGGCGCCAGAGGAATACTGTTCAATGTTATCGGAGGCATGGATATGTCCATGCACGAGATCAACGCTGCCGCCGAGACAATAACCGCAGCTGCTGATTCGGATGCCAATATTATATTCGGTGCAACGATTAACCCAGATCTTGACGGTGAAATAATTATTACTGTGGTCGCTACTGGCTTTGACGCCTCGTATTTTGTACAACGTTCAGCCTCACAGCTAGCAGGATCCACTTCTTCAGGCTTGCAACCTAAGCCCGAAGAGTCACTCATGCAAGATATGGATATGGATCTTGATGAGAAGGTAAATGAAGAAGCATTTCACTCTGACAAGCCAATGCCCAATATTTGGACAGTCGATACAGAAGATAGTAACGCTTCGGCAACTAAAAAAGATACTGCTGAGCACCAGCAAGACAAAACACTTAGCAGTAAGCCTCAAGTATTTGGCCCAGTCATTAATGACGACGAGGACGAGCTTGAAAAACCTTCATTCTTACGTCGTTTAAAGAGACACAAAAAAGACACAAATAAAGAAGACAAGTCAGACAGCAACAGCGACAAAAAAGCGTAAATAATACACCGTTAAAATGCTTGCAAAACGCTATAGGTAGAGTATTGTATATCGTATAGACACTATATGTAGGGATAACGATATGGTGTTGGCACGTTCAAATGAATAAAATTTTTGTACAGAACGTGCCTGATTTACTCTTAATTGGGACACGGTGCGGTTTGTGCGAACAGAAAGGCATGTACTATGAAATGCAACCAGTGCCAACAGGCCGACACCAAGGTAATCGAATCTCGGGACGTAAATGACGGAGAAACAATACGAAGGCGTCGTGCATGCACTAACTGCCAGTATCGGTTCACTACGTATGAGCGCGTTGAACGCCCTCAGATCATCGTTATAAAAAATAACGGTACACGTGAGCTGTTCGGCAGAGAAAAGCTGCTAGCAGGTTTGTATCGAGCATGCGAGAAAACTCCAGTTACTAGTCTGCAGCTCGAACAACTTGTCAATGACATTGAGCAGCACATTCACACTTGTGGCGATCAAGAGACTGAATCGGCCAAAATTGGTGAAATGGTAATGGAGCGTCTCGCTAAACTCGACGAAGTCGCATACGTCCGTTTTGCTAGTGTGTACCGGCGCTTCAAGGATATTGCCAGTTTTGAGAGAGAACTGGTCCAAATCCGTGAACGAAAAGTCGGGGCTTCTGTCGACTAAGGTCTGGCAACTCTCGGAAAGTAACGATGTATCTTAGGCGAACTCCTAGGACCATAGTTTTTCCCCGAGAGCTGGCAGCGTAGGCGTAAAGAGAGACACGCCAAAGACGGCTGCGAACTCTAACAAAAACCGTAGTAATGAGTCATGAGAAGCGAGTAATGAGCTGTAAATACTCGTCACACATGGCTCGTACATAAAAATTAACAATAACTAGAGCAGTTGCTTCGGGCTAGTAGCTCAAAGCTTTCTGCTCGTAAGAAGTGAGGGTATTATGGGACAATCAACAATCCTGGGCCGCAGGCGACTCTTTACGGCCCCTAAAAGTAAAGCGTATGACCAATTGAAGTGGGTTAAACGCGACTCGGTCATTATAAATCCACTGTCAGCTAAGCCGGTTTTTCAGCAGCTAGGCGTAGATTTTCCCGAAGGATGGTCGTTGAACGCCATCAATATCGTGGCCCAGAAATACTTTAGTGGCACCCCAGATACCCCTGGACGCGAGGGTTCACTCCGTCATCTTATAGATCGTGTTGTAGATACAATTACTAGGCAGGGGACTCAAGAAGGCTACTTTGAAGAAGGTAACGACGCGGAAGATTTCCGGGAAGAGCTGAAGTATATTTTAGCCACTCAGCGGGCAGCGTTTAACTCCCCTGTTTGGTTTAATATTGGCGTGCCAGAGCGGTCACAGCAAGCCAGTGCTTGTTTCATTCTTGGGATTGAGGACACCATGCCCGCTATCCTTAACTGGTACCGCGAGGAAGGTATGATCTTTAAGGGAGGTTCTGGTTCGGGCATAAACTTAAGCTCTATCCGTTCTTCTGTCGAAAAACTAGGTAAAAGCGCTGGTACGGCATCAGGCCCACTAAGTTTTATGCGTGGAGCGGATGCTTCTGCTGGGGCTATTAAGAGTGGTGGCAAAACCCGTCGCGCCGCTAAGATGGTTATCTTGAATGTTGATCATCCTGATGTAGAAGAGTTTATCTGGTGCAAAGCAATCGAAGAGCGCAAAGCGCGGGTGCTTCAGCAAGCCGGCTTTATGATGGACCTGGACGGCAAAGACGCCTTTTCTGTTCAATACCAGAATGCTAATAATTCTGTCCGCGTGACTGACGAATTCATGCAGGCGGTGGAAAACGACGAAGATTGGGATCTCAAATCTGTTACAACCGGCAAAACTGTTAAAACAGTTAAGGCCCGCCAGTTGTTCCGTCAGTTTTCAGACGCAGCCTGGGAATGTGCTGATCCGGGCATGCAGTTCGACACAACCATAAACAAGTGGCACACATCGCCAAACGCCGGCCGCATCAATGGCAGTAACCCTTGTAGCGAATACATGCACCTGGATAATTCGGCCTGCAACCTTGCCTCGCTCAATCTGCTGAAATTCTTAAGCGATGACGGTGTCTTCGACATTAAAGCCTTCATTCATACGGTTGAGCTTATTTTTACGGCTCAGGAGATTTTAGTCGGTTACAGCGAATACCCAACAGAGAGCATTACCAAAAACGCAAAAGCTTACCGCGAGCTCGGTATTGGTTATGCAAACCTTGGAGCGCTACTGATGGCACTAGGGCTACCGTATGACTCAGATGAGGGCCGGGCTTTGGCCGCCGCAATCACAGCGCTGCTGACGGGACAGGCATATACAACAAGTGCCAAAATTGCTAATCGTGTTGGTCCGTTTGCTGGCTTCCATAAGGATCGTGAGGGCCTTCTGAACGTCCTAAAGATGCACCGCGCAGAAGTATCCAAAATCGATGCCAGTCTTGTGTCAGAAGAGCTCTTAAGCGCAGCAGCTAATGCGTGGGATGAAGCGGTAGAACTCGGCGGCCGTTATGGTGTTCGTAACTCACAAGCAAGTGTATTGGCTCCGACAGGTACCATTGGCCTTATGATGGACTGCGATACAACCGGCATTGAACCAGACCTTGGTTTGGTAAAAGTTAAGAAACTAGTAGGCGGCGGTACGATGAGCATCGTAAACCAGACGGTTCCGCGCGCATTAAAAGTACTCGGCTATAACAAGCAGCAAGTAGACGAAATCATTAACTATATTGATGTAGAGAAAACAATACTAGGGGCTCCTCACCTCAAGAAAGAACATGAACCAGTCTTTGCGTGCTCAATGGGCGATAACGCAATCCACTACATGGGTCATGTAAAAATGATGTCAGCTGTACAACCATTTATCTCAGGCGCAATTAGCAAAACCGTAAACATGCCAGAAAATGCTACGGTTGAGGATATCGAAACCCTTCACATTGAAGCCTGGAAACTTGGCCTTAAGGCCGTAGCGATTTATCGCGACAACTGTAAGGTTGCCCAACCACTTTCGATGGCGAAGAAAGCCGGCGCGAACAAAGATGCAGTAGTATTGGACGTAGTAAACGACAAATTCATCGTTAAGGGTGCTGTCAGACGCAAGTTGCCAAGAGTTCGCAACAGCCGTACCTATCATTTCGAAATAGCCGATCTAGACGGGTACTTTACTGTTGGCGAATATGAAGATAAAACGCCTGGTGAATTGTTCATCAGTATTTCTAAGCAAGGCAGCACGCTTTCCGGGCTCATGGACTCATTTGCGATATCTGTCAGCCACGGCTTACAGTACGGCGTACCGCTCAAGAGCTATGTTAAAACGCTCCGTGGCACAAGTTTTGCACCGTCGGGCATTACGGATGATCCGGAAATTCGTACAGCCAGCTCAATTACTGATTATATCGTTCGTCGTTTAGCGAAGGATTATCTATCATTTGATGATCGCCTAGAGCTTGGCATGGCCTCGATAGACGATATGCCAGATACCCAAGCAAGCTTACTTGACGAGCCGGTAGTAGAGCTGTTGCCAGCCGAAGAACCAGTTCAGCTGGTTGTAACCCAGAAGGCTGATGTAAAAACCGTGTCAGCGCCAGTTAACGCTGTTAAGGCAGATGATTCAGCGCCTATGTGCTACAACTGCGGTAACCAGACTCAAAAAGCAGGCAGCTGTTACGTGTGTACTTCCTGCGGTAGTACGACGGGGTGCAGCTAATGAGAGGAGGTGACTCCTCCTCTCATCGCGCGGCGTCCCGATAAATCGCGACTCCGGCTGCTCTCCTCCCAAAGCGGAAACAGAAAAGACCGGAATAAATCCGGTCTTTTCTGTAATAAATAATCAGAAGGAAACAATGACGTGTCGCTGCTTTTGCTAGAAACTAAAACCTAAAACCTATACACTAGCAGTATGAAGGTTCAGATACTATATCGTCCTAATTCCGAGTTTGCACGAAGTGTTGAGGAGTATGCCCGAGATTTTGAAAAGCAGCGGGGTAAGAAAATTGAGCTTATAAGTCTGGACACCCTTGAAGGTGCCGACAAAGCGCGTCTGTACGACATAACTAACTATCCGGCGGTGTTAGCTAGTAGAGAAGATGGTGGAATGTTGGCATTTTGGCAGGGTGTTCCACTGCCACTAATGAATGAAGTAGCAGCTTATCTTGATTAACACCTTTGACATTGCGCGTCATATCTGATAAGATCTTTCGGTATCTATGAATGCCGTTAGGTTCAAATCAGGGCTCAAGCAACTAACCTAACGCGTAATTCAAGCATTTATAAACTATGAAGGCAAGGTGAACTCTTACGGGATGAAAAAAGCAGTTATTTTTACCGGTGGCAAGCAGTACTTAGTGTCCGAAGGCGAGACCATAGAGGTTGAGCTATTAAAGGCCGAAGGCAAAACTGCAACCTTCGCATCTCTTTTGACTATTGATGGTGAAAAGATCTCTGTTGGAACTCCTGAAATCTCAGGCTCAAAAGTAGAGGCTGAAATACTTGAGGCAGATCAGCAAACTGATAAAGTAATGTCCATTCGCTATAAAGCTAAAAAGCGAGTCCACAAGGTCCGTGGTCATCGTCAGCGAAAAACAGTTATTAAAGTTACAAAAATTAGCTAGTTCCGACAAGAACCTTTGCCAAAACAGGTAAATTTTTTATTGCCTGTGGATAAATTATTCTTGAAATAACCGTTATTTCTGCTAAAAAAGTTCCAAAGAATAGCTACTGAACACTATATTACAGTGTATTTTTTACAATTATAGCGGCAACTTACATCTGTAATTATTAGATCAAAATATACAGTGTACTGTTAAAGACTTTCTAAATTGCTGAGTATTTTATCCCGTTTCTATCTATAAAAATTGAATACATTTTGTACATTTTTTACTAGATATCTGTATCTGTTGGCTTTAAACTTATTCCTAAGGCTTCACAAAAACAGAAACCTAAAACAAAAACAAAATGTCCCAACAACCCAAAAAAACAACCTTGAGCTATAGGTTGACGCAGCAAGCGTTAACCGTGTTCAAGGTTGTTTTGTTTTCTATGGCTCTAACCGCCACAATACTATATACGCGCGCCACCACCCCCGAACGCGTACAAGCCGCCGTACCAGCAACTCTCAACTTCCAAGCCCGTCTCCTGAAGTCTTCTGGATCCATCGTAGCTGATGGTACCTACAACGTTGAATTCAAGATCTACAATACGCTCACCAGTGCTGGTTCTTCCCAGGGTTCTTGTGCTGGTGATGCCACCTGTCTCTGGACTGAAACCAGACTTACCACTGATGCAGCTAACCTGCGTGTGACCGTTAAGTCCGGCTACCTAAGCGTCTACCTAGGAGACAAGACAGCCCTCCCAAGTAACATCTGGGACCAACAACTCTACCT
>JBBSLJ010000018.1:0-20946 GCA_038255465.1 Saccharimonadales bacterium (SeqCode)
AGACCTCGCCGCCACCATCGGTGATACAAGAACAAGCGGTTTTAAAATCCTAGCCATTGTCGGGCCCGGTACGAACCGCATAAAAAGCTACACTACTTTTAACGATGCGATCAAACATTTACGCTCACCCATACATGCCATCATTCAAACCGAACTATATAAAGACCAAGACAAAAACAACGAAATACTGCGCCATGCCCAAGAAAACCATATTTCTTACAGATTTGTACCAGGTAACAGTGATCTATTTGTTGGTAATATCGACGTCGAGTTACTAGCTGGCATGCCGGTAGTAGCCGTACACCAAACCGCTCTCATAGGCTGGGGCCGGATAGCCAAACGCCTGTTCGACCTTTTTGCCGCGAGCATTATTCTCCTGGTCGCATTACCTATTCTGCTGATCGTCGCTTTCATATTAAAACTGTCGGACTTGCGTGCACTCGTTTTCTTTAGACAAACACGACTCACCCGTTTTAACAGAGAGTTCCGGGTTTTTAAGTTTCGTACGCACCGTGCTGATATTAGTGGCCTCAGCGACCAAGAGGCTTTTGCAAAAATTGGTAAACCGGAATTATATGCAAAATACAAAGCTGGCGGCTTTGCGCTTATAAGAGACCCACGAGTAAGCCATGTTGGCCAAATATTACGTCGCACCAGCCTAGACGAGCTGCCTCAGCTTATCAATGTATTAAAAGGAGATCTAAGCTTAGTCGGACCTCGTACGCTTATCCCGGCCGAGCTCAATACATATGAACGTAAGCATGCTATCTTGAGCGTCAAAGCTGGCATTACGGGCTTGGCACAGATATCTGGTCGCCAAGATATTAGCTTTGACGAACGACGCAAACTTGACGTCTATTACGTGCAGAATTGGAGTTTCTGGCTAGATATCAGCATTTTGCTACGCACCGTACGGGCCGTCCTATTTGGAGTAGGAGCTAAGTAGTATTTGGTAGATAGTATATGGTAGATAAACCTAAGATAGCATCATTTGAACAACTCATCGTCTGGCAAACATCAGCCGAGTTAGCGCAGGCCGTTTATCAGATCACAAAGAAATTTCCCGCTACAGAAAAATTTGCGTTAACAGATCAGGTTCAGCGTGCTGCTGTGTCAGTTTCAGCAAACATCGCTGAAGGTTTTGGGCGCAGGGGCGTGAATGAGAAGCTACAGTTCTACAATATCGCCTATGGGAGTTTACTTGAGACAAAAAGCCACCTTTTAATTGCACAAAGGCTCGGTTTTGTGACCAGTGGCGACTTACACGATGCTTGTACTATAATTCTGAGCATACAAAAGCTAATAAATGCTTCCAGACGGTCAATCGCATGAAACAAATACCAAATACCAAATACCAAATACCAAACAATCGCAGTCTTAAAACTGCGATTGTTCACGACTGGTTAATCGGCGGAGGTGCTGAACGGGTTGTGCTCGAGCTTCATCATATGTTTCCGGACGCTCCCATTTACACTTCTTACGCAACCAAACGCTGGCGCCGCGAGCTAAACGGCAAAGTAAAGACCGGTTTTTTGCAATACTGGCCATTCTATAAAATTCGTAAGTACATTCCCTTTTTAAGAATTCTTTACTTCACAACTCTGAGCCTCAAAAACTACGACCTTATCATCAGTAGCTCGGGTCATGAAGCAAAGTGCATCCGATTTCCACACCAACGCCGCCATTTATGGCCATTTACCAAATACCATTTACCAAATACCAAGCCACTTCATGTGGCGTACATCCACGCCCCAACGCACCACTACTGGTCCCGTTACGACGAATACATGGCGCATCCCGGTTTTGGCAAGTTTGATTGGGCAGCCCGCCTTGGGCTCAAAACACTGGTTGGGCCACTTAGAAAGCTTGACTATAAAGCCGCTCAAGGCCCTAACTATCTGATTGCAAACTCGACGCATACTGCTAAGCAAATTAAGCGCTTTTACGGCCGCAAGAGCACGGTTGTATACCCGCCAATCGATACCGAGCGCTTCGCGCTTCCAACTGAAAAACATGGACTACCCAATGTACGCCACGGCTTTGTAATAACCGGACGGCAAACACCGTATAAGCGCGTCGATCTAGCCGTTCAGGCCTGCACGACTTTGAACGTTCCTCTAATTGTCATTGGCAACGGCCCTGATCATAAGCGTCTCAAAAAAATGGCAGGTAAAACCATTACATTCCTGACTAAAGTTACCGACCGCGAGCTACCGCATTATTTGCAATCAGCCGAAGCTTTTTTGTTCCCAGGAATCGATGATTTTGGTATTGCACCGGTAGAGGCTTTGGCCGCAGGCACACCGGTCATCGCCTACAAAGCTGGTGGTGCACTCGACTACGTCAATGATAAAACCGGTTTGTTTTTTAAAGAGCAGACCTTGCAGTCACTGGTGGACGCTATCAAAGAATTCCAAACAAAGAAGTATTCACCTGAAACTATAAAAGCCCAGGCACAAGCTTTTTCTATTGCTAGTTTCCATAAAAACTTACAGACAGAGCTTAATCGTGTATTACAATAATCGCTAGGCTCTCATATTTGATAGTTGATAAATAATAATTAAATCAACTCCCGAGCAGCCAAACATCAAATATCAATTATTAGATATCCAGTCTACGAACGGAGTTCATTTTGTGCGGAATTGTTGGCTACATTGGTAAAAACTCGAGTATTGAACCTGTTATTAACGGCCTGAAGGCTTTAGAATACCGCGGCTATGACTCCGCAGGCATTACGCTCATAACCAAAAATAAGCCGCTAACCATCAAGCAAGTAGGCCGCGTAGAAGCCCTGGAAGACGAGTTGGCAGAAGAAGGCAATATTACATCAAACGCAGCTATCGGGCATACCCGCTGGGCTACACACGGCTCTCCAAGCATTACCAACGCCCACCCGCATGGCAATACCAGCGGAACAGTCTTTGTTGTCCATAACGGCATTATAGAAAACTACCAGGCCATCAGAGCCAAACTGCAAAAAGCCGGATACAAGTTTGTTAGCCAGACAGACACTGAGGTCATCCCCCACCTCATCGATTTTTATTTAAAATCTAATCAGTCATTCTTGAAAGCTTTTGAGGCGGCTATTAAGGACCTAACTGGTGCTTACGCCATCGGCGCTGTCTATGCCAATGAACCAGCCAAAATTTACGTGGCGCGTCTATCTAGCCCGCTTGTTATTGGAGTGGGCGACGGCGAGCATTTTCTTGCTTCTGACGCCACCGCGATTATGGACCACACTAAAAAGGTCATTTATCTCAATGATTACGAAATCGCTGAAATCTCGGCTGAAGCAGTGGCAATCCATGACATTCAAAAAGCTATTGCTGTAAAACGCGAACACGAAGATCTTGATTTTGACTACGAAAAATCAGTCTTGGGCGACTACCCCCACTTTATGCTCAAAGAAATTTTTGAGGCACCTCAAACTATCCAATATGCAACCCGCGGACGCCTGCGCGCCGAAACCAACACCGTCAAACTCGGCGGTCTGGAAATTGTTGCCCAACAGCTCAAGTATATTGATCGTATCGTGATTGTCGCTTGCGGCACGTCATATTACGCCGGCCTGGTTGGCGAATACCTTATAGAAGAAATTGCCGGAATCCCGGTCGAAGTACAGCTGGCATCAGAGTTTAAGTATCGCAAAGAACCTTTTTCACGCAGTACTGCCCTAATCGCGAGTTCCCAGTCCGGTGAAACAGCAGACACTATCGCCGCTATTAAAAAGGTAGAAGACTACGGCGTTCTCAAACTTGGTGTCGTTAACACGGTCGGCTCAACAATTGCCCGCATTACTGACGCCGGAGTGTATTGCCATGCCGGTCCGGAGCAGTCGGTTGCCAGCACCAAGGCATTTATTGCGCAGGTGACTATCTTAGCCGAAATCGCCCTACACTTAAGCCAAGGTCGCACGCCGTTGTATAGGCCATTACTTCAAGAACTACTAAAGCTGCCAGAAAAAGCCAAACAGGTATTAGAATCTGCCAATGACATCCAAAAACTAGCTAAAAAATACGCCGGCTACCGCGACTTCCTATACCTTGGTCGCAACTATTCGTTCCCTTGCGCACTTGAAGGCGCCTTGAAGTTGAAAGAAATTAGCTACATACACGCCGAGGGGTATGCAGCAGGCGAAATGAAGCACGGCCCGCTAGCTATGATTGACAAAGACTTTCCGACTTTTGCAATTGCCTGCAAATCTCCTTTGCAAGAAAAAACACTGTCAAATATTGAGGAAATCAAAGCCAGGAATGGCCCGATAATCGTCCTTGGCACCAAGGGCGACAAGCACATCGGCAAACTCGTTAAAGATGTTATCTACATCCCCGACACATTAGAACAATTACAGCCCTTACTGATTGCCACTGCCCTTCAACTCTTCTCATATTACGTAGCAGTAGAAAAAGATCTGAACGTCGACCGCCCCCGCAACTTAGCCAAATCCGTAACCGTCGAGTAGGCGAACTAATCCAAAATTGACAACTTTTCCCCAAGCAGCTCGCTAAATACTTGAAAATCTCGATCATATGTAACAAGTTGCAAATCGTGTTGCCGCGCGAGCGCAGCAATCCAAAGATCATTGTTTACCAGACTTCGTCCTGAACGTTTACAAAACTCTGCCAAGTACGCGTAATGCTCTGTAGTGTGTAAATCTAATGTCAATACCTGGGTTTGCGGCTGGGAAAGTATGGCTTGTAACTTCCGCTCATTCTCGACTTCTCTTGTGCCAAGCCTAAAGCCGTAGCGTAACTCAGCAATAACCGGGATTGATAATACAATGGTCTTCGAGCTTTCTGTTAGTGCTACGACCGCACTTTTATTTAGCAATAAAGCCGTGTAGGCATTGGTGTCAAGAAGCATCCGTCATCTCTTTTCGAGCCAACTCTTTCTGAATTTTGTCATCCTCCTCAAGTGCCTGTATTGTCTCATCATCGATCCCGCTGCCAATAAACCAATCCAGTGATTCTCGCAAACTGCCTTTCGTTAACCCCGCCCGCTCAGACAGTTCTTCAATAACTACTTGATTCAGGCTCTGCCCACTCAGACGAGCCCTTTTACGTAAGTACCGGTCTACTGCCTCAGGAATATTTCGAATAGTATATTGTGGTGTTTTCATGCATGCATATTAGCATGCATGCATGCGTTTTGTCAACTGGCTTTACCCCTTACCCCAAAACCTGTAGGCTGGGTTTATGAGTAAAGTATTGGTTACAGGTGGAGCTGGGTACATTGGCAATCATACGGTCGTTGAGCTGATAAATGCGGGTTTTGACCCGGTCATCGTAGATAATTTCTCTAACAGCAACCCTGAGGCAGTTAAAAGACTGCAGCAAATTGTTGGTAATGATATTGCGCTCGAGCAAGTCGATCTTTGTGACAAAGAAGCCTTACGCGAAGTTTTTCAGAAATATTCTTTTGATGCGGTTATACATTTTGCGGGGCTCAAAGCCGTTGGCGAATCTGTGGCCGTACCGCTTGCGTATTACCGCAATAATATCGTCTCAACCTTACATCTTTGTGAACTTATGGAAGAGCATAAGGTTCATCAGTTAGTATTTAGCTCATCAGCAACGGTTTACGGCGACCCTGCAACCGTGCCAATAACCGAAGATTTTCCAATCAGCGCCACTAACCCTTACGGCCAAACCAAGCTAATGATTGAGCAAATATTACACGACTGGGTGATATCAAATAAAGATCTAAGCGTAATTTGCTTGCGCTACTTTAACCCGGTTGGTGCACATGCCAGCGGTCTTATTGGCGAGGACCCGAATGGTATCCCAAATAATCTGCTGCCATACGTAGCTCAAGTTGCGGTTGGCAAGCTCGATAAAGTCCGTGTCTTTGGCAATGACTACGACACACCCGATGGTACGGGCGTCCGCGACTATATCCACGTCGTTGATTTAGCCAAAGGCCATGTCGCAGCCTTAAAACACATGCCGCCAGCCGGAACTTGGTCGGCCATAAACCTTGGAACAGGCAAAGGAAATTCCGTACTTGAAGCAATTCGAGCCTTTGAAGCAGCAAGTGGTAAAACAATTCCCTACGAAGTTGTGGGCCGAAGACCCGGCGACATTGCCGCTTGCTACGCGGACCCCGCAAAAGCCCAAAAAGACCTAGAATGGAAAGCAACTAAAACATTCGAGCAAGCCTGCCAAGACGCCTGGAACTGGCAATCCAAAAACCCAAACGGATTTAGCTAGCCAGATCTGTATTTGTTATGCTGCCTCTGATGAAAATACTTGTGACGGGCGGTGCTGGCTACAAAGATCTTACTGTTACCGACGCTACAACCAAACTAAAGACTGATTAGCTCCAAGCCTTCTACACAAGCAAAGTCCTTATCAAGCGTTAGTAACTGGGCTTTATGCTCCATAGCAAGCGCTGCAATCCATAAATCATTTTGACCAATCGGCGTACCAGCTCGACGCAACTGTGAATAGAGTTTAGCTACTACATGGGTAGTCGGATCAGCCACGTCTACCACACTCACGTTTGACAGACTCAAGAATTCTTGTAATAGCCGCTCATTGTCCGTCTGCCTTGTGCCCACGGCAAATCCACTGCGTAGCTCACCCAATACAATGACGGGGACTAGTATGTCATTGCTATGTATAAAATACGGCCGCACGGCCGCCAAACCCCTACGAAACGCCGAATATGCGCTAGTGTCAATTATGACTTGGGTCATTCCACCAATCCATATCTACTTTTTTAAATTCAGCCATGGTCTCATCAAACGCTTCGTCCAAAAACTCGCCCCCAACCCCAAACAGATCTTCTACCGTTGTCTGCTTTTCAATAAGTTCGGTTGTGCCAAATGTTTGTAGAGCCAACAAATCAACAACTGTCTGATTAAAGGATTTACCAGACTGCTTGGCACGCTTACGAATTACCTGATCGACAGGTAGCGGTATGTTGCGTATTGTATATTGTATCTTAGACATGCATACATTGTATACATGTATTCATTATTTGTCAATCCCTTTACCCCTACCCCTAAACCTTGTACCCTGATTCCATACACAAAGTCATAATCACCGGAGGGGCTGGCAATCCAAAAACCCCAACGGCTACAAAAATCTCTAAACTTTTACAAGTGCTTCAATTACTAAAGCCGTGTCTTCCCAACGTTCGACTGCTATGGTATCAATGCCCATGATTTTTACTGGATAGTCGTTGCCACCTTCGTACAATCTATCGCCAACGAACAAAATCTCATCTTTATTTATATGAAGTTTCTCCATGATTTTTTTCATGCCATACGCCTTGTCGATGCCAAGCCGAGTAATGTCTATAGTAGTCGAGCCGCCTAGCCTAACTTCAAGTGCAGGTAAACGCGAGGCCACCGCAGCATGAAATTTCCTTTTTAAATCTTGGTTTTCATTGGCCCATTTATACTTCTCCTCCGGCGGAGCCTTTTGGCCAAGAATAGAATAAGAAATCTGACTTAGACGGTCTTCAATAACTGGGCCCCATGTTTTTTCGTTTTTCAGATCAATCTTTGATGCCTCATCTTCAAGCACAGTTATAATTTCTTTTTTCTGTTCATCAGAAAGGTCTTCTGCGTACTGAAGAGCCCATTTGTCCTCGACCTCATCATAGCGGTAGTACCTTGTGCCGCAGGTAGGCATCATATGAAACTTACGTAAGATCTCAGCGTTTACCTCCAGCCTTTCTATAATCTGGACCTTGAATTGCTCAAACTTGCCTCCTGAGATTATGCAAATTTCGTACTTTTCAGCTATTTGCGGCAGCAACTCGGCCATTCTGTCGCTTATTGCTGACTTACTCACTGCTAGGGTGTCATCAAGATCAAAAGTAATAACTTTTTTCAAGCAAATCTCCTATTTGTTTGTAATGCGTTTGCTTACTTCTCCAACCTGCTGCGCCAAATCTTTGCGCGTTACCAATATACCCTGGGGCGTATTAATAACCGCCACATTGTCGAGCCCGATCACGGCCAGTGGCTTATCCTCATGATTCTGGATAAATGAATTCTCTACACCTTCAATTTCTACATTATTACCATGAATATGATTACCGTTTTGGTCGCTCTCTACTGCTTTATGTAAATCACCGTAAGAGCCAAGGTCCATCCAGTCAAATGCCGCCGGCACAACCAGCAAATCATCAACCTTTTCAATCAGTTCGTAGTCTATAGTGTTGTTTTCAAGTGCAAGATACGCCTTTTCATACTCTTCTGGTGATCCAGTTGCGCACAGCGTTTTATAGTTTTTAAGCATAGTTGGAGAAAACTTTTTCATATGTTCCTTAAAAGTATTGAGCGAACCGACAAAATAGCCACAATTCCACAAATAATTACCACTTTTTACGTATTCTTGCGCTACTTCATACGCAGGTTTTTCTTTAAATGAATGTACATTGTAAACAAAAGCCTCTTCATCAAATAGTTTATCTTTTTGAATATAGCCAAACCCCGTAGCAGGATAATCCGGCTCTACTCCAACTAGCACAATTCTGCCTTGCTTGGTAGACGCCCCACCGGCAACCTTAAAGCTATGCATAAAACCTTCGACATCACGGATATGGTGGTCGGCAGAAAGAAATGCAATTGGTTCATTTGCATTCGCTTTGTCAGTTATATGGCTAAGTGCAGCAACAATGCAGCTTGCCGTACCTCGTCGCCCTGGCTCCACTACAAACGCTTCATCACTTAGTTCACTTAGTTGTTCTTTAACGTGATGCGCATGCCCAATCTCGGGTACTACATATACAGCACTACTGATTTTCTTTGCCCGATCATAAGTATTTTGAAGCAGCGACCTATCACCGTCATTAATTGTTAATAAATGTTTTGGATAGTCAGGAGTAGACAAAGGCCAAAGCCTTGTACCCGATCCGCCCGCAATTATTACTGTGATCATACCCATTCATCATACCAGAGTGCATTTCTTTCTCTATTAGCAAGGATAAAATTAAATTATTTAGTTACTTTTTATCATCAATTGTATGTTTATAGGATATTTCATATACTACAAACCCTGTAACGGTTATCCTATTATTGTAATCATAAGGGTTTTGTGTTATGATCCTATATAGAAAAGGCAAACAAACATGGCTAGCACAAAAATCAGCAGATTAATTACGAAAAAAAACGTTTTTCTAGGCTTAATTATTCTCGCCCTTCTTGCAGGCGCTTATTTTGCCTACCACAAATATTCCCAGCAATCAGTTACCCCTACAGTATCAGTCGATGACAAAGAACCTAAAATTAATTTAGACCCGCCCACCGAACAAGAACTAGACGAAACCGCCGCTAATAAAGAAAAACTTTCGAATGAAAGCCAACCACCCCCTCCTGATACCAATAACTTTGGTAAAACCAAGGTTACGCCCGTTATTACTAGCGCGAACCAAGATGAGCTACGCGCCTATGTATCAGGAGTTGTAGAGGACGGCGGAACATGTATTGCGACCTTCAGACAAGGCTCCACTAGATTCACAAAGCAATCATCAGCTTTTGCTAATGTAAACTCCACCAATTGTAGCGTAATCAAGCTCGCTCGATCCGACTTTGCTAGTTCCGGAGAGTGGACAGTTGTTCTCGAATATACATCAAATAATTCTACTGGGATTTCACAGCAATCTACGTTTGGAGTGCAATAAGAATGAACCAATTTACTAAACACACCGTAATCGGCATAAGCTTCGTTTTGGGACTAACGCAATTAGCGACTCTTGCAAATCCTCAAAAAGTAAATGCCGTGACCGCAAGCGACTGGAACGCCAGCCGTATTATAGATGACGCAGTTTTCTTCAATCCCAATAGTATGAGCATTCAGGATATACAGAATTTCTTGAACGCCAAAATGCCGGCTTGTGATACGAACGGCCAAAAGATGTATAATTCAACTCAGACCAGGGCTCAATGGGCAGCCGCTAACGGTAAACCACAACCCCCTTACATATGTCTAAAAGATTTCAGCCAAAACATACCGGGGGTTAGTCCTGACGCCCTCTGTAGTGGTAGCGTAGGAGCTGGCACCAAGTCGGCCGCCACCCTTATTAAAGAAGTTGCAACGGCGTGTAACATTAGCCCCCAGGTAATCCTAATCACTCTTCAGAAGGAGCAAAGCCTAATCACGGACGATTGGCCATGGCTGATACAGTATACAAAGGCGACTGGTATGGGCTGTCCAGACACTTCATTAGGGGTTGATGTAGATGCAAATCAGAATGGTTGTTATGACGATTACGAGGGCTTTTTCAAACAAATATATTACGGCGCAAGACAGTTCCAACGATATGTTAAACAACCTGATGTTTTTAACTACGCAGTAGGCAGAAATAGTTTCGTCGCATATCAAGCAAATAATGCTAGTTGTGGTGGGACTCAAATAACACCTCAAAGCCAAGCTACAGCTGCGCTATATAATTACACGCCCTACCAGCCAAACCAGGCCGCCTTAGACAACTTATACGGCACCGGAGATGCGTGCAGCGCCTACGGAAATCGTAACTTTTGGAGAATGTTTAACGATTGGTTTGGCTCTACGCGAACCGACCTTTTCACGTCGAACGTAAACTGGAGCTTCGAAGAACTGGATGGCTCGGCTGCTTCGATTAGCACAGCTCCTGGAAAACTCGGATTTGGGGTTGCCACCATTCAAGACGGTCCCATCTTAAGAACCTTTTATCACGACTACAGTACGGGGGACCTAAAGCATGCCTGGGCAGATTCGACTGGGTGGAATTTTGAAACCCTGGATGGAGATAGCACTGTGGGGGGACGAGTAACCAACAAAGTTGGCAAATTTGTCAAAACAACCATATTCCAAAACAAACTATACGTCGCTTACTACGATGAAACTATGGGTGATTTACGCTTGGCTACTCGTGATTTATCATCCGGTATTTGGACCTATGAAACGCTTGACGGCTCGACGACGCTGGCCGGCAGGCTCAACTCTAATGTAGGCCAAGACATAGCTCTCACCGCATACGGAAGCAGTCTACAGCTCTTTTACTCAGACATAGCCGGGGGCAACCTCAGGCATGCTTGGTTAAACGGCTCGGTATGGTCATTCGAAAACCTCGACGGCACCTCTAATTCAGTCTCAGGAACCGAAAGTTTTAGTGGGCAAAATGTTTCGGTCGCGGTTTATGGTGACACTCTACAGCTTTTCTACTATGACGGAAGTAGGGGCAACCTAAAACATGCTTGGGCGGACGGCAGAGGATGGCATTTTGAACACCTAGACGGTGATAATAACGCCATAAGTCGATCAGACGGGAATGTGGGTGCTTATATCGATACAGCTTCATTTGGTGGTACGCTACAGGTCTTTTACTACGATGTAGCTAAGGGCAACCTAAAACATGCTTGGGCGGACGGCAGAGGATGGCATTTTGAACACCTAGACGGTGATAATAACGCCATAAGTCGATCAGACGGGAATGTGGGTGCTAGGCCAAAGACCTTTGGTTTTAATGGAAAACTCTACGTATTTTACAGCAACCCCGAAAAGGGCATACTGAGACAAGCTTGGGCATCTTCAACTGGTTGGTCATTTGCAGAAATTGATGGCTCCTACCCCGCGGTGTCTCGAAACGGTGCGACCCCAGTATCTACCTTTGCAGCGGTTACGCCCTATGGAGATGGCCTGCAAGTTTTCTATTTTGATTCCTCGCAAGGAATACTTCGACACGCATGGGGTGTGCCACAGTAAAATTGTGCTTGTGATATACTCGTAAAATTAATGAAGAGTCAAAAAAAGCAGAGCTTATCTTTTGTAATCCCCTGTTATAACGAATCGGCGAACATACCCCACATTTTTAAAGGGATCTCGGGAACTATGGCGAATTATGGCAAAAGTTATAGTTTTGAAATTGTTTTCGTAGATGATGGCAGCAAAGACGATACAGCCGAACAAATTAAATCGCTAATACACAAGCACCCTTGCATTAGTCTTATCGAGTTCTCAAGGAACTTCGGCAAGGAAGCTGCAACAAGCGCCGGTGTTCATTTCGCAACAGGTGATGCGATAATTATGATCGATGCCGATGGACAACATCCTGTAGAGGCAATCCCGGATTTTATTAAACGCTGGGAATTAGGCAAGAAAGTCGTGGTCGGTATCAGGAAAGCTAATGCCGATGAAGGCGTTATAAAAAAATATGGTTCCATTATTTTCTACAGGCTTTTTAACCAGTTCTCGGGCGCAAAGCTTGTACCAGGGTCAACCGATTTCAGACTTATAGATAAGCAGGTTCAGCAAGAATTTAATAAGTTAACAGAAATCAATCGTATAACTAGGGGTTTGATAGATTGGATGGGATTTGATAAAGATTATTTTGAGTTCACAGCCAATGCAAGAATCCACGGCGAAGCCAGTTACACTTTCAAAAAACTACTAAAATTAGCTGTTAACAGTTTTGTGTCCTTAAGTTTCACGCCTCTTTTCATAATGGGGTATCTTGGATTCTTCATGTGTTTAGGCGCATTACTCAGCGGCGCTTTTTTGTTCACCGAAGTTTTAATTCTTGATGACCCGCTTGCACTAAACATTACTGGCTCGGGTTATCTAGGTATCTTAACTATTTTCTTGATTGGCTGTGTACTTGTTTCGCAGGGCTTGATGTCACTTTATATGTCTCATATATACCAACAGAGCCAGGGGCGTCCGCTCTATATAATTGGCAAATCTCATTATGGTGTTAATCCCGAAAAATAAATTTTTTGTAGATAAAAAAATTCCAGAGGGTTATAAAGACCATTGCTAAGAGTTTTCCTGCTGTCTCGGGGACCTCGACACTTCTTAGTGCAAGTATCAACAAGTAAGTAAACGTGGTGTTGAAAACAAAAAGAAGAGCAAAAATAACTATTTGTATTGTGGTTTTGTGGGCATGGGCGTTTGATTGAAATGTCCATAACTTATTCAATACAAAACCTAGTGCTAAGCCTACTACCATTCCAAAAAATACAGATACAGAAAGTTGCACTTTAAAGACATTTCGTAAAGTTACAAATGTAGCATAATCCGCAAGAAGTGACGACAGACCTGATAGCACATACTTTATATATGCACCGCTGATATGGTATTTGATAAATCTGGCCCTTTGCATGCTACAGTATTATAAATGTTAAGCTTTGTTAAACAATGGTTAAAAAATAAACCGCTTGAATCCAAGAACACACATTTAATTATCGGGGCAATTGTGGTTGCCTTGATATATGGCGTAAAGCTTTTGTCTAACGCTAACGGTTTACATTTTGGAGATGCAGATTTTTTCTTTGCTATGGGAGAAGCTTTTAGGATTAATGTGCTGGAATTTCATCAATTTCCATGGCTCAATCCGTGGATTGCAGGCGGGGTACTTTTGTATGCTGACCCACAGTTTGGACTTTTTAGCATACAGTCTGTATTAATTTTATTATTTGGTTCTGTTGTAGGTTGGAAGCTGGCAATTATAACTTATATTCTTATCGGTTATTTCGGGTTTTACCGTTTATTGGTCAAAGTTTTTAGATCCACATCTGCTACCGCAATACTAATTTCATTAACTTGGGCTTTTGCCGGTATATGGATGGTCCGTTCTATGGGACATTTTACCTTCTTCGGCTTGGCGTTTTTACCCTGGGCACTTTATTATCTATGGAATAGAAATGCTGCATCATACTCTCACATAAAGCTAGGTGTAATCTGTGCCCTTGCGATTAACAGTTCCCCTCATAATACTACTGTTATCCTGATGAGTATTTTGGGCTCAGCACTAGTATTTGAATTGGTGCGCCTAAACAGAAATCAGCTCGCAGGCTATGCAAAATTTGTAGGTATATTTTTGTTTACAGTTATCCCCCTATCCATCCATAAGCTGTTTTTTACCTACATGTATGCAAAGGGTAATTCTATAGAACGTATTGGAGATCCTGAAGAATATCCCGGGATAAAAAACATAACTGAGGCGCTGTTTGGCTTCGGTAATCAACCAGGAGTGTTACCTTCAAAATGGGGTAAGGGGGAGGCCTTGGTTGGTATTGGGTTTGGTCCCTTAATCATACTGTTTTTGTTAATTATGTTCTTCTTGCTTTTGTTGGTAGTGAACTTAAAAAATAAAAGAAAATTTAAGTTCAATACCTCCGTAGTAAAAATTGTGAAATCACCTTTACTGTTTATCTTATTGATGACCGTACTGTCTTTACTTTTGGCATTAGGAGACTTTGTTAAGCTTTCCCCGTACAGCCTGCTGAGGAAACTGCCTGTTTTTGAAAACACAAGGGTTGCGGTCAGATGGTTGATCCCTGCCGCTTTTGGGTTGCTAGTCATCATTGGGACGCGCAAATACAGTCGCACTCAAAGGTTGTATATACATACCATACTAGCCGTTAACCTTGTTATCTTGATGCTGTTTGTGGTTAAGGCACCTAATCTGTACACGCTTCCTAGCCAAACTAACAGGTATGATTTCAACACTCAAACACCTCCAGAGCAATTATATCGTTGGAATACGCCAAGAGACACAGAAGACGTCGATGATAATCTGTACCTTGCAACTCAGAATAATATCGGGCAAATAAGCACTAACCTAGTACCGTTTTTTGATACAAAATTTGGTGGTACAAAACGCTGCAGTGAGATTATAAACCCGTGCCAATTCATAATTTCAAAAAATGCAGAACTCGAATTTTGGTCTCCAAACAAAATAATACTCACGCGAACCGCATCTGGGCCTATTGAGTTAAATATGAACCCGACAAAATATTGGTTACTAAACAATAAGCATTACCTGTTTACGGGAGATCGATTTACCGATCCGCACGGAAACTTTATATTTGATAGCGAAAGCTCAAGTATAACGCTTGAATATTCCCCGCCTCTAACGATTGATTGGTTCCGCTCAAAGCTCTAGGATAGGACTAGAATAATCCTTGAACGTGTTTAGGCAACCGTTTGATATCGCAGTACATGCAGTCATCTGTTAGAATAGAAAAAGATACTTATGAGACAGAAAAAAATATTTATTGAGGGGCTGGGGCTTGTTGATGGGCATTTTAGTGGCGTCGGTCAATACACTCTGGGGATCTTGCAGGGCGTTGATCAGATTATTGAAGACAAGAAACTTTCAGGCCAGCCATACCCAGACGTAAGAGTCATTATTCCGCGGGACAGCTTGGCACGGTTTAAATCCTTCGGGTTTAAAAATATTGGCTACAAACGGCTACCTCTTTCTTTTTACTATGTTGCGGGACTATGGCATAAAGGAAAAATGTTTCCCGTAGATTTATGGTGCGGAAAAGCCACTTATATTTTTCCACGCTTTGTTGATATGCCCCTTATGTTCAGTAAGTCGGCTATGGTCATCTATGATATTTCATTTGAACTATTCAAGCAGTATTCCGACGAACGCAATGCAAAGTTCTTGTCTGACGGGATCAAAAGGTCCCTTAAAAAGACCAGCAAAGTAATCACTATTTCTCAGAATGCCCGCCGCGAAATTATTGATTTCTACAAAATTCCCGAGAGTATCGTAGTGGTAGCAACTCCAGCTGTCGACCAGGTTTACTTTTACAAACGAAGTCCTGAGCAAATTGAAGAAGTAAAGCGAAAATACAAAATATCCGGCGACTATATTTTGGCACTTTCAAACTTAGAGCCTCGCAAAAACCTCGACGGTCTGGTAGATGCGTACTGTAGTTTGCCTAAATCCGTAACTGACAAAATAGGCTTGTTACTTGTGGGCGTAAGCGGCTGGAAAACGGAAAAGCTGTTCGACAAAATCGTCAGCAAAGTTCAAGAGGGCTACAACATTGTGCGTCCGGCGCACTATGTTGCCGACAAAGACAAGCCCGCTATTATTTCTGGTGCGAAGCTGTTGGTTTATCCCAGTCACTATGAAGGCTTTGGCATGCCGCCACTAGAAGCTCTTGCATGCGGTGTGCCCGTAATTACTGCTGACAATTCTTCTCTGCCTGAAGTCGTTGGTGACACTGGCGAAATGATAAACAGTACTGACACTGAAGCTATAGCAGTTGCTATCGAAAGAAGTCTCAAAGAACATTCTGTCCTGTCAAAAAAGATTCAGACCGCCGGGCCTTTGCAAGCGGAAAAATTTTCATGGATAGAGAGCGCCCAGCGGTTTCTGGATGTAGCCGAGGAAATAAAATGAAAATAGGTTTAGATTTATCGGTTATTCAGACTCCTCACCGCATGCGCGGCATTGGTGCCACTGCGATTAATTTTGTCAAACACCTACCTGCCGAAGCAAAAAAAGAACACACATTTGTTTTATTTTTTTACGATTATGCTCAGACCGAAGCATTAGCAATTCTGAATATCGAAGGCATGGATTATGAAATACGCGCCTTACAGAAACAGGAAAGAATTAACCTCAACTTCCCGAGTAAACTAAAGAAGCTAAACGGTCCGCTCAATAGTATACGATCGCTTATTAACCAACGTAAGAGCGATCCCCGAATAAGCCGACACGACATTGACGACCTGGATGTGTATATTCAGTTTGATCAGATACAAGCCCTGCCCAAAAAGCATGGCTTAAAGACTCTGGTCATACTGTACGACCTCATACCTTTTATCATGGAGTCAGACTATTTGTGGAATTACAAAACCGCCAGACAACATGGGGACTCCCGCAAATCATCAGTGCGTAAAGCTCTGCTACGTAAGCAATATATTGCGGAGGTAAAAGCCGTTTGTAAACAAGCCAGTACGTTAGTGGCAATCTCAAACCATACCAAACAGGATTTTATAAAATACGCTGATGTAAACCCGGACAAAATTAAAGTTGTTCATTTGGGAATAGAAACTAGGCAATCCAAAGCCATACCAAGCACGATTGCCATAGACCAATATGTAGAAAATAGCTGGGGGTATATTACCCGACCAATTGACCTAACCGAAAAGCCGTTTATTCTTTTCGTGGGCGGAGCCGACCCGCGGAGGAGACTTGTTGATCTCGTGGCTGCCTATAACAATCTAAAAGCTCAAGGGAGTGACATAAGGCTCGTCCTGGCTGGTGACACTATGAAAGGCTCCAAAGCCATACCAATCCCCAAAGTTCAAAAATATATTGCCAACTCTGCCTACCTAGACGACATAGTATTCGCCGGTTTTGTAAGCGATGAGCAACGCGAATGGCTATATAAACATACCGTTGCTTTTGTATACCCCAGTGTCTATGAAGGTTTTGGGCTGCCAATCCTCGAAGCGATGCAATATGGCACCCCTGTAGTAACGTATAGAAATAGCTCCATTGAGGAAATTGGAAGAAATTACGTAACCTACGCTGATGGCTTTCTCGCAATAGCCTCAGAAGTAAAAAATTTACTGTCAGCTTCTTCCGGTTCCCGGGTCACGGATAAATCCGTAGAAGACTACGTCAAGAAATTCAGTTGGAATAAAACAGCCGAAGATATTTTTGCACTATTGTGACCAAAAGCCTATGAAATTGTTTATAATAAAGCTCAATCATGTCTCAACAAACAATTAAGAAACACCTGCTGGCCGTTCCTTTCGTAGGGCGGGGGCTCAGGATTATGAGTAGTTTTATACATGCACCCACCTATTGGGATACTAGCAACAGCCGAATGGTAGAGCTTAAGGAACTGTTGCAAAAAAGCGAGCAAAACACAGAGCAATCCTCAAAAAACATGCTCCTAAACCATGAAAAACTTGAATCGTTATTAAAGAATCAGGATCGCTTCAATAAAGAGCTGGCCTTGGTTGAGAGAAGTAGCGAGTTAGCAAAAAAAGCGAGCAAATCCTCATCGACTAAGGACAAGGAATTATTCGCAGATGATCACCTTCTTGACGTTTTTTATACTGAATTTGAAGATCGATTTCGAGGTACAGAGTCAATAATCTTGAAGAGGCTGGAAGAGTATCTGGACGATTTTAAAAATGCGAAGGTAGATTTTAATAAATACCCGGTTGTAGATATCGGCAGTGGCAGAGGTGAGTTTTTGCAGCTTTTAAACGCGAACAGCATAAACGCAAAGGGTTTAGACATTAACATCGATATGGTAGAACGCTCTAAACAGAAAGGCCTGGAAGCGGAACAAGGTGATGCACTTGAGTACTTACAAGCTGTCGATTCACAAACATTAGGGGCTATTACGGGTTTCCATATAGTCGAACATATCCCCTTTAATGTTTTGTTACGAATCTTCAAAAGCTGCCATCAAGCCCTTGTAGATGATGGGTTCGTTTTGTTTGAAACTCCCAATCCGGAGAATATGATAGTTGGAAGTTGTGCTTTTTATATGGACCCCTCTCATCTCCACCCCTTGCCGCCTGACTTGTTAGCATTTGCGCTCGAAACCGCAGGCTTCCGCAATGTTCAAATAAGAAGAATCCACCCTGTTGAACATGATGAAAAAGATGACTTATCACTTCCACCTGAGTTTATAAACCGCTTTTATGGTCCTCGCGACTACGTTGTACTAGGTTATAAGTAGCTTAAACTCCGGGTCAATATCATAAGGCGATTGACGATTTTTCTTAACTTTAAAACTTCCTGCGTCCTCCCACCAGTCAGAGATGGTTATTTCATCAGGATGTGTAACCGCTGCATCTATAAAATAGCTTCCGTCACTAAAGATGTTGGGTAGTGTCCACTCTAGCTTGGTAATCTCATTGGCTTTTAGGTTCTTTAGTGACTGTCGTTCTAGTCTGGTATTTGTACCTGTTATTTGAAAACCTGCCGAACTCTTTACTCGGATACCAGCAATGCATGCCTCTGTCATAACCGATGGTTTTACAGTTTGAACTATGTCTATCCTGTCGGGGTGTACAGTCACGGAAATTTTTTCTATCTTGACCAAGCCATCGCCCCAGCGCTTATCACCCAAATCAATTGTTTCTTCAGAGGAGGTATCTTGTTTGTTAAACTGTCGTATATAGGCAAGGGCGATCCTTTCTGCGCTTCCTTCCTGCAGTAGTTTATTGTCTTCTATCAAAATTACTCTGTCACAATACTGTCTCACAGCTTCCATATCATGAGTCACGAAGACTACCGTAGTCTTGTTTTTCTTAAGTGCTTTGAAATACTCAAAGCATTTGCGCTGAAAGTCTGCGTCTCCGACCGCTAGTACTTCGTCGATTAGAAGTATATCGGCTTGGGCACGAATGGCCATGGCAAATGCCAGGCGTACCTGCATGCCGGATGAGTAGTTTTTTAGTTTTTGCTCCATGAATTTTTCTAGTTCCGCGAATGCCACTACTTCATCGTAAAATTCATCTACTTCTGTTTTACTGAATCCGAGTAAAGCACCGTTTAGGTATACATTTTCTCGACCCGTAAGCTCCGGGTTAAAGCCGACACCAAGCTCTATGAATGGCACCAGCTTGCCTCTTACCTGTACTGTACCCTTGTTTGGCTGATAGATACCGGCCAGCATTTTAAGCAGCGTACTTTTGCCGCTACCGTTGCGACCGACAATACCAAAAAACTCGCCTTTTTTGACTTCAAAAGATATATTCTTTAAGGCGTGTTGTGTGTGTGCTTCCCGAGCCTCTTTGCGGTTTCGAAACACATTAGCAAAAGCGCTCTTTAGGGTTGATGATTTATGGGTAGCTAGCTTAAAATCTTTGGAAACATTCTTAACCGATATTGCTGTTTCGTCATTCATCAAACATTCTCCGCAAAGAATTTTGAACGGTTTCTGAAATATACCGCGGCAAGGATGGCAAATAACACAGTCGTTGCGATTGGCACCAGCCTCATGGTACGTGATTCATACACGCTAGCTATAGTTTGCGCTTCGGGCGTCACCAGTAGATAGCGTGCGTCTTGTATCATTTGAGCCATTGGATTGAGCAGTAGAAGCTTGGCAGCATCAAGAGGAACAAGCGTTAAGGGATAGAGTATGGGGGTCGCGTAGAATGCTCCCTGTATGAGCACCTCCCATATGTAGCTTACGTCTCTAAACCGAACGAACGCCGCGCTCAAGAAAAAAGCCAAGGCGAGCGAAAATACAAAGAGCTCAAGTATGATCAGTGGCATCAATACAGCCACTGGGCGCAGTTCAACATTATTGATGTACATAAAGACCCCTATCACCAGAAAGTTCAGAACAAGGTTAATCAACGCCGAAAAAGACCCAGCCAAGATGATGACATATTTGGGAAAGTTAATCTTTCTGATTAAATCGCCTTTGCCGACAATCGCACTCACACTTCCGCTGGTAACCTCCACGAAATAGTTCCACAATACGATGCCCAACAACAGATAGATCGGATAATGAGGAACACCCTCTCCAATCCTTAGAAATTTTGTAAACACAATGTATAAAATCACAAATAGCGCGAGAGGCCTGAGCAACGACCATAAATAGCCTAGTACTGAGCCTTGGTAGCGTAATTTAAAATCGGTTTTAACCAGCTGCTTGAGCAGAATTACTGAGTAGCGAAAGCGGTTTTTAAAATTTATCACTCAATCGGTATTTTACCTTTTTTACCTATGCCCAGCAAGCTAAGTTTTGGATTTTGACAGAGGTAGGTTAGGCTAGTAGTATGCGAATTTTAGTCACCGGTATTAACGGGTTTGTGGGACATCATGTTGCTGAGCGGCTATACGATCTGGGCCATGAGGTTTTAGGGATAGGTAACCAGCCACAGCTTGAAGATAATCTAAATAAATTTGTTACTGAGTATGTCTCGTGTGATTTAATCGATCCCGCTTCGGTTACTAAGATTAACCTAAAAAATGTAGATGCAATTATTAACCTGGCTGGGTTTGCAAAAGTTGGTGACTCTAAAGGCCAAGGAGAGCTATATAACAAGGTGAATGTAGGTGTTCACGCCGTACTCTATGAAGAGTGTCTGCAGCAAGATGCAAAACCCAGAATTATCGCAGTTAGCACTGGAGCCGTATATGATCCAAATCACCTAATGCCGATTACAGAAGATTCGGATTTGGTTCCTGATAATAAAACAAACGAGTACGTTATTAGTAAGA
>JBBSLJ010000019.1:0-18722 GCA_038255465.1 Saccharimonadales bacterium (SeqCode)
ATGGCATGTATGGGTGAGCGTAAATGTTTGATCGCATCGTTAAAAGTAGTGTAGCTTTTTATGCGGTTCGTACCGGGCCCGACAATGGCTAGGATTTTAAAACCGCTTGTTCTTGTATCACCGATGGTGGCGGCGAGGTCTTCGCTGGCTTTTGTGTCTCCCACGATGACTACGTTACTAATGCCAATATCAAAACGGTATAGAAGCCGGCGCATAATGCGCGCCGTGATACGGAACAGGAGCAGGAAGCTAAAGCCAAGAATAAGCCCGTAGACCGGTACGAGCCTGGCCGGGAACAGGTTTCCGGCGGTTATAAAGTCATAGCCGATAACAACCAAGATCCCCATGAACGAGCCAACAAAAAGCCGGCCAATCTCTGAAAATCGTCGTTCGTAAACACCCGGGGAGTAGAGGCCAATAAAGCCGTGTACCAAAACCCATAAGGGCAGTACGATCAGGAAGGTCGTAATATAATCAAGCGCTGGAATTTGTTCAATTACCGGGCGCGGGTCAACCTTGACGCGCAGAATGTAGGCCACCGTAAAGGCCGCGACCAATGCCAAAAAATCACCCAGCACCAAGATTATGGCGTAAGCAAATGTCGCATTGTTTCGCATTAGTGTCTACACGCCATTTCTGCCTGCCAGCTTGCGGAGCAACCTGCGCCGCAGAAATTCTTGGCCCATAACTGTATTTTCTGCTGCGATACTCCTGAGCAGTACCATCCGTACAGCTCAGTCTGTTTCTCGCTGAGAAATACAGTTCTGGTTCCAAGTGTGTAGACACTAATCATTTAAAGATATTGTATCACTGAGGGGTGGTATACTTATGCGTAAGCGAACGAAATACGAAACATGCATCATATTGGCAAATTCCGGCTCAAAAAAAGTGAAATCCGCGAAGTTAAGCGGATAACCGAATATTTAGTCAGCGGTGGCGCCTTTTTTTGGTCGGGCTATGCATCGTTCTTTGTTTTTGACAGGCTGTTTGGCTGGAGCCTTTGGTGGGCGACGGCGGTGTCATATCTAATCGGCTGGTCCGTAAATTTTCTGCTCCAACGCTACTGGGTATTTAATAACCCGCGGCTTGCCAAGCACCAGCTGGACGTAACCGGGCGGTATATCATGGTGAGCGCCATAAACTTAGGCATAAACTATGCAATATTGTATGTTCTAAAGTCTGCCGGCATATCTCCTTACATCGGTCAGTTTATCTCCTCGGGCTTCTTTACGGTCTGGAATTACGTGATTTATAAATACTATGTGTTTCCGCAGAAATTTCCGAGGAAAAAACGTGGAAAATAAAGTACGCCCCACCAAAAAACAAAAAGAGCTGTTGGACTTTATTGCCGGTTTTATAGCCGAGCACGGCTATAGCCCGAGTTACCGTGAAATCATGACGGCCCTGAGCTACACGTCTGTAGCGACTGTTGCGTTGCATGTCGGTAATCTTATTAAACGCGGGCATTTGCAGAAACGGGACCGATCGGCCAGATCACTTGAGGTGGTACAGATGGGCGACGCTACACCGATTAAAAGTAACGCCATCAAAGCCAACGAAGAAAAATGGCTGGTGGCAAAAGTAGAATATTTCTTTGATCAGCAGGAAACGGCCAATGAAATTACATCTGCAAAACTTGATGAGCTGTATGTGCTTATAGGGGCGCTTAGAGTGTTAGGACTGGAAGGCGCAGCGCAGAGCTTTATCCCTAGACTTGGTGCATGTAAAGACAAGGTAAAATAACTGTATGCGACTAGTGAGCTCACGCTAATGAATATATTTGAAGCGATTATCTTAGGCTTAATACAGGGTTTGACGGAGTTTATTCCGGTTTCCAGCAGTGGACATCTTGTACTAATGCATGCTGTTTTTGGTTTAGAGACGGGCGGCCTGACATTTGATATAGCGCTGCATGTGGGCACGCTCATGGCGCTTGGAATTTACTTTTATAAAGAGATTATTTTGCTGATCGGGGGGATTTTGGGCAGGAATAATCACAAAAGATTGGCCTGGTTGATTGCGGCTGCAACCATACCGGCGGTTATTGCCGGTATGCTGCTCAAAGACGCTGCGGAAACGTCATTCAGGTCGGTTAATCTGGTGGCGATAAACCTGATTATAGTAGCAATTATTATGTTGCTGGCTGAGCGTTACGCCAAGCGTCATTATGACAAAAAAACGGCGCTGCATAAGGTTAGCGCTAAACAGGCTATGACTATAGGCTTTGCCCAGGCCGCTGCGCTTGTGCCTGGTGTCTCGCGCTCTGGCAGCACAATTACGGCTGGGATTTTTGCCGGCCTTGACAGGGTGGCTGCTACTCGTTTTTCATTTCTTCTGGCAATTCCGGCAACGTTTGGGGCAATTATCAAAACTATTATGGACGGCGGCCTGTCGACATTAAGCGACAGCGCCAGCGTTGTGCTGGTCGGGGTCGCTATGGCTTTCTTGAGCGGATTATTCGCTATTCGTTTTTTGATACGGTATCTGGCCAAGCATGATCTTTCGGTATTTGCGTATTATCGCATTGCGCTTGGGCTGCTCGTACTGACGCTGGTTGCTGTGTTTTAGCATAACGGTTATAGTATCAGACAAGATAATGATTGGGAGAATAGGGTGTCAAAAACAATGAAGAAAACAACGCTGATAATTGTAAATGTGCTGTTAGTGCTCGGCTTGGCTGCTGCTGCGGGCTTCTATTTTAAGAAGCATCGGGATCTTTCGGCGCGGTTCAATGATGTTAATGCAAAATATGAAGAACTTTCAAAAACACCCCAGGCCGTTCAGGCCGTAGAAGTTCGTCGCTATATAGAAGAAGTCGGTAAGCTATATGATTTGCCTAAAGGCGAAGAGCCCAGCGTGGCGACCGTTAAGGATAAATCGCAGCTAGCTGATCAACCATTCTTTGCAAAAGCAGAAAACGGAGATGTTACGCTCATTTATTCAACCGCTAAACTAGCTCTATTATATCGCCCCAGTACAAAACAACTTGTTAATGTCAGCACGGTAACTATCCAGGATAGTGCGCAGCCAGCTCCAGCCCCAGAGACAGAGCCACAAACTCCGTAGCAAAGTTGACAATGGTTTCTGGCGTGACACAATAGCTGGTAAGAGGCAAATCATGAGTGTTCCAAAATATCGATACGGTCACGGAACTGCCGGGCGACGCTCCCGGAAGGGTCTGCTTGTATTTCTGTGTTCAATTATCGTTGTTGCACTGTTTGGAGCAGTGGTTTATTTGGATTTACGCCAAAACGGTAGCGCAGTCATTGAAGGTGAGCGCCGGGTAGTTAGCCAGGTTTCAAGTGACGGGTCTGAACGGCTAGTTGTGGATGAACCATTCTTTACACTCGAATTGCCAGGCGATTGGAAAGAGATCGCCCGTAACGATAATAACCTCTATACAAGTATTACCTGGCAGGCGACCGCAAAGAACAAAGATAACCGCTGGTTGACGCTCTATGTAGACAGGATACCGTTTGACACGCCATATAACCGTATCGTAACCGTTAAACCGCAAGCGAGTGGTATAAGCTTTGCTAATGTATCTGATAACTGCGCTAACTTTACCGTGGGTGGCACCGTTGACGGTAGAATTACGACTGGCAAGCAAACGCCCACAAAGTGGAATAAAGTTGATTTTATTTGTAACTTACCCGAGGCAATCGATAATGTGATTGGAACCGGCTCGGAAGCAAGCCCAAATGCCGTAACCGTGAGCGGCCCGACGCAAGGTACTCACACATACTTCTTTTTATATACCGACCGGAATTTTCAACCTGATTACAACATCCTCTACGACGCGCTCAAAAGCTTCCGGGCAAAATAGCAAAAACTACTACATGTAGCGTGACCGTTTTGGGCTATACTACTAGAGATTCACAAATAAAGCTGGAAAAGGGTGAAATTCCCGTACTGTGCCGCAACGGTTAAAGTCCGATACAGCGATTAAGCCTCTCGAGCAAGAGCGTGAAATATAGACTTTTCACACCCTTTCTCGAAGTTGAGCAAGGGTATTTTTTATGGAAGTTTTGGTCGAGCAACTGACAATCGAAACAAGAAGAAGCTTCAACCCGCTGGCAAGCGTAGAGATGATGCGCTTTGACCTTTCTTACTTCGGTGAAGTTCTGCCAGAAACGCTGGATCGTATCCGTGACGAAGAGCTCAGCTATCTTGCTGAGGGTATCGATATGGCATCCCGCACTACCTTTGCTTTAAAGCGCCAGGACGAACAGTTGATGTATTTTGACAAGGGTGACTGGCGGCCCTATGTCGGTACGCTTATAGCTGGGCTTGAAGTTGCCGAACAAGAAGCGATGTCAGATCCAAGAAAAAGCTTTTTAGCTGATTGGGCCAGAGAGGACATGGCACAGGGCTACCATATGCAAGCCCTGCGGCCCGGCGAGCAGGCGGTCTGGTACTCGTCCTATGCTCACCAGCAGGAAGCACTGTACGGAAAAGCATTTATGGAGAGTTGCGGCCTAATCCCGGAAAGACAAATGGGTTTTTTATACCGTGCAGTCTGCGAGGCAGACGGTACGGTTGTTCTGGAATCACAGACGATTGATCGAAGTGATACTGATGGTTTTGAGGCTGCAATTCAGGCTGCAACAGATAATCCGCAGATAGACCTTGATGAGCTGGTCGAGTGCTATGACGCTAGACTTGAAAATAAACTTGGTGGCAAATTTTACGCAGGTCGTCACAACAGCGAGATTGATGAAAACGCATGGGACACCATTCGTGAACAAAGTGATTTGGTTGCGTTCTTTTTAGATGGAATTGAAAGGCTGGCTATTTCAGAGCTCGAAGGCTGGGAACTTGAGAGAGCTACTAAAAAACATGTGTACGGCGCTTGGGCTGCCTTTAAAAAGCGTATCGAAACCGGCATTTCAAGCCGGGTAGTAAGTGGTGGTCGCCAAAATTATGATTATGACCGTCTTATGTTGGAAGTCGGAACTGCATTTAATGAATTTGCGGCGGAAGGCAGGGTGCTTGTCGGCTGCGGCGGTGCCATTACTATTCTCAAGGGAGAGACTGATATCATGAACGCATCCGGAGAAGCTGTGTTTTCGACCATTTTCGGGGATGGGCCAGTCGATGACAAATATGGATCACTTACGTTTCGATGCCAAAAAGGACACGAAAATACAAGACCGCGCAACAGGCAAATACCAAGATGCAAACAGTGTGGAATTAGTGTGAAATGTTAGGCGTTACAATAGCTACATGAACGATAGTGATACAAACGATATAGTCTACAAAGAACTGGTTGCTAACAGGTCACCAGAATTTTTTTGTGATTACTGCGGTTTTTATCCTATTGAGCCTGTCCACGGTCATTTTCAGTGTCCTGAATGTCGCCAAGTAACTAAGTGCTGCGAAGGGCTGCCAGCTTAATGTTTAATAGTCACTGCTTCGGGAAGAGCAGCCGGAGACTTTGGCTTTGCCAAAGCGCCGCGCGATGAGAAACCCCGACGGGGTGTCTCATGTAGGCATCTACGCAGGTACATTTGACCCCGTGCATGCGGGTCACTTGGCGTTTGCTATGCAGGCGGTAGATCGCTGTGGGCTTGATAAGATTTTCTTTTTAGTAGAGCCGCGCCCACGCCGCAAACAAGGCGTGCATGCCCTGGAACACCGCGAAGCAATGGTGCGCCTGGCAACCGGGAGTAACGACAAGTTTGGGATGATACAACTCGGACAAACTAACTTCAGCGTTGAGGAAACGCTGCCGAAATTGCAGGCACTTTTTAAAGGGGCGCAACTGTATTTTCTGATGGGGGAAGACGTGTTTGCGCACTTAAACGCGTGGCCGCATGTTGATGAGCTTCTTGGTTCAAGCAACTTTATTGTCGGCGTACGCAAGAACGATGAGACCAAAATAAAACAGATCTTAAAAAACCTGGAAAAAACCAGAGGAATTAGTTTTAAGGTAGATTTCTTAACTACTGAGCAGCACGATATTTCGTCGACTCAGATTCGGCGGGGGCTTAAAAACCAGCAGCAGCCTAATGGACTTTTGCCCGAGATACTGCAGTATATTCAGGATAACGGTTTGTATTTAACCCAGGATTAACGTACCTAGGCCCAAGAAGGCCACAAAGCCTAGAACGTCGGTGGCGGTGGTAATAAAGACAGTAGCCGATGTTGCCGGATCTTTTTTTAACTTCTGCATAATGAGCGGTATCATCGTGCCAAAAAGTCCGGCCACCAACAGATTAATAACCATAGCCAGAGCCAGTACAATTGCAATCTTATAGTCACGGTTTACGATGATAACCACCGCGGCGACGAGGACGCCATTGATTAAACCATTTATGAAACCAGCACCGACTTCGTTACGAAGCGTGCGCCCAGCTGTTTTAAGATCAATCTGTTTGAGTGATATACCCCTGACTACGAGCGCAAGCGTTTGGGTTGCGGCGTTACCGCCCATGCCGGCTACAATCGGCATATAGACGGCTAGCAATACGTATTTTGTCAGTGTTTCTTCGAAGATGCCGACGGTAAAAGCGGCTAAGAAGGCGGTGGCAAGGTTGATAATTAACCACTTATAGCGGTATTTCACTTTACGGCGAGTGGTGTCCATGACACTTTCTTCGTCGCTAATACCTGCAAAATCATAGAGTGAAGCGCTTTCCTGCTCGTGCATTAGCTGCAATAAGTCATCCGAGTAAATGATGCCTAAGACAGTCTCGTTATCGCTAAGTACGACGACTTTGTCGTGCGGATGATTCCGAAACTGATCAAGCACCGCGTCGTGGCTGGCGTTGAACTTAATGGTCGGTGTTTTTTTAACGTACGATTTCACTGTTTCCTTTGGGTTGCCGAACACGAGCCTATGACCCGGAATACTGCCGTGCAAGTGACCTTGGTCGATAACTAGAACAACCGGCAAGCGGCCGGTACGGTCTTCGTGAAGTTTAGCTTTGTGGGAAACAGTCGCGATATCGGTGTCTGGCTCAACCTGGATATAGTCGAGCGTCATTAAGCCGGCGGCGGTGTTTGGGTCAAACTCAAGCAGCGTGCCAAGCGTATCCTTCAGGTTCTGGCTCAGCTCCTGCATGATTCGCTCACGCTTTTTAGGAGTAATCAGCTGCAAAAGGTCAGTTGCTTCATCGGGGTCAACTTTTTCAAGCAAGGCGATAAGCTCTGGCTCAGACAAGCTTGATAAGACATTCTTGCGTACCGGCTTGCTGAGCAAGTGGACCAGCTCGGCCTGCTCGTTTAGAGATAGATTTAAAAACAGCTCGATACGCTTTTTGGGCTTGAAGGACAGGTCATGGATGAGTTCGGCGCGGTTTGATTTAACAGACATGTTTTCCTCCAGGCGTTTCGTTAAATACTAGGGAAGTGGCTTTCGAGATAGCTTAAGTGCTTTTGTCTGAATGCGTCAAACTCACTCTTTTTAAGCCCACTTTTCTTAATGAAGGCACTTATTTTTTCGCTGCCGATAAAGTGTGGAATCATGACATAGGTAGCGCCTAGTTCATAAAGCTGGATGGCTTCATCTTTGTTGTCGGCGTGGCAGATAACAACGGCAGACGGGTTAATACGATTAACGTTTTTAACCAGCGCAGTACTAACCTCGAAATCACTAAAGGTGCTGATTATTAATTTGGTGCTCTCGATGCCGATTTCTTGGAGTAACTCACTGTCAGTAGCGTCGCCATACAGATATGGAATATCCTGATGCTCAAGAGTGTCAATAACGCTCGGATCATAATCGACAACCAGATACCGCTTGCCGATATCTTTGAACGTTTTTATAAATTCATGGCCGCCATGATGGTAGCCGAATAGCACTAGCTGATAGGCTCGCTTATTACGCTTTTCTTTGTAAGTCACTTCCTTTTCAAACAGGCGTAATCGTACACGGTCAAAGCGCGCGAACAGCACGTCATCGAAGTGCATCAGGTAAGTTGAGACAGCAATGGTAATAATTGCTACCATCGTAATAATGGCGCTGATTTCTTCTCGTACTAGTCCAACGCCTGTGGCCAGCACGACAAGCACAATCGAGAACTCACTTATCTGAGACAGATTAATACCGGTTTTAAAGCTAACTCGTTTGGTATAACCGAGCAGCCCCATAACTGAAGTGATAGTAAGTGGCTTGACGATGACCACGATAGCCGAGAGAACTAGTGCGGGCAGCAGCCCGGCTGTCAGGTTGTGGACATTCAGGCTTTCGCCCAGGACAATAAAGAACAGGACAATAAAGAAATCCCGAAGCGGCTTAAGCCGGGCGCTAATTTCCTGAGCGTAAGGCGAAGAAGCTAAAGCAACGCCGCCAAAGAGCGCACCAACCTCGATTGAAAAACCGGAAAGTTCAAACAGCGTAGCGATTCCAAAGCCCCACGAGATAGCAAACAAAAACAGTAGTTCCTGGCTGCTGGCCATAAACCTTGAGATATGTGGCAACAGCTTAGTGCTAGCAATTAGGAGACCCGCCATGAGTAGCAGTCCGCGACCCAGTAGAACGCCGACCTCGCCTAGATCCAGCCCGTCTCCCTGATTGGCAACAATAAACAGCAATGCAAAGGTGGCGACTAAGTCTTCAACCAAAATAACACCAATGGCTATCTGGCCATGCAGGCGGTTTTGTTCTTTCTTATCAGACAGAATCTTGATAATAATAATGGTGCTGCTAAAGAACAGCGCAAACCCGACGATTAACGCCTCGGTGCGGCTAAAGCCCATCAGCCCGCTGGCTGTAAAACCGAGTGTGCCGATAGTAATCAACGACGCTAAAGCTGTTAATATGACGACTTTCCCAAGCTTTTTCAGCTCGGCGACATTCATACCAAGGCCGATAATGAATAGCAACAGGGCAATGCCGATTTCCGAAAAGGCTTCAAATGTTTCAACCGATTGGATTAGTCCAAGGCCAGCCGGACCAACTAACAGTCCGGACAGAATATAGCCGAGGATAAGCGGCTGACGGATGAGTTTCATAAACAATGAAACCCCGGCGGTTATAACGATGACTAAGCTTAATTCTGCAAAAACATGTTCCATTTTTGTCTCAAATCCTTACATTGTTATTAAATATTGTACCTTAAAACCATAAAAACATTGACACCATGCTTGTGGTTGTGTGAAAATTCAATTACTTCGTAGCAACAACTGTTGCTCATGAAAGATAAAAATTACAAAAAAAGGGCCGGGCTTATGTGAGAGTGAGCTTTGCTTTCGGAGGGTGTCGCGGTGAAAATAAAAATAAAGGTGATTTATCACAGGGGTACACGCATGGAAGTTAAAATCCGTCGGCCAAAATGGCAACAGTTTTTGAGCTATTAACTGCTCTCGGGCAAAGGCCTATGTTAAAAACCAGCTTACTGCTGGTTTTTTGTCTTTTTAAGCGTATTTTTTGTACCCTGCCAAGAAGCTTCCTGCACTATTATGCGGGAGTGCTTTCACTTAACAGACCGCCGGTATAAAATGAGCTGTATGGAATTATTTATAGCTCTCATGCTTGGTGGGCTTACCTTGCTTGCTATTAGTTTGCAACGCACGTATGGTCACATCCCAGAAAAGGAGCTTAAGCGCCGCGCCCGCAGCGGCGATGCACTAGCCAGAGGTTTGTACAGGGCTGCCGCTTATGGTTCTAGCTTGCGCGCACTACTTTGGGCTTTGATCATTTTTGCGGCTGCATTTTTCTTTTTCTATGTATCGCGCAATACTGCCACATGGTTTGCCTTACTTGCATGCGTGTTTGTCGTTTGGTTCGGCTTTTTATGGCTGCCGGCTCAGGATGCAACGAGGGCAAGCGTATGGCTGGCGACCAGAATTGCACCGGCTTTCGCTTGGCTATTACAATATCTGCATCCCGTACTCGATTGGTTGGTGAGATTTATTAATCGCCACCGTCCGCTACGCGTACACACCGGCCTGTACGACAAAGATGATCTGATACTGCTGTTTGAACGCCAAGAGGTCCAAGCAGATAACCGGATTGACCAGGCAGCGCTCGAGGTGGCTAAACATGCACTAAGCTTTGCCGACAAAACTGTTGAACAGATAGTAACGCCGCGCCGGGTGGTGAAGGCTGTAAGTGCCGACGAGACAATTGGGCCGGTACTGATGACCGAATTGCACAGCAGTGGCTTTTCGCGTTTCCCAGTTTATGAAGGCAAGCAGGACAATATGGTCGGTGTTTTATATCTGCGGGACCTCGTAAATGCCAAGTCAGGCGGCCAGATAAGAAAGATCATGCATAACCAAGTGTGCTTTGTGCATGAGGACCAAACCCTCGCAGAGGCCCTCCAGGCAATCTTAAAAACGCATCAGCAACTGTTCGTAGTTGTTAACAGTTTTGAAGAGTACGTTGGTGTGGTAACAATCGAGGATATCCTGGAGGAAATACTGGGCAATCAAATCGTCGATGAATTTGATCAGTATGATGATATGCGTGCGGTGGCTGCCATTCACGCCCAAAAGGAGCACAAAGCCAATAATCACCCTACCGAAGAAACAACAGATACGGTAGAATAGTTCCGATGAGAACACTAGCAAAAAACCTTGCCACATATGTCGGCCGGGAAGTTACGGTAAAGGGCTGGGTCAACTCACGCCGCGACCATGGCGGCCTGATTTTTATTGATGTTCGTGATCATACCGGAATAGTTCAGCTTGTTATCCAGCCGGAACAAGTCGATGCATTTGCCCAGGCCGAAGGCCTTCGTGATGAGTTTGTTGTGTCTGCGTCGGGGCTTGTGCGAGAACGAGCAGAAGAATTACGAAATAAAAATATTGATAGCGGGGATATAGAAATATCGGTACAACAGATAGTTATTCTAAACCGATCAAACGCTTTGCCGATATCATTGAATGAAGAACAGTTTACCAACGAAGAATCACGCTTGCGGTACAGATACCTGGATTTGCGTCGCCAAAAAATGCAATTGATGCTGAGCAGGCGTGCAAAGTATTACAAGTATATGCGCGACTATATGGAGGCACAGGAATTCACAGAAGTCACCACCCCAATCCTGGCCAATTCAAGCCCCGAGGGAGCACGTGATTTCCTGGTTCCTTCTCGTGTGCATCAAGACAAGTTTTACGCGCTTCCGCAGGCACCGCAACAATTTAAACAGCTGTTAATGGTTGGCGGTATCGCGCGTTATTATCAAATTGCCACTTGTTTTCGTGATGAAGATCCGAGGGCAGATAGGTTGTACGGTGATTTTTACCAACTCGATCTTGAGATGTCTTTTGTCGAAGATGGTGAAGAGGTCCGCGCTGCAATGGAGCCATTGATTAAGAATTTGGTAACAGATTTTGCGGGCAAAAAATTAGTAACAGAGAACATCCCACGTATTCCGTACACAGAAGCTATTGAACGTTACGGCTCTGATAAACCTGATTTGCGGTTTGGTATGGAGCTAATTGATCTGTCTAACGCGCTGGAAAATACAGAATTCGGTGTTTTTAAAAATGCGATAAGTGCCGGTGGAGCAGTCAAGGCTATCTGTGTTACCGGCGCGGCCACGCTCAGCCGTTCACAAATTGACCACTTCACTACTATCGCTAAGAGCGAAGGTGCCGGTGGCTTGGCGTATATTACGTTAGAAGATAACGAGATCAAATCTCCAATAGCAAAATTCTTAAGCGAATCAGAACGTACTGAGATTCTGGATAAAACCGGCTTAAAAGAAGGCGATGCGGTTTTCTTTGGTGCTGACAGCCGGCAGATTGTTAACAAAGTTTTAGGCCGATTACGTAATGAATTTGCAGACCACTTTAATCTCAAGGATCCTAACCAAGTAGCCTTGGCTTGGATTGTTGATTTCCCGTTTTATGAAAGGGATACTGCCACAAAGAAAATTGATTTCGGGCATAATCCTTTCTCTATGCCAAAAGGCGGGCTGGCCGCATTTGATGAGCCGCTTGATGATGCTAAGAAACTGGCGATTATTGCCGACCAGTACGACATGGTAATGAATGGTTATGAAATATGTTCAGGTGCTGTCCGTAATCATAACCCTGAAGTAATGTATAAAGCATTTTCTGTTCTTGGATACGACACAAAGTATGTCGATGAAAAATTTGGCGCTATGATTGGTGCTTTCAAATATGGCGCACCGCCACACGCGGGCTGTGCTTTTGGTATTGACCGCATTTTTATGGTGCTTTCAAACGAAGAAAATATTCGTGAAATCGTTGCTTTCCCAAAGAATGGCTCGGGCGTTGATGTCATGATGAACTCGCCATCAACGGTGGATCCGTCCCAACTAAAAGAACTCGGTTTTAAATAGCAATAACTTGCTATAATCACCAAGCATGAAACAAAAACAGGCGCTGCAGATAATGTTAGACGGACGGTCACTCTTTTTGACCGGGCCGCCTGGTGCCGGTAAAACGTTTATTTTAAATGAGTTTATTCGCCGAGCGCGCGCGCAGGGCAAAACGGTTGCGGTGACAGCCAGTACCGGTATCGCCGCAACACACATTGGCGGCGTGACAATTCACTCATGGTCCGGTCTCGGCATTAAGGATTTTATAGACGCCAGAACGCGTCAGCAGCTGGCGGGGAACGCTAAGCTCAGCAAACGGTATAATTCCACGGATATTTTAGTAATAGATGAAGTTTCGATGTTACACGGCCACCGGCTGGACCTCGTGAATGAAGTCTGCAAATTGCTGCGCAAAAGCGAGCGCCCATTTGGCGGCTTGCAGGTGATTCTGGTTGGAGATCTGTTTCAGTTGCCGCCCGTTGACCGCGGCAATGGCCAGCCAGACTTTGTGCATTTGTCAGCCGCCTGGGACGAGCTTCAGCCAAACATCTGTTATTTGAGTGAACAACATCGTCAGCAAAATGACGGCTTGCTGGATTTACTTGAAGCCATGCGTCGCGGCGAGCTGCAAGACTATCACGAGGACTTACTAAAAACACGACTGGGCATTAAGCCGGCTGAGGGTCAGATCATAACGCGGCTGTATGCGCATAATGTTGACATTGACACGGTGAACCAAAGACACCTCATGGCATTGCAAGATCAGATGTACGATTATGAAATGGAAACCAAAGGTGCTGCGGTTAAGATTGAACAGCTTCAGCGCAGCGTTTTGGCCCCCGAGTTATTAGAAATAAAAGCTGGAGCCGAGGTCATGTTTGTGGCTAATAATCCTGGCGCAGGGTTTGTAAACGGTACGCGTGGACAAGTCGTTGATTTTGATGACAATAAGCCGATCGTGCGTTTGCATGGCAGTAGCCGAAAAATAAAAGTTGAGCCGCACAGCTGGAAGCTCGAGGAAGACGGTAAAATTAGAGCTGAAGTGTCACAGCTGCCACTCAGACTTGCCTGGGCGATTACGATTCATAAAAGTCAGGGCATGAGCCTTGACGCGGCTGAGATTGACCTTAGTAAAACGTTTACCCCCGGGATGGGTTACGTGGCGCTATCGCGTGTTCGTAGCCTTGATGGGCTGTACCTAAACGGCATCAATGCTATGGCGGTGCGCTTGCATCCGGCAATTTACGATTTAGACCGTGAGATGAAAGGCCTGTCCGCCGCGCTAGCGGCAATCACTAAAGATGCTGAAGACGAGCAAGAAGAGACGCCTGAAGAGAAGGCAATTAATATTGAAATACTCGAATTACTTAAGACATGGCGGAGTGAACGTTCGCGTGCCGACGCGGTGCCAGCCTATATTGTGGCGCATGATTCACTGCTTGAAGCAATTGCAACCAGACGGCCGCAAACGGAAGGTCAGCTTTTGTCTATAAGTGGTATGGGTCCGGCTAAGCTGGCAAAGTACGGCCCGGAAATTTTGCGGGTGACAATTAGCTAGCTGGTCGCAAGGGAGCCGGAAATAAAACTTTGCCAAACTTTTGAGCAGCTTCCTGCGCGCGGCTTGTGCGTACGGGCCCCGAATCCGGGACAAGCATCAGGTGACGGCTAACAGCAGTCTCACCAAGGTGTGTGTCTATCCCAAGCCCAATTTCTTCAAACAGCGAATCAACCCTTTCAGCACTTTCTAAAAATTCGTCTGGCATATATTCGGCGGCCATAGTATTCCCCTTATTATCTATTTATAAAGTATGAACCCCCCGTTTGAATCGGGGGGTTCATGTTTGCCTTGTTTGTTAGCTTGTTAGCTATTTGTGGCTGCTTGCCGCAAAGGCAACATGTGTTCCCCCGACCGTCATAATGACGGAAAGTCCACGTGTTGTTTGTTTTGTGCGGAAGACCATAAGCCCACACTACGCCCGGTCGAAAGTCGTGTCAACACTTTATTACAACGACAGTAAAATAGCTGTGGATAATTGACAATTTGTAAATATTTCTACTTATGAAGTGTCGATACTTTTCCAAAGATACCAGCTTGCAACAGATTGAAACGGTGCCCATTGATTCTGTAGTGAGATTTGCAACAGATCTTTTGGCTTGGTGCAATCTAAGTTATATAAGTGTGCCATGGCATTACGAATTCCGAGGTCACCAATGGGTAAAATATTTGTACGACCTAGAGAAAAAATCATAAACATATGTACCGACCATTCGCCGATTCCCCTAACAGCTACTAGCTGCTTGATGACCTCATCATTTGGCAGTGTGGCGATATGATCAAGGTCCAAACGGCCGTCCATTATGCGCTCCGCGAGGTCTGTAATATAACTGGCTTTTGCACAGCTGCAGCCTATGCTTCGTAGGGTCTCAATGTCAGTCGCAAGCACCTGTGCTGGAGCCGGCATGTTGCCATTAAAAAGATTTAGAAATCTATTGAATATAGTTTGCGCTGCTTTAACGCTGAGTTGCTGGCTAATGATTGATGTAACCAGTTCGCGGTAATAATCGTTGTGCGGCGTAAGCGTACAGTCGCCATATTTTGCAATGAGCCCGGACATAACCGGGTCAACAGATATCAAATGCTTTTGTGCCTCTTGCATAGAGTCATTGTACACGGCATACTATAGGCCCATGGAAGAGACTATTACGCAAGAAGCACCGACTAGCGGAGCCAGCAATGCTGCTGATTTTCAGCCGCCGACTAAAAGCCCGCAAACGGCACCTGGCAGCCTGCAGCAGCAAGGTGGCTTGCAGAGCAAGACAAACCCCCAAGAATTATTAAATGAGTATCAAAACACTCAGATACAAGTTACATCACAACCGGCGCCTGCGCGCGCCCAGGTGAGGAACGACGTTACGGGCCTCATAATAATAGCGTTAGTTGCTATTCCTTTGGCGCTACTGCTCTATAAAATCTCAAACAAGCTTCCTGACAACAAGAAGTCTAAAAACAATCCAGAGTCTGCAGAACCACCAGAACCACAGGAGCCACTTGAAGCCCTGCAACCCGAAGAAGCTACAGTGGCCATCGAGCCCGAAGAGACGCAAACTAGTCCAAGTAACGCAGAGCAGACCAAGCCAAAACGTAAAAGCAAAAAGCCGAAGCGCCGAAACAAATAAATTCCATCCGGCAATGTGGTAAAATACCGCTAAAGGTTGCATATTTATAATGGCACAGAAAAGTAAAGATCCGATAGAGCGAAAGCCCGACTTAAACGAGGCTGCTAATCAGTCTGAAATTGAAGCTCGAATCAAAGAGATGATGGATGTTGTCGAATCAAAACCAAGCGCCACAGCCATTAAAGTGACGTTGGATGATGAAGATTTTCCTATGTCAGCGCCTCAGCTGCCGGGTAACAAAAAACCGTTGAGCATTAAAATTATTGATCATAACGAACGAGCTGCTAGTGATATAGAACTGGAAGCGATTTCGCCGCAATCAAGCGAACCCACGGAAGAAAAACACGACCCGGACGTCATGGCGGCTATTGAGGCGGCAAACAGACAACTGCTAGGCGAGGAACCGCTAGGTAGCGAAAAAGCGTTTATTGACGAAACCGCCGAACCGGCTCAAACCGCACCGGAACTGAACCCGTTCGCCGCTGACGAACTTGTCGATACTCCTGCTTTGCCAGAACCAGAATTTACTGATGATCCGGTTGACGAGATAACTACCGAAACGGCTGATTTTGATACGGCCGAAGCACCTGAATTGCCAGTCGCACCAGTCAAAGATAAACCGCTGAAACACCTTGATTCAATTATTCCAAAAAATAAGATTGACCAAGTCCTTGAAAACGATAGTACTGCCAAGGCCGTGGATGACATTATTGCTAAAGATGCCGACGCACTTATGGAGGCTGAAGATGCAAAGCTGGCTGCCGCTTTTGAACCTACCCAAAAAGTAAGTTTTGGAAAGAAATTACTGGGCATATTTAAGAAAAAAGCAGTCATATGGTCGGTGCTTTTATTATTGTTTGTGGGCGCTGGCACGGCTGCAGCATTTCCAAACTCTAGATATTTGATCCTGAACACGGCCGGCGTACGTAGCTCGGCAAGCTTGGTGGTGCTTGATGAAAGTACAAAACAACCCCTAAAAGACGTAACTGTAAAGCTGGCTGGTCTTGAACAGAAGACGGATCAGAATGGCAGAATTACATTTGACGGAGTACGGCTCGGATCAGCCCAACTTAGCATCGAAAAACGTGCATTTGCCACGACATCAAAAAAGCTAATTATCGGTTGGGGCAGTAATCCGCTTGGCGAGTTTGAAGTTAGTCCTACGGGCAGTCAATACGTCTTTACGGTAACGGACTTTTTGTCCGGCAAGCCGGCAGCTAAAGTAGAGGCTGTTAGTAATGAAGCCTCGGCATTTTCAAACCAAGACGGCGAAATCAAGCTGACCATCGATCAGTTGGACGAGAGGCCTCGTGAGGTGACAATTACAGCCGAGGGCTACCGACAGGAAAAATTTGCGCTTAATCTTGATCAGAAAGAACCGTTGGCCATAAGGCTCGTTCCAAACCGAAAACATGTGTTTATCAGTAAGCGCGCCGGCAAATTCGATGTTTATAAAGTTGATGTTGATGGCCAGAACGAAAAGCTAGTGCTGCCCGGAACCGGCAGCGAGCGTGAAGACATGGTGCTCGTGGCGCATCCAAAGGACGAGGTCGTTGCACTCGTTTCAACAAAAGATAACAAACGTAACCGTGACGGGTTCTTGCTTAGTTCGCTGACAGTTATGAACCTGGAAGAAGAGAGTACAAAGACAGTTGCAACCTCAGAACGGGTACAAATAATTGACTGGGTTGATTCCAGAATTGTCTATGTGCAGATTAAAGAAGGGGCCAGCGGTGAAAGTCCTGACCGCCACAAGCTCATAAGTTATGATTACAAAACGCAAGAATCTAAAGAACTAGCCAGTAGCAATTACTTTAACGATGTACTGATTGCCAGCGGGCAAGTTTATGTAGCTCCATCAAGCACCTATTCGCAGTCAAAGGGCTCCAGCCTGATCAGAATTACTGCCGATGGAACAAACAGGCAGACAATCATAGATAAAGAAGTGTGGAATATTTTCAGGACTAGTTACGACACACTAACAGTAGCCGTCCAGCAGGATTGGTATCAGCTTAAATTAGGAGACAACCAGGCGGGCAAAATTAGTGGCGAGCCCCCAAGCCAGACCTCGCGAATTTACACCGACAGTCCTGATAAAAAACGCTCATTATGGGTTGAGAACCGTGATGGTAAAGGTGTCTTGCTTGCCTATAATTCTGATACTAAGCAAGACAGTGTAATTCGCACGCAGGGCGGCCTAAAATTGCCCGTACGGTGGTTGACAAACAATACGCTCATATACCGCGTGAATACCGAATCAGAAACAGCCGATTACGCGCTAAATGTTGATGGCGGTGAACCGGTTAAGGTCCGCGACGTTACTAATACTTCTGGTGTTGATAGTTGGTACTTTTATTAACCCATGAGGAAACCGAAATAGGTTTCCTCATCGCGCAGGCAAAATGGAATACATTTTGTCTGGCTGCTCCTTCCTGGGGAGCAAATGTGGGATAATCTTTGGGATGGATGAGTTTAGGGAAACGGTTTGGGATTACTATCGCCATAATAGGCGGGAATTACCATGGCGCGAAGAACCGTTTGAGAAATATCAGATACTGGTTTCAGAGGTCATGTTACAGCAAACACAAGCTCCGAGAGTTATCCCGAAATACCATTCATTTCTTGCTCGTTTTCCGAACATCGAATCGTTAGCGAATGCCCCACTAGGGGATGTGCTGCGTGAGTGGAGCGGCCTAGGCTATAACCGGCGTGCGAAGTATCTGCACGAAGCGGCAAAGGCTTTACGTGACAAGCCCGAGCCGTGGCTACTCTCAGATTTAACTGATTGCAAGGGGATAGGCCACAATACGGCCTCTGCGGTTTTGACATACGCCTATAACAAGCCGCATGTGTTCATTGAAACAAATATACGAACAGTTTTTATTCATCATTTTTTGAATGATCAGGATAACGTGGCAGACGGTGAGGTGCTACCACTTGTTGCTGAGAGCATCGACGCGGAGCATCCGCGGGAATTTTATTACGCCTTAATGGACTACGGAACATTTATCAAAAAAACCATTGGAAATGTTAGCCGCCAGAGCAAGGATTATGCTAAACAATCTAAATTCGAGGGCTCGTTACGACAGATACGGGGAGAAATACTACGCCAGCTCTTACTTGAAGAACAGTCCGAACAAAAACTCGCCACAAGCATACAGGATAAACGCCTGACGCAGGCTTTAGATACACTTACAAAAGAAGGGTTACTAGTAAAGCGTAATGGGCAGTATTCGCTGACATAATTATAGTTATGCTAAAATGTTCCTTAAGGAGAAAGCTTACGCTATGAATGTTAGAGTAAAA
>JBBSLJ010000020.1:0-17236 GCA_038255465.1 Saccharimonadales bacterium (SeqCode)
CTATTTATTTGTAACCTAATCTGTTAGTATGAGTCAATGGACATACCTATTGCCGAACGACGTCAGATTGAAAATGAAATGATTTTTCGTCGTGCAAATGAGACCGTCGGAGACAGATTAGAGGAAATTGACGCCTATCATATTGAAGACGGTAACCCACAGCTCGTAAGAACTGATGATTTTTTATTACAATTCAAATGTGAATGCTCTGACGAAAACTGCGATGCCCGCATTCCAATCCGACTGAGCGTCTACCAGAAAATTCATGAGAACCGCGACGCATTCGTGGTTAAGTTAAAGCATCAAGTGAACGCTATCGAAAAAATTATTATTGCAGAAGAAGGTTACTCTGTAGTGGAAAAAAACAATTCAACTGCTGAGCCTGGCGATACGCTAAACAAAACATCTATCAACAACAGTTAAACCTTCTTTGGTTATACTTAGCTGCGATCTTTATTGGGATGGCTTCTATGATGACACTTCAACCGCGATCACTTTAAAAAAGTAGCTTTTTACCCGTCTTAGTTTGCCATCTATCTCGGAAGTGAATTCGACGCTGATTAATGTCAATATAGTTTGCTAGCAAATTTAATGGCGTACACATTTGGCTATATTTATACTTAATAACTATAAATTGTAAAGTCATCTTCTTTCTCGGCCATTTAGTTCATAAGTATTGAACTTGAATTTGTTACTCAATCTGTTAAAATTAGTTTAAATGCATCTCGGTAAACGAGTAAGTGGCTATCACCCACGAGGCAGCGGAAAGAACGGCTTGTAGCCTACTAGAATCCGACGGCAATGATTCGTAAATCATAACTAAGCGCCATAAAGAGACAACTCTTCTGGAAGCCGGATGGTACCGCCCTTATGTAAGGGTTCCGGCAGCCGGAAGTTTTTTATTTTTGTAAATGGAGAAGCCTGCCGTGTCAGACCCGCAATCAAGCCCAAAAGCTGAATCAGAAGAAGCCTTACTTAAAATTTGGGATGACCAAAACATCTTTGAAGCCAGCCTAAAAAATCGTCAAGGCGGTCCAGTCTTCAGTTTTTATGATGGCCCGCCATTTGCTAATGGCCAGCCGCACTTTGGCCACAGCCTTGTCACTAGTATCAAAGACTCGCTAGGACGTTATAAAACCATGCGCGGTTACTATGTCGAGCGCAAAAACGGGTGGGACTGCCATGGCCTACCAGTAGAATTTGCCATAGAAAAGCAATTTGGCGTTAGTGGCAAGAAACAAATTCTTGAACTTGGATTAGAGAAATTCAATACGGCTTGCCGCGACTCAGTCTTTTCATATAAACACGAGTGGGAAGACTTTTTTAACCGCATGGGCCGCTGGACCGATACTGAAAATGCTTATGCAACCATTGACCGTAATTATACGGAAAGCGTGTGGTGGGTTATGCGGCAAGTCCATGACAAAGGGCTTCTTTACCGCGGCTTCAAGAGCATGCCTTACTGTCCGCGCTGCGAAACGCCCCTAAGCAATTTTGAGCTTAACGAAGGATATAAAGACGATGTCAGTGACCCGAGTTTATATGTAAAGTTCAAGCTGCAAAATGAAAACGCATATCTTTTAGGTTGGACAACGACACCGTGGTCATTACCTGGCAATGCTGCCGTTGCTGTCAAGCCAGGTGAGACATATGTATATGCCGAGATGAATGACGATGATGGCAAGTCTGAGGTGGTTATTGTAGCCAAAAAACGCCTCGAAGCAGTTTTGAAAGATGATGCGAATTACAAAGTTGTTAAAGAGGTTTCAGCCGAAGAGCTCAACGGGCTTATGTACGAGCCGCTTTTTAAGCTAACTGACAAAGAACAGTATGCAGGCCACGAAAACCTGTACAAAGTCTGGTTGAGCGACATTGTAAGTATTGAAGACGGTAGTGGTGTATTACACGTTGCGCCGTCATTTGGCGAGGATGATCTTTCGCTTGGCGAAGCAAACGGCTTTCCGGTACTGCAGTCAATAAATGCCAGCGGAAAGATTAAAAACGGCTTTGGCGTCGATGATCTTGAGAACAAGTTCTTTAAAGGCGCTGACGGGCCGATAATTGAACGGTTAACAAAGTCTGGCAACGTATTTGCAGCCGAAACATTTTTGCATACCTACCCGTTTTGTTACCGATGTGACAGCCCACTATTTTATTACGCAATCTCTACCTGGTTCATCAGGGTTTCGGCAATTAAAAAGGATATGCTGCGTACTGCCCAAGAAATAAACTGGGTGCCGGCGCACATTAAAGACGGCCGGTTTGGGAAGTGGCTGGAGGGGGCGCGTGATTGGGCGATTAGCCGCAACCGTTATTGGGGTGCGCCAATGCCGGTGTGGCAAAACGTAGACGATCCGGCTGATTACATTGTCGTCGGAAGCATTGCTGAGCTGCAGGAACTTGCTCAGGGCGCCAAACTTGACGATCTTCACCGTCCGTATATAGATGATGTAACATTTGAAAAAGACGGCAAGACGTATAAGCGTATCGAAGAAGTGATTGACTGTTGGTTCGAAAGCGGTTCAATGCCGGTTGCTCAACAGCATTATCCATTTGAAAACAAAGAGAAGTTTGAGGCGTCATTCCCAGCTGACTACATTGGCGAAGGCTTGGATCAAACGCGACTATGGTTCTATGTCCAGCATGTGCTTTCGACCATTTTGTTTGACCGGCCAGCATACAAGAACGTTCTGGTTAACGGTATGATTATGGCCGCCGACGGTCAAAAATTAAGTAAACGTCTGAAGAATTATCCGCCAATTGACGACGTTTTCAACCGCGAAGGTGCAGACGCGCTGCGATTATATTTATTGAGTAACAGCCAGGCGGTTACCGGTGATTACATGCGCTTTAACCGCGATGGCATGAAAGATTTATCACGCAATGTGCTTGGTACGCTCGAAAATAGTTATCGATTCTTCAAGATGTATGCAGAGCTTGATGGCTGGAAGCCTAGCAGCCCGGACAGTCAGCCGGTAAGCTCGAACGTTCTCGATATTTGGATTATGTCCCGCTTAAACGAAACAATAAAAGAAGTTACAGACCAGGCAGATAATTACAAGCTTGCCCGGGCTATTAACCCCGTTTTCGACCTTGTTAATGATTTATCGAACTGGTTTATCCGACGGTCGCGCCGTCGTTTCTGGAAAGGCGAGGACGATCAAGATAAACAACAAGCATATGCCACCCTTCACTTTGTTATGGTCAGGACGACACAGTTACTTGCTCCATGGGCGCCATTTATTTCTGATCAGGTGTACCGTAATCTTACTGGCTGCCCCTCAGTGCATACTACGGACTGGCCAAAGGCGAACGACGTAGATACAAACATTTTATACGAAATGAGCGAAGCACGGAGTGTTATCGTAGAAGGTTTAAAGCAACGGGCAGATGCCAAAATAAAGGTGAGGCAACCCTTGCAAAGCTTGACGGTTGGAGGCCCTACCAAATTTAGCGATGAAATCAGCACGATCATTGCAGAAGAGGTTAACGTAAAAGAAGTAGTGCTTCAGCGCCCGCCAAAACGCAGTGGTGAAGAAACATTTCTTGAGATTGCTACCGGTCCGCAGTCTCATCTGCCGCCCCGCGTTCAATTAAATACAGACATTACTGACGAACTTAAGCTCGAAGGCTTAACGCGTGACCTAATACGCCATATTCAGAATTTGCGTAAGACAGCCGGCTTACATGTGGAAGACAGAATTACACTTTGTATTGCCAGCGATAGCCCGCATATACAGAATGCAGTCCTGCAGTTTGAGGATCTTATTTGCCAGGAAACCCTGGCTACAAAGCTTCAGGATCAGCCTCTTGCTTCTAGTACTGCTATAACAAAAGATGGGATTGAGGCAACTATATCACTTCAAAAGGCCTAGACAAGAAAGAGACTTCTTGCTGTAAGAAGTCTCTGTAGGACGGAAATAATCGATTATTACTGATTCTTGACAGTCTTGGTACTGCCCCTGCTGGCCTGCCCGCCTTTACGGGCAATCTCACGTTGCTTTTCTTTACTCATTGCTGCAAAACCACGTTTTTGTGCCATACGCTACTCCTTTCAAGAGTCTTTATGTTTGCAACTCTTATAGTAACAATAAGCATAAGCAGCGCTATGAAATAATTCCTAGTCGCACTGTGTTACTGTCTACCTCTGTTATAATAATTGCTTATGAAACTGCTAAACGGCCGAGAGCTATCCGAATTTATCAAAGAGCGTCAAGGTCACGAAGTACGTGCCTTGCGTCAAGCACACGGAATTATTCCTAAGCTTGCTATTATCCGGACTAATCCCGATCCGGTAGTTGACAGCTACATGAAGCTTAAGCAACGGTATGGAGAGGATATTTTAATTGAAGTAGAAGTTCATACTATCGAGCAGTCCAAATCTGTCGCACAAATCCAAACTTTAAACAAAGACGACACTGTACATGGTGTCATTGTGCAGATACCGCTCCCGGACCCTGCTCAGACTGAAGAAGTTTTAAATAGCGTTTCCGTAGGCAAAGACGTCGATGGTTTGGCGATAAACACTGCATTTGACGCTCCCACACCCATGGCCATTAACTGGCTACTTGCAGGCTACAATATTGAGCTCAGAGGCAAGCATATTGTAATTGTCGGTCATGGCAGATTAGTTGGCCGGCCACTTGCGAAACTTTTGCAAAGTTCAGATTATGACGTTGAAATCCTCGATAAAAAAACTGAGAATTTAGTTGATAAAATGCGTGAAGCTGACGTGCTTATTTCCGCCACTGGTGTAGCCGGCTTGATTACAAAAAATCACGTCAAACCTAATGCGGTTATTGTAGATGCAGGTGTAGCTACTGACAGCAATGGACTGGTTGGCGACATTGCAACCGACGTGCGCGAATTGCCCGACATAACCATCACGCCTGAAAAGGGCGGCGTTGGACCATTAACTGTTTGCGCACTATTTGAGAACGTTATTAGAGCCGCTAGAGCCAGCAAGAGTTCAATTGTCTAAGATGAGCTTGAAGATTTCTTCCGGCATACTATGTGCTGCAAGCGCACGGAAGTCATAATCTTCGGGTAAATCAAACTGGTATTTTGAGAGTTCGCTATATTGCATTTGTGCGTTTCGCATAGCAGCCCGGCTTTCTTTAATTTCGCCAACACATTCGAGCGGTTTATTGCCCTCTATTCCAAGTAACTGCCGATAGGTTGGTTCTAGCTCTGGGTCAAGAAGCAGGTTCTTTCCATGAAACAACTGTTCTAGTTGTGATCGCTCAATAAATGGCGTAAGGACTAAAAACACAAACGCACATTTAGGGCATGTCGTGCACCAAAACATGTGATGCGAATCATGCCTGTAGGCTTTGTTGCATGAGCTAAACACATCCTTGTACTTATCAAAACCAATCTTGGCGAACAGCTCAGCTATGCGTATTTCAGTTAAGGGCCGAAGGGCAGAGTAATAGCGCAGGGATTCTCCAAAATTGCTAAGTAGCACTGTTTGAAAATCTTTCTCGAATTCCAGTGATTTAGAGTACTGATGGTTTATCGGCATGCCCATATATTCAAGATGAGGCTCATTAGCAGAGCTTTCATTTGAAACAACAACATCACGGCGACCAGTTAGCACTGCAACAACAGCACCGACGCAAGCCAATATTGCCGATATCGGGATATGGCCGTTATAAGCACCTTTGTCATTAAACTCCAGTAATGTCTTGTCCCATTCGCGCTCAACGAAATAGTGGGGAAGACCTATTATCTCAACCAAGGGAGCGAGCTGTTCTTTGTGGCCCACGCTCCAGGTTGCGGCATCTGGTACATGACGCAGAAGCTCGACTGTTACTAAAGAGTCTTTGCCGCCACCCAGTCCAATTAGCAGTCCCCTGCTATTAATACTTAACATGTTAAGCTTTGATTCGCTAATTGGAAAGTTGATAGTAGACGTAGGGTCTAATTTGTTTATAAAGAAGAACTCACCCAGTCCCCTTTGGTATGTCTTGCCAAAGAATGCTGCCTCATCTGCGCTTAAAGAAGTTTGTTTAACTTCAATAGCAGGAGGCAAATACGCTTTGTAATATGAGACGCCGGCCATAAAGAAGAGTAATCGGCAGGCTCTATCAAGTGCGTCGGGTTGAATATTGTCGGCAAAATCGAAATCAAAAGTAAAAACTTCTTTAAGCTCAACCGACCCGTCAAACGAATAACTAAGTGTTAGCTGTTTAGAATCCTGATTAAATACATATGATTCAAAAATAAATGAGTTGTATTTCATGACAGATTAGTAACGTAATTTTTATACAGTATTCCTCGTTCTTCAAAGTTTTTGAACATATCAAAACTTGGAAAGCCTGGTGATAGCAGGACGCTGTCGCCCGCCTGAGCAACACTGCGCGCGTGGTCAACTATCTTTTCAATGTTCTTATCAGGCAATACGTCATAGTTAATAAAGCCATGCGTTTTAAGCTCTGTTTCAAGCCGTTTTGCTGAAGCGCCAATCAGCACTGCCCGCCTAATGTGATTTTGATTCATCACAAAACTACGTGCAAGTTCTTTTAAATCAAGACCGCGGTCAAAACCGCCAACGATTAGTACTTTTTTACCTGCAACGGCGTCCAATGCGGCCACTGTAGCTCCCGGCGCTGACGCGAAAGAGTCATTATAAAATTTTACGCTATCAACTTCTCGTACGAGCTCTAAGCGGTGAGGCAGGCCTCTAAAACTAGCTATAACCTTTTGTAATATTTCCGGCTTGGCGCAAATCTGCCAAACGGTTGTTATAGCGGCGCAAATATTCTGCCAATTATGTTTGCCAAGCAACTGTATATCAGCCGTTTTACAAATTTCGGTATTATCAATCACAATTGTTTCGTCATCAATTACTTCAGCACCCGGTGATTGCATGTAGGGAAGTAAAACCCCGGGGCTTGCTTGTGCCACCGAATACGAACGTGGGTTTTTTGCGTAATAAACAGCAAGGCTATCTTTGATCTGGTGTTTAAATAATTGCCGTTTGGCTTCTAAATACTCATCCATATCTTTGTGCCAGTTTAAATGCTCAGGTTCTATCATCAAGCAGACTGCGATAGAAGGAGCGATCTTTAGATCAATCAGCTGGAAATTCGCAAGCTCAAGAACAATCCAGTCGTCTGGTTTGATATTATTCTTAAGGAGTTCTAGGGGCGGAATACCGATATTACCGCCAAGATGAACACGCTTGCCGCAAGCTTCAAGCATTTGAGCGATTAAAGTTGCGGTTGTGCCCTTACCCTTTGTTCCGGTTACGCCAATTACGTTTTTAGTGGGGCAGATTTTCAAGAATTGATTAGTATTTGACCATACCTTATCAAGAATTCGCGAATCATTTGCATTTACAATATCGCGTGGATGTAGTGAGGGTGTGCGTATCAATACGTCAAACTGATCAAGATTTTTTAGGTAATCATTTCCCAGCTTTGCATTGCTACCTTCGGGGATGTCAGTGGACGCGTCCTGATCGCAAATAGTAAGCTGGTTGCCGTCTTTATTCCAGTACTCATAGGCACTCTGTCCTTGTCCGGCAAATCCCAATATCGCTACTTTCATAACAGCTATTGTACCAGTGTTTAGGTTGCCAGTTCTGTCTTGACCATCTCTGCAACCTGGCGTGGCGTCAGTTCAGCCTTAACAATAAATCTGCGAACGCCAAGTTCTTTTATGGTTGGTGGAGCTTCCTGCTCGCCCATGTTAGTCAAAATTATCACTTTAATATCTTTGCCCCAATCCGTGGCACGTAATGCTTTCAGCATCTCATCGCCGGACATCTCCGGCATCATAAGGTCGAGTAGAATAATATCGGGCCGCATATTTTCTACTAGCTCAAGACCTAACTTGCCGTTTTCCGCTGTTTCAACTTCATAATTTTCCGCCTCAAATTTGATGCGGTACATCTGGGAAATGGCTAAGTCGTCCTCGATGATGGCAATTTTATGCATAGTTCTATCCTACCTTACTCAGCTCTAAGCTGCCAATGCTTCTTGCACAACGACGACAACTCGGGCTGGCGTGTAATCACCCTTAACCATATAGCGCAGAATCCCCAGATCATATAACTCATCAGGGGCCTCGAATTCACTGATATTGGTAAGAATAATTACTTTTGTGTCTTTGCCGCTAGCTGTTTGGCGATATTTTGCGAGTAGCTCGGAGCCTGTCATTTCAGGCAACATTAAATCGAGTAATAACAAATCAAAAGCTTGGTCACTAATCATAGCAAGGCCACTATTGCCTGTGTTGGCAACCATAACTTCCATACCGGCTTTTTCAAGCTTAAGCTTGTATATATTGGCTAAAGCCTGATCGTCTTCAATTATAGAGATTTTGATCATACGGTCATTATATGCTTTTAATTTTTGGTACGCCTAATATTTCTTTCACAACGTCAATCACTTGTTTAGGGGTGTGATGAGCTTTGACTATATATCGCTCAACATTTAGAAATCGTAAGTCACTTGGCGCTTCGGTCTTGCTGGAATTGGTTAAAATTATGACCCGAATGCTTGATCCCCATGTTGTCTCGCGCAGTTTTTTTAGCATTTCGGCCCCATCCATTTTAGGCATTTTAATATCCAGCAGGATAAGCTCTGGCTGCAACGCGCTACACAGGCTTAGACCTTCCTCGCCATCGCTAGCTGTTTCAACACTAAAGCCTTCAGCTACCAGCTTGAACTTGTACATTTCCCGAATGGAATCGTCATCTTCAATAACAAGTATTTTCATGCCGCAGTTTTTTGTTTATCTTGCACATTACTACAGTTAGGATACGTTAAACGAAATTATCAGGCAAAATTTAACTGTGTCGAAAGTTATCTACACACCAGTAAATGGTAATTGACAATAGCATACAAAAATGTTATTGTCATAATAATATGGACCTCGCGAAATTATCCCTACCTACGGAAGTATACCCGCAAATTACTGAAACAATCATTGGAGCCGAGGAAGCCATTCGGGAGACAGCACCATATGGAGCAGCAATTCTTGTTGGCGCTTTTATTATGTCGAAGGTTGCAAAAGTGGTTAGCAATAAATGGACACAAATAGACAAGCTTGCTTCAGCTGAGTTGTCATATAAGCCAACACGGCACCAAACAAAACTCGGAAAATTTGTTCGAGGCATGGTTGCTGGTACTGCACTGACAGCGGTGGGATCTGGTTTTGTTGGCGCACTTGATGCCGTTGGCGAAGAAGTCCAGGAAGGGCCAAACCGACCAATCGCTACCCTTATCGAGGAACAGCGCCATGGTGCCTATAATTTATTGGGAACTGGCGCGAATAGTTCAATACTGAGTAGCAACAAAGAAGCAATGTTTATGAACACGCAATATATTGACCGTCGAAAGCTTGATAATCTGTCAAAGGCAGCTGCTGAGGCTGGTATAAACGTAAGCCCCTTCTATACAAGTTTCGCCAATTATGAAAATGCAGATGGCATCGACAATAGCGCATTAGTCATCGTGCCTGGTGAAAATACAGTCAGCGCAAACTGTGATGAGCCGTTACGAGTTAGTGTGGATAAAACTGGCGGCTCAAAAATCGGCGACCAGGGTTTGCTTAATGGTGTCCCAATTGTGGTCACCCAAGTCACTGGCGATTCTTCTAGCATGAACCGTGTTGGCATAAAAATGGATGAGAGTAGCTTCGCATGTTATACCGGCATAGATAACATGCCATATTTTGGCGCTGTGGTTAATAGATATGACGGACAGCCAGTTAATCAGGATGCAATGGATGGACTTATCATAGAGTCCGGACTTCATAACAAAGCGGTTTTAATCGATGCGGCATCTTTTAAGGACGTTAATAAAGACTTTTGGTCGAAGAACGCCGCCGCAATATTTCTAATATCTAAAATATTAACTGCCTCGGCCATAGGTTTAGGGGCGGCGGGCTTGAAAAAATCATATATTCAAAATCAGCGCCGCGAAATATCAATGATGCTTGCGGATGGCGGAACCAAATTTGATATTCAGGTTATTGAGTCGTTGCGGGCGCTCAAAGAAGGTTTAGTGGGAGGTGCGGCTGGCGTACTAGCAGCCCCAGTGATTGCAACCGTATTTAATGCGGCGGTGAACGGCTTAGAGGCTGGAATAACGCCGCAAAATGCCGCAGAAGGGGTTGTCTTTGTAAGTCTGGTTAATTTATATGCCGCAAAATCGGCTGCCAAAACAGCTGCTAATTTTGAACCAGCGGAGATAATGGGCTAACATGGCGGAGAATATTGCGGCCTATGACAACGAGCGTGTCGGAAGTGAGATATCAGCGCGAGGCTTGGGGCAATCTTTCGGAAGACTGGTTGTGTTTAAAGAACTCAACCTTGATATTGAACGATCCGCGATAACACTTATCAAAGGAGAAAGCGGGAGCGGTAAGACTGTGCTGCTTAGTATATTGTCCAGCCTTCGCAAGCCTGATTCAGGCCGAGTAAAACACGGTACGACTGACATAACAGAGCTAAAGTCAAAACAGTTGGCCAGATGGCGCCGTACAGTGGGTTTTATCACACAAAGGCCGAATGTGCTCGGTGGTTTAAGTCCTGTAGAAAATCTGGTAGCCAGATCCGGCATTACGGGTAAAGATATATCCGAAACTACCGCAAAAGAGATGTTGGCCACATTTGGCATCGAACAATTTAACACACCAGTAGGAGCTCTTTCGGGCGGACAACAGCAACGCGTCGCAATAGCTCATGCCATGGTGCGTGAGCCAAGAATAATTTTCGCAGACGAACCAACTGCTGCTTTGGATGCTGCAAATAAAGAAAACGCACATAAGGCTTTGCTTCAGGCGCGCGATTTATTTGGCGTTACTGTGGTGCTTGCGTCGCATGATGCAGTCGCTGAGACCGATGTGGATCATATTCTTAACCTGTGCAACGGAACATTGGAGGATGCGTCTCTCGCTTACAGTGACGTTACCAACTCGTAGCACATTACATGTGCTAGCCTTCTTTCTTCAGCTCGGACAGGCTAGTGAACGTATGGCTTTACAAGAATCAGACTACACTATAAAGTCAGAAACGCACATCCAGTCATAGAACTCAATAGTCTACTATGCTAAAATTGCAATAGGTTACAGCGTACTTTAGAAGATTAACGACACATAAATGCTCACTTGTAACGAGCACTTGTGTGTCGTTTTGTTCATAAACAGAATTGACAAATATTAAAAAACTGTTAATATAAACCATTAAATCATAACACTAGCAAAGCCATGTCGATATTACACAGAGTTGAAGCACAACCAATAGCAATCGAAACTACTCATGATTTTGAGGTCGATGCACCGATCGCTCCTATCATTACTATTGAAGGCAGGGTGCCTAAGCATGAAGCCCCTATAGAATCCCTTCATGCATTTGCAGAGCGTGAAATGCAGATCGCCACCAGCCGGTTTATGGTTGAGGTTGCTGTCAACGCTGAGGCTAACGTTATGCCTGAAGCTAGAGATATGGAAATCCATCTTACTAAAACCGATTCAGGATCCTTTACGCTAGGAAACGGGTGGGAGCCGGCTGATGTATATACTTATAGCAGTACTGACCCATACCAGGGCAATAACCCAGGTATGTTCCAGGCTGCTACTGCACTGATCGAGGCAACAATTGCTGTAGCTAATGAGCTTAAGGGCTCCGAAGATCCTATGCTTACGTATTTAACCTCGCAACGCTCAAGGGGTGGCAAGAGGGCCACTGTAGTTACAAAAGCGCTGATTAATATGGACAAAAGCGTGGGTGATTGGATTACTAGTTTGCCGGATGCAGAAAGACTGCGTCCAGTAGCACACCCGTGGCAAGATAGTGGAACTGTCATATGTGATGCAAATGGTGAAATTGCTGAATTACCAAACACACCGGCACTAAATGCGCTTGTAGGTGGCGCAGGTGACGGTCGTGCAGTACGCGAACGCGAGGCTTGGGAAAAAGCCGTACTTAGCAGGCTAGTGGATCTTGACAGACTTCCTGGAGGGCGTTTAGTTATAACTAGCCTAGGGACGGGTACTGGTGAGCCGGCTGTTGATACCGGGATTGCACTTACTAATTTAAGGGGCATTGGCGTAACAGTTAATGGTTTTGATATTAATCCTCGATCCCTTATGGTCGCAGATTACCTCGTCGCGCGTAAGCAAGAGCAGCATGCAGGTGGCGTGGCGATAGAATTCGTGCCTAGGACGGCTAATATATTAAGCCACGAAGGAATTAAAGAAGCGGTAGCAGGAACTGATGCGCAAATATATGAGGCTGTTGGTTTTGCAGAGTACGTGCCCAGTGCAAATGCCACTGATTCGTTAGAGCAAAAGCAACGTGAAATAATGAAAAAAATGGGATGCCTATCGGCGGAAGAATTTTACGGTGCTATCTACGAAAGCATGCCTAAAGGCTCAATATTAATGACGGGAAATATGCGAGATGACAGTCCTCAGGCTGCATTTGTTACGGGTGGACTGGGATGGAAGGGCATCATCCAGCGATCAACTGAAAGTTATTTACAAATACTTAGCGATGCTGGTATACCAGGCAATGCTGTCGGACTTTACGTGCCTGATGGTGAAGAATCAGCGGGCGTTTATAACCTAGTAGCCATCACTAAGTTATAGATTTGCTATAACCATATCTTCGTTACGATGGTATCATTAAGCACAAGAAGCTATGCTTACTTTGATACAATCGGCCTTACTATTCGCTGTTGGTAGCTTAAACATACTCATTGGCATTATTGTTGTTGCCAGGGACTACCGTAAGTTACAGAATATTTTATTTGCTTTGTTTTCATTGTCTTTAGGAGGTTGGGTGATAGCGATCGGTGGCTTTTTATTAAGCAATGACGCTGATCTGGCATTTACATGGGCAAAAGTATTCTACTCTTTCCCATTGCTTATAGCCGCCACCATGCCACTTTTCGCACGTACATTTCCAAATAACTCTAAACTGCCGCATTCATGGACGCTGCCTATAGTGGGTGGGTATTTGTTAATTGCTATTCCTACCGCGTTTATACCCTCTTTCCTTACTGGGGAAGTTGTTTATCATGAATGGGGGAAGGAAGTTGTACTAAATAAAGCGCACTATCTTGCTTACTCAGGCTATTTGCTAGTATGTTTTTTTGCAGGTCTATTACATACTCATAGTAAGTCACGGCGTCTGCATGGATTGTTTAAGCTGCAGACCAGCTTCTTTTTTATCGGTTTCCTGTTAACGAGTCTATTTGGCGTCCTGTTCAACCTGATTTATCCTTGGTTCGGAAACTATAGGATGATTTGGCTGGGGCCTCTCTTTAGTAACGCGTTTATCATAGCTACCGGTTACAGCATCATTAAACACAGGATGTTTGATATTAGGGCTGTAGTTGCTAGGTCGGTGGGCTACATACTGGCAGTCAGCTTACTTGGAGTATTCTATGGAGCCACCACGTACACCATTACTAATACGCTGTCGCATGCAATCAAAAGCGCAAATGTCACATCATTTTTAAATATTGTGGTGCTTATCGCTGCTGCAATGCTTTATGGTCCCATAAAAATATTTTTCGACAATATTACTAAAAGAATTTTTTATCGGGACGCTTATGATCCGCAGCAGTTTCTCGACGAGCTCAACAATGTGCTTGTTTCGAATATAAAACTAGATAAATTGCTTGAGGAATCCATGCGGATTATTGAAAAGAATCTTAAGTCGCAGTTCGTAATATTTTCTATTCGTGAGACAGCATATTTCCCCGTGCGCTTATATGGTGATAGTGGTCAAAGCATTGGTGAGCAAGAAATACAGTTAGCCGCTAGCCAAATAAAGCATATTCGTGAGAAGGTAATCATTACTGATCATATCGAAGAGCCCATAGAGCTAAAAGATATGCTTACAAAAAATAATATAACTATGCTCGTTAAGCTTGTCTCCACGCTTGATTATGAAGTGGGTGGTCTAGGCCATGTCTTTTTCGGAGATAAAAAAAGCGGCAATTCATACGGCAAACAAGATATACGCATTATGGAAATTATTGCTAATGAACTTGTTATTGCTATTCAAAATGCTCTGCGATTTGAAGAAATCGAAAACTTTAACATAACATTGCAGAAGAAAGTTGAGGAGGCTACCAGGGAATTACGTAAAACTAATGAGAAACTCAAAGTCTTGGATGAGACTAAGGATGAGTTCATTAGTATGGCTTCACACCAGCTGCGCACGCCTTTGACTTCAGTGAAGGGGTATTTGAGTATGGTGCTTGAGGGTGACGCCGGCGAGATCCAGCCTATGCAGCGTAAGTTGCTCGACCAGGCGTTTACCAGCAGTCAGCGCATGGTTTATTTGATTGCCGACCTGCTTAACGTTTCTCGGCTTAGAACGGGCAAGTTTATCATTGAACCCGTTGTGTCTAATTTGGCGGACGTAGTAGAAGGAGAAATCGGGCAGCTCAAAGAAACGGCCGCGGGGCGGGGTCTTAAACTGACCTACCAGAAGCCAGACAAGTTCCCGGTGCTGTATCTTGATGAGATTAAAATCCGACAAGTTGTCATGAACTTTATAGATAATGCAATTTATTACACACCCAAGGGCGGGCATATTATGGTGAAGCTAGAAGACATGGGCGAATCTATTGAACTAACCGTAAACGATGACGGTATGGGCGTGCCTAAGCATGAGCAGCAGCAGTTGTTCACCAAGTTTTATCGCGCCGATAATGCGCAGAAGGCCCGTCCAGACGGCACTGGGCTTGGACTTTTCATGGCTAAGAAAGTTATTGTGGCGCAGGGTGGTAGCCTGATCTTTAGAAGTCAAGAAAACAAAGGCAGTTGCTTTGGCTTCAGTCTGCCGAAACAAAAGCTACAAGCGCCGTTCAAATCTCCCGAACAACCTAGTTAATTTGTAAGATACTTCACGGCTTTAATTATCAATAATGGTTTATATTCAGGGTATCCATAAACCGATGCTTGCCAGCGGTGTATTGCGTTTGTGCTTACGTCATAATTGTTATGTTAGTTATTGACAATATGCTACTTTTGTAGTACAATGTATTCATCCTAGCTTATGGGTGGGAGGCAGTAAAGCCAATAACTGAACTTTAAGAGGTGTAAATGATCGCAGGGCAGAGTAATCTGTGCTGCTTTTTGCCACTTCAAGAGGATCAGGAGCTCATCAGCTAAGGGAACATTAACAAGTCAGATCATTACAGCTCACAACATCTGTTACAGATAGGCAGCTATCAGATGCAGGTCAGCTAGTATTAGACAGCTAGTACTCCTAGTTAATCCTAGTATTAGGCGGCCTGCATCGGTGATGCGTAGAGGAAGGCTTTAGGGCTTTTTTCCGCTTATCGGAGCAGATACGTGACAATGTAAAACAATGTTTTAAGCAAATTTCCTTTCTTATCAGAACAGCACCTTGTGCACATATTAGTGCACAGCGTGCTGTTCTGAACCCACTCAGGGATTAGAGTTGCGTCAATGCAATAGAGTAGCAATACTCTGCAGCCTGGCTTCATACGTCAGCATTTTTCTCACCCGAGAAGAGTGAACCCGACCTTGTCCTTGAGCGGACAAAGAAAAGGAACCAACCATGACCACTGACCACCTCGACATCGACGAGACCGGACTCGACAAGCTCCTGGGTGCAGCCGGCAAGGCAGCTCAGCAGGACAACGACGACGCCCTCACGAGGGATGTCAGGAGCCTCAAGACCCAGGTCACCAACCTGGCATACGGCGCCGCAGCACTCGTGCAGCGGAAGCTGGACCGCCAGGAGGAGATCAACAAGGAGATCGCCGAGCGCCAGCGTCAGCGTGAGCTCATCAGGGCCCGTGCCGAGAGCATGCTCAGCGCGTCTGCTGTCGTCCCTGTCGCCGGCTCCGCCGACGACCTCGATGAAATGCCGTCGCTCCTGGGTCCCGCCGGTCCGCCGACGATCCCGCAGCCCTGGGTGACCCCCGCTCGGCCCGCCCGGCCCAGCGCCACTGACTGGGTGCGCGGTTTCACCGCAATCCAGTGGGTGCTGGCCGTGATCTTCGCCCTCATCGGCGTGCTGATCGCGGTCCGGCTCAACGGCATCATGGACGACCTCCCGCTCGTTCTCGAGCAGCTGGTCAAGGGCACGTTCGTGCTGGGTTTCGGTCTCCTCGGCTTCGGCCTCGGTGGCCTTCTCGGCAGCCTCTTCGACCGCCGCGGCAACGCGACGGAGTAGTTGTGGCAGGGAGAATCTGAACTCCTACGGACAGTAAATCAGAGGGATGTGTGGGATTGATTCCACCTCGTTCGGTTCACACCGAAGCATCCGCGAAGGACACTACCGGTTCTCGGTGTCCCTGGCAATCCTGCCAGAAATAATGAGAATCTGCCGGAAGAAGGGAGACTTTATGTCCCGGCGAACATGGCGATCCTTCGCCATATTGGGAGCGGTCCTTGTGACTGTTTCCGTCCTAGTCGGCCTCCTTTGGCCGGCAAGTGCAGTACAGAAGGTCAAGGACACGCCCGCTACGGAACAGGCTGTTGGCACACCTGTGGCCTTCAGTCCGACCAACCCGGCAGCTGGCTCGGAGGACAACACCAACCCGGTGTCGCCCGAGGAGTTCCAGTCCTGGACGGACGTCCACGAGTTCGTGGATGAGGGCAGAAACCAGTGGTACGCGGACTGCTTGCAGACCCGCCTTGGCGTAAGCCGGGAGCAGGTTGAGCAGTACTCGGACCTGGTGGAACAAGGGCACGACCTGCGCTTCATCGTCAAGTCAAACACGTCGGTTTCCGATGATGAGGCAAAGGCGAAGTTGCGCGATAAGGGCGTGCCCAGTCCGGATCTGCTGTTCGTACGACCCGAGCTGCAGGGCTTCAGGAACACCCAAGGGATCCCGAGCGATCGGTGCAACCCCTTCAGTGACCCGAAGAGCCAGGTCCGCGTGTCGCTCGCCATCCCAGTGGATGTCAACGACATGGGTAAGGGTGTCCATCAGGACAAGGGAGTGCTCGCCATGTGCGGTAACCCCTGGGACCTCGTCCCGCCCCCGCCCCCGGCACCTGGCTCTCCGCCACCGCCGCCACCGGCTACGCCGAGTGCTGGTCCCCCGCCGTCTCGAGTGACGTCGCCTCCGCCCACCGGTGGTCCCCCCAGGACTTCACCGCCGCGAACGACGCCGCCCGGCACGACGCCGCCCGGCACTTCACCGCCACGGACGACCCCGCCGACGACAAAGCCGGCTCCGCCCAAGCCCGTACCGACGACGGCCAAGCCGCCGCCAGTAACGGTCAA
>JBBSLJ010000021.1:0-12816 GCA_038255465.1 Saccharimonadales bacterium (SeqCode)
CCCTATCTAATTCCTGACGTTGTGGCAATGGCGCAACCTGGGAGCGTTCATTACCTCGCCTTCGACCAGGACGACAAACCAGAAACGCGGAAAAAAGTAGCGATCGCCCTCTCCCGATTTGGCAAACTGCTCACAGCGGCAGGATGTACTATTAAAATAGTACGATGGTCGCCGACTAAGGGTAAAGGCATTGATGACCTCATCTCGAATCACGGCGCTGATGCCTTCCACCAAGCGATTGAAGCAGCGTTACCATTCGATGAATGGCAACTATGGCAGGCGCTAGACAATCGGCTGACGATGGCTCCTAGCATCCGCTTAAAGACTCATGACCTCACGCAGCTATCGCCTGAATCATTCCCTGATACGGGCATCATTGCGATCGCATCCGCTAAAGGCACCGGCAAAACCAACCTGATTGGCGGGCTGATTGAAGGCAAGGATAAAGCGCTGCTCGCTGGCCACCGGATCAGCCTCATGCGTAATCTATCCGAGCGCTGCGGGGTGAACTATCGCGGCGATGTGGATAAGCAGGGCGGGCGGTTCATTGCGGGCGGCGCATATACTCTACGGCTGGGCACTTGCGTTGATTCGCTGCTGGCTATGAGTCCTTCAGATTTCGCCGGTTGCGACCTGGTGCTGGATGAAGTCTGCCAGGTACTCAGGCACCTGCTCACCTCATCGACCTGCCATAAAGATGGTAAGCGGCCTGTGCTGCTGATGCGTTTTAGAGAACTGATACAAGCAGCACGGCGCGTAATTTTAGCCGATGCCGATCTAAACGATAAGGCGATCGCTTACATTCAGCAGATGCGCGGTGACGCTCAAAAAGTCTTCCTAGTTCGCAATGACTATCAAGCTCCGGGCTATCCTGTGCGGTTCATTCAGTCCTCAGATTCGAGTGCAATCATTAGCGAGATGGCAGCCGATTTGATAGCAGGTAAGCGCCTGTATATTGCTACTGATGCCAAGGGCGGTAGGCTTGCCCGATTAATTGAAGGAATTAAAGCCAGGTTCCCGTATCTACTGATCAACTCAGATACGAGCGGCAACGATGAACAGCGAAATTTTCTTAAAAATCCTGACCAATACCTAAGCATCTTCAGCATACAGGCCGTAGTCGCTAGCCCCAGCGCGGGCACTGGTATATCCATTGGAGGCGATCACTTCGACAAAGTTTACGGCATTTTTTACGGCGGCTCAATCACCGATAGCGACATGAGCCAAGCTTTGATTCGAGTTAGGGCACCTATCCCGCGTGTTGTTTGGTGTGCAAAGTACGGGCGCTGCTTCTCAAAAGCAAGTCGCGAATCGTCCTCTCTAAAGCTCCTAGACCTACTCAAACAAAAGACGGACGCGAATACTCTACTGATCCGCTCAAGTCTTTCTGAGCTAGCCAGCGAGTCCCTAGCGGCCTACGATTGGGCGAGTGATCCGCACGTTCACTATTGGGCAAACATCGAAGCCGAGCGCAACCGCTCAATGTGGAATCTGCGAACGTCTCTAAAGATTCGCCTAGCTCATGAGGGACATAACATCGAGGTTATCGAATTGGCTAAGGATGATGCGGCAAAGGTTTTGCTAAGAGAAGCACGTAAGGAGCTAATTCAAGAAAATGCGGTTGCAGTTGCCAACGCGGTTAACCTATCACCCACTGAAGCCAAAGCACTAGACCAGCTCGAAGGGTTAGATGAAGACCAGCGGCTAGCTCTACAAAAGTGGCAGATAGCAGAATTTTATTGTTTGCCGGTTGAAGATATAGACGCTGACCTAGTGCTTTGGGATAATCAAGGTAGACGGCGCGGCCAACTAGCCAACTTAGAGGGCTTCATTCATCCCGATACGGCAATAGGTGTAGATGCCCGCGCAATCGAGAAGCAAGCACAATGGAAAAATGGCCTTACTCCTTGGGATACTGCAAACGCTGCCCTCAAGAGTGAGATGCGATCCTTCCTTGGCCTAGATGCTTTCTTAGAAGATGGCAGAGTTTGGTCTAGTGATTCGCTGGCCAGCTTTAAGCAAAAAGCACTCAAATTCACCAAGCAAATTAAAGCGGCTTTGAACTTCACCGTCAAACCTAAGATGGCGGCAGCTCAAATCCTTAATCAGTTACTAGAGCAAATGGGGATTGAGTGTAAGGAAAAACAGTACCGTAAAGCCGGTAAGCAGGTGCGCAGCTACAGCATTAACGCCATATCTCAAAAGCTCAACATGGCAGTACTCGAACGGCGTAAAGCTAGGCGCGATCGCCTAGCAGAGGCTGTCGCATCCCCTCAGCATAAGGATCTAGTAATGGGGGGATGCGACGAGAAGAAAGCCCCATTACTAGAGGATTTGCGTGTCAACTCGCTCCCACTGATGAGCGAAGCCGAACAGGAGCTAGCGGAATTAGTTGAGCGCCTAGACTGGGGGGACTGAAGTGGATGCTTTGGTAGTCGCTGTCAGAGCCGACCTCAACTATTGGAAGACTCATCAGCAGACGGGGGCAGACCGTAGCGCTCAAAAAGCATGTTGAGCGCTTCCCCCAACATGCTTTGAGTTGTCCTATCCTGCTGCGCGCCCAAAACTTTTAACTGCCTAGCGGTCGTGACATCGAAAAACCCTGCCACAGCCTTCTTTCCTACCCTTGCCTTAGCTTTAGTACTTGTCGGAGTGTCTACACTCACAGAGGTAGACACTTTAGCGGGTTCTACCGGCGGCGCGGGCTTCTGATTGAGCTGATCATCCAACGACGGGCGCTTGCGGGGTGCCATGCTTAGATCTCCAATTCCTTTTTAATCCACTTCCAAAGCTGCTGAAGCTCAGCCGATGCTTTGCCTGACGAATCGTATTCAGCCACGCTCATTCCCATACTGAAGGCATGGCCCCAGGCGATGCGCTGCCAGATAATGACCGGACAAACTGGCAGATCCAAACCTTTGAGCGCTCTAGTCCCTTCAGCCGATAGAGCCTTCGTTTGGACGGCATTAAGCAGGGTAAAAGCATTTCGACCGCTCAACAGTTCAACCGTGTCCGCTAGGGCGCTCAAATCAGCTAAGCCAGGGCGTGAGGGTAGCAAACATAAATCAGCGGCTTTGGACGCGGCGACCAAACCGGAATCAGCGCTAGGGGCAGTGTCAATGACGACCAAATCAACACCACCGGCTGTGCACTTATTAAGCTCATTTGGTAGACGAATCGGTGCAACACTGGCCACAGCGACCGACGGCAAAGTTGTATCGGCGTCACGCACATCAGCCCACAAACAAGCGGAAGCCTGCGGGTCTAAGTCGATTATCGCCACGCGCAAACCGTCACCGGCAGCTATGGCAGCGAGGCCGGTTGCCATCGAACTTTTGCCAGCTCCCCCTTTCTTAGTAAGTAGTGCGATTGTCTTCATAGCTTCAATAATATGTGGCTACGGTTAAACAATGCAACGTCATGACGTGTAGACACTCTAAAGAGTAGACTGACAGATACTTAGACACTTAGCTACTTCTACTCGTTTACACGTAAAAACGTTGGGTAGTCTGATACCTAAAAACTATTTCACCGGCCTCTATGGGCATTCTGAGCGGAGTAAGCCGGGGTTTGGGTACTAATGGAACCTACACTAAGGCTGAAAGCCTTGCAGGAATAGTTTTTCAGAACCCGCTTGTTTGACGTTTTTTGACAAATGCTCTTGCACCAGTTGAACAAAGGATCAACTGGTGCAAAAAAATAGAATGGCATATCAAGGGTTTCAGCCACCTTCTGTCAGATAGGTTTAATTGGTACAGGTAGCTAGCATCACTTAGTGTACGTTTTGGTTCCGACACTACTGACACCCCGCAACCTGCCCTCTTCCGTAGCACCCCTCATTGAGGTGGAGCGTTATTACTTACGGGGCATAGCCGTAGCTTTTACACTCCGCCTCAATGAGGGGTTGAGTCTATAGTGTCTGATGAAAGCTATGTTGCGATTTGCACCAAAAAAGGTACAATAGTGTCTGACGATGAGAAGCGTATTCCTGCCAAATTCTATCGGAATGACGCGGGCAATCAACCTGTTCGAGACTGGCTTATGAAGCTTGATATCGCTGATAGAAAAGTGATAGGTGCAGACATAAAGACAGTCGAATATGGCTGGCCTATCGGGATGCCTACATGTCGCTCTATGGGAAGAGGGCTTTATGAGGTTCGCTCAGCGCTTCCCAGCAGTAAGATTGCGCGAGTTCTTTTCTGCATCTACGGAGAGGACATGGTTTTACTACATGGATTCATCAAGAAAACTCAAAAAACCCCAAAGCAGGATCTAGACCTAGCGTTAGACAGAAAAAACAATCTTGAGGCAAAGCAATGACTGGCAATTCGCACATCGGGTCTTCTCTGGATGACTTGCTAGAAGAAGATGGTATTTTAGCTGAGGTCAATGCGATCGCGCTCAAAAGAGTTCTAGCGTGGCAGGTTGCTCAGGAGATGAGCAGCAGAGGCATCAATAAGTCTGAGATGGCCGCTGCGATGAATACCAGCCGCACCTCGCTCGATAGACTGCTCGATCCTGTCAACACATCTATCACCCTTAAGACGATGGATCGAGCGGCGGCTATTCTGGGTAAACGCCTGCGAATAGATTTCGTTGATATTAAGGAGACTGAAGCGGTTTCAGTTATGTGATCCGCACACCATTTAGAGCAGATACTCTTTCAATAAATTGCTGTTGTTAGGCAATCAGTCGCGTTATGCTGGATGCGTTCTCCTCACTGCGATACGGTGAGATCTCTATTACTCTGTATGGGTCGAAAATCTAGGCAGAAGAAGGCTCGTCGTCGTAATGCAGCGGAGGAGGCAAAGCGACTAACAGGGTTACCACCGACGCTTGCATCTGTTCAGAAGCTACAAAGATGCTCGGGACAGCTCAGTGATATAGCGCATGATGTACTGACGCTTCACCCTGACTTCGCTGACGTAGACAACGCACAGATGGCTTTTGATAAAGCAGTTTTCGAGCAAATTACAAGCGTTACGCTCCTTCGGCATCCTTATCCTAGTGAACTCGACCTGAAGGCAGTGTACGAAGAAGAGCACGGCGTTGGTTCATCAGCCGGACTGGTGATGCTGCTGGATGTTTCTTGTCCTGTCCCAAGCCAGTTCGGGATGAGAATCAAGATACCCACGGCACTCGGGCCGAAAGATGCTTTATACAAACAGCTATCGCAGGGCTATTGTGCAATCATTGGCGAGCATGGCAGGAATGGCCTATTCTATGGCCTACTGCATCAGAGATTGCCGATTGAGGTCGTAGAATCAGGAGTGATACCCGTGCCTACTCTCGTTAGCTAGCCCCCGGTTCTTGGACTCTTCTGATCGGTTTCTAAAGTAGGCTAAACCGATACCTGATGCCATCAGAGACACAGAAAAGTACTAAAATTATGAAAACTATTCAGTACATATAAACTAGCTCAAAAACGAAGGTTTTTGATACATTTTATGCGCTCTGTTTTAGAGTTTGCCAACAGTATCCACTACTACTACTCATACCCTGACTTAATAGGGCTTTTAGGCCGATGTGAGCGAAATTAGCCGTATTTCGGTCAGGGGTCTTGTTAACAGAATTTTCTTGCGATTGCCTTGTTAGCATATTTAGGGAGAGTAATAGTAGCCCCACTGCATTTTTCCAAAAGCGTTAACCCAAGTAAAAGCTCGTGCAGTACCGTCTGAGAAATAACCAACCGGTATAAACCCTTCTAACCAATGATGATATTTAACCATACCTACCTCCGGGCATTCAGCCATTATCTGAGAAGCTAGGGTTGTTAAAAATTGAGGAGAACTCATCACGCCGAACCAAATTTTATCTGGATCACCAGATAGTCGAAACCCTATAACCTGGGCACGGTTCGTAGGATAACTATAGTACTCTTGACCAAAATCACCATTCTCTCTATAAACTTCTGGGCGCACTATACCACCGGTATATCTGCCACCAGAGGTTGTGGAAAGCGTGAAAGGAACGAAAGCACCCTTACTAGCCAATTCCCTACCTGCAAAATCGATTGCTTGTTGACAGGTTTTATTAGAAGTATTTGGGATGGGAACGGAAGTCTCGGTAGCTTGAGCAGGACTTGTCAATACTAAGGCAAATACAATACTGCTTAGTAGCTTCCCTAATTGTCTAATGCTCTTCATAAGTGAATCTTGTGTTTAAGAATATAAATATACTAAGACTGAGCTAGTTTTGAGCTGGGTTAGGAATTACAAAATATACTTGAACGTATATCTACATTTCCCTCTCTCATCATAGTTAACCAAGCTTCGGAACCACGGATACCAAAAGTCATATTGTCGTTGCCGTAAGCGGGAGCATTTCCAACCAGTCTTGGGAGTCTATATACTTGCCGATTAACATTAATTATAGCTTCTCCACTGTACGGTTCAGATACGTCACCGTGATAGAAAGAAGCTTCTAGTTGTGTAGTTAAACCAGTTGAAGAAATGCATGTATAGTTGGCTTGAGCATCAGGAGTCCTTAGAGATTGAGACTCCAATTCTTGTAAAAACACTTGATATTCTTCCATTGACATTCCCGCACTAGAACCAGGGTTCACAATATCTTCTATGGTATTCAGAAGATTCTCTCTTATGGAGTTAGGCAGCGGTGGTAATACACTATCTAAAAGAGTCTGGGCTGCTTCTACAGGCTGGTTTGTTTTTAATAAGTGAACAGCTTCAATCACCTCAATCAACAGCTTGATATTTTCAAGATGATCAGCAGCCACTGCAAAGAAATTATTTTGGCTAAAAAATGATACAAGTCTTAACGCATCATCTCCAACCTCAGAGGACACGTCTATCAATTCTTCTCTTAAATTTGTAGGTAGATTAATTCCTTGAAAAAGGTCAAGGTTCAGTATTCCTATTCTATTGGAATCATTAGGCCAAAGCCTATCCGCTAAGCCTTCTTCTCTGACATCAAATATATCATCAGTAAGTTCTAGAGTACCTATTCGTATTAAATCGCCTTCAGGGTTTTCATACAAACTCCGATACACGACTGGATTAAAACTACCAATACGCTCTTCAGTATCAAAGTTAGTGCTCATAATTGTGTAAGTACCATCCTGCCACAAGATGTTAAAAAAAGTACCATACTGATTACCCCCCTCAAAGATATAGCAAGGCATCTGGAGTACATTTCCGCCATTGTCCAATCCCCTATCCGTAAAAGAGCATTTGGAATAGTAAGCTTGGGTGCCCGCATAAGCTGGTTTTGCTGATATCAGTGCAGCTATGCCTAGAGCGAGTGATATCAATACAGATCTATATTCCATTGTTGAAAGACAAGAGGCTAAATAATTTATCCACTAAATAGGCTTAAGCCTTTCCATGTCAACAGTTTTCACATTAGTTTCATCTAGCTTATACATTCAAAACATATTCAAAAAGTAGCTATGAAGCTCTTTTCATCAAATTCATAGCTCGTGTTCCTTTATTGAAGAGATAGCACAACAGCTAAAGATTATACAGGATAGCTTCTATAGCGCTTAGCTCCTTCAGGTAATAGTGGCCTTTTTGAGGTCAGGCCGCAGCAACTCCCTTGTTTTTTGGTGCGAGTCTCGCCCAATAACGATTCCAAAGGGGTTTATAGTTTATCGATGCTCCGATAGTCTTCTAGAGCACATTAGTCAGAACCTATATACGCAAGCACTTTCGCGATTTACGTGATAAATTTTATTTTTATAGAAATTAATTTAGTCCATCAGGCTTGCTTAAGTCTTCACTAAACTTTCTTCATCTAGAGTATTCGGCATTTTTGCTACTTAACGAAGTTTGACCACTTGATAAAACCTTTTTACAAAGATATCTTTTTCGGGGTAATATCTGAGTCAACCTTTGTTGACTAATCAAACAGAGAAAGTGAATTAACAAGTACTCATTTCAAGAGTCAGAAATCGCAGCTAAGTTTTTAGAGGAATACAAAATTTTAATATGATCGATAGAAAATTTAATGTCTTTAAAAATCTAGACCGAATTGCTTGGAAGGCAACTATATGGATAAACCTTCTTCGTGCAACTTGCGCCATACCGATATGGATTTTGCTTGGTGCTTTAAGCAACAATCACATGCCTATTGGATTTTATGTATTTTATCCATTTTTCTACTTAGCGATTTGGGGACCTTTTCTTTGTCTACTTAAAGCCATAATAGGTGCTTTTAGTGAGCCAATGGGGGGTATTGTTATCCTGCTATTTGTTGCTATCTCTATTTCTGGAGGCGACCCATTTGTTTTTCTAATTCACAAACTAAAACCGGAAATAGTCCCTATAGAGAAGTATCCTTTTATATCTTTTGTAATATTTTCATTTGTTCTAAAGGATAATTAATTGCCATTTTCTATCCGAAGGCATTGCGCCTTTAAATTGCATAGTTGCCCCAAGTCTTCTACCCAAATATTTTCTAGCGTAGTAAGAAGTTAGAAAGTCTTTATAAAAATATTCCAGCAGAGAAAATACGAGGTCATAAGAGTGATTAGTGTAAAGTTGGTATCTCAGAGTTCTGGAAAACCTATTTCTGGCAAATCTGTTTCGCTAGGATTCGATGGAAACTGGCTGCCAGGTGGCGTTACAAAAGCCCAGCGAACTAATAGTAATGGAGATGTCGACTTTGACGTTTCTCCTGGGAAAGGCAAGGTATACGTTGATGGTAAAAATGTTCATGAGGGTCAACTATCTGGACGTGTTGTTGTGTATGTCTAGGGTGTCAAACAACCGCCCAGCAATCTAGAGTATTTGCTGCTGATTTATATATCGGTTCCTGGTCCAGTGAAGTATAGGCTGATTGGTGAAATCCCTGCTTAGCAAGGGATTCGCAGAAACGGGGTTGAATAGTTTTGGACGGATTTCGTAGAAACTCTAAGACATTCTGAAACCTCAGATCATCTTTCGACGGCACTTAGCGCAGCTCACTTCAGCCCATTCCAATATCTTCCAGCTCTTCTCTCTAGAGGGCCTCGCGCCGCATAACGCGGGCCGTCGCCAGTTGCTCAGCCCTATCTCACCAGCAAAGCCATGGACGATACCGCCTTTACTCGGTTGCCGCTTGCACACGTAGCTAAGCTTTGGCTTCGTGTTTGACTCTGCCTTTGCCTTGCCGGTGGCCGCCGCGCCTGCTGGTGCAACGTAGACACTTTGGTCTAGCTGTAGTGGCTCGATCGCTGTCGGTGCCTTCAGTCTTGGCACAACCTGACGATAGTAGGTAGAGCGGCTACAACCTACCTGCTTGCAGATCTCCTTAATCATCAGCTCGCCTGCTTCCGCCAGTGCGATCGCAACCTTCACCTGCCCCTCATCCAACTGCTTCGGCCTCCCTCCTTTCCGCCCCCGTGCGCGCGCAGAAGCCAACCCCGCCATCGTTCGTTCTCGGGTCAGGTTCCTTTCGTACTCGGCCATCGCACCGATCACAGAAAACACCATCTTTCCTGACGCCGTAGAGGTATCGAAAGCATCCTGAACACTGGCAAAATGCGCGCCTTTTTTCTTCAACCCTTCGATGATGCTCAGCAAGTGACTCAACGAGCGGCCTAAACGGTCAAGCTTCCAAATTACAAGCGTGTCACCTTTGCGAATCTGATCAAGCGCTTTATCCAATCCAGGTCGCTCAGTTTTGGCACCGCTCACCCCGTGGTCAGCGAATATCTTCTCGCAACCCGCCTTCTCCAGACCGTCATTCTGAAGGTCTAAGCTTTGGTCAATCGTCGAAACTCTGGCGTAGCCGATTTTCACCGTCTCAAAACCTGTCAATAGTGTCTGTTTCTGGCACTATGATTATGACACAGGTTTTGATGCACAAATACGCTCAATAAGCCCACTTATTCGCTGCTTTCGTTTCATGTGTCAAAAAGGGTCATTTAAAGTACATTGGTACAGCCGGTGCGATCGCATGAACCAAAACGAACGTCCTAACTATAAATGAGATACGTGAGCCTGGAGATATTCTATTTACTGCTGTTTGGGAACACCAATTTTAGAGGATTATCGAAGTTAGAATATTTCGAGCTAGCCTTACATCGCTAGATATAAAGTGCTAGTAGTCAGCCTAATACACATGAACCATGCATCCTGCTTGTAAAGAAATGTCGGCACACATGAAAGGTTTAGGTTTAGGCATTCTTGCTCAGGCCCAGAAAAATGCTTTCTACTGGGATTATGCTGATCACCTCGATAGGGGCGTGTTCGCCATATTGCAAGCTGCTCATGCATCAGAAATCTTGATGAAAGCTGTGATCGCTCAAGAACATCCCCTCCTAATCTTCAATCAGATTCCGAAGTCTAGCTCTATAGATGGTGAGCTTTTAGACATCAACGATCTCCTTCAGAGTGGAAAAACAATTCAATATTCTGAGCTGCCAGAAAGGTTGTGGGCAACGACTGGCTACAAGATTAAAGACATCCAGGCTTTTCGAGAATTCGGAAGGTTGAGGAATACTATTCAACATCTTGCTCTGCCAAAGGTTGAGTTTGGAACGAAAACTGCTGAGTTCATATACAAAGTGATCGATCCGTTGATTGGTGAGATTTGGGACTTATATGCCGTGGAGTATTGCGATGTTGATTCCCATGAAGACGACATGATGAAGACACTGATTAGACACGGGATTACGTACTTTAGATACCCCGACCGGCTTGCCGTTCAAGCCAAGGAAGCCATCAGTCAAGAAAACAACAAAAGAAGCTAGCGCCCCCTATCTATTAGTAACCCTGTGGCGCGTCAGAAGGTCTAAAGCATTATAAGAATGCTATAACGAGACATACTTTGAGACACGCTTTTCCGTAGCCTCAAAGGATATAGATTTCGAGACATAAGGGGAAACGGACTATATGGGTAAATATGAAATTCCTCTACAGAGGTTAGGCACAGACCCATCAATTTTATTTTAAAAACAGTTCTATAAACAGAAGGTTCTGAACCAATTGAACCTTCTAGAAATACTTATGGACTTATTTTTTGAATAAGTCTATTGAGGCAGCCCTTTCAAGGTCAATTGAATACTTTTAATAATTCATACAAACTTCTTTAGGCAATGATCTCAGGGTTCCACACTTGGGAAAGTGCTCTCTACAAGCTAAGAGGTTCCTAATAGGAACTACGAAACTTTCAGAATGAAATGGCTGAAACACTGATCGGCTCGTCAGCTTTTTTGGTGATTTAGTACATTTGATCCTTTCTTGAAGAAGGGGGATACACCTAAAAGCCTTACTGAGTATTGCTTTTGGTCAATTATTAAGCGTATGAGCGATACACCTTTAGAGGGCTGGTCTATTGAGGCTATGGCTCAGAAGTCTCTGATGGTTGAATTTGTTCAATCGGAATGCCTATGTTTTCGGCTAACGCATTGATATTGCTCGTAAAGTCCTTAATATCACCCGAGAAGGTAGCCGCGCCGCCTGCTATTGCACTCATGGTTGAAGCGATAGCGATCAATCTTTTCATTCTGCGCCCTATTCTGTCAGGTTCAGATACAGGCTGACTAACATCTATCTCTAGATCATTAATAGTGTCAAGTAGGTCATTCCTATACCGTATTGGGAATGATTGGGCCTGACTGCGCAAAGTGGACATTACTTGAGAAATATCATTAACTCTGGAGTCGTATATATTCTGAGTTGACGACATATGTCCACTATTAGTATTAGCAACATTACCAATAGTGGAGTTATTGAAATTTTGATTTATTTCAGAGGTCATGAGATGGAATAAGGAGAACGATATTATCCTTCATTATAGCCGCAGCCAATTCTACATAATCACCCTGCTACTATTTTCCTGTTTTGCGTTCTGTGTTCCCTTGTTGAGTGCAGCAAGATTACCAATGATCGACTCATTAAAGGTTTGGTTATTAAAGTTTGGATTATTAATGATTGTTATTTGCGCTGAAGCAAACGCTTCAATCATTGTCCCTGGGTCTGCATTTCGTTTTCTGTAATCGGAGATTTGCTGAGCCGTTGCATCAAATCTTTCTCGATAGACCTGCTCAGCCTGAACTTTATTATGTTTATAAAACTCTTTTATGTAGCGGTCAGCATCAGATTTATTAGACTTTGAAGAAACATCTAACTGCACCACGAGAGAGTGCGAGTCTCCGGCTTTCTCAATAGAGCGAATAGCGATGGTCTCATCGTCTAGCTGCTTGCGAAGGTCTTGAAGCGACTGCACGAATGCTAACCAATCAATACCATCCATAAATATCAATTCGATAGTATCGAATGCTTTCTGAAAAAGAGAGAGAAACTCTCCTACTTTAAAGGCCTCAGAACTATCACGAGGACGGCGTTCTAAGAACGTAAAAGGTCTTTCATCTGAGATTTCAAGGTAAACATAGTCTACCTGAACCCCTTGAAGATTAGTTTCCTTGTTGATGTGCCAATCTTTAATACATGCACCAGTGAGGTTCGCACCAGCGAAGTTAGCTGACACAGCGTTAGTCTCACGTAAATTAGACCCACTTAAATTGGCTCCGCTCAAGTTGGCTCCACTTAAGTCAAGCTTCGTCAGATCTCTATTAGCCAAATCAGCTCTACTAAGATTTGATCGACTCAAGTTAGCTCCACTTAAAGCAGCACCGCTTAGATTAGCAGAACTAAGATCTGCTCCACTTAAATTGGCCTCACTCAAATTAGCTTTACTTAAATCTACTCTGCCGAAGTTGAGTCCAGAGAGGTTGGCAGAAGATAACTTTGCTTCAGTAAGTTCAGCTCCTTCGATCTGTGAGTCAGAAAGATCAGCTCTAACAAAAGAAGCTTTCTTGAGCTTGGCATTCTTGAATATACATTTAGGTAGACTACATCCAGAAAAGTCAGC
>JBBSLJ010000022.1:0-12746 GCA_038255465.1 Saccharimonadales bacterium (SeqCode)
CGCCGTCGGCCAGTTTAGAAAATCGCTAAGTGGGCGTGGAACACCAAGCAGAATCACGTCTAATATAATGAACACATCGCCCGCGTCTAACATCATATGCGGTAGATCCCCATCGGCATTTAATCCTAGCGGTATATAGTTCAAAACCACATTTTGAGCAAAAGGCTTTACGCCCAAAAATCCCGTACCAGGCCCAAACGGGGCTGGGTAACGCGCGATAGCATTTCCCGTTTTCATAGAGCCGTCTAACTTGCGCCCGCGAACGAATGCATTTAGCCCGCCCGCTTCTTTAACCGATGCGTCAATACACAAATACGCGCGCTTTGCTGCCCGCGTATCGCACGGAAATTTAGGCATCCAAACAGCGCGCGACGTTCCCGATACGACCATTGCGCCTATTTCAAACTCGACAGGGACGGTAATACGGCTTGGGCGATTGGCTGAATCGGACCCTTTATTTAGAAAGATATCGCCGCCATGGTAACTATCATTTTGCACCACTGCGGTCTGTCCCATTGGAACTTCGGCAGTTTCCCCCCACGTGATGGTTTTGCGATAGTTAGCAGGCCCGCCTATAGTAACGAAAGGAACATTGCTTCTTTTATTTAAAGAGTATATCCCTTCTCCCAAAGTCGTTTGAGACTTAGAGCTAGGCGCAACATATCCCGCGCTAATAGTGGTTGTATTATGCCGAAACAACGATGGCTTAATAAACTTAGTAAAATTGCTCATACCCACCATTTCCAAGCGGCATAACCCATAGCGCTTGCAATCATAATACCCATGGGATTGATACTAGCGAGCAACATATTACCCACCTGATTATCCCCAATCACGATAATACCGCCAAAGTTTTGGCTGCCTTTGTCGGCAAAAAATACATTTCTACCAGGGCCAAAACCATACCCTCTATCAAGCAGTGTTAGATTAGGTTTTTTAACCTGGTTTGTAGAAAAATCGGGCCCCCTACTAGCCCAATAATGCACCGCGCCTTTAACCGGGCTAGTTTTCTTATTGCTCAAAATACTCGCTATTACGGCCTTAGTATCTGAGTCAATATTAGCCCATGGTTTTTCAGACTTAGCCTTTCGCCTGCTCGCCCTACTCGTTTCATCAGCCACGCCCTTTATATCGCCTAATCGATTTAGGCGCGCTATTTCTTCGCGGTGCTTATGACCGTTCGGGAACCAGGCGGGATTAATAGGTTGTGCATACTGCTCGACTAATCGCCCTAATGATACTTTCAGACCGCGAGTATTAAGCCATGCGGCGCGTTGTATTAGCGCCCAAGCAACGCCTTCCTTCGGGTATCCTTCTTCGTCCACTGCTCGTGCGAGCGTAAGCAAATCGCCCGCGTTAAACGGCATTGCGTATGGCTTACCTTCCCATTTCCAGGTAAACCTGCCGCGACTATTTATTGCCGAGCTTTGCATTTAGTGCACTGACACCTTTGCTGATTTTATTCAATCTAGCGAGTGTGATGGCATTATTAATCTTAGCCGCTTGGGCTTTTTTAGGTTTTGAAACTAACTCAACAAAACCTACAACGCCGCTAATAATAGCAAAAGCCCAAATAACATCTTCTATGCCGCGCCTGTTTTCCATCCGGGAAACTCCCATACATGAAAGCACAAATCTACGCGATAATCGATAGTGGCGTAACCAGCCATAGGGAACCCATTAACCGTCAAGTTTTGGTTAGGCGATAGAACAATATTAGGCTCAAAAATCAAGGGCGCGTACGTCTTAGGGGCCCCTATTGCCGCCGCCCACCCTAAATCATTACCTGCTGCTGCGTCATTGACTACAGGCGGAAACCCGCCTTGCGAGCCGGCCGTAAGGTCGCCATAGGATGCGGGGGGCATTTCCACGTAGCCACCTAATAGGGAAGGCATGCTAACGGGATCCGCCAAATAGTTTTCGCCCGACGAATCTTGCAACTGTATTTTAAACTGAGCAATATCTCCGCTTGCAGTGAGTCCGAAAACCCTACAACGCCGCGATATACCGAAGTTAAACACAGGTGCTCTAATCGTACTCGTGAGCGTTAAAAATCCACCATAAATCTTGCGCAATACTCCCCTAGCGCCGCGCTCATGGTCAAAATATTTAACCTGGTTCATACGTTCTTCGCCAGGCGTTAGCTTCATACGAGGCCAAAACATATTATTTAACTCTCTTTTCCGTAGGCTTCGGCCCGCCATCCATGCCCGGAAACTCCCAAACGTGGACAGAAATAGCCAATACTTTTTGAGCTACTCCAACCATTGGAAACTCTGTAGTCAACTCATTATTAATACTGGTTCCCCAAAAGATTAGTTGCTCATTAGCCGAAAGCTCCCAGTTAGGGTCAATCAACATGGGCCCTTGTGTTTCGTTGCCGTAAAAGCCGCTAACAAGCCCTCCTGTACGCGTTGCCAATCCTGCGACTAGTGGTTGTTCTCCGATGGCGCTTAACGCATTCCATGACCCCCCTGCAATCATGCTCGACACGATTGGGAATCCATCGGCCTGAGCGCTTTTGGGGGTCATTTGCTCGCCGCTACCCGTTTCGATTTGCAGCCGCCAGGAGCCTAGTCGCCCAGCAAATCCGAGGGCAAACACGCGCGCCCGTCGAGACATTTGGACAACACCTTTTAGCTTTATCTCTTCGAGTCCGGGGGTAAGGGGGTCTGCCACGGTATTCAAAAATACCTCATACGTGCGGCGCAGCACGCCCGGATAAACACCATCTTTATACGGGCGCACATACTGACGCTCGTAGTCTGTTAACTCCAATTGCGGCCATGTAAACATTATATTCTCCGATTAGCCCAATAAAATAGAAAAAGGCGAGCCAGAAAAGGGGAAAACTTTTCCTAGCTCGCCTTTTGGCCTTTTTGCAACGTAGGCCTATTTAAGAACTCTTTTCCACGAAGGATTCGGTTGCCCAAAAATCCATCCGCAAATCAAGGGTGATTCCTGTACCGAGCCATGGGCCCCGTCCGGGATCTAGCAAATAGCTAAACTTGAACGTCTCCCCATGTTGCAAAAGGATTGGGATTTTGAAGCGCCTGCGCAACCCAGGGGCAGCAAAGCCATTGGTATAGAAAACATCATTCGGGGGAATGGTGTTTGACGCGGGCACGCCATTATTGCCCAAAGCTACGGCTGCATCCGGAAAAGCGGACGGTACAGAGGGGTGGATTTCGCCAACGCAGGCACCGGATGATTGCGCGAAATCGACGCACAATCCAAGCGGCACTTGATTGGTCAGATAGGTGATAGCGAGTGCCATATTGCGCAACACTTCGTCTTCGATTGCGCTGGGAAACGGGCTATTGCCGCGAGTATCAGTATCCGTATTTACGACCTGAGCTTGGACGCCCAATTCCGTAATCTCGAAGTTTTGATTATCAGGCACGCGATTAGCGCTAACCCAATTTGTTTCGCGAAGCGTTAACTGCGTCGTAAACCCTTGCCCGGCTTGTCCTGCTGGCGTGGTAAACAAATCGAATTGCCCGGAAGGAACAAATCCGTTCGCGTCACTGCTAAGCCTGTATGTTGACCAAAAATGCCTTTGGCGAATCTGGTCAAAGCGCTTAAACCTTGAGCCGTCTACAAGCACTTGGCGAGATTGCTTGCGGATACTTTGCTGAATTGACTTTAAACTCATTACCATTACTCCATTTGACCGTTAGGCCTTAACTCAGCTCTTCTCCGCAAACGACTCGGAGGCCCACCAGTCTACACGAATCTCAAACCAACCCGAAGACCCTTGAGCAAGAGTCCGGATTGGAATCGCTTTAGGCACATTCAAGCGCATAAACTGGCTTTCGCCATGCTGCAAAAGAATAGGCACTTCAAGCTTGCGCCGAAATGCTGCAGCCGGAATGCCATTCGTTGGATCCCCCGACTTTTGGCGTCCTGTCACTGCGCGGTTATGGTCTGCTGCGCCGGCATAATACGAGCTCGCGTGTGTGTGATTTCCGCCAGATTGACTAAAATCGCCCAAACACCCCAGAGGCACGGAGTTAGTGAGAAAACCAAACTCCAAGATAATGCCAGTCAACAAGCTTTGAGCATCGGCGGGCAAAATCGGGGCCATACCGTTAATGCCGGCATATTGAGCGGGCGTCATATTGGCCGCAATGCCATTGCGAGGCGCATTAGGGTCAAACGCTACGCCACCGTCTAAAATGGCCGTAGGAGGGGTAGTCATTTGTCGGGTTGCTGGCGGGCGTTTAATGGTAACGCCTAGCTCGCTAATCACGAAGTTTTGATTATCCGGAACGCGCCCCGCGCCGAGCCAATTGGTTTCCCTATTCGTCATCGGAATGGGATACCCCTGGCCCTGTTGACCTTGCGGGATTTTGAAAAGCTCGTAAGGGCCTGCGGGAATTGAACTACCCGCATATCCGGCAAAAAGGTAGCTTGACCAAAAATGCCTTTGGCGAATCTGGTCAAATCTACCGTATCGAGCCCCACGCTCTAGCACCTTCGCGATTTGCGAATCAACCATGCTTTGCAATGACTTAGACATAACTTTATTTCACCTATTCCAGCGTTAGCTGATTTGCCTCTTACCAAGCGTAATCTTCGTCGTCTTCGTCATCGCTGAGCTCGCCGCCGTCCATATCGTCAAGGACGTCTTCGAGATCTGCCGCGAGTGCGTCGATATCGGCCTCTTTGCTGGCAGCTCCTGCGGCAAATCCGACCCCGAGCAAATCGGCGGCCAAATCCTGAAGTAGGGGGTACATCATGGCGCCTGCGAACGCGCCCCCCATATTGGGCGATTTGGAAGCGATGAAGCCTCCGCCGATAACGGACGCGGCGAATTGTGCGCCACGTCGTCCCCACACGTGTTTGATATGGGAAAGAGCGACGGTATTGGCCGTGAGCGCCGCGGTTGAGCCGCCGAGTGTGCTCAGGCCGAAATTGATTCCCTCTTTGACCGATGGCAGGCCAAAGCTTGGGTTAGAGCGGCGCGCGCGGCGTTTGCGCATGGGGTTTGGTGCCAGAATCAGGGGATTCTGCATATACGGGTTTTGGAGGAATGGCGCGATGCCTGCGTTTCGGCGGGCGAGAGAGACTTTTCCTCGCACGGAATAGCGTGGCGCGCCCTTCCACTTGACCCGACTCTTCCTCTTTTTCCCCGCGCCCTTTTTGGCGGCTTTTTTCTTGCTGGGGTTCATGAAAGAGGGATTTACGAATACAGTACGCGACATTATACCACCTATTTCTGCGCATAAAAGCGCACGAAAGTTAGGTGGTATCACGCGACAAAACGGCCGCGTATGGCCCCGACCTGTTTTGAGCCTGGCAGCTTATGCGCCCAGGCTTTTACAACATTGAAGAAACTCGGCTGAGTTGTCAATAAACTTTTGACACACGCCTATTACTTACACGCCCACCTATGGGGGCATCCGGAAACCATACCGGTCGAACAAGTAATATTACCACCCTTACTATTCGAGAATCATCCGATGATACCTTCATCGTTTACCGCATAACTACGCCCGCCTCTATGCTTAGCTGGCAACAAAAAGAAATGGTCATCATTAACATATAACATAGGATAAGGTTTTTCGTGATCATGATAGTAATATGCCGACTCCCCGCCTTTTTCTGAGTAGTAATCTATTCGCTTGATTTGCGTGATAGGTTGACACCCTCGAAAATAGTTTAAAGGAAAATCAATCGGCGTCTTACCTTTACCAATGGGGACTAAGTAAACATAGTTACTCTCATTACCCACTGCCACGAACAACTCATTTTCCTTATATTTTTGGGACTTACCCCCCAAAAATACCAGCATCGCTAACTCACCTAAAAGAACCATAGGCTCGGGGGCTTCAAAGGTATGCGTTTTTCGATGCGTGTTTCCCCATTGCAAGCGTTTAAATGCTTGGTGCGGCGTGCTGCCAGCTAGCGGGTTGGTACTAAAATATTCCGCTGGAAACTTATCGCGAATCGGCATAAACCCCTTAAAACTTATGTAAACACATTAAAGGCTAATATTGCGCTCAAAATGCACAATATAAAGCCCCAAAAAACTAATATACCCATAGCTCCCGAGCCGTCTTCATTCATGGGACTTGATCATCGTCGTCTTCGTCTTCGTTGCCCAGTGGGCCGTCGCTTAGCACCACATCCCCCGAGTCTGGAATATCGTCATCGTTCGTAGGGCGGTTATGCTCATAAGGGGCATCCGAACCCGTATATCGACTAAAGCCATCACCCGACCTATAAGCTAGTAAATCACCCTCAAGTAGCGCCCCCAGAAACTCGTCCCTTTCGCCGACAACTGTTTTTCCATCGGTCCACAGGTAACCGATTTCTTCAAAATCAATGCCGGATATTAGCTCATTAAAAGCGGCGTCCCTTGTCCCCCCGTCATCGTTACTAAGCATTTCCATAATCGCTAGTTCGGAAGTTTCGGATTCGCCACTGCGCAGTACTACGATTTTGCCATGTTCGATCATAAACTTATCCCCTTCAATCTTACTAATACGCTTTTAATAATACCCGAGTGGGAGCAATCTTTATATCCCATTTATCAAAACGACAATGAGCTAAAAGAAATCGCATACCCCTACCATCGCCCGCCTCAAATGCTACGACATAAAAAAGCCCGCGATATTTATCATTACCGCGTTCCAGAACTTCCACAATAGAGCCTATTCTAACGGGTAGGCCTTCAAAATCTGGAAAGGTAACATCGTTCTCGCGTGGTCTTTTGGCGTCAACTACGACCCCCTCCCTAATAGCCTTCTTTCGCATTTAAGTTCCCTTATGCGAGCTAGTTTATATGCCTTACCGATGACAGCCACAGCAGCCCACAATAACGCTCTAGAGACTTTCATCAGCCATCCGCCCAATCGCAACAAAAATCTCACTTTCACCTTGCCACCTTTTTCGCCCTTTTCGCAGGTACAAGCTCCACCTTATGCTCGCGAGGCGAAGGGAAAGGGGAAGGGAAAGGCCAATGTTAAAGGGTAAACATAAGCTTAGCGCATGCGCATGCGCATGAACATGCGGAGGGGAATGCTTAGACTGCGGTTTTACTCCGCCGGGAAAACTTCGATGTATTTAGTTCTATTGTGTACAAAAATACGTTGAGGTTTGGAAGGGTCTGGCATGGTTGTCTTGTGAATAAGCGGAATGGCCTGCACTACTTCAAACGGGAATACAGTACCGGGTACCGCATGAGGGTCTTTTAGGTTTTCGATTAATGCCTGTGATGTCGTGGCGTAGTAAGAGCCTGGATAGACCTTGCCATTTCTAAAATCGGCTTTTGTTTTGTAAAGTCTACAATGATAGGCAGTTGCTTTTGCCATTTTATGCCTTTTTACGCTCGTCCATGCCGAGTAATGCCAGAGCGGAAATGCCCCCGAGTGTTGCCCAAAGCCGCCAGTCGCCAAACAGCGCCTGTGATTGCGAGAGCCCGTCTGGGGTGTAGACGGGTGCTGGTGCTGGAACGAAGGGGTCTAGCGCGGGTGTAGCGACTTTGGGCACTGGGGCAGTCCCCCCTGGGGTGAGGGAGCTCGGGATAGGGGGCCTGTCCGGATATGGGGCGAGTTTAAGGGGGGTATTTGTCCAGGTGTCGCATACGGGAGTGAACCCTAGACCTGTGTATTTTTGGGGGTCCATCACGCGCGATTTGCGGATGCTCCAAATAAGGTCGGCTAGCGATTGCGGCGTGGTATTGGGAGGGGGGCCTAGATTCCACGCGATAGCGGTTATGATGGGCAGTCGTTTTTCTAGGATCGGGCGTGAGCCGTATTTATCGTTAGTAAGGTCTTTTGCAACGGCTGTTTCTTTGCCTGCCGGCCCCATAATACGCATGATTTCAAAGACCGATTTTTCTTCGTCGTCGGGAAAAGGGCCTTCTTTTGATATCGTGTATTTAGCGGTATACGTTTTGACCGCTGGAGTTTGGTATATCTTATAGCCGTGCTTTATAAGATCGGCTTTAAATGGGGTTAATACGTTATCGGGAGTGTATTTGTACGTGTTTAAAAGAGTAAACCGTACAGTGAAAAGGGGTTTAGTAGGTAACACGGTTTAATACCCCCTGTGCGACTTAAAAAGGTCGGTAACAGTTTTGACGATAAAAGCTCCACCGATACCGATGGCGCTCCATTTAGCGACTACAGCCCAATCGGTAGGGTTAGTGGTGCTTGCCGCTGGTTTCGGATACGTTTCGCCCGCGGGGGATATATTACTTCCGCATTTTAAACGGTTATATTCGCCAACCCAAAAAAAGAACTTAGAGGCGTAAGATTTGGCCTGTTCGATTTGGGCGCTATTAGGGGAGGAGTAAACTAGAGTCCCGACTGTTTCGTAAAACTTAGAAAAACCATCCCGCGCCCCCCGCCATGCAACGGGTTGCGCTGGGTCTTTCAGGAACGCGTGGCAGTGTATAAAGCCCGTATTAATAGCGACTCCAAGCGATTGCATATCTCGCATGCGAGCGTTAAAGACGGCCTTATCTTCCCATGAATCGGGGGTATCGTTAGTTATCCAATGGTGTAGAGCGACGCCAGCCGCCGTGCCCGTTACTCCAGCCGCGATCGGAATAAGTGGAAGTACCATTGATTTAATGCACCTTTACGGTTTCGGTTTGTCTTGCCAGCCATTTTTCAGCGTATTCAACGGATAATACTCGCGCCTGCATTTGCGAGGTTTCGGCCGCTACAAGGCTTTGTTCGCTCGCTGGGATCTGTTCTGCCACTTTACTTAATCGGTCGGTTTCGATTGCGACGACACTAAACCTAGTGCGCGTAATACTACCTACGCAAAGAATCAGCCGTTTATCGCCATGATCTACATGAGTGGTTTCCAAGACGTTGATTTCCCATATTAGTTCTAGGGGCGGCATGTTTATCTTTCCAACACTTCGCGCCCGCCCAGTAATTGAATGCGCTTGCGCCCTTTGACAATTGCGGATCGGTTTAGTCGAGATTCGATGCGATTTAGACGCCCCGCGGTATCGTCGAGTGAAGAGATAACGCGCCTTTTATATTTGTCGTCTGCAACTAACCTGCGGTGCTCGTCAGTCGCTTGTGTTTGTACCTGTTGCGCCTTTAGAGACGCTAATAGCGCGGTGACTTGCGGCTTAAATTGAGCGTCAATCTTGTTAACTAATGATACCGTTCGTTGAACCCCTGCCTGTTCCTTGTTTTTTAGCTCTGAAATAGCGGCTTTGACTTGAGCTAATACCGGGGAGGGGACCGTCGCAACGATGTTTCTGACAACTTCTTTTATCGAGTTTTCACCCGCGCCTTCGTCGCCTCCGACGGCTTTGGTGAGCAGATCAAGCACGTTTTGCGCCTGCGCTGCTTCGGGGGGTGCTTTCCCGGATTTAGACTTTTTGGAAAGTAGCGAGCCGGCTAAACCTGCCACTGCTGGAATAGCCGCGGCGACAAGCGGAAAAATGCCTACCTCTTGATCATTGCGATTATATTTAGTGCGCCTTATTGGGATATAGCCGGACATGTTATACCTGCTTAATGATGGCAAGGTGGGCGCGCGTTCTTGCGGGGTGACATTCGGGCAAGCATTTTGCGATAGACGAAAGCTTTTTGAGCACTTTACATCGAAAATGAGTATCCGCCGATTTAGACTTATGCTCATAAGTCGCAAGGCGTTGAACCGCGGCTTTTTCGAGCTTATGGTTCATGTCGTGCAGCCCGGCTAATAGGCTAGTAGACGTGCCGCTCGGGTACCCATTTGATTGGAAATGAGTATCCAACTTTTTGATAATGGGCTTCGCTTCGCATTTGCAAGCTTGAGCGAACGGGGCGACCGCTTCGAGCGCTTTTAGCCGGATTTGCGAGTTTATTTGCGCCGGCAGTATCGGCGTTTTGGCGGCTAAGGTAGTGATAGCGCTAGCCGCTAGGTTAGTGGCCTTTCGCGTCCGTCGCTGGATAAGCTTATGCGCCGCGAGGATGGCCTTAGGGGTGACTGTTTTTGCACCCCTGTTTTGAGCGTGCTTGATTGCGATTGACGCGGGAGTGATTGCAAATGGTGTCGGGGCAAGGGTTTTTTTAAACTCTGCGGGGGATAGGACAGAGGGGGCGATAACGCGGCGGATTAATAGTGGGGACGTACGTCGCGCGGCGGGTTTGGCGGCTGAACGTCTTACGGGAGGGGGTAGTTTACTTTTGATTTTTAGGCGCTTTGATTTCGATTTGGTCGAAATCTTAGCTCTGCCTGCGATGGTAAGACCCTCAAAGGTATCTTCAAAGTCAATCATATTACCTTCCCACTAGTACGCGAATCGTTTTCTGGCAGCCGTTGTCACCTTTTGCGGCGGCTATTGTGATGCCTGCCAGTACCTTTTTTCTAAAATCCGCGTCTGACATCAATTTACGATGTTCATATGTTGCTGTACGTTGCAGGTCTGCTAGCGCGAGCTTTTTGTTAGCGGCGGCAAGGGGGCCGCTTAATCGGGCGACTAGCATGGATGCGACTTTAGCCGCGAGCGCGTTATCGTTGGTTTTGGTACAGGGTCGAATAGTGGGGGCAAGGGTTCGCGAAGTTGGTTCACATTGCGCCCTGAGTGTTTGAGTTGCGGCGGTTGCGAGTCTATTGATATCCCCCTGCGCCGCCTTTTTACGCTTTTTACTGCTAAGAATGCCTGCGGTACCTTTTCCAGTAAGCAGTTTTTTGCCAATGATGCCCGTGGCTGCGGTACCGACAACCATGGGGGCAAATCCTGCTGCTGCCCCAGCGGCCCCTGCGCCGACTCCGAGGTTAGTAACTTTGGCGGTAAACCCGCCAAGTTTTCGCCCAATGGCTTCCCCTCTTTTGCCGCCGATGGTTTTACCAATCATAGCGGAGGGTTTAGTGATTGTATATTCGGTGACTTTACCCACCCCCTTGCCGATTTTCTTAATGGTGCCTAATAAGCTTCCCATTTCAAAATCAATGGTGGATTGGCCGCGTTTTGGGTCGTACATAATATTTAGTTCCTCACAAATACGAGTTGTCTGCCATCGATACGCGTTAGCAGTATTGAGACAACTTCGGGGTGTTTTTGCATCATAGCGGGCGACATGGGCCGAGTGCGCAATCGTCGTTTAGGCGGGTTATTTTGTTTTATGGTAACCGGGTTAGTTGTCGTGTTCGTAGTTTGCTTAGGGGGTGTTGACTCGTCGTATTCGTCGTCATTGTTATCAAACAGGTCGTCATCGTCCGAGTATTGCAGTCCCATATTAGTATAATCCTTAAACGTGGATTTGGTCTTCACCGTCATCGCCCAGTTCGGTGCATTTGACTTTAAGTCCTTTTTCGACGGCTCTTTTTTCGGGATCATACCCTAGTGGGTATTCCCTTACGGACTCAAGCGGTACCCATTTAGGGTGTGGGAATGGGAGCCACGCGAGCGGGTAGACGTGTCCCATTTGGGCGCCGTTTGGTAGAGTGAAGTGCAGGAATTTTAGACGGATGGGGATGCGGAAGGTGCGCAGGCTAGCCGCGACGAATCGGGCTTTATCGTCGCAATCTCCGATACCCCATGCGACGGTCCGCATGGATGATTGAAACCGTTCCGGGCGTTCGCGAAAGAACTTTATTTTTCGCGCCGAGTATAGTTGTACAGCCCGCGCTAGTTTTACGGGATCACGGGCTGGAACATCGGCTTTTTCGATAAGTCCCGCGAGGAAATGGACTAGCAGGGGGTGCCCGGTATCGGCTTCGACTGCTTCCCAGAGGCGCCGCATTTGCGGTATTTCGGCTAATGTACTAATCGTCCACGTTGGCGTCCCCAGGCTCACCTGTAGGTGTTTCCTGAGTTTCGTCAGGCTCGGGGCCCGTAGTTGCCTGTTTGCTTTCGTCAAGGACACTCCCGCTAGCGAAATACTGTGAAGCGTTTCTTAGTACTATATCGAAGTCTAGTCCTTTTTGGGTACAGACGTTTTTAAGTCGCGCGAGTTCTCTTACCTGGTCTGGGGTAAAGACAGCTAGCTTGCGGGTTCTAGCGGGGGGTGGGGTAGTTTTAGGCTCACGTGTGTCGGGGGTTGCTTGCGCGTTTTGCGCGATTTGCGCCATAGCGCTTTGACCTTGTCCCATAGCTAGTGCCTTAACTTTGACGGCGTCCGCGATTTCTTTAATGGCCCCTGCCCCTTCTTTGACTGCGATGGCCCATTGGTCGGGTTTGTTTTCCGGCTCGCCATCGTCGTCCAGATTATTACCCGATAACATCATGCCCTCTCGTAATAAGGCTAATACGGTGCGAGGGTCGTTAGCTTGTGAAATGCGCTCATGGGAAACCTGCATCATTTGCATAGTTTGCCTGAAATCTTCTCTTTGGCGCTCCATAGCTTGCTGGTGCATAAGTTGGGATGATTGAAACATTTGGTGGAAAAAGTTTTGGCTTGAGTCCTGCTGAGATTTATAAAAGGCTCTATCTCGTTCAGCTTGTGCAAGCGCGGTTTCGCGGGATGCGTCCAGTTGTTTTGTAGAAAACTCTCGCGTGTGGTCCACGGCCATTTTCCCGAACGATTCGACGCGAGCGGATTCTTTGCTGTGTTGTTGCGCCTGCCATTCGAGCAAGGCCATATGCGAATCACGTTGATTTGACGGTTCTGATTTGTCCTTGGTTATTGGCAAAACCAGGTCTACTTTTATGCCCGTATTGCGGCGTAATATTTTGCCGTCGATTGTGACTGCATAAAAATCAAATACGCCGTTACCGTAAAGTTTGGCGATAGTGGGCAATTGAGTAAAAGGCGGGACGTCCCCCTTTAGCCCATCGTTAG
>JBBSLJ010000023.1:0-12631 GCA_038255465.1 Saccharimonadales bacterium (SeqCode)
AAACACTTAAGAATCGCTCCGTAGAACCCAAGAGCGCGCAGTGAATCATTACCGGCGTGTTCATTTGGCCATCATCAGCCGTATATTCCAACCCAAACCGCTCTGGCTGCACAAAATCGAGTTGCACGGTGGCGACTTGATGCTCCCGACCAATAGCATCCGTTGCCATAAAGTCTATCTTTGGACCGTAAAATGCGGCCTCGCCTGTTTGTTCAAAATACTCGAGATTATTTGCTAATACAGCGTTCTTAAGCTGTTCCTGAGCGCTAGTCCAAAGCTTTTCATCTCCAAGATACGCGTCACCATCGTCTCTATAAGACAATCGTACCCTGAGCTTCATATCTACGGTGGCATAGAAGTCATTTGCAGCTTCCAGGAGACTGTTTATTTCACCTTCAATCTGATCCTCACGACAAAATGCATGGCTATCGTCTTGCGTGATAGAACGGACGCGGTTCAAGCCACCTAGCTCACCCGTTTTCTCGTCGCGGTAAACCATCGTAGTATCAAGATATCGGATAGGTAAGTCACGGTAACTTCGTGGCCGGCTGGCATAAATTTGCGTGTGATGCGGACAGTTCATGGGCTTTAATACAAGCTGGTCACTTGTCTCTTGGCTTTTTACCAAAAATAGTTCATCGCCAAATTTTGCCCAGTGACCCGAAACTTCATATAGATCCTTCTTGGTAATATGAGGAATAGAAACTTTTTGAAAACCGTAACTTTGCCTAAGCTCATTTGAAAATCTTTCGATCTCTTCGCGCAATACTGTTCCCCGAGGGGTAAACAACGGCAAACCTGAGCCAACCAGCTCTGAGAACACAAACAGATCAAGCTCTTGTCCTAACTTACGATGATCGCGTTTTTTAGCTTCGGCAAGCATCTGAAGATAGGTGTTGAGCTCTTCTTTGGTTTCAAATGCGACGCCGTATAAGCGCTGCATCTGAGCATTCTTTTCGTTACCTCGCCAGTAGGCGCCAGCCACGCGCATCAATTTAAATGCGCCGACTTTTCCCGTTGATTCAACGTGTGGGCCGCGGCAAAGATCTACAAACTCACCGTTTTTATAAAACGACACTGACTCAACCGCACTTTCACCATCGGCAATGGTTCCCAGCTCATCCGGGTTAAGGTCCTTTTCTAGAGTCGTACCTGCCCGTTTAAGATCGTTTAACAGCTCTTCCTTATACTGCTGTCCAGCTTCTTTAGCCCAGGCAATTGCATCGTCTATTGGCTTTTCAAAGCGCTCAAATACCTGATTCTGATTAATAACCCGGCGCATGCCTTCTTCTATACGCTTAAAATCCTCTTCGGATATTTTGGTTTCGCCTAGGTCAATATCATAGTAAAAACCGTTTTCTACGACCGGTCCTACACCTAGCTTGGCTTCTGGCCACAAATTAGTAACAGTGGTAGCCATGATATGCGCAAGTGAATGGCGCATCGGGTGTAATTTGTCGTTCTGATCAGCCATTGCCTGTTCCTTCCCGGGGATTTAAAAATAAAAATACGCACTAAGACTATTGTCTTCGTGCGCTTCGGGCCCGATATGCGGGCGGTTCCACCGAAACATTCTACTCTTGCAACCTTGGTTAACGTACCTCTGTTGCCACGCCTACGAAGCTCTGTGGTTGGTGAGGCCACTTCACTGCTTACAAAACAGTATACTACTCTATCTCCACGAAGAACACCGGGCCAATCAAAAAGTGAATATTTTTTAAACAAATAAAAGAGTCGAGGAATCTCGCAATTTTCCTCGACTCTGCCCATCCGTGAGGTTAAAACCTCTCCCAAAACTTCACCAGTCCCTACAGCTTACCATACTAGTACTATAATGCTAGCCCTTTTGTATTGTTTCTTTTACATTGCTTTTTAAGGATAAGAGGAACACCTGCCACAAGAGTTTGGTGATTGATATTTAATGATGCCGCGCTGTGCAGTTCTTATATTACAAACCAAAATAAAAACCGGCTTATAAGCCGGATCTTAGTTTGGTGGGCGATATAGGATTCGAACCTATCACCTCAGCAACGTCAATGCTGCGCTCTAGCCAAATGAGCTAATCGCCCTATTTAACAGATGAGACTATAACTGATTACGGTAATCTTCGCAAATGCGTTCTAAATAGCGGATATTGTGAATGCTTACAAGGGTTCCGGCCAACGGCTCACCAACTTTGAACTGGTGACGTAAGAAGCCGCGCGAATAGCCAGCGGCACACGTCGCACAATCACAGCTATCATCAATAGGGCCAGCATCATCAGCGTATTTCTGGTTCGTTAAGTGTACCTTTTGATCGCCGGAAATCCAGGCCGTGCCGTGTCGAGCATTACGTGTCGGCAAAACACAATCCAACATGTCGATGCCATGCTCAACCGCAAAGCGCAAGTCAGCCGGATCGCCTACGCCCAACAAAAAGCGCGGTCTGGCCGGGTCGTAAAATGTTGCTAGATACTCCAGCATATCGTGCATCTCAGCCCGAGTTTCTCCGACCGACAGCCCGCCTATAGCTACGCCGTCAACTCCCGAAGCATGCACTAGTTCCAAACTACGCCTGCGAAGCTCTTTATCTAATCCACCCTGAGCAACACCAAATAGCAATGGACGGTCGTCCGGTTTCATATCCTTCGTTAAACGTTTGAATTCTGCAACATTACGCTCGAGCCACCTATGCGTGCGTTCATATGCTTCTTGGGTTCGTCCGCGGCCGATATCGTCCAAAGCCACCACATCGTCAAATGCCACTATCATATCCGCTCCGAGTCTAATTTGTATCTGTATCGACTTTTCGGGGGATAAAAAAATGGTATCGCCGGTTCTAGGATCCTTAAAAGTAACGCCTTCCTCTGCTATTTTACGAATTTTAGCCAATGAAAAAACCTGAAAACCACCCGAATCTGTTAATATCGGCGCCTTTCGGTTTGCAAACTTATGCAGGCCGCCAAGCTTATGAATTACTTCTTCACCCGGCTGCAGGTGCAAATGGAACGTATTGGCGAGCACTACCTGCACCCCCGTAGAAATTACTTGTTCTGGCGTCAGACTTTTAACAGCACCCCTTGTGCCGTCTGGCATAAACGTAGGAGTTAACACCTTGCCGGCTCTAGTGGTTAACGTTCCCTTTCTAGCGCCTATGGTGCTGGGATCTGCTGAAAAGTATTGAGACATATCTGTTATCCTACCACAGTATAATGCTTAAGCTATGTAATGTTTATTGACATCCTGCAAGTATTGCCATAGAATACACACGTTAATCGGGAGGCGCTCATATTTTGAGTACCAACAAGACTTCACTTGAAGGCTTTAAGCTGTTCTACGAAGAGCTGGCCATCACAAGTAAGTCAATAAGTCGCATAAGACGCACCCGGGTAGTTCTTGCAAAATAGAGCCCCTGGTGAGACCCCAGAGTAAAATCTGGGGTCTTTTGTGTTTATTTAGGGGTTACCCACAATAGTTCTTAAGTTTTCCACTTGGTTATTTAATAGCTATATGACAATATGTTGACATGGTAAGCACAGCTTAGGAGGGGATAATCCCCTCCTAACGCGCCGGGCTTTGGCCAAGCCAAAGTCTCGGGCTGTTCTCCCCTAAAACAAGGAATACGATGGTTTGTATATATTGCAGTAACGAAACAGGGGTGGTGAATTCTCGCCATCAGAAGAAACTCAACCGGGTTTGGCGACGGCGTACTTGCACTAACTGTGCTGCAACCTTTACATCATCTGAAGCGATTGACCTGTCTGGTAGCATAATGGTAAGAAATGTAAGTCAATTACAGCCCTTTGAGCGCGACAAACTCTTCATGAGCATCTATGACAGCCTAAAACATAGAAAAAGCGCCCTAAAGGACGCTACGGGCCTTACGGATACCGTTATAAGTCACCTCTACCCGTACATGCAGGATGGCGCAATACAAAGATCGCTAATTATTGAGAATGTTATCACCGTATTAGAACGGTTCGATAAGCCCGCCGCCGTGCACTACAAAGCCTTCCACCCAACGAGCTCTAAATAACTAGCTAGTAGCTCAAAGCTCACGACCCATCGCTCAACGCTTACGGGTTAAATCACTTTCTGTTTATCTTCGGTAATGACTGCCTTGTCAGTGACGTCAAATTTTCCTAAATACCAGCCAAATATAAGTCTTGTCTGTGACACAATCGCAGCAAAGGCGTTGAAACATATAGTGGTCACCGGCAGCATAACAAACTGCAGTACCATGGCTATGTAACGCCAGCGGCGATACCGCTTCGGCCGAGGTGGCAGCAATTTGAGGCTTAGAAACAGAGTAATAAAGATACCTGTCAGAGCGAGCGTCTGAATACGGCTAGCGATGTACGGCAACTGATTTGAGGCTATGTCCTGCGGGTTAAATAACAGCGGTATGAATGCCGCAAACGCCAAGATCAGCGGCGCAGTTGCCCAAGACACGTGCCCTTCAAGCAGCCGCAGGAACTTGAAGGTCAGATCAAGCTTAGGGACTTTATTCTTCGTAAAATAACCCTTTTCAAGTACATAAGCTACATCTGAGGCACCCCAAGCCCAACGCCGTATCTGCAAAAACTGTGCTTTGATAGTCTTCCAAAAACTACTCGAGAGCACAGCGTCCTGATAAATTGGCAGATAAATGGGGTATACCTCGTGCTTGCCGTCATAGCGGAAGTACGTTCGCCAGAACTGGTGCCCGTCTTCTACAATCGTTCTCACGCTCCAATAATCGGTATCAATCAGCGACTGCATGCTCTGGGCGTGGCTAGAGAAGTTGCGGATCATATGCGGCCGAATCGAAAGCACCACGTTCCAGAATGTATTACCGGTGGCAATCACCCGCATCGGTGCCGGCGCATCCCAAATATTGTTGGTAAACATCGGTATTGGCTGGTACGAGACATGTAAGGGATCGGGCGTTACCGCATACAGATAAGTAAGTGCATTTAAGTATTGCTTATGTGGCCGGTTGTCAGAGTCAAGCGTCGTTACGATGACGCTGAGCGGCTCAATTTTTTCTTGCTCAAGGTATGCTTGCAGTTCACGGGCAGCATAGGTGATGTTACCGCCCTTGCCTATCACTTCTCCGGGCATGTCTTTAGGGTGTTTAACCGCAAAGGCGTGCTTAAAAACATTACTGTATTCGCTCATAAGCGCTTCGGCATTTGATTCTACATCCGGACCGCCCCGTTCTTCGTATGCCAGCACCAAAATGACCTTCTTCATATCGTAATCAGAAGCAATAACAGATTGGATTGTAGGCTCTAGCACCTCGCGAGCCTCGTTATAGGTAGCAATAACAATCGCATGCAGCACGTCATCAATCTTTATAGGGGTAGGCTCTTCGGTGATGCGCCGGATATTTTCGTAATGCCAGGTTGGGATATGGCGGTCAGGTTGGCCGACATGACCGGTCCGGAGCTCCTCAACCAGCTGGCCCCATGGCAGCTTTTCTTGCTGGTGCAACATTCGAAAACCCTGAATCGAGCGGACATTAAGGCCAACGGCTTTAACAAACCACAGCAGCAGATAGGCTGGGATAAACAGCGCCGCCAGCGGCATGCGTACTCCAACAAATTCTACTGTTATAAAGCTGAGTACAAATGGAAGCGCTAGAACAGACCAGCTCAGGAGTCCGGGCAGCATTTCAAAGAAGCGGTATCGCTTACCTCTCTGGTGTGTATAGGGAATCTCAATATTTTTCATATCTCAAGCAATGCGTTGCTTACAAAAATAGAAATTATTAGTAAAAGCGTCCCAAGCCCCAGCGCAGCAATTGCGAAGCTACGCCGATGCCCATACATTTTTATACTCAGCGCTGTGTGCAGCACCATGACCGCCAGCGCAAAACCAATAAAGCTTAGCAACACTAGCGAGCTACCCGCTTTATAAGCACTTAAGCCCAGGTTAGCGCGGTACTGGACGATGTAGCCGTCGGGCCGATTGAAGTCGATATTCAGCACCACCAGCACACTGCATAACAATGTTAGGAACGTGTTGATGCTAATGAGTAACAGGATAATCCGGTCATGAAAATAATTTTTGGGTATATGCATTTTGTCTAGTGTATAGGTTTTAGGTTACAGGTTCTAGTTATTTATCGGGGTCCCCGCCGAGAGAGGATTCTCGGTGGGGTGAAGCGCAAAAATTGTTGGGAACCGGCAGGTCTTTGTTTTTGCAAGGACCGAAGGTGTACATACAATTTTAAGCTGGTGCGGGTGGCGGGAGTCGAACCCGCGTTTTATCCTTGGGAAGGATACATAATAGCCGTTATACGACACCCGCGACGGTAGATATTCTACCAGAGCGGACTGGGGCCCCCAAGTTGAAAGGATTCAACTTGGGGCAAAGCGCAGGCATTGTTGAAGACTGGAGGTAAAACGACTTCCGTCGTTTTTACGGAAGTCGGAATACAATGACAAGCTGGAGCCACCTGCCGGGATCGAACCGGCGACCTACACGTTACGAATGTGTCGCTCTACCGACTGAGCTAAGGTGGCAAAAACAGAGGTTATTATACCAAACATCTCACTTTTCGCTCTTTTTAGAGTTCATCAGCATGAATACACATTCATGGAAGCGGATATAACAAGCAGACAGGAGTTACGGAGAAAACAACACAAGGTTTTCAAGTCTGCCGTTATCTAGATAAAGAAAAAATAATTTTGGCGGACAGTAACCCAACAAGTCTGGAGGTACAGTAGCTGCAAAATTTGAGTCATCTACCAAGACTCGTTCACTTAGCCGAGCACAAGGCTCGGCACCCTCAGCAATAACATATTCGGTTAAATTACTGCCTTCTGTAATCTTATCGAAATAGCTTCTTGCGGTCTCAGTATCTTCATAAATGCTTGGCGAGGTGCGTTAGAGCCATAGGCTTCTTCTAAAGCATCGTTTCTAATCTTATCTTCAATGAACACATCAGGCATAAAGCTAAACCACGAGCATTTTGGTTTGGGGTGGAGGGGGTACCGGCTTACTTCTTATGCGTCGTTAGAAGTTATTAATTCCTGGGTAAAAGCAATATTTGCCTCTAAGTAAGGGAAAAGTTGTGCTGCTTCTGGAGTGTAGTATTGATGGTTACTTATAAAAGTAACTTGTGAGCTTATAAACTTCCGACCTTGTTCAGTATTCAAATCGTATCCTGGATTCCATTCCGTAAATAATCCTTGGGCTCTATCCCAATATACTTCTGGGGGTTTTCCTAAACTAGCTAGGTCGGCGTCGGCCATTATTTGCGTGCGATAATCAGCCTCGATTGCGCCTTGCCTCATCTTACCTGCCTCATCAAAACTCACGACGGTTGCCATGATAATATCCCTTACTGTACGCTCATCTTCTTCAGTAAATCCACCAGCTTCTCTCATATGGGCTATTGTTAGCGCTGCGCTCTCTTCTTCATTATTACCACTCCCCGTATCCTGCTCGGTATCGTGATATGCTGCGGCTATGATAATTAATCTCTTGTCAGCAGGTGTAATTTTCCCATGGGTAATGGCTAGGTCTGATAATTCAGAAGCGGCATGGACAACATCAGCAGTATGCTGAGGATTGTGGTAACCTTTAGGATTTATACCTTCGACACCATATTTTTCGTCAACCACCGATAGCGCACGACTAACTAAACCGTCAACTACTGGGTCATCTTCAAAGCGCAAAGGAACGTGCTCAAACATACATACATACATACATACAGTGTGCCATGAAATGCTAGATGTATCCATAGCCCTTTGCATAATCATAGGCGATTTGGTGGACCTTAACGGTACAAGTCTGGAACTATTTTAGAACTGTAAATCTTGGCGAGGCACAGTGAATTGGATAGTTTGGCTATAATCAAGAGCCACTGACTCTCCTAGGGCAAGCTTTGATAAACTTTTGAAGTAAGGTTGGTGGCCAATAAGGAAAACGTCACTTACTCCATCCACTATTTCTTGACTGACATGCGGGTGAGTAACGGCAAGCGTTCGTCCTAGCAGTTCCGTGCTGGCCGTGCCGTCAAAGCTGTAATCGTCAAAAGATCCATTAGTAAGAGTGTTGCTTAAAACAAAATCTTGCCCGTCTACTTGCTGAAGAATCCCCCCTGACTCTAGAAAGCCAGCCACTGTTCGGGCTGACTGTCGTGAACGTAGTACATCTGATGCTACTACCAGGATGTTGCACCCGCTAGCTTTCAGCTTGGGCAGGCCTTCTTCAATCTTGTATGCGAGTGCGTCGAGAGCTTCTCGTTGCATTTCTATCCATCTACTTTTTTTGTCGTCGGGAACATCTGCGCCACGCTCAGGTATACCTTCTGCCTGTAAACGGCGCTGCAACTCTTCTTTGCGGAAATCTTGAATGCCCAGTTTAGGCGCTAAGATACGTTCGGTAAGTTCTATGGCTATCTCGGGATAGGCCTCTCGGAGTAGGTGACCATGGTTATCATCCATGCCATGACGCATGCCGATGATATTTATACTTTCAGAAGTAATTGACATAAAAAATATACTATCACAAAAGCAGCATTTAGTCAATACTGGCGGGCCATTACATTACAGATATGGAACTATTTTGTAGAAGTTAGTAGAACAGAGCCAATAAAAATAGGTAGCCAAGCCATTGAAGGAGTAACTACCTAAATAATATTTACTGTTTTGGGGGTAAGGGAGTAAAGCCTTCTGCAATAGGGTCGAGGATAGTGCCCTTAAATACAGGAGTGTTTTCTGCATCTGGGCGTACCATATAAGCATCAGGGCTGTATCCGTAGGGGCGACCAGCCGCTTCTTTTGCGGCTACTTCATCTTGCTTCGCAGGTGATAAACCCGATACAACTACTGTATCGTTATCGTAGCGTTGGGCATAAGCGTCAACCATTACGCCACCCAGGGCACGACCAAATCCAGACACTTCGCCTTTACGAGTTGGGCTTGCCTTGTGAGCTGCTTCAAAAGCCTCGCCATAAGTAGCTTCGCCACTCTTATATTGGCTTATCTTAGCGTGAGCAAAAGCTCGTCTATTGCGTGGATTTGTTGATTCAGGACCGAAGTTGTTGTTCATAGGCTACATTGTAGCATAAAGTATGAAATTCGTCAAGTATTACCTAATGTTTTCGGCGTTATTGCTAAAATAAGAAGAGGGATGAATACAAAAAACTACCCAAACCTAAAACCTTGGAAACGAGGTCAATCTGGAAACCCTGCTGGACGTAAGCCCGGTAGTAAAAACGTGTCTACAATAGTTCGTAAGCTACTAGAGCAGAAAGCAGTAGATGAAATGCTTTCAAGTAACAACCTGAATGACTTAGCTAACGGTCAGCCTACCTCTTATGCTCAAGCGATGGTACTAGCTATGATTAAGAAAGCTCTTGAGGGCGATGTACGAGCCGTCAGGTGGCTTGCAGAGCGTCAAGACATAAGTTATATCATTGAAGACAAAACAGGCTTTTTTGACAGACCTTCATTGGTCATTGAGGTTATCAAGTCAGACACATCAGCAGCAAGTTAGCAGTGGCCTGTTCACTGAAGTGTGACGAAATACGCTAAGTCGCCATGCGTGTGATTTTTTTCGGCGATATATGTTTGCATTAACTGCAAATATAAGCACAAAAGTATTGACAAACTGCTTCTGCTTGCGTATAATTAGTAGTAGAACTATGAGCCTAGAGATACTTAAATGTATCACCTTGTTTCGAAAATTTTTGTAGGCTCGAACAGCATAAAAAACCAATAGTAATACTCGTCGTTCAACGAGGTAAGCGATTGGATTTTTTATGCCTGTAAACAGGAATAAGTCTCTAGCCGTGCTTATCTCTAAGCACAAGAAAACAAAAATAAACAACTTACCAACAGATATGCAGGTGCTATTCGGCTTCCTAACCCTTGTGGTTGATATTAAATATCGAAACAGGTATGGGGCTGCGATTGAGAGACAAAAAGGTTATGATATAAGGGAGAAATCACTCTATGAATAACACACAAAATCCAGGACAACCATCAAACTGCTTCGTTTATCTCAGACGCTCTCAAGACCGTGAAGACCGCCAAGCACTGTCTATCGAGAAACAGGACAAACAAGTTCAGCAAATATTTGAACGTTACCCCGAACTTAATCCAATTTTTATGCCACCAGAGGAAAGGTCGGCAAAGCACCCTGGAAGGCCTATTTTCGGCGATATGATGAATCGTGTAGAAGCTGGTGAAGCACGCTATATAGCAGTATGGCTAGTCAGTCGTCTTAGTCGTAACCCTGTTGATGGCGGTAGAGTTATCTATGCTCTAGATACAGGCAAACTATCAGCCATCTACACACCTAACAGGGTTTTTAGAAATACGCCCGATGATAAGATGTACCTTGCTCTTGAGTTTGCAATGGCGAAGAAAAACAATGACGACCTTAGCGTACAGGTTAAAGAGGGGTTTGAGACTAAGCGTGCACACGGACAATACCCTGGTCCAGCATTCCTAGGCTATATGAACGCTATTATTCGTCCTGGCGAACGCAATATAGTTCCTGACTCAGATAAAGCACCTCAAGTCATTCGCATTTGTGAATTGGCAGCAACTGGTCTGTATAAGGTAGACGACCTATGCAAAGAAGCTCACAATATCGGTCTGACGTCTCGTAAGGGTAATCCTATTAGCAAACAAACCCTAATAGATATGCTTCAAAGACGAGCCAATACGGGCGTATTCCATTACAGCGAAACTGGCGAATGGCATCAAGGAAGCTATAAACCGCTTATTAGTGTAGAACTATACGATAAAATCCAAATGGCTATGGGGTGGGTAAAGCAAAAAGACCATGAAAAGGTTTCTACAACTGCTGGTCGTTATTACTCGTATAAAGGCCTGTTCTTATGCAAGACGTGTAAGTTCAATGTTACAGCTTATACAAAAACTAAGGAGTTGGCTAGTGGCAAAGAAGCAGAGTACGTCTTCTACACTTGCACTAAGAAAAGTAAGAAAATTAAGTGCCAAGAAAAACAATTACCCAATGAAATTTTTGAGCAAGAAATTAAGGCTCGTATGCAGGAATATGAAATAACTAAAGCAGACGGTGTTGAGTGTAATAGTTGGCTTAACTTTCACTATAACGATTACATAAAGAAACAGCACAAGTACAAGCCACAATGGCTTAAAGACCAGAGAGAAGCACAAAAAGCATTGGAAGTGCTTGATGAGAAGCTAGAACACGGTGTTATGACTGACGAACGCTATAAAGAACGAGCAGCTATTCACACGGCAACACTGGCTAGAACTAAACAACTGCTTAATACTGCAAATACTGACGCCGAAAGGTGGCTAGAACTAGCTAGAGAAACCTTTAACAGCGTTACAAACGTTGGTGAAGTCTTTGAAATGGCAAATGATGAAGAACGCCGTAGGCTGATGATGTATCTAGGTTCGAACTGGTACTTAACAAACAAAAAAGTGGTCCTAACACCTAGGAAACCACTTAATTTGTTGTCTGTTTCAGACCGAAATCTGGATTGGCGGGCCCGACCGGATTCGAACTGGTGACCTACACGTTACGAATGTGTCGCTCTACCGACTGAGCTAAGGTGGCAACTCTCTTGGACTGCCAAATTATACCAAATATTGTTGTCTTGTTTATAACCTGCACACTATTGATCATGTAACCTGTGGAGCTATTTTACTTCTTCACCGTCAGAAGTGGTAAGCCGCGCTCTTCCCAATTGAAACTGATGCTCAATATAAGCTTTAGCCGTAGGGTCAAGTAAAGCCTCTATATCTGCCTGATAATATCTTTGCTCAAGAGTGGGCTGGACCATTCCGTATTTCCGGCTAAAATGAGCCGCTTTATCGGCTCCCGATGCCATGTCGCTGTGTACTATTCCAACACCATTATCTAGCCAGTCGACGAATTTGGTAATCCAGCCTTCAGGTGTTAACACCGCCTTTTTAACCTTATCAGCGTATCGTTGTAGCCGTTCTTCGTAGCTAATATTTTCACCACTGATCTCAGGTGCATTCGTAACGGCCGCAACAATGGTCGCTACACGGGGCGAGAATAGCACTTCGAGAGTTTTTAGCGCCGCTTGCTGTTTTGTATACGGATCTTCAGGCACGGGCACTTCTATGGGAGGTTCGTCTCTACCAAAGATGCTAACTTTTAATATCTCGTCCGGGTGATCCTCTACGCTATCGTGGAGTATCACTGCTGTAATTATTTCCGGATCTGTTATGTGAAGGTATCCTGTTACGCGATTGGCATTTCGCAATAAATGATACGTATATGGAAGATCACGGTGCTTATCATCTTCATGAAGGACACGCGCCAGATTATAAGCGTCTACCACCATTCGTCTCTGCTCATCAGTCCATGATTCACCTGATTCAAGCAGGGTTTCAAAAAGATCTTGTTCTTCTTTGTATTTTAGACCTAGTTCCTCGACGTTATCTGGAGAGTAGAGCCAAGGGTCTATATTTGTCATATCTGCATTTTACAATATATATAAATATTTGTCAACTATGGCCACTTGTATTTACAGATAAGATTTTTGGTTATATAATATTATTATGAATCGTAGAGTTGCCCGGGCTGTCCACGAAGCCACTAACATTACTTATTGGTTTGAAAAGCCTGATTGGGATAGCGGTAACCCGGCCCTTAATCTTGTTTGCAAGGGCTTGCGATCCCTGCC
>JBBSLJ010000024.1:0-12377 GCA_038255465.1 Saccharimonadales bacterium (SeqCode)
AACAGGAAAATGCTCAGCTTAGGGATCAGTTACGTCAGGCGATTTCGAATTCTAGAACTTTACCAAAAAGCGCGCAGCACCCACTGATTCTTTCCCCATCGTAAGTTCATGTTTTGACTTACACCTCACCAAGCTGAGAAACACTGTCTAAAGCTTCTCATATAAGTATTTCGAAATACAGCGTTTCCCACTCTAATGAGGTACGAATCAAGATCTGAGATTGCTATATAGCAAGGCTTTCAAGTCTTTTGCTGTACCTCACTAGGTTAAGAAGGGCTGTAGGTCATGACGAAAAACATAATCGTTGCTAATAATCATTTGGCCAACATTGGCGATGCATTCTATCAGCTAGCAATTCTAAATGACTTAAGAGAAGTTTTTCAGAGCTCCGCGAATGTGGTTTCTGGAGAAGAAAGAAGTTGCCACTTAGACAGATTTAGAAAATATTATAGCCACAATGTCTTTGACTACAGTTTCTTTGGCGAAGCCCAATGGTATGTCTTGTCAGGGCCAATACTCAACAAAGGTTTTGGCAAACTCTATTTACCTCTGCTAAAAAAACTCAAAGAGAAACAAATAAAGTTAATTATGATAAGCGTTGGCGGATTAGTCTATAGCCCTGACGAAATCAAACACTGTCGAGATATTCTGAAAGAGTATACACCACATATTCTTTCCACAAGAGATTCTGAGACTTTTGAAAACTATAAAGATCTTGCACATCATTCATATGATGGAATATGCTCTGCCTTTTACTCCTCTTTACATTATCAAGGATTTAAAACTCCAGATCTCGAAAACTATATCGTATATGCATTCGATGAATACACAGAGCCTAAAATTATTCTAGAATCTTCGCAAGCCTCAGATAAATCGCTTAATTTAAACGTCAAGGTCTTAGAAGGTTCTAAAGGCAAGATTTCCAGAATGGAACGCCTAGTTGATTTTTTCCGCAAGTACCCAAACAAAATTGAAGACAGACTTATTATTCGTCTTGCTCACAATACTATAGAAAAAGAAACAGCTTTAATAACTTATCGGAGACCTAATACATTCGTCAGCTTGAATCCATATTCGTATCTCAATATAATCAAGAATTCATCTTTAGTTTTGTCTACCAGAGTTCATGCTTGTGTTCCAGCACTGTCATACCAAGTTCCAGCAATGCTATTTATTTCTTCAAAAAGAGCAAGCTCATTATTCGAGAGATTAGGGATGATCAGTATTATGGAAAAACCCATAACCCTCCGGCCAAGTCTTCTGAAGGAAGAGCATGAAAAATTCTTGCTCTTCCTTCAGAAGACCGTGTAGGATATCTCAAAAGACACAGATCATCTTGAAACCCAGAGTTTTTCTCACCCTAAGTTACTCTCCCATCGGGAGAGGAACTCTGAAGTCTTTACCCCCATCCCCACGGGAGCATGTCACCCTTTCTGAGAGAAAAATCAAATCCCCAAAACACCTACTTCCATTGAGACCAATTTATGGGCTTTTAATATTCTCTGGAAAAGGAAGACATGCACCCCATCCCCACGCCCAAAGGGCGTGGGGATGGGGTGAGGGGCAGAACTACGTTTTTATTGGTTTAAAGACTAGGTTTTCCCTGAAAAACTCAAATACAAGGAACTTTCTTGCTATGAATCCCTATCGTCTCTTATATAGTAAGCAAGCAAAATGGCACAAAACCGAAAACATAGAGCATCTGGAAATAAAGCATAAGACAAGAGCAAGATATTATTCTTGGTATACAAAGGACTGGTTACCTAGCTCCAGGCAGAGCAGAATTCTTGATATTGGGTGTGGCACTGGTTCATTTGTTTTTTTTCTAAAAGGTAAAGGTTATGAAAACATTGCTGGTGCTGATTTAGATGAGACTCAGGTGAAGCTTGCTCAAGGATTAGGTCTTCCCGTTCAACTCGCATCTGCTCAAGAATACCTTCAATCCCAAAAGCCTTCGTCAGTAGACCTAATAGCTATGCTAGATATTATTGAACATTTTACTGCCGAAGAACTCTTTGATGTGATGAATATTGCTTATGAAGCTTTAGCAGCAGGTGGGAAAATTATTGTGAGCGTCCCTAATGCAACCAGCCTTATAGGATTATCAACAAGGTTCTCAGACATTACCCATGAAACATGCTTTTCACCAACAACCCTTTCACAACTATTCTTCTGCCATGACATGGAGATCATAGAATTTCGCGATCCATGGCCAGCACCAATTACTCTAGGGCATAGGATATGGTATGTAATAGCAAAAATCAGCAGAAGTATTGAGCGTCTTAGATTCAAGCTGCTTGGGCTTTCAGCCCCTAAATACTGGTCATCTGTTATTTGGGCAGTTGCTCAAAAACCTGAATTAGACTAAACTTTGGAGCCCTAATGACGCTAACAGACTAAACTACTGGAGGTCTAAATTTCCAAGTTTCTCCTCTTCTGCGAAGTCTTTAGAGACCAAAACATGCAATTTAAGTGTGCCACAGCTCATGCCAATTGAAAGAGACATTTGGCTAATTATAATTTATCTTTTAACCATCGGAGGCTTAGCTTGGGGCCTATACAATACCAGGCGTATTATTAAAGCCCCATTCCTCTATGCCGTAGGCATGGCTTTAATTATTTGCCCACAGTTCTACGTGGCTACCTATAACCCTTGGCGCGTGCCCGATCAAGCCTTCAGGATATTCTCAATCATGGTTGTGCTTTGTACAATAGCCTTGTATTGGGGCCATTCTAAAGCTGGCAGAGCTATTATACGACAGTCTTACTCCCCACCTAGTTACAGATGGGCAATTGATGACAATCGGCTTTTTTGCCTAGGCTTGTTTATTAGTCTTATAGGCACATTTGGCGCTGTTCAACTCAGATCTCTTGGCGAAATTGAAGGTCTTTGGCGGGGATGGCCTGTTTACTGGCACACACTATCTACCCTAGTTTTACCAGGCATTAGCTTATTATTAATATCCTATTTCCAATCAAAGAAGCTATATCGCTTAGTTTTAGCCCTTTGCTTTTCATTTTTTCCCTTCCAGGCAATTGTGGTGTTGGGGCGACGTTCCGCAACCTTCACTTTGCCGTTTATTTACTTATTTCCGCTATTACTATATAAGCCCAAGCTCCGAATACCTAGATGGGCTGTCGCTGGTTCTTTAGTATTGGCTCTTATAGTTGTCTATGCTTTTCCCTATTGGCGGGGAGAATTTAAAGAGGGCCGGTATCTCGATGTTATTCGTGAGAGGCCAGCATCAGAAATCGTCAGCGATATGTTCTCAGGCGAGCAAGATAATACTCTTGAGGTCGTTGATGCCATGATTTTAACAGGAGCCTATTATGAAACTAACAGATATGGATTTGGTATTGATCGAGTTTACAACAGTTTGGTTCATCGATATGTACCAGGCGAATTAATAGGACGTGAGCTTAAAGCTTCTCTCTTTTTGGGAGAAGGAGTTAGTAAAGATTGGGTTTCCGAAGTGTATGGCATCCCTGTTGCTTTTTATACGGCAAAAACTGCTTTTTCAGAGGTTTTTGGTGAATTTTCGTTTTTTGGCTGCATCCTATTCTTCTATACAGGCTACTTCTTTTGTCGCGCTCATCATGCTGCAACTTACTATTTTGACGGCCGTGCAATTATTTTCTTGTGCTTTTTTATTACTTTTCCAGCAGGTTTATCCTACGGTTCAATGCTGAATTATATGGTGACCCAATTGCCAAGTATCTTGATTATGCTCTTTGCATTTAAGTGGTGCTTATACAAGCAAGATTTAGCACCATTTTATCCAGATTATCCAGTTCATTCTCTTGGACTCTCTGGCCAGGCTAATATGTAACTTTAGTAATAGCCCAAACAAACTGCCAGGATACTCAGCTCTATAAAACTTTAACAGTGAACATCCTTTATATTGGCTATCCTCTAAGCGACAATGGTGCCCCGCATCAAGCTATGGCAGCGCTTCATTTGGCTCGTCAGAATTATGCCATTACATTTATTGCTTGGGGTAATCTTGCATCTCCGAGCTGGCTAGCTAACTACCCTAGTCTAAAATACCGATTATCCCCTAAAAAGAGTTTATTATCTGCACTAAGCTTTTTAGCCAAAGTTATTTGGTTCTTTTGGCAAGAAAAACCAGACTTTGTTTATGTACAAGGAGCGCAGCAGACTCCATTTCTTTTTTGGTTACCCTGGTTTAAGGGCAAAACTAGTTTAATTTACCACACACAAGATTATCTTGAGTATGGCCGCCATAGGTTTTATGAGGTCTGCGAGAGATTTTTTGCTAAACGGGCCAACTGGGTAATTAGCAATGAACCAAACCGTGCTCGGTTCATGGCAAGCAATTATCGACTCAAGGCCATGCCCCAAGTAATTCGTACTGCCCTCCCAAGCTGGTGGTCTATCCCAGAGCGCGATATAACCTATCGTCAGCAGTTGCTCACTGTTGCAGGCCTTAGAGATGTTAAACAGCCCCGTCTAATTGTTGCAGGCGGCCCCTATAGCGATGAACGCATGTCTGGACATCTTTTGGACGCTATGCTACACATCCCTAATAACTATGCATTGATTTTTACTGACATGGAGCCTGACACTTCTCAGTATAGAAGCTGTAATCATCACCTCTCCAAAAAATCTTTAGGTAAACGGGTTTTAATGCTAGGGAAATTTACCTATGAACAGCTTTTGAATCTGTATGCTGTCTGCGATATAGGTATTTTACTATATCCAAATAATGGTATTGGGCACTTTTATCAGGCCCCTGGGCGGCTCACAGAATATTTAAAGACTGGCTTATCGTTAGTAGCATCAAATTTTCCCGGTTTGGAATTGCTCGTTATTAAGCATAATCTGGGCTATGTCGCTAATCCCTATGATTCTATGTCTATAGCTAAAGCAATAGAAAATATTGGAATTCAATCAGATGCTCAAATGGATGAGATAAGACAAAACTTGATTAACATTGCAAATGCTGAATTCTCTTATGAATTCCAAGCGAATCTCGTCTTCGGCAAAATCTTTAACTGTTTATGACTGTAGATCAGCCACGGGCGATAGTTGCACAGCTTGGTGCAAGAATGCACTATGCCGTTCCGCGTATTTTATATAAAGCCAGCCAGCTAGATACTCTATACACAGATTTTTGCTCTGGTAAAGGATGGCCTCGTCTTTTTAATGTGGTACCTTCGTCAATCCGCCCAACCCAACTGAAAAAACTGATTGGTCGCATCCCTCAAGATATACCGACTGACTTAATTACAGCATTTAATAATTTTGGTCTTGAATGTGCATATCGCCGAAGCAGGGCAGCTACAGCAACTGAAGAGACTGCTGTCAATCTATGGGCTGGAGATAAATTCAATAGCCTAATTATTCAAAAGGGCACTGGCGATGCTTCATTAGTCTATGGCCATAACTCTGCATCAGAGAAAATGTTTTTATCTGCCAAACAGCAAGGGTTAACTACTGTTTTAGAACAAACTATAGCCCCCAAGTCAGTTGAGCTTAAAATGCTTCAAGAAGAAGCTTTAGAGTTGAGTAATTGGGGATATAGTCTTGAAAAAGATGCTTATGTAGATAGATTTATCATGAGAGAGAAAGCCGAGTGGGATCTGGCTGACCTTGTTATCTGTGGCTCAGAATTTGTTCGTCAGAATGTTGTTATGGAAGGAGGGGATGCCAAAAAATGTGTCGTTGTGCCCTATGGCATTGACTTAACAATTTCTAACACAAAGTCTTCACGACCGCGACAGCGATATGCTAATAGTCCTCTGCAAGTGTTGTTTGTGGGCTCGCTTGGCTTAAGAAAAGGTATTCACTACTTGATTGAAGCGATGCGTCAGCTTGAAAGGGCTTCCATTCAGTGTCGTATTATAGGAAAATGGTCTGCTGACATTGAGCCTTTACTTAGCAATAAACCATCAAACGTCGAGTTTTGTGGTTCTGTCCCTAGGTCTGAAATATTTTCTGAGTACCACAAGGCGGATGTTTTTTGTTTGCCAAGTCTATGCGAAGGCTCAGCAACAGTTATATATGAAGCACTAGCATCAGGGTTGCCGATTATAACCACTCCTAATAGCGGAAGCATTATCCGAGACGGCATTGAAGGCTATATTGTTCCTATTAGAGACTCTGGTGCGATCACCGAAAGACTGGAGAATTTTCTTTCTAACTCAGCCATATTAGAGCAAATGTCTTGCGCAGCTAAAGCGCGAAGTCAATATGGCTCTTTTGGGAGTTATTCTGAACGTTTAGTCAAAGCTCTATCGGGTGACTGTGAAGAAATTTGCTTGTGATTTATGCTAGTTGTTTTTTTCGCCCGGCTCGGGCCTTATCACCATGCCCGTCTTGGTGCTGCTGCTCAAAAGCTAAACTTAACAGCGGTTGAATCTTCTCAGGTCGATCTAACCTATGCATGGGAGCCGGTGATAGGACAAACTCAGTTTGCTCAGGTTACTCTATTTCGAGATAGTGCTTATCAAGCTCAGTCTGCTAAGACTCAAAGGCTAGCCATTGGGTTGTGCTTAACTGATCTAAAGCCCACCATAGTGGCCATTCCTGGGTGGAGTAGCACCATAGCCCTTATGGCCTTGGCCTGGTGCCGCCAGCGAGGCATCCCCGTTATCTTCATGTCTGAAACCACTGAGCATGACGAAACCCGACGATTTTGGAAAGAGTGGCCAAAGCGTAGAATCTTAAAAACTATTTCTACCGCTCTGGTTGGCGGACAACCTCACAAAGATTACTTAATCAAGCTGGGTCTTCCCCAAGATCGGATTTTTATAGGCTATGACGTAGTAGACAACGCCCATTTCGCCCAGGGGGCGGCCCAGGCTCGCCAGACAAGCACCCAACTGCGCCAACACTTTAATCTTCCTCAGCAGTTCTTTCTCGCCTCGGCCCGCTTTGTCGAGAAAAAAAACCTCCATCGGCTGCTCAGCGCCTACGCCCAGTACCAAACTCAAGCAGGGGAGGGCGCTTGGCCCCTAGTACTGTTAGGAGATGGCCCTCTTAAAGCCCAGCTTTGTCAACAGATCGAGCAGCTTGGCATTGCCACTTGGGTTCATCTTCCCGGCTTTAAACAGTACGATGAGTTGCCTATCTACTATGGTCTAGCCAGTTGCTTCGTCCACCCTAGCACCACCGAACAGTGGGGCCTCGTGGTCAACGAAGCCATGGCCTCGGGCCTGCCCGTGCTGGTCTCTGATCGCTGCGGCTGCGCCCCCGACCTGGTTCACAATGGTCACAATGGCTATACTTTTGACCCCTACAACACCCTCCAGATAACAGAGTTAATGGTCAAAATCTCGTCTGAAACCTGCGATCTAACCGCTATGGGGCAAGCCAGCCAAGCCATCATCGCCCAATGGACGCCCCAAACCTTTGCCGAAAATCTACAAAAAGCCGCTGAAATGGCCCTAACCCTTCCCCAGCCAAAAGTAGGCTGGCCCGACTTAGCGCTACTGTGGGCGCTGAGTCGTCGGTAACTCTCCTATGCGCATTCTTTTTACCATCCCCTCCATAGGTAGCGTCTACGGTGGCCCCTCCAAAAGCGTCTGTGAACTCGCCCAATCCCTGGGGCACCAGGGTGCAACCGTTGACCTAGTCACCACCGACGCCAACGGCCCCACCAAACTCGATCTGCCCCTTCAAACCTGGTTAGACAGGCCCGACTATCGCCTACAAGTTTTTCCTGGACAGGTTTGGGGCGACTACAAATGGAGCACCCCCCTAGCCCAGTGGCTACACCACCACCTGCACCACTACGACGCCGTCCACATCAACGCCGTCTTTTCGCTCACCAGCCTGACCTTTTACTGGTACTGTAACCGTCGCCAGGTGCCCTACATTATTGCCCCCCGAGGCACACTAGAACCCTGGGCACTCGCCTACAAAGCGCAAAAAAAGCGCCTTTATTACCAACTCTTTGAGCGCCCCGCCCTCAACCGAGCCAGCGCCATTCAAGCCCTGGCCAGCACCGAAGCCGACAATATTGCCCCGCTCGGCCTCAGGTCCCCCGTAGTTACCATACCCAACGGCATCCACCGCCAAGACTTTGCAACCCTACCCGACCCAGCCCTGTTTTATCAGCAGTTTCCCCACACCCAGGGCAAAACCCTGATTCTCTTTCTCGGTCGCCTCGACCCCAAAAAAGGCCTCGACCTGCTGGCCCCTGCCTTTGCCCAGGTGCAGGCCCAGTTCCCTAATACTCATCTAGTGGTAGCAGGGCCAGATAACATCGGGTTTCTCCCCACCGCCCAGCAGTACTTTCAATCTGCCCACTGCGACCAGGCCGTCACCTTCACCGGCATGCTTACCGGCGATCTCAAACGTGCGGCCCTGGCTGCCGCCCATCTCTACGTTGCCCCCTCCTACTCCGAAGGCTTTAGCATGTCGGTGCTAGAGGCCATGGCGACGGGCTTACCCTGTGTGCTTACCACCGGTTGCAACTTTCCCGAAGCCGCTGCCGCCCAGGCCGCCCACGTCGTCGCCACCAATGCCGATGATATTACCCAGGCACTGCTACGGTGTCTCTACGATGCTTCAGCGGCCAAGGCCATGGGCGATCGCGCCCGCCAACTCGTTCTCAACCACTACACCTGGGATCGCGTTGCCGCGCAATTGATTGACGTATACTCTGCCATCCTTGATCACCGTCCTTTACCTGCTTTCTCACCCCCCTATCTCTAATGCAAACAACTACTCCCGAGTACAGTTATAAAACAGCTCAACCTGGGCATCACCATCAGTACTTGGCCCAAGCTATTTTAAGTCTTTTACCTAATCCTGCTTCTTCTCCAGATGCTCCTTTGCGAGTTCTAGACTTGGGCTGCGGCAATGGCAGCTTTAGTCACTTCATTGCCAACCAAGGCTTCAACGTCACAGGGGTAGAAGATTCGGCCTCTGGTATTGCTCTTGCCAAGCAGACCTACTCCGATTGTTGTTTTTTCCAGGGCAGCATTTACGATCTAGATCTTCCTCAGCACTACCACTCCTTTGACGTTGTTCTTGCTGTAGAAGTTATCGAACACCTTTTCTACCCTAAAGAACTGGCACGAGTGGCCAAGCGATACCTTCGACCTGGCGGCACCCTTGTCATTACCACGCCTTATCACGGTTATCTTAAAAATCTCACCATGGCTGTTATCGGTAAGCTTGATCGCCATTTCACCGTACTTTGGGATGGCGGGCATATCAAATTCTTCTCCGTGCCTACTCTCCGCCAGTTGGTTCTCGATGAGGGTTTTGCCAACCCCCAGTTTAAATTTGCTGGCCGCTTCCCTTACCTCTGGAAAGGTATGGTCTGCGCCTCTACCCTACCCCCTAGCGCTAAAGCCAGTTAGCTTATCGCAATGCAGCTCAATCGCATCACCCCCCTCATTCTTACCTACAACGAAGCCCCCAACCTAAAGCGCACCCTTGCTGCCCTTAGCTGGGCTCAGCATATCGTTGTCATTGACAGTTACAGTACCGATGCAACTCTTGATATCCTCAGCCACTACCCCAACGTCACCATTTATAAACGCCCCTTCGACTCTTTTGCTCAACAGTGCAACTTTGGTCTTACTCACATCTCTACCGAGTGGACTCTCTCGCTAGATGCCGATTACCTAGTTTCTACGGCTTTCATTTCTGAGATTCAAGCTTTAAGTGAACCTATCTCTAGCGATGGATTCAAAATTCCTTTGAGATACTGTGTCTTTGGTTATCCTCTGCGAGGTACATTGCTACCACCGCGCACAATTTTATACCGTACTATCAAAGCCCATTATTTCCAAGATGGCCATGCTCATCGTGTACAAATTGATGGTTCAGTAGCTTCTCTACATAGCCCTATTGGCCACGATGATCGCAAACCGCTTAGCCATTGGCTCTGGGCACAAAACCGCTATGCAGCCTTAGAAGTCAAAAAACTTTCTATCACTCCAAATCATCAACTAGGGCTGGCAGATAAAATTCGCAAGACCAAAATATTAGCTCCATTCTTTGTCTTGTTTTATTGCTTAATCTTCAAAGGTAGTGTTCTAGACGGTTGGTGTGGTTGGTATTATGCTTTTCAGCGTATGCTAGCCGAAATTTTATTAGCCCTGAAGCTGATCGAGAAAGATTTTCTAGAATGATTAAATTATTGGATTAACCTAGTGCTAGCTAAAATTATTTCTGGGAAAAATCGAAAAACTAGGCTTCACGACGAGAAAAACAATTTTGTTGGGTGGCGTAATTTGATCAGGCATTGCCCTAGGGCTATAGGTTCTGGCCTGTTACGTATCACCCTAGACCATCGGCCCGAACTCCCGTGGATTTCATATGAAGCAATCCATTTGCTAGATAAATTTTTGTCTCCAACATCTCGCGTTTTAGAATTTGGTTCTGGCATGTCTACCATTTGGTATGCTAAGCGTAAAGCAGAGATTTATTCTGTTGAAGGCTGTCGTCCTTGGCATGAAAAAATTAGCCTAATTATTAAAGCTCGGGGACTAAGCAATGTTCATTATCATTTTGCCAACAGCCCAGACGAATACCATTCTTTCATGAATGATGATACTGAAGGTTTTGATTTAATCATGGTAGATGGTGAATATCGTAGTGCTTGTATTGCTAACTCCATGAAACTGCTTAAGCCAGGAGGCATTCTATATCTGGACAATTCAGATAAACATTCTACCCTTCAAGGAGGTGATACTAGGTTGGCTGAAGAGTATGCCCTAAGTTTTGCCCAAGACAAAGGTGCAACTATCACTTACATTACTGACTTTGCCCCAACTCAGTTTTTCATTAATCAAGCGCTTTTGATTAAGCTCCCTAGTTGAAAACCTCTTTAACTCATTTTGAAAAATAAGATTTGATTTTCTTGGCGGCAACTTAAAATATGAAGTATTCACCTAAAGATAAAGTTAAGTTTTTGCACATAGGTTGTGGACTGAATGCTCCCAAAAGTTGGTTGAATATAGATGCTTCTCCTAGCCTTCGGATATCCAGGTTTCCTGTAGTAGGGTCTGTAGCATCAAAACTTCTGAATTTCCCGGAATGGCCAACTCAAGCGAAATATGGAAATATCGTTTTAGGTTTAAATGCTCAGAAAGAGTATTGCGATCTAGTCTTTGCTGCTCATGTGCTTGAACACCTGTCTTTAAATGACTTTCATGTAGCCCTCAAAAATATTTTTTATTATCTCAAACCCGGTGGTTTCTTGCGGATTATTGTTCCAGACTTAGAAGTCTTTGCTAAAAGCTATATTTCGTCAAAGAGAGATCAAGTTTCTCAGGATCAAGCATCTATCTCTTTTATGCAAGATACTCTTTTAGGCGTCAAATCTACCAGGAGCAGTTATTTTAGTAGATTGAAAGAGGCCTTTTCTAACTCAAAGCACCAGTGGATGTGGGATCAAGAATCTCTGGTTAAGGCAGTTAAGGATCATTCGTTCTCAGTCGTTCGCCCATGCGTCTACGGTGACTGGTCTAACGAACGCTTTAGCGAAGTTGAGAGAGAAAAAGACTATCGATTTGCTGTCGGAATTGAAGCTCAAAAATAATTTCTTGTGAATTGCAGCAATCCTATTCAAATTGTTGAATTCTGTAGGGCAGGCGTCTCGCCTGCATAGGCAAGATGCCCGTCTTGCTGGCATGAATCAATGTTAGGCACTTTTACTACGGGTTGTACCAATACAGTGCTGACCAAAATGCCATTCTGCCTATAACCCTAGCCAACAAGGTTGGCAATAACCTGTTTGCTATTGCTCCTAAGCTTAGTAGAGGAACGTTTATCTAGCTCAGATACTGTCCATGATTTCTAGCTCACTACTACGCCTGTTACTCTTGGCCATTCTTGTCCTCAGCCTGCTGATTCCCCTTCGCCTGGGCGCTGCCCACCTCCAAAGCCCCCACCCCCAGGCCATTCTCACCCTCGGCGGCGGCCACGATCGCGAAACCTTCACCGCCCAGTTCGCCCAAACCCATCCAAACCTGCCCATTTGGGTCTCCAGCGGTGCTCCCTCTCCCGTCGTCCACGACATCTTCCAGGCCGCCCACATTCCCAACCACCTAATCCACCTCGACTATCGCGCCACCGATACCGTCACCAACTTCACCACCCTCGTCCACGACATCCAAGCCGCCCACATTCGCCACCTTTACCTAATCACCTCCGACTACCACATGGCCCGTGCCCGCGCGATCGCCACCATCGTCCTCGGCAGCCACGGCATCGCCTTCACCCCCGTCGCCATCCCCACCCAGCGCCACCTCTCAGAATCTCCCCTACGCATGTTGCGCGACACCGGGCGATCGCTGCTTTGGCTCACCACAGGCCGCACCGGAGCCAGCCTCAACCCTCGCTATTCTTAGACCCGCCCCACCAGCCCCGCTACCATTAGAGATCAATGGCA
>JBBSLJ010000025.1:0-11764 GCA_038255465.1 Saccharimonadales bacterium (SeqCode)
CACGAGCTAGCTCATCAGTGGTTTGGCAACCTTGTAACCATGCGCTGGTGGACTGATCTTTGGCTTAATGAAGGTTTTGCCAGCTGGATCGAATTTATGGCTGTCGATCACTTGTTTCCAGAATGGGATATGTGGACGCAATTTGCTGTCGACGAGCAACACCGAGCGTTAAAGCTTGACGCCCTTGAACATACGCACCCGGTAGAAGTTGCCGTTCACCACCCCGATGAAATAAGAACAATTTTCGATACCATTAGCTACAGCAAAGGCGCGAGCGTGATTCACATGCTACACGACTTTTTAGGGCCAGAGGCTTTTAGAGATGGGCTGCGGCATTACTTGCAGAAGCATACATATGGGAATACTGATACGGTCGATTTGTGGACTGCGCTGGAAGAAATATCAGGTAAGCCAGTTAAAGATTTCATGCATGCCTGGACCTCGCAACCAGGTTTTCCAATTCTACATGTGGACACCAGTGATGAAAAACTTAGTCTGTCACAAGAGCGCTTTTACTTAAATCCAGAACACAGCAAGAGTGGTGATCCAATTTGGCCGATAGCACTACTGGGCAATGACCCGGCTATACCTGATTTGTTGCGCGAAAAAACAAAATCATTTGCTATGAAAGACAACCATGAGCTTAAACTCAATCGTAAGCAAAGTGGTTTTTATAGAGTAGCTTACAATGCAAGTCATCTTGAACAACTTGGCGACCAAATCCGCAGGGGTCACGTGGCTGCACTTGACCGGTTGGGTATTCTGAGTGATGTATTTGAAACAGCTAAAGCCGGTAAAGCCGACACTGTACAGGCACTGCATTTTATTGATAACTTCAAAAATGAAGACAACAGTGCTGTATGGGATGTTATTGCTGCAAGCCTGAGTACAGTGAGGGGCAGTATGGACGATGAAGAATTACGTGAAGATATGAAGCCATTTATACGCGACCTTACCGCCAAGCAACTCAAAAGATTGGGATGGAAATCAAAAAAAGATGAATCTCACTTTGATCAGCTTTTGCGGCCGCTTATTTTAAGCATGAGCTCTGTTGCCAATGAGCCCAGTGTAGTTGAAGAGGCCTTGAAGCGTTTTGAAAACATGAATACACCTGAAGATATTCATCCTGATTTACGGAACACGGTGTATATGACCGCCGTTAGGCATGGAAATCATAAGACATTTGATAAGCTTTATGAACTGCATGAAAACAGTACACTAAGCGAAGAAAAAACTGCCCTTGCGATGGCGCTTTGTAGTTTTAAACAACCAGAACTTGTGGAAAAAGCACTGGATTTAATAAAGTCTGATTCAGTACGTTTGCAAGATGTGGGTTACTGGATTGCCTATAGTTTTATGAATCGGTACGCTCGAGATGATATGTGGAACTGGATGAAAAAGAACTGGGACTGGTTAGAAACAAACTTGGGCACTGACCTTAGTTTTTATCGCTTCCCCATGTATGCCGCTAATTCTTTTTCGAACCGTGAGTTCTTAAAAAGATTCAAAGAATTTTTTGAACCAAAACGAGCTCCGGCGTTTAACAGATCGATTGACCAGGGTATTGAAGTATTAGAATGGCAATCAGCCTGGAAAGAACGCGATCTTAAAGGAATTAAAGCATTTTTTAAAGCTCGTCAATAAACGTATACGAGTTGTCGTCAACACTTATAGCGGCAAGCTGGTATTCCCCACTCCAATTTGTGTTATTGACCCACATTTCAGCTGCAAAGCGCATTTGATCTAACTTCTTGGCTGTGATGTAGTCTAAGCCAGTTCCCTGATTTTTATTGCGTCTGTATTTTACTTCGACAAAATAAACTGCATTATCTTTTTTAGCAACAATATCGATTTCACAGTATTTCGTATTCCAATTGAGCTCTAAAACTTTAAATCCGTTTTGGGTTAAGTATTCTGCGGCTCTGATTTCAGCAGAATGTCCCGCCAAATAATTAGACATTGGGCACCTTTAGTAATGCCTGTAATGGTTTGTAGCTTTGTCTGTGGAGGGCGCATACACCATGCCGTTTAAGCTGCTCATAATGGTAAGCCGTCCCATAACCAACATGCTTCTCAAATCCATATTCAGGATATTTTAAGGCGGCTTCAACCATGAAAGCGTCTCTGGCTACTTTGGCAACAATGCTGGCGGCGCTCACTTCTGCGATCAAGCTATCGGCCTGAATAAGCGTATCAACATTGGGCAAATGTGCTAAAAAGTTGTAATTCCCGTCGATAATAATTCGGTCATACGGCACAACTATCTGCGCTAGGGCCTTTTCCATAGCTTCTCGGTTGGCCACCGACAAACCGACTTCATCTATGCGACCTGCATCAACCCATCCTAGTCCAATGGCACTCGCCTCAAGATAAATTTGTTTGGCAATATTTTTTCGCTTGTTGCCTAAGATTTTTTTTGAGTCAGTTAACCCGTATATTGGTTTATTAAGAATAACAGCCGCAGCAACCAATGGTCCCGCCCAGCAACCTCTTCCTACTTCGTCTATCCCAACCACTATGCTCATGTTTATATGGTAACAAAAAACCGCCCAAGCAGGACGGTTTTATTATTCTATGGTTAATTCGAGGTTATAATTTTGGTTCAGCTTTTTCGGCATCGCGCGTGTCTGACTCGGTTGTTGCGGCTGGTTCTTTCTTTTCGACTACTACTTCATGAATTGTATTAACACCTTCACGATCAAAATCCTGGCTACTCAAACGTGCTGACTTCCCAGTACGGGCACGCATATACGTAAGATAATTACGTCGCACCTTGCTTCGCTTAGTAACTTCAATCTTAACAACTAAGGGACTGTGCACTAAAAAGCTTTTTTCTACACCAACACCACTGGCAATCCGTCTAACGGTAATACGGCTGGTGTGAGAACCCTTACGGTCCGTACGTATAACCAGGCCTTGAAAAATCTGAACACGCTCTTTGCTGCCTTCGCGGATCTTTTGTGAAACCTTAACAGTATCACCAGATCTGACGTCAACAACTTGCGCCTTCTTAAATCTTTCTTCTAATTTCTGAATAACAGATTGCATAACCAGTAGATTCTACACTATCCCTCTGTTGAATGCAACTGTATCATACATATATGAATTATAGCGATGAGGCACTAAAGAGACACAAAGAACTAAGAGGTAAAATTTCTGTTGAATTAAAAGACAAACTTGATTCCCCCGAAAAGCTAAGCATATATTATACGCCTGGGGTAGGAGCTGTCTCTTCTCATATAGCTAAACATCCGGAATTAGCGCGTGATTACACGTGGCTTAATAATTCAGTCGCTGTTATCTCGGACGGGTCGGCAGTACTTGGCTTGGGAGACATAGGACCATACGGCGCTCTGCCTGTCATGGAAGGTAAAGCTATGCTGTTTAAGCATTTTGCGAACATTGACGCGGTGCCTATTGTTTTGAATGTGCATACTGCAGACGAAATTGTAGCTGCCGTTACGGCTATTGGCTCAAGTTTTGGCGGTATAAATTTAGAAGATTTTGCGGCACCTTTGTGTTTTGAAGTCGAGGAGCGTGTTAAGGCCGCCCTTAACATACCAGTCATGCATGACGATCAACATGGTACTGCTATTGTTGTCCTAGCCGGACTGATAAATGCCATGCGCGTTACTGGCAGAAAACTAGGCGATTGCAGAATTGTCTGCGTCGGTGCTGGGGCGGCGGGAACAGCTATTATGAAGTTACTAAACTTATATGCCTCATCGGAAGTCCTAATCGTTGACAGCAAAGGCATTATAAGCGCCGCAAGAACTGACTTAAATGACGAAAAGAAAAAACTGCTTGAGTTTTCTAACCCAAATAATATTGAGGGCAGTCTTGAGAATGCCTTAAAAAAAGCTGATGTATTTATTGGCGTTTCAAAAGCTGGATTACTTACCCAAAATATGGTCAAGTCCATGGCCAAGGACCCTATTATTTTTGCTATGGCAAACCCTATGCCTGAAATAATGCCGGACGATGCTAAGGCCGCTGGCGCTGCAATAGTAGCTACGGGGCGCAGTGATTTTCCGAATCAGGTTAATAATGCCCTGGCGTTTCCTGGGATTTTCCGAGGCGCACTAGATAACCGAGTAACTAAGATAACTGACGAGCATAAGCTGAAAGCCGCTGAGGTAATTGCCGGCCTAGTGGAACATCCAACGACAGAAATAATTATTCCGAGCGTTTTTGATGAACGTTTAGTACCGGCTATTGCCAAAGTTATTGTCTAAGCGGTACGTCGATCTCTTGCTACAAGGCGCCGAATCAAACGCCGCTCTTCTTCCGATTTACCGCCCCATACGCCATGTTGTTGATTAGTTTGGATTGCAAAATCAAGACACTCATCCTGAACGGCGCAAGCGCCACAAAAAGCTTTGGCACGCTCTAACTTCTCCAAGGCTTCTCCTGATTTACCTGATGGAAAAAAGAAGCTGGTGTCCATCTCGGCGCATGCAGCCTTGTCACGCCAATCTTCTTTATTAAACGATTGAGCAAATTGGTCATATCCTTCAGCCATCTTCTAACAATACTATATTAGTGCATTTATGTCAGGATATTTCCACACCTAAGTTACGCAGTAATGTAATTGAGCGATCTAGCCAACCACACGAAACACTTCATCAAGTGTTGTTTCGCCTGCGCAAACCTTCAAAATACCATCTTGTAGCATGGTACGCATACCGCTTTGTATGGCGGCCGCTTCAATAGTTTGGGCAGATACTATTCTTTCACCCCGCTCTAATAACTCGCGTATTTGACCTGTCATTAGAAATTGTTCACGCAAAGCAATTTGACCCTTAAAGCCATAGGGATTTTCTGGTGAATTACCGGGACGAAACAGTTGTAGCTGGCTTATATCAGTTGGCCTCGGCACATCCGGTGGCAACGTATCAAGGACCTCACCAATTATCTTTAGAGCTTTTTCATCAGCTTGAAACGGCTGTTTAATTGTATCGTCGAGCTTACGTACTAATCTTTGAGCCATGACCAGTCGTATTGCTGACACAAATAGCGGATTCTGGCCAATAACATCCATCATACGCGTTAGCGCCGCCGAAGCGCTCGATGCGTGAAAAGTCGAAAGTACTAAATGTCCGGTTAATGAAGCCTGAAGCGCGGTTTTGGCTGTATCCATATCTCTGATCTCGCCAACCATAACAATATCCGGATCAAGCCGAAGCACGGCCCGCAGGCGCTCCGCAAAATTGGTTTCCTGAGCTGTTTTACTGTTAATAGATATCTGTGTAATACCTTTAAAGTGATACTCGACAGGATCTTCAATGGTGATAATCTTGCGTTCTTCTGAATTCAATGAATTCAACATCGAGTAAAGCGTCGTCGTTTTACCGGATCCGGTTGGTCCAACAACTAGTACAAGTCCACTTGGTTTGGCGATAATATCATCGACTATTTTGCGTTCATAATCCGACAAACCAAGTCGGTCAAGATTGTACATTTCTTGATTCATATTGAACAAACGCATTACCATATCGATGCCATTAACCGTCGGGACCGTTTCAAGACGCAAATTAATCGCCACTTCTCCGCCATCAGCCATACGGACACGCTGCGAGATATGACCCTGCTGAGCACTATCAGAGGAAGTAGATATATTTCCGGCGCTGGCAATCGCAGAGGTAAGCACGCGGTATTTATCCATGGTGAGGTTGGCGATAGGATGGAGTACGCCGTCGATTCTAAAGCGTATCCGTACATCACTGGTTTGTGTTTCAAGATGTATGTCAGATGCTGCCAGCTTATGAGCTTGCTGAGTCAGATAGGCAAGCATGTCATCTGCCCGCACCTGCTCAAGTGTTGCCGAAACCTGTTTTACAAGATTTTCGGTTCCTGCGTCATTAAGGTTTATTTCTTGATAAATAACTTCATTTGGCGGGTCATACAGCTTCATGTAATCACGATAGCCGGCGTCAGAAATCAAATAAAAGTTTGTGCGTTGATCTAAAAACCGTTGTTTTATCGAATTCATTACCGCATGTGACGTGGTATTAGTAACGCCAAAATTAATGGCATGATCATCTACATAAAGAGGGATAACCTTAAGTTCATATAACTCTTGTTTTGTCAGCAAATCGTTATACAACTGCTTGTTATCAGCTGAAGTATCGGCATATCGTAGGTTTAGTATTTGGGCGCGGCGTTCAGTTGATTTTTCTTCATCGCGGCGAGCATCTTGTGACATATAAACCTAAGTATAAAGCGTAAAACCTAAAAGCACCAAAGGACTTATGCTTTTATCTTAAGCTCTTTCACTATAAGCTGTGGCAATGAAACAAATTATCTTGGTTGTGCATAATATAAGAAGCTGCCATAACGTTGGCTCGCTACTCAGAACCGCCGAAGGTATGGGAGTGTCTAAGGTATGGCTAACAGGCTATACCCCGTACCCGATAATTAAAAACGATAGCCGACTTCCTCATATTGCTGAAAAACTTACAAAGCAGATTAACAAGACAGCATTAGGCGCAGAAAATTTAATTACTTGGGAGCAATCACCGGATCTTGCTGAAGTTACATGCTCACTCCGAAGTGACGGGTTTGTAATTGCAGGTCTTGAGCAGACACCAGAAGCTATCTATTTACCCGCATATATTGCCCCGCCTAATCTGGCGATTATCGTCGGTAGTGAAGTCGAAGGCATGGACAAAGAAACACTAGCCTTATGCGATCAGCACCTAGAAATCCCTATGTTAGGTCAAAAAGAATCGTTTAATGTTGTACAAGCCGCAGCGATGACGCTGTACCACGTCAGATTTTAGAATCATAAGCTCATTTGTTATACTACTAGTAATAAATTTTTACTATGCCCAATAAACATACAAATCTTCATCATAAAAAACGCCGTGGCAGTCATCATAGGCAAACCAAGGAATACCACAAGGTTTATTTTCCATATCTTCCGCTTGTATTAGCAATTATTGTTAGTATTGCAATCAGCGGCTGGAGACCAGCTGGCAGAACCTTAGCTTATGCCACCAATACATCCGTTAATGGACTTTTGCAGTCAACAAATAATCAGCGTGTAGCTAACGGCCAGGCAGCCTTATCCCTGAACAGCAAGCTCAACAGTGCTGCCCAAGCAAAAGCTAATGATATGGTGGCCCGTAATTATTGGTCACATAACACACCAGACGGCCAGGAGCCATGGATATTTGTTGATGCCGCGGGTTATACGTATGTAAAAGCAGGCGAAAACCTGGCATATGGCTTTACTGACAGCAACAGCACTATTAACGGCTGGATGAACAGCCCATCGCACAGAGCAAATATGCTTGACGGGGATTTCATTGATGTCGGCTTTGGTTTTACAAATTCACCCGACTTTAATAATTCGGGTCCACAGACAGTAGTTGTTGCGATGTATGGCAAGCCGCAGGCGCTTGGAGCCAGCAGTGAGCCGGCCCAGCCCATAGCACAAGCGAGTCCTACTCCTCAAGCACCAGCACCTAAGCCGCAACCGGTTGCCCAAGCACCACGTGCCGAGATTCCGAGCGAACCGGCACCTACACCAGTCGAGACTCCGCCAGCAGAGCAAAAACCTACCGAAACAGTGGCATTCACTTCTGAGTCACCTGGGCTTGAGCCACTTAATCAACCCGTAACCCGTGTGTCGGCAATAGCCGGCAGCCGAGTGCCCTGGGCGGTGTTTGCGGTAGGAACTATAGTTGGACTTGCACTAGCAGCCTTACTCATGAAGCACGGGCTTGCTCTTAGGCACCTGCTCAGAAATAGCGAGAAATTCGTACTTCATCATCCGCTTTTCGATAGCACCGTTATTGGGCTGCTTATTGTCGGCGTAACATTGCTTCAAACTACTGCTTTTATAAAGTAATCGATTCGTCGTACGTAATGCTAGTGCAGTTTGACGTTATCGCTTCCGACTAAATTACTAATTGTTCGTAACGTTTCCTCATCCGGATTTACACGCATTGGTAATTTAATAATTTGTTTATTTTCGTTACTGCCCAGCACTAGCACTACTTCAGTTTGGCCCTTGCGACTATCGATTGTAGTCTTGAGCAACAACAGCACGTCCTGGTCATTGCTGTGTTCCAACCTGATATAGATTCGTTTTGCTGCTTGTAATTCTTCTGTCTCGGCAACTGAAGTATGTGCCACTTTTTTGGTTTTACCCGGTTTGGGCACCTGTTTCTTTTTGCCGGTAGCTTGATACGCTAGTGCTTGCTCATGTGTTACCTCACGCGCATCATCAATAAGTATTTTTACCTCTTGCCCTAAATTACCTTCTCTGTCTTTTGCATTGATTTTTCCTTTGGCAAGAATAACCCTGTCAAGCTCCCATATGCCCACTGTCTGCTGATAAATACTTGGAAACAAAATAAGTTCTATTTCACTTGTTAGATCAACAATTTTTACAAAAGCCATTTTTTGGCCGTTTTTGGTCGTTATTTCCCGGATATCCTGAACGGCACCCCCTATGCTGACACTTTTACCGTCATGTTCGGGCTTAAGACTAGTTAACGGAATCGTAAGCTCAGCAAGCATTTCCTCGTATGAATCAAGCGGGTGATGACTAAGATAAATTCCCAGCAGTTCACGTTCCCACTGCAATACCTCACGCTGATTTACGGCTACCTCTTTCATATCTAGTAGCAGTTGGGCGCGAGCGGTTGTTTTGTCAATTGCATTGCCAAATAGGTCAGTCTGTCCACTTAAGCGCTCTTTTTGTAACCTTGATGCAAAAGCAAGCATAATATCAACATTATTAAGCAAAACAACTCTGTTGCCAAAACGATCAAAAGCGCCCGCCTTAATAAGGCTCTCCAGCGATTTTCTGTTAACAAGTTTCGAGCTGACCGAACTTAAAAAGGCTTCGAGCGTATCAAAGGGCTTTTGCTCTCGAGCCCGTATAATTTCTTCAACTGCCCCAATCCCAACGTTTTTAACGGCACTCATACCGAACCGTATTTGATTTGTCTTTGGCACGACTGCGAATTCAACGAACGATTCATTAACATCCGGCGACATGACCTCAAGTCCCATATGTTTACATTCGGCTATTTCAATTGCCAATCGATCAGTATCATCATAATCACTCGTCATTACTGCGGCCATAAAAGCCGCCGGAAAATGTGCCTTTAAATATGCAGTCTGGTAGGCTATGAGTCCATAACAGGCTGCGTGACTTTTATTAAAACAATACGCAGCGAAGTCCTCAAGCTGCTTCCAGAACTTTTCCATATCATTGCGATCAGCCTGTGAATGATCTATTGCACCTTCAATAAAGCGAGTCCTCATTTTGGCCATTACTTCAGGAATTTTTTTACCAATACCTTTTCGGAGGGTATCCGCTTCGCCGCCCGTAAAACCTGACAGTTCTTTCGATATCTGCATAACTTGTTCCTGATAGACCAGTACGCCATAAGTACTTTCAAGCGACGGTTCCATTTTTTTATGAATATAACTAATTTTTTCCACGCCATGTTTTCTTTTAATAAAAGTATCGATGAACTGCATAGGTCCCGGACGATACAGCGCAACCATGGCAATAATGTCGTCAAACTCTGTGGGCTTGAGTTCTCTTAAATATCGTTTCATCCCTGACGATTCAAATTGAAATATTCCAGTCGTGTCGCCTTTCTGGAACAAATCGTATGTTTTTTTGTCGTCAAGCGGAATGGTGTTAATGTCGATGTCCTTGTCATAAACTTTCTTAACAATACGTAAAGCGTTTTTAATAATTGTTAGATTGCTCAGACCCAAAAAGTCCATCTTGAGTAGTCCAAGATCTTCAATAGGGCCCATGGGATACTGCGTAGTCACTACCCCTTTTTGAGCCATTTCGAGCGGTGCAAACTTAACAATTTCATCCGGCGCAATTACAACCCCAGCAGCATGAACACCATGGCTCCTGATGGTTCCCTCTAGCCGCATAGCCTGATCAAGCACTTCACGTGACGTTTCGTTGGTTTCATACTCACGTTTCAAATCAGCATCATCGACAATAGATTTCTCAAGCGGTATATGTCTACCCTGCTGCGGGGGTGGAATCATTTTTGCTAGTCTGTCGGCGTCGGAATATGGTACTTGAAGAACACGGGCGACGTCTCTTACCGCATTACGAGCAAACATCCGACCAAACGTAACAATATTTGCAACTTTTTCACTGCCATACTTTTCAACGCAATACTGTATGACTTCATCTCGTCTGGTGTCTTGAATATCAATATCAATATCAGGCATGGAAATACGATCAGGATTTAAGAATCGTTCGAACAGAAGGTCGTATTTAAGTGGATCAAGTTCGGTAATTTTTAATGAAAAGGCAATGATTGAACCAGCTGCTGAACCACGGCCTGGGCCAAAAACAATCCCGTTGTCCTTACCCCAATTTATAAAATCCTGGATGATTAAAAAATAGCCATTAAATCCCATGTTATCTATAATTCCGAGCTCATACTCTGTTCGTTCAAGTATTTTTTTTGATAAGACTTTTTTGACTGCCTCAATGCTAAGTTCTTTTGCTTCAGACTCCTCAACGCTACCGTAACGCCAAGCTAAACCGCTATAAACTAGTTTGTGCAAATAAGACTTTTCATCCTCGCCTTTAGGTACCGGAAACTTAGGAATAAGTATTTTCCCAAGTTCAATGTCTATATTGCATCTGTCAGCTATTGCTTTAGTGTTTGTTATAACTTCCGGGTTGTCGTGACCCCATCTTGCAATTATTTCTTTCGGTTCGGTGACATGCAACGGAAATTCTTTGAGGCTCATTCGTTTTTCATCACTTAAAAACGAGCCCGTACCAACACAAAGCAATATTTCATGTGCTTCCTGATCCTCGTGCTTTAAGTAATGCGCATCACAGGTCACGACGACATTAATTTTGAGTTCTTTACCAAGCCGGAGAATCTGACTGTTTATCTGACCCTGCTCGGGGTTGGTCATTGGATTTTCTGGATGACCATGGTCTTGAACTTCTAAGTAGTAGCGATCACCGAAGACTTTTTTATACCAACCAGCCAGCTCCTTAGCTTGCTCATATTGCCCACTTTTTAAGGCATTTCCGATTTCACCGCCCATGCATGCACTTAGAACTATCAAACCTTCGTTATATGTCTCTAGCAATTCATGGTCAATACGTGGAAAGTAATAAAACCCGTCAAGATTAGCAATGGTAGATAAGCGCATCAGGTTCTGATAGCCGGTCATATTCATTGCCAGCAAAATCAAGTGATAGCGTTGCTTGTCCTTGCCGGGTTCTTTGTTAGTGTGTTTGCGTGCAGCGACATATGTTTCAAGCCCAATGAGTGGCTTGATGTTCTTAGATTTGGCTTCTTTATAAAAATCAATTGTGCCAGATAGCGTACCGTGATCGGTCATAGCTACCGCTTCCATGCCTTGTTCGGCAACAAAATTCATTAGAGGCCCTACCCGGGTCAGACCATCTAATAACGAATATTGCGTGTGATTATGAAGATGCACATAATCGCTCGCACCTAGTGCGCTTTTTACCAAGTAGTTACCCTCACTTCTAGCACTTATTATAAATCACAATGGGCTAAATTAACTTGCATATAAACTAATTACAACAGTTACCGATTTTACTTATTTTGACTTTTAAGTGAATCTGTAAACGGTTCAAAAACTGGTTTAAGCGGCGTGTAATTAAATAGTGAGATAAGCCAGATTATAATGCCCGCCACGATGGTTGCGCCTACTACACCGCCCACACCCGTGAACAACCCCTTTATGAAACTCATTTTATACAATTGGTTAC
>JBBSLJ010000026.1:0-11243 GCA_038255465.1 Saccharimonadales bacterium (SeqCode)
AGCCAAAGAAGAGCTAGCAAAATCTGAAGAGCTACTTAACATCAATGAGGCTGCACTTGCCGAAGCCCTGACACCCAAAGACCCTAATGATGAAAAAAATATAATCATCGAGATTCGTGCCGCTGCCGGTGGCGATGAGGCCAGCCTGTTTGGCGGTGAACTTTACCGCATGTATATTCGCTGGGCAGAGGCGCACGGATACAAGTCAGAGTTAGTGAGCGAAAGCCCCTCGGAAGCTGGCGGTTTTAAAGAAATTATTTTTGAACTTAAGGGTGATAACGCCTACCGCACGCTCAAGTTTGAAGCAGGTGTCCACCGCGTGCAACGTGTCCCAGTAACCGAAAGCCAGGGCCGCATTCATACCAGCACCGTCACGGTAGCCGTCATGCCCGAAGCCGAAGAAACTGATATTGAAATTAGCGCGAGCGACCTCCGTATAGACGTATATCGTTCTGGCGGACACGGCGGGCAATCTGTCAACACGACTGATTCGGCCGTGCGTATTACGCACCTGCCGTCTGGCCTTGTCGTCGCTAACCAAGACGAAAAATCTCAAATCAAGAATAAGGACAAGGCTATGAGCGTGCTCCGCTCGAGGTTGCTTCAATTGAAAATAGACAAAGAACAGCAGCAGCTGAGTGATGCGCGTAAGAAATTAATTGGCAGCGGCGATCGGTCGGAAAAGATTCGTACCTACAACTTCCCACAAGACCGCATCACCGACCATCGCATTGGTTACTCTCGCAGCAACATTCCAGCAGCCCTAAACGGCGAAATAGACGATCTAATTGAAAAGCTTTACGCCTATGAACGCGAGCTTATCGAGCAAACGTAAGCTTTTAGCCTTTGTGCATAGATGTAGGAGGTATGTAGTCATCGCCCATAAGATTACTATGCTCCCTACCTAAACCATTGAAAACAACGGTCCCGTCGGTTGCAATACAAAGAAGATTAGCGTATGTTTCTCGGCGTAATATGTCGACACCATCTGATTTATGTACAACAACCGCCTCGGCCAGTGCATCAGTCAGGGTTCTATCCACGACCCCTACTTGATTTAACAGGTCTACCGTTGTGTTCTTCATGTCCGTGTCTGAAATATCAGCTGCGTTGGGGGCACCATGAAAATTAATCACATAGTGTGGGTCTGTATTAAATCGATAGTCATGGGTTGTCGGATCGGGAGTTGGAACGAGCCCTAGCTTAGCGGCTGGACCTGTCCCAATTTGAGCTTCGGTGCCCCTACAAGATGCCACCTCTGTTTGTGCAGCTAAAATCTTTTTGATTTGTTCCGCACCATCAACCGATATTAAGGCCAGCCCCCCGAGAATTGGAACAGCTATAACGGTTTCTACTAAACTAACTCCATTTTGTGTACGATCTATAGAAAACCATCTTCTCGTTGGCGTAGTATCAGTATCATTATGTTTACGAGTTTTCATTGTTGGTTTAATTAACTCCTTTGAGTATAGCACTTTAACACTAATTTTTATACTTGTCAACTGAGGCATTTTTTATGATACACTTTTCTCATGAAAATTGAAAATTGGCTAGATAAAGCCACGGGGCAGCTTCTTAAAGCCGGGCTTGAGACGGCGCGACTGGATTGCTTAGTATTGCTAGAAGACATAACGGGCAGTGATCGTACTCATTTACTGGCTCACCTTGAAGCCGAACTTACGAGCGAACAGATTACTGTGCTGATCCGTTTAATTGACAGGCGCATCAAGCACGAGCCACTGGCTTATATCCGGGGCAAATCAGAGTTTTATGGACGCGAGTTTTTAGTCAATAAACATACCCTAGAACCGCGGCCCGAAACCGAGACTATGATTGAACTTGTGAAGACGCTTATGAAAAGTCGTGAAAACATTGTTATTGCAGATATTGGCACCGGGACCGGGTGTATCGCTATATCTGTCAAATTAGCATGTCCGGATGCTACAGTGATTGCCACTGACATCGAAGTGAAATGTCTTAAAGTGGCTCGTGAAAATGCCGCCAGGCATGGTGCTGAATTAACGTTTTATGTAGGCAATTTGCTTGAGCCTGTCGGCGAGGACATACAAATTGCGCTTTGCAACCTTCCCTACGTGCCGAACAAATATCCGCTAAATAAAGCTGCCGAATTTGAGCCTAAACAAGCTATTTTTGGCGGCGATGATGGCCTTGATTTATATCGACGCTTGTTCGAGAAAATTAATACGCTATCGCATAAGCCCCACCACGTGCTCACGGAATCTCTGCCATTCCAGCACGTAGAGCTTAGCAAAATCGCCGAGTCGGCTGATTACAAACTAGAACTAACCGACGATTTCATCCAGGTTTTTAGATTCAGCTAGTAATTTTATAAACTGAATTTACTCCGTTGCTTACAGTGACATAATATTATTAATGCCTTACCGAAGTGGTAAATATATTTATGATTCTTTGGGAGTTTGATCGTTCTCATTCAGACGGTTTGTACTATTTGTAGGGTCTTGGGCCGGGTACACAACAGTAGGATTTTCGACGTTAGGATTTGCCGGCGTGATAGATTGGGGCGGTACTGTCGAGATGGGGATGGCCGCTACTGGAGTACCATGTCTTTTAAATATTGTTTTTAATATGCCACGCCGCCAAACTAGAAATCCTATGGCAATCAATCCGAGCAGCGCAGATCCTCCACCCAATAATCCACCTACTGCGTTAGATTTTTTTGAGGCAAGCTTGACTTCAAACTCTTGGACATCCGTAACCGGTTTATCGGCAGTTACATCAATAGTTGACCGTACGCTGCCTGACGATGTTTTTACCTCTACCTCATGACTGCCGGCTAGGATATCAGCAAAACTAGCGATACCCGTACTGTCGGTTTTAGCCTTCTTAGTCCCGTCTAGAGTAACTTCCGCGTCATGTACGGGCTGCCCATTGTCGTCTAGTACTTTAAGGGCTACCAGGTAGCCTGAAGCGCCGGTTGTTTCCATAGCAACCGGTACCGGCGCATCTGGGTTAGCTTGCTGAACGGCAGCGCTCGGCGAGAGCGAAGATGTGGTAGTAGTTGGCTTTGTAGTGGTCGTGGTAGTGGTTGTGTTTGTAGTGGGGCTGGAAGCAGGAGTGCTACAATTGGGCGGCGTCCCGGTTTGACCGGCAGGACACGAGGCCGGCGGGGGCGTTGTTAATGTATAGGTGCCGCCTGTCGTGCTACCATTCCACACATTTTGCCCATCACTTGGCCTGACTACTGCTGAAGAACTTTTAAAACTAATCACCGTTGATCCAGATCCTACCAGAACCCTGAACGTTACAGCCGCTACTGTTTGGGTGCCCGTTAGCGTGCCGCCATTACTGACACCGCGCGCAATACTGACAGTACCTCCGCCACCGGTGGCTGATAACGGATAGTCAAATGTACTGACGGCAGTATTAATACTTATGAATTCCAGCTTTGACGAATCATATGCCAGATCAGCCTGTACGGTATTAATCTGGTCGGTGCTGTTCTCTTTAATTGTTACCGTGATGTTACTGCCATTGCTATAACTACCACTACTCGGATTAAGCGTTAAGGCGGCGGACCCGGCCGCTTGTACGGATATTACCAGCAGACCGGTACCTGCTACCATTAGGATCGCTAGTAAAAGACGAATTTTGTGAGATATTTTTTTCATTGTTATTTACCAAAGTTAAATAATAATATTGATGCATCGAATACATTGACTACGCCGTCACCATTTAGATCACCCTGAGCTCGGGTTTTTCCGCTCTTGCCAAAGTTGAATAGCAGGATACTGGCGTCAAAGACATCTACTTTGGTGTCACCGTTAACATCACCTGGTTTAGGACCGGGTGGTTGCGAGTTATTGACCGTTACTGAGACGACCGTGGAGGTTCTGACATTACCAGCGGCATCATAGGCTTTTGTTGTTAGTGCGTGACTAGCATTAGTGTAGGCAGTCGTGTTCCAACTAAAGACATAGGGGGAGGCTACGTCTGTAGCTGACAGTGTACCGTCTATGTAGAGTTCTACTTTACTGACAGCTACGTTGTCGGTGGCGGTGGCGGAGACGTTAGTGGTGGCGGAGACGGTAGCGCCACTTGCGGGAGCGGTGATGCTTGTGGTGGGTGGCGTGGTGTCGGGGGGTGGAGCGGTAGCATTATTAACCGTAACTGTCACGGCTGATGAGGTGGCGACATTGTTAGCGGCGTCGTAGGCTCTGGCAGTCAATGAATAGGTACCATTAGCAACGGCTGTGGTGTTCCAGGCGTAACTGTACGGACTAGACGCATCGCTGCCGAGAAGACTTGTTCCCTGGTAGAACTCGACCCGAGAAACAGCTACGTTGTCGGTGGCGGTGGCGGAGAGGGTTGTTGTACCGGCAATTGTAGAACCGGAACTCGGGGTAGTGATGGAAGTTACAGGAGGGGTAGTGTCTGATGGGGGTGGTGGGTCGGAAACCCCACTAGCTGGTGATGCATTGGCTTGCAGCGCTTGATCGTGAGCTGCCAGCTGCGCTGGTGTCAAATAGATTGCGCTTGCAGATTCACCACTAGGGTTATCATAACCGGCAGGCAGTTCCACCATACCGGCCCCCACTTGGGCTGCCCAGGTTAAAATTTCATTTAAGTTGCTCCCGGCCGCAACGATACCTTTTGGTGCTGAAGTCTGAAAATAAATAGGCGCTCCGGCGCATTTAATTTTGGTATACATCCGAGCATAGTTATCTCTACTAGCCCAATCACCTCTATCAATATCAGAACAGGGGTATATAGTATCTTTCTTGCCTATTGAATTATTACCAAGCACACAGCGCTGCCCCAAAACTGCTCGACACTCATCAATATATTGTTCAGTATAGTCCTCGTTAGTCACAAATTTAGCCGGGTTGGAGCCCGAGGCTGCGATAAACTCCTGAGAAGGATTGAGCGCTATGGATGAACGAGTAGTTGTCCAGGCTTTATGAGCTTCTAGGGCATCACTGTGACACGCCCTGTTCATCTTCTCGCTATAGCCGGCAGTGACATAAGCCGCTATATTGGCTGCTTCGTTGCCCTGCCTAAGCATCGGTTCTGCAAATGTCGTGGTACAACTAGAGATAACCACTTCCTCAATCTCGGGCACATTATCGTATTTGGCTGCCATTTTGGCCATAAAATCTTTATAGGCTTGGCGGTGATTCACTTCCCAAAAATGTCCTACCATGCCGCAATCAGCTGTGGTCGGTCGTGTGCTACAAATCTGAAATGGTCCTTGTTTACCCGTAGTGACTGGCAAATTCTTGGCCCATTCCGGTGCATCACTTCCGGCATAAATTCGTAATTTCAGGCGTACATTAGTGCCGCGAACATTAGCAATTGCCCGGTCAATAGAATTGTTTGCAGCAATTGGCCCGTTCTGCGTTGGCTGTAACGCCGCCCATGACGTATCGGTTCTGGTGTTATCGTAGTTCTTAACCACAAAACCGTTTATAGGGCTGGGATAATAGGCGCTCTGATCTGGCTGGCCCTGCCTATCAATGACACCACCATGCTGCGCCTTTAAAGTCACTGCAGCCCGACTAACTACAAGTAAATACGCTCCCACGCACGCAAACATAACAACAAAGCCTACAGCTACTAGCTTTAACGACGTCATTTTTTTGTTTTTATGTTTATGAATAGTCTTATTCTTCATATGTTTCCGGTGCTTGGCTTTGTGAAGTGATGAATTGTTCTTCATGACATGTAAGAATCTTTACCGCTATTGTTTCATACTTAAGCACAATGCACCAGATACGTTTTATTTACACCTTGGCCGAACTCACATTAGTTTGGGGCAGCCTCCAACGTAACTTTAATTTGCTGCTCGTTGTTGCTATCACGGATGATCGTGAGTTCAATTTCTTCTCCTACTGCATGTTGGGCTACTAGCGAGGTAAGGCTAGTTTTATCGTTAATCGTTTTACCTGATATTTTTATAATCACGTCACCTTCTTTAAGACCGGCTTTAGCGGCCGGACTGTCCGGGATGATCGACTCTTGGCGACGGTTGCCGCGCGGTACAATGTAAACTCCTTCGGTTTGTTCAAGTCCATAGGCCTCAGCCACGTCTTTGTCTAGCGCGACGTATCGTATACCCAGATAAGGCCGCTCTAATTTGCCCTTTTCGAGCACGCTCTTTATAAGACCCTTAATGTCATTAATTGGTATTGCAAACCCGATATTCTCAGCCCCGCCGCCTGCAATTGCGGTGTTAATGCCAATCACCTCTCCGCTAGCATTTACCAGCGGTCCGCCTGAGTTACCCTGGTTTATAGCCGCATCTGTTTGAAGCAAGTTGGTCAGTGTTTCACTGCCCGTTTCATCTCCAGCCACCACGCTTCTACCAAAACCAGAAATAATACCTGACGTAACACTGTTCTGAAATTCGCCAAGTGCATTCCCGATTGCGACTGCCTTGTCTCCGACTTGCATAGCGCCCGAATCACCAAGCTTAGCCGCCTTAAGCTCCTGGCCTTTTTTATCCTTTACCTTTAAAAAGGCAATATCGAGCGGATCGTTCGCGTTAGTGCGACCAATAACTTCTATTTCGGTCAACTCCGTGCCGTCCGACAGTATCACCGATATACCGGTAGTCGCACTGCCGACTACGTGGCGATTTGTCACAATAACCCCATCCTCTGAAATAATAACCCCCGTGCCTGCTGCCTGCGTCTCATAAGCCTGGCTGAACCCAAAGAAATCCGTTGCCGATGCCTCGCCCGAGACATTAACCGACACCACGCTTGGTCCGACATTCTTAGCGATCTCGCTAATAAGCTGGCTTTCCGAGGTAATAACTTGCTGCCTGACTTCAGACGCGTCATTAAATGAAACTGACTTGCTACGCGATCCAGCCCACCCACCGACAAAACCTGCCGTCGCGCTAATAAGTACGACTAGCAGTGTGCTAATTATTTTAGCTTTAGGTATTTTTGGAACCGTTGGTGGCGTCTCGTGCATACTTATTTCCTTTCCTCTAGTGTCGTTACGGACTTAAATCGTTTCGCTGCTCCAGTTAGTCAGCAGAATAACTACTAACACAATTGCTACCATCATGACTACGAAATTTCGCCTAACTGCTACGCTTAAGCGGTCGGTGTGCTCTAGGTAGTATAAAGCCGCTAACCCAAATCCAAGCACTGTTAAGAGTAGCGTCGGCTGCGCAATTATATTGTAGTAAATAAGCCAGTGCCCAAGCAGCCAGGTAAGCGAGGCGGCAAAATAGCCCCAGGTATGGGCATATAAAGCGGTGTACTGTTCTTCATAGCCCGTAAAAAAGTGTCTGGCAGCCGAATAGCATATTACCCATGCGGCTGAAACTAGTATCAGAATTGATGCATCTCCCAAGGCCATAAATAATGCCATTAAGCCTGCCGTCTGTGCCAGCAATGCTTGCAACGATGTTTTCCAAATGCTCGAACCGGGTTTTATAAAGATCAACCAGATTGCATAGGATGCAGCCCAGACAAGCTGCCATGAGGCGCTTGTAGTTGTCGACATAAAAATAACCGTCGAAAAGCCGACAATCAGGTCAACACTATTAGCACGGATATTTGCCAGCCAATAACGTGGCCGCACCGCGAACATGCGCCACTTGCTTAAAACGATTAGCAAAGCTGCAATAGGCACGAATTCCATTCGCACCATGACAAATACCAGAGCTGGAAGCAAGGCATTTAACCCTAAATGGATAAAATGCGAAAACCCGCTCTTTGGTTTAAGTCTGTTTTTAAAAGCCATTTCCGCTAGCCTTGTACTCTCATTTGCACCACAGTATTATACCGCTTCGTACTCGTATGAGCCATATTAATTCGTGTCAGCCCGAGGTTCTACTGAGCGTCCATGCCCAGGATAATCACAAAGTCAGCGCTTCCTGGGCTAATCGTATTATCTGGCATTGCGTTAACCGCAGTTGTTCCCAGACGCTTTTCTAGGTAATTTTTTGTATATTTCTTCTCACCTTTGCGGAGGTCTACGAGTATGGTCTTAGTGTAGTTTTTTGTCGGCGCATCGGCTACGACACTGATGTTATAACCGTACGAACGTAGATCGGTCGCTTTACTACCGGCCAAACCGCCTGTATTTGTGCCATTGTAAACTGCTATTGTCGCGTTTTCGTTACGGATAAAACCATCTTTTAAGGCATTTCTGACATAATTTTTAATTTCGCTGAAGTCATCCGTGCCCGCACGTGGGACCACAACCGACTGTCCGCCTATATTACCGGTCGTCACAAAATTATTCGGAGGATCAGCGAGGCCAACAGAGGTTACTTTACTGGCGTCAATATTTTTGCCGATGTCATATAAACGCAGGACTTCCTGAGTGCTCAGATTAGACTGCATATTAGTGCTGAAGTCATTAATAAGCTGATTGATCTTAAGCGGATTACCGAAAGTTCCCATAGAAAATACTTTTTCTTTAAGCGCAATTAGCACCAGCCGTTGCCGGGCGCCGCGGTCAAAGTCACCACGAGCACTGGCCATACGTGATCGCGAATAAGCTAGCGCTCTAAAGCCATCAAAATGTTCCTGACCGGGCTTAACATCAAGCGTGTACCTGCGACCGTCGATTGAAAGCACTTCATATAGCGAGGTGGCACTTGTGACATTTATGTCAATTCCCCCCACTGTATCAATTGCTTTTTTAAAGCCGTTGAAGTCAATCATAACGTAGTAATGTACAGGAATTCCCATCGTATCTTCAACCACCTGCTCAATCGCACCAAATCCGGCCTTTTCGGCCTCAGCCGTTTGGTTAGGAATTTTTTTGCCGCCGAGCACATTACCTTTTGCCGTGGCGTACACGGCGTTTATCTTCATACTGCTGCCCTTCGATCGGACATACAGGTCTCTCGGGACACTTAAAATAGCCGCTTCGTTGTGTACAGGGTCTACGCTGGCAATTAAGATTGTATCAGTCAGATCGGGCGCCGTATGGCCTTCGCCGCCCTTACCAAGCAGCATGATATTAATACGCCCGTCGCCTTCGCCATTGAGTTTAGTGGGATCAACGTTTTCCTGCAAAGCAGCCGCACCAGCGGTGCCGCCTTTAAAAATCTGCCGGGCTTTTAGGTAAGCCTTACCCGTAATGTAACCCCCAACAAGTACGCCGGTGATAATCAGACCAACAAAGGTCTTCATAGCTACCTTGCTCCAGGCTTTTACGCGGTGCTTGGATTTTTTACCATGCCTGGCGGGTGCGGCCGGCGGCATATTGAGTGCCATTTGACCGTGTGGGCTTCTTTGAGGTAAGCGCCTGTCCGAAGGAGCTGTTGTGACCGGTGCTTGCGTAGGATGAAAGCCGCTAGTAGCCCTAAACTGTCCGACATGACCCCCGGCAGGAGTTCGTGTGCGGAATGCCGGGTTATATGAGCTTGTTGGACGGCGACTAGAAGAACTACTCGAGAAGAAGCCGTCGACGCTCGATTGACGTTTTTGATTTGTTTTAAGCTTGCGAAAATTATCCATAAATTTCTTTAATAAGTATACATACCTGGGCCGTTTAGCGTAAGGGCTATTAATGGCAGTTTGCTGCAAAATAAGGTATAGTTGACGGATACATGCAGCAAGAGCCAAGTGTTTATTCTAACATCTTTTTCAAGTACGAAAAGCACCTACCGGCCTTAGAAGCCTATAATTATAGCGCCAAAATGTATACACTTATAGATTGCGAAGCTAATTTGCAGCTTACTTACGCAAAAATGGCTTACACCAGAAAAGAGATTATATAATGAACCCTGCGGTACAATACACACCTACGGAGCCCGAACCAAAAGTCGTCGTTCCGGATAATTCTAAAGAAGGTTGGCGCAGTGTCATCTCGACTATTCTAATTCTGGCGTTAGCGCCACTGATCGCCTGGCTAATGATAACGTTTGTATTTCAGTCCTACGAAGTAGATGGACCAAGCATGGAAACCACCTTGCAGGATAAAGACCGGCTGATTGTCGTTAAAACTGGTAAAACCTTAGCAAGACTGACTAACGGCAATTACATACCAAAGCGGGGCGATATTGTCATTTTTGTAAAGCATGGTTTTGCCGAACTGGGGACATCCGGGGATAAACAGCTCATCAAAAGAGTTATAGGATTGCCCGGCGAGCGAGTTGTTGTAAACGAAGGTAAATTCACCATTTTTAATGACGAGCATCCGGACGGCTTTGATCCGGACGAGGGGCAGGACTATGCCGAATCAATTGCTTTTACAGATGGTCGCGTTGACATTACCATACCTGATGGCCAAGTATTTATGGCTGGCGATAACAGAGGCAACTCTCTGGATTCACGCAGGTTTGGACCCGTACCAAGTGAAGACATTATCGGCAAACTGGTTTTCCGTCTCTTCCCAATTAATAAAGCCGAGAGCTTCTAAGGGTTATTGGTTCGAGGTTTTAGGTTATAGTTATCGCATGGCTATTTCTTCATTTCGTGAATTAACTGTTTGGCAGAAATCATTTCAACTTACCATAGATGTTTATGACCTAGCTAAACATCTTCCTAGAATTGAGCGATTTGGTCTTGTAAGTCAAATTCAGCGAGCTGCAGTTTCAATACCATCAAATATTGCCGAGGGTCAGCAACGAAATAATCGCCGTGAGTATAGGCAATTCCTTGGTATTGCGAAAGGGTCAGCAGGAGAGTTAGAAACACAACTTTTACTAGCTGAAAGAATCTACGGCCTCGAAACTAAGCATCTACTTTCGAATGTAACTGAAGTACAAAAAATGTTATACGCGCTCATCAAAAAACTCGAACCTCTTACCTAAAACCTTGTATATGCTTTTTAAAGCTTAGACATCAGGTCGCTGAGCTGAGTGTCATTCTTGAAATAAATTTCTAACCGTCCGCCTTTGGCGGTTCGCTTAAGCGCAACTTTTGTATTAAGCTTTTTAGCAAGCACGCGCGTATCGTCGGTTTCGGTAGCAAGCTTTTCGGTTACTTGCTGTTTAGATTTCGCACCTTCTTTTATACTGGTGACGTACTGTTCGGCTTGGCGAACCGACCAACCGTTCTTAATAATATTTTGAAGTAAATCATCTTGGTGGACAGCGTCATTTTTAAGGGCCAAAATTGCGCGAGCGTGGCCTTCAGAAATTTGACTCATTTGTAATGCTTCACGCGCGGCAGGGGGCAATTGTAAGAGTCGCACAATATTGCTTACTGTTGTTTCTGCCTTGCTCAGGCGTTTTGAAATTTCACTGTAGGTGATGTTGAATTGCTGGTGCAGTCGTTCAATAGAAA
>JBBSLJ010000027.1:0-10822 GCA_038255465.1 Saccharimonadales bacterium (SeqCode)
GGAGATAATACATCACACCACTTATTTATGAATTACCTGCTGGCACCCGAAAATGCCAATATAGCCGTAACTATTGACGACATCAAGGGCATCAAAAAAGGCTTGCAAGCAGTGCACAACCTAACCGAGCTGGTCAGGTATTGTGGCTTTGACAGGACGCTAAAGGGAGTGTTTTTTATAATCAGCAAGCAAGGTAAGATACATTTTAAGCCAATCGCACAGTTGAACGATAAGCAAGTTGAAGCCGTCATAAAACAGGCTGCAAAACTAGAAGCAAAAAATCGTAAGTAAATCGGGAGTAAATCGTAAGCAGGTACAGGGCTGTTTCATTATGCCTAGTTATCAAATATAGGGAGTACGTCGGGGATTTATTATGCCCCGCTATTTAGTTGTCAAACTACCCATGTCAATTAACCGAAAGGAATTAACATGGATACTAAATCACTAACTATGCGTACCCACGACTTTGGACTTGCAACCGCACTGGTCAGCAGTGGCTTTGAGATAAGCACAACCAACCGTGATATTAACGGACGCTTCTACTTTATGTTTAAGCAAACCGACAAACTGACGCACGTCATTAATTCGTATTGGGCGAACACGCTTGACGTGAAAGCGCGTACGTTCTTTGATAATACCAAGATGTTAAAAAGCCTGATTTACGCTGAAGAGTAAATCTAATGAGACTCAGCGACGACCTAATTAAAAGCTTACAAGCACATCTCAAAGAGTTATACGATCTGGATTACACAGACGAACAAGCTCAAGATGCAGGCGTCGCTATTATGCGGTTCGTTATTGCTAAGGTACAGCGCGAGCAAGAATTACTAAATGAGAAGGAGAATTCAAATGAATGAAGAAGCCGATATTACTGAGGAATTATTAGTAGAAGTGGATGGCAATAAAAGGCAAACAGTTAAAAAAACAGCCGTGCCAAAAAAAGAAGAATTGATTATTGATACATCCAATTTTGAGGAAATGACGCTCGAAGATGTCGCAGACGTTTTATCGCTAACCATCAAAGAAGATCATATAAACAAGTTGATTACGTTTCTTTGTATGCTTTCTGCATACACAAAAACTGACCAGCTGAATATTAGTTTTAATTCGCAGAGTTCTTCGGGCAAGACATATACCACGGTAGAGGTAGCAAATCTATTCCCGTTAGAAGATAGGATCGAGCTAAGTGGCGCGACACCAACATCACTCTTCTATGGCGAGGGAAAAAAAGACCCATTACGTAAAGCCAAGATAATACCGTTTGAGCGCAAAATACTTATTTTGTCTGAGCAATCAAACTCACTATTACAAAAGAAGTTGCGTCCTCTCCTGTCGCACGACAAGTGGGAGCTAGAGTATTACTTTACAAATAGGGACAAAAAAGGTGCTAACCGAGCCGAGTTGGTTATTATACGAGGATTTCCTGCAACAGTGTTTTGTTCTGCAAGTATGCGGCTAGATGAGCAAGAGACCACGAGGGCGATCCTGCTTAGTTCGGAGACTACTGATAGTAAAATACGAGCTAGCATAAGTTTGCAGGCAAGACGTGGATCTAATGAAGCGAAGTTTGAGGAATGGCTAGAGTCCAAGCCCGAACGGCTCGCTTTAAAAACACGCATCTTAGCCATACGGCAAGCACGCGTTGACAGCATAATTATAACCAGTCCCGATGTTATTGAGCAGCGGTTCATAAAGTTCTTTCCGCAGTTAAAGAGCCGACACTCCCGCGACGTTGCTCACCTAATACAGCTCATCAAAGCTATCACCCTACTTAACGTCTGGTTCAGACAACAGCCAAACGGCACAGTCGTCGCTAGTCAATCCGACATCGACCAAGCATTTGAGATTTGGGAAAGCCTGGCTGAAAGTCAGGACTTAAACATACCACCTGCTCTAATGGAGTTCTATAAAAAATACATACTGCCCGTTTACGCGCAAAAGTTAGCAGACCCAGATTTATGGCTGACTTTGCGAAAAGACCAGATTGGCGTAACTCGTCGAGAGGTGGCTGCTTATTACTACCGAGTGGAGCGTTCTATGTTGAATGACGAGCGACTACGAAAAGAGATATTGCCACAGCTACAGAATGCTGGAATTATTGACCAGCAAAAACCAGAAGAAGGTGATAAGCGTAGCCTGCTAATCCTGCCTAGATGGTTTCTGGAGGGGCGTAACACCTTTGAAGAAAACAATGTAGGGAGCAGTGGTGGGGTGCCCCAAGAAGTGTATGATCAGTTTTTTGGACAATCAATTACCGAAAAGTGATATAATAAAAAAGTTCACACATTTCATAAATACGCGCAGAGTGTTTTTATTTCCCGACCCAAAATGGGCGGCTGGTATCAGGAAATGGCTTTGCGCTATGGACTGTGTGAACAACCAGCCGTCCTTTTTTATAGGAGATAAAACAATATGAATCAGTTACGCTACATCGGATACGTTCGCAAGTCTACTGAAGACGAAGAACGCCAAGTACTGTCTAAAGAAGCTCAGCGAGATAAGATACGTGAGCGTTTTGGCGATTTGAATATTATCGACATAGTCGATGAAAGCAAGAGTGCCTCTGAACCTGACAAACGACCAGTGTTTGCATCAATCCTAAAAATGATTGACGAGGGTAAGGTTGACGGCATAATTGCATGGCACCCCGATAGGCTCTCACGAAACGAGATAGACGCCTCGTCGATTACATACCGCATTCGCAAGAGCAGCTTGAAGGACTTAAAGTTCGTTAGTTTCACATTTGATAACTCACCTGAAGGCATGATGATGTTACAGATGACTTTAAGCCAATCACAGTACTTTTCCTCAAAACTTAGCAAGGACGTGAAACGTGGTAATGAAACAAAGCGCAAGAATGGTGGTTTAACAGGCGTTGCACCACAGGGCTATTTGAACGATCTGATAACAAAACGGGTTGTAAAGGACCCTGAGCGATTTCCACTTATACGACAAGCCTTTGACCTTTTTCTCACAGGCGAACATAGCGTACAGAATATCTTACGAACAATGAATGAGGACTGGAAATACCGTACAGTTCAGCGTACTAAGAGTGGTGGTAATCCTCTCTCAAAATCAACACTATACGAGCTATTCAAAAATATTAGGTATGCAGGCTTGGTACCTGACCCGTATGACAAGATGAAATTTTATCCAGCCGAATTTCCAGCAATGATTACGCAGGACGAGTATGACAAGGTGCAAGCCTTGCTTGGAAGCCACGGCTGCCCACGCCTAGCTCAACGCAGAGAGTTCGCGCTCAGGGGCTTTATACAATGCGGAGAATGCGGCTGTATGATTACCGCGCAAGCTAAGACAAAGAAGCTTAAAAATGGTGGCGAGACTATCCACCGCTACTATCACTGTACTGGCAAGCGAGGTGGTTGCTCTCAGGTAAAAATATATAGTTATAAAAAGGAGGATAAGCTTTACGATGAGTTGAATGCGCTACTTGATATCTACGAGCTAGCACCGCAGCTCGAAGAATGGTCACTGCAAGCTTTCCGCAAGATGGCAGATGAGGAAATAAAAGACAGAAACAACGTGAAGACTATGCAAAGTAAAACCGCTACCAGTATTGAAAGTCAGCTTGATAACCTACTTGAAATGGCTAGTAAAAAGCTAATAGATGACGATGAGTACGAACGCAAGAGTAAACAGCTAAAAGAAGAGCTTAAGCAGTCACACAAAGATCAGGCTGAGACAGCAGACCGTATTGAAAACTGGTACGAGTTTGCTACAAAGACATTTGAACGACTTACCAACGCAAGTGAAAAATTTGCAACAGGCGATATTCTAGAGAAGAAGAGCATATTGCTCTCAATCGGTCAGAACCCAGTGCTTTTTGAAGGAATACTACAGATAACACCTAATGAATGGCTTGAACCAGTCAGATTGAACGCTAAATCACTACGAGCAAGGCTTGATGAGGTTAGAACCTTACCTCAACAGATACAAAAAGCCCCCTTGGAGGCTATTCGTCTTGAATGGCAGGGGAGACAGGACTTGAACCTGCGACACCCGGTTTTGGAGACCGGTGCTCTACCAACTGAGCTACTCCCCTTTGGCAGCACGATTTGCATTTACATACCTGTAGCAAATCTGCTGACAGCGCAATAATAACCTAAAAACATGACTTTGTCATCTGTAAACAGATGCATAAAACAGTTGTGCTTTATTAGTTGAAGCACTATACTTTATCACAAGCGGTTTAAACAGGTTAAACAGAGGAAAATCAGGGTAATGAAAGTTCTGATGCTGGGGTGGGAACTTCCTCCACACAATAGCGGAGGGCTTGGAGTGGCATGCTTCCAGCTTTGTAAGTCGCTCTCTGAAAAAGGGGCCGACATTGAATTCATACTGCCCTACACGGCGCAGCATGATATTGATTTCATGCATATTAACGCTGCTCATCCGCAAGATGTGGAGCAAGTGCTTAGAGCGGGCATTGCTTACGACAGTTTTAAATACGTCAAAAAAACCGGAGAAATAGAAGATATTGATATTTTTGGGCAGAGTGCCATTTATGAAAAAGCAGTTGAACGTATAGTCGAACTGGCAGAATTTGATGTAATTCATGCGCATGACTGGCTGACGTGCCGGGCCGCACTGCGTGCAAAAGAGTTAACTGGCAAGCCGCTGATAATTCACATACATTCAATAGAATCGGACAGAGCCGGCAGCAATCATGGCGGCAATCCAATTGTCAGAGAAATAGAAGAACTAGCAATGCTTTTGGCTGATCGTATCATTGCCGTAAGTATGCATACCAAACAAGCGATTATTCGAGAGTATGGCATTCCGGAAGATAAAATCGAGGTTGTTCATAATAGTTTTGATGCTTCCTCATTGGTTCCGGCTGATGGCGAGAACGCATACTTGTATCTAAAAAAAATGAAACAGGCCGGGTATAAGGTGGCTGCCAGCATTGGTCGCTTAACAATTCAAAAAGGCTTACCAAACTTGCTGAGAGCTTTTCAGGCAGTAGTAGCGAGAGACCCTAAGACATTATTACTTATAGTTGGTTCAGGCGAGCAAAAGTATGAACTTATGGGCTTAGCTGCTGAACTTGGAATTAGTACGAATGTTTTGTTTACGGACTTTCAGCGAGGTAAAACATACCGCGACGCATACGCTATTGCTGACTTATTCGTAATGCCCTCCGTTTCAGAGCCTTTTGGCCTGACACCGCTCGAAGCAATTGGATATGGCACACCGGCCTTGATATCCAAGCAATCGGGCGTATCAGAAGTAATAAAGAACTGCCTTAAGGTTGACTACTGGGACATAACTGAAATGGCCAATCTGATATCAACCGCTCTCGAGCATCCTTCACTGCGTCATGAGCTGCTAAAACATGCACAGCAAGAATACGAACGTCTCAGCTGGGACAATGCTGCCGACAGGTTGCTCAAAATTTATCATGCACACACGGAAGCGGCTGCATTATGAATTCAAAAGCTATAGTGCTATACCTGCATGTTCATCAACCGCACCGTATACGGCATTTCACTATTTTTGATAGCGGTAGCGATTCAAATTACTTTGATGATCACTATGATGCTAAAACCAATAATGAACGAATCATCCATAAAGTAGCAGAAAAATCGTACTTGCCTACAAACAAAAAGTTATTAGAACTATTACGACGATACCCTGATTTTAAAATTAGCCTGTCAATAACCGGCACCGTACTTGAACAATTTGAACGATATTCTCCTGCAACGCTTAAATCATTTCAGGAACTAGTAGCAACCGGGCAGGTAGAAATTGTTGGAGAGACGTATCACCATAGCCTGGCCTTCTTCTATTCGTTAGCCGAATTTGAAATGCAGGTTAAAATGCACCGCGAAAAAATTGAGCAGCTCTTTAGCCAAACACCAAAGGTGTTCAGAAACACTGAGCTTGCGTACAACAATGATCTAGCCTACTGGGCAGATCGTGCCGGCTATAAAGCAATTTTAGCTGAAGGCTGGGACGCAGTGCTTGGCTGGCGCAGCCCTAATTTCGTCTATCGCCCTACTTATACGAATCAAATCAAATTGCTGTTAAAAAATTATAAATTGTCAGACGACATTGCCTTTAGGTTCGGTGATAGGGGCTGGAAGGAGTGGCCGCTTACAGCAGATAAGTTTACGCATTGGTTGAGCTCAACTACTGATGCAACAAATTTTAATCTTTTTATGGACTATGAAACTTTTGGAGAGCACCAATGGAGTGAATCTGGCATCTTTGAATTCTTAGAGCAGCTCCCTGGCTCATGGTTAAAAACGGAGGGAAATACGTTTATGACGGTCAGCCAAGCTGCCGACAGTTATGACCCTGTAGATCAAATTGATACGCCTCAGACCACGACCTGGGCAGACACCGAGCGAGACCTGTCTGCCTGGACTGGTAACCCCATGCAAAACGATGCGATACGTGCCTTGTATACGTTACAGACGAGTATTATTAAGTCTGGGGACCTTAGCCTGATTGATGACTGGCGAAAATTACAAACTTCGGACCATTTCTATTACATGTGTACTAAATGGTTTAATGACGGTGATATACATGCATATTTCAGTCCTTATGACACGCCTTACGAGGCATTTTCAAATTTTATGAACGTGTACCATAATTTAAAACTCCGCTTACTTGAAAAAGGATTTGAAGTCTAATGGGTCGCCCGGTAATGCTTGGCAATGGTGCGTTAACTGTCGGGCTTAACGAACAAGGACTTGTACATGATTTTTACTACCCTTACGTCGGGTTAGATAATCTAACAACCGCCAGAAGCGTTCATCATAAAATTGGTATTTGGGCTGACGATCAGTTTTCGTGGATTGATGACGGATCGTGGGACATAAGTGTTAACTTTGAAACTGACGCACTAATCAGCACAATCCGTATGCAAAACGATGCTTTGCAAATCGAATTGCTATTTAACGACTTTGTAGACAGCGAACTTAATGTTTTTTGCCGTCAGATTACTGTTGCAAATCAAGCTGGTAACCAGCGGTCAATACGCCTATTTATGCATCAAGCATTTCAAATATCCCGCGGAGGCCGGGCAGATACAGCCCTTTTTGTGCCTGAAGAACATTACATCCTTGATTACAAAGGAAGATGCAGCCTACTTATTTACGGACAAAAAAGCGACGGTGAAGTATTTGACCAATATGCAGTTGGCAACTATGGAATTGAAGGTAAGGAAGGAACATTTCGAGACGCCGAGGACGGCGAGCTGTCCGGAAGTGCCGTAGAGCACGGCGGCGTAGATAGTATTGTTCGTTTTGTATGTGATTTGCCGGCTGGTGCTTCCGAGCAAGTTGATTACTGGATCGTGGCTACTGAATCTCAGTTTGACGCCGAAGCCGTGCACCTGAGACTAAAAAAAGATGGTTTGACTTATAGACTCGAAAAAACGCGAAAATACTGGCATGAATGGCTTGGGATTAGCGCTAACGTACTACATGCAATTGATAGAAAGTATCTTGATCTTACTAAAAAATCCTTGATGATAATTAAGGCACACATCGATAAACGCGGCGGCATTATCGCTTCGTGCGACTCGTCCATTTATAACTATGGCCGCGATTATTACAGTTATGTATGGCCGCGAGACGGTGCATATGCCATTTGGCCATTGATTAGACTTGGCTACCGGGAAGAACCAAAGAAGTTCTTTGAATTTTGTAGAGATATTTTGACACCTAAGGGTTACCTGATGCATAAGTATCAGCCCGATAAAGCCATTGGAAGCACATGGCACCCGTTATTGCACGGTAAGCGTCAGGAACTAGCAATTCAGGAAGATGAAACTGCAAGCGTTATTTATATGCTTGGAGAATATTATGAATATACCCACGATGAAGATTTCGTCCGTAACCTATACGGCACGCTCATTCAACCTGCTGCAAACTTCATGGCCGGGTTCATTGACGAACAAACCAGCCTGCCGCACGCCAGTTATGACCTGTGGGAAATGAAATTCTTTACAAACACGTACACGGCCGCTGTGACCTACCAGGCGCTATTAACTGCTACGGACTTTGCCGAACGATTTGATTATCCCGATGACGCCAGTAAATGGAAAGAAATAGCTCAAAAATTAAAAGCTCATTCGGATATATTTTATGATCCCGAACGTGAAGCATATAGAAAAGGTTATTTGCTTCAAACTGATGGATCGCTGCAATTCGAAAACACGCTTGATGTTTCTAGCTTTTACGGTGTTATGATGTACGATTTTTATTCCAGCCCGGATAAATTACACAAGACGGCCAATCTTATTGAAAAGGTGCTTATGAACTCCACGCCCAGTGGTGGTGCCCCTCGCTTTGAAGGTGATGGTTATTTTTTGGCACACCCACAGTATCAAGGCAATCCGTGGATTATTACAACGCTGTGGATGGCGCAGTACTATATTCGGATTAAAGATGTTGATAAGGCGCAACAACAGATTGATTGGTCATTGTCTCATGCGCTGCCAAGCGGTGCATTACCAGAGCAGGTAAACCCTGAAACCGGTTATGGTCTATCTGTAACTCCGCTAGTATGGAGCCATGCTGAACTTATTAATACAATGCTTGATATAAGCCAAGTGGTTTAAAAATACAAAAGAGGATTATTTTTTAGGCTTAACTTCGTTGCGGCCAAGTGATTTCTTGGTTTCGACGTAAGTAACATGCTTGCGAAGAACGGGGTCATACTTACGGAGTGAAAGCTTATCAGGAGTGTTCATCGTATTTTTGCGTGTGTAATAATGACGGCCGCCGCTTTCTTCGGAAACCAGTCCAATTGTTTTTCGCTTGTCGCCTTTTTTTGCCATAACTAACAGAGTTTAACAGATAAACTTATTTACTGCAACAGTATGGGGTCCCCAAGCGAAGAGGATTTCGCTTGGGGTGAAGCGCAGGGATTGTCGAAGGCTGGAAATAAAACAGCTTCCGCTGTTCTATCGGAAGCCGAAGTACAATTACAAGCTGGAGCCATCTTCGGGATTTGAACCCGAGACCCCTTCCTTACCATGGAAGTGCTCTACCCCTGAGCTAAGATGGCAGTTTAACTGCGTCATAATAGCAGTATTACCCTTTCAAAACAACACTGCACTACGCGGTTACCCCGGTGTTATGAGGCTGCTAAAACTACCTTTTCTTTTTTTGAAAGATTAACAGGTGTTGCCTGTTTATCGGGATATATTCCTTCAAGACAGCCCATACAGAACTCGCCGGCTTTTTCACCAAGAACCATTTTTCTAATATCTTTAACAGATAAAAATGCCAATGTGTCAGCATCAATATGCTGCCTAATACTTTCTAAGCTCATATTTGCAGCTATCAACTGGTCGGGTGTTCCAGTATCTACCCCAAGTTCACATGTGAATTTATACATTGCCAGCGCGACGCGTACATGTACTTCACTCAATCCACTCTCACGTAAAATGCCGACTGTTTCTTGCATAGTTGTACCGCGAATCAGTGAGTCTTCGACGGCAATACCTATCTGATCGTTTAGCACGGCAGGATTGGGATTAAGTTTCTCGCGTACGGTTTGTTTTCTTTTAGCAGTAGTTGAATCAATAAAAGACCTGTTGTCGCTGTTAGCTGTCAGGGCTTTTTCGGCATATGGAATTCCACTATTGGCGGCATATCCTCTGCCATGAGGCACGCCAGAATTTGGAACCCCAAAAACTATATCCGCATTTACGGGCATAGCTTCAGCAAGAGCCCTGCCGGAATTTATGCGAGCTTCTTCTATGTCTAGCCCATGAAAGGTTGCTTTTGTTCCAAGTTCACCCGCAAGTTTCATGAAATAAAAGAGCTCAAGTATACAGCCCTTAGGGTCGGGCTCAGCCCATTGTTCAGCCCGCCATGAGCCATCATTCTCAATAATGACCAGCTCGCCAGGTGTCATTTCGCGAACAAGTTCGGCGCCAATCTTATCAGTTGCGGTTACCTCAGAAGCAACTATTGTTCCGCCCCCAGATAATCTGCCGATTACTGCCGGCTTTAAAAGATGATGATCAGTGAATGCAATCGTTACATCTGCTGTCATTATGGCACCGGAAAACGATCCTTCAAACTGCGGCAATGTACTATGTGTAATTTCAACCAGATCAGGCTCGGTATCAGGATAATCAATAAACCACTGTTCAATGCCACGAGCAAATACAAGACTCATTAGCTGGCTGTCAGTGGTATATTCAGAATCTAAAAAGCCGTGGTTAGCTGCTAATTCTTCGACGTTTGTCAGATTTCCGTTATGGACTAGCATCAGCTCGCAGGATTTATTTTTATCTGATACTTTTACATCAAATGGTTGCGCCCCTTCAAGTGTGCTAGTACCTTGCGTTCCATAACGAGCATGGGCCATGGATTTATTCGCTTGTCGAGCGGCAAAGACTTGGTGTCCGCCGTCAGGAAAAACCTGTTTGCCAGTTCCAAAGCCCTTAGCCACAAAAGTTGATCCACCGTCTGCGATTACACCTACACCAGTCGCCTCTTTGCCTCTATTGTCTAATACAGAGATAGCTACGCATCCTAGTTCGCCCGCATTTACATCATTACTAACTATTGCAACGAATCCACACGCTTCTTGCGGCTTGTCTAAAATTTCAGCATTACCTGGTTCAGGAGCTTTTTCTATCACTTAGTTTTTAGTATAAGCTTAATGCTACCCGAAACAAATCTTTTTGTAAGTAATGTTATAAATCTGACTAATGTCTGCTGCAATTGGTGCGGGGTGTAGGATTCGAACCTACGAACTCGGAGAGGGCAGATTTACAGTCTGCTGTGTTTGACCGCTTCACTAACCCCGCACAGTAGATTATGGAGCCGCC
>JBBSLJ010000028.1:0-10104 GCA_038255465.1 Saccharimonadales bacterium (SeqCode)
AATTTAAACTGGGTGTAGCGTTCGGCTGCAAGTCTAGTCAGTTCCTGATCCTCGCCTTGGTTAACAAAACGCATTGCTTCGGCAATTTGTGGATGAACTTCGGCCAGTGCTTCGTGCATTTGTTGCACCAATTTGCGGTAGCCCGGGTGGCCTTGAGGACTTGTTCTAAGTTCGTGCAGGTGAAAAGCTTCGCGTGCGTTATAGGTAACCGTCCAGCGCATTTTATGGCCAAGTAGTGTGGCGTACTGAGCTTCATATGCGTATCCAGCAGCTTGCAGGGTTGAATACAGCTCGGTGGACAGATCAAAACATCCCTCATACAGTTCGGATAAACCAGCTTCTTCAACCAGTGCAGGTGTGTCATAGCCATAGCGTGGCGTCAACGTCTGCCACTCCAGATCATCAACCATGCGGTGCCGTTGCAAGTCACGGAAGATACCATAATCACACACCAAATCCCAGGTGTAGTGCGCCTGTTCTAACGCCCGACCAGGACGATGGCGACGATTTAAGCGTTCACCCATATATGCGCTAAACACTTCGTGCTTGTGCTCGATCGGCCACTTATCAACTTCGTTACTAAGTTCATCAAGTGATAGGTTGCTATGTTCGTAAAGCATATGTGGAACCAGCGCCAATTCATTTTTTGGCCAATGATTGCGCAGACGGACAGCGTCTGTCGACTCACCGTATGTATCGGGCAGGTATTTGCTAGCAAGTTCGGAAACGCCATGTCGCGTAGTAGCCAAATAGGCCGTTGCAGCCCCACCGCGGTCAGGCTTGTCTGCCCGTTCCAAGAAGGTTGGAATGACTTTACGTGCTTCAATTAAAATCTGCTCCCCTGTTATCTGTGCTTCTTTGCTGTCGCTGGCACGCAAGCGCATTATCAATGATTCTAGTGCCTGGCCACTGGCAAAAATACCAACCGTCGACTTAGTGGCCACGGGCAAAACCGGTCGTATAGCATCACACGCTTGTGCGCGAATTGCTGATCGCCAGGCTCCGTCCTGCTCGTTTTTTGGCACTTTTGTGTTGCGGCTTAAGTATTCTGTAAGTTGATGAACCATCGTTGAATAGGCGCTAAATATGCGATCCATGGACTGGTTATATAGCTGCTTTGTAGCATCATTAAAATGTTCGGGCGTGTAGTACTTATACTTATTGTCTATATCTTTTTGATCAAAGTAAATGTATCTTGTGGACTGCTCCAGATAGGCGGCAAGCCGGCCCCATTCAAGCTGTTTGGTTAATAAATTACTGGCGCCTTCTACTACAATGTACTGGCCGATAAGTTGCTGAACCGAATCGTCACCATATGCGGTAATAACACGCCGAAGCAGTGCTTCGTCTTTGCCTTCGTGCGGCGCAAACTCATCCAGTACCGTGATACGCATGTCATCGCCACGACGGCTCAGTCTTGCCATAGCTGCGGCAATTGTTGACGCACCCAGTTTATCTGTAAAAGCATAGACATTTCCATCAGAATTAGTACCCGCTTCGTCCAGATATTGGCGACCTTGCTCTGTAATTTCCCAGCCGCGTTCCGTACTTGTTAAAAACGGATTAGTTGGCAGAGCCTGTGCTGGTTGTGTTGCTGATTCCAGATTTTTTGTTTTCTTTGGTTTTGCTGGCAAAAGTGGCTCGACCGTTTTCCACAGATGATCATGGACGGTATCGATATCCATAAGCTTGCCTGAACGGAGACAATCGACCCGTGTAAAGTCTTTTGGAAATAACTGGCATAAGTCATCATATACTTCGACCGAGCGCCTCAGATGGCTCAAATCAGCCTCATGAATATCGCGTTTCTTGTCCGTATAACTGCGGGCTTCTTTTTTGTCGACTAATTCTTGGGCAATTTCAGCTGGCACACGTAAAACAAAACTTTTGTCTGGTCTTGGGATTCGAAGCATTTGAAATTCTAAATTATCGAGCCAGATAAAATAACCACGTCGTTCTTCGCTGTTGTTAAACTTAGTTCCCTGATGGGCCATGTTGCTACCCGTGAACCGGTTGGCTAATACGACTTTACCTTCGTCGAGTGCTGTTTGAATCTCTTGGGCTGCTTGAAAACGGTCGAGCGCAAAAAAGAGTGATCCAGTATACGGGCCTACATCGTCGGCTGATCCGAATTTTCCGTTTAGATATTCACGTACAAAATAACTTGATGGTTGCTCATACTGGGGAAAATCAAATGTTGCAACGTCATAACCCTCTGCTTCAAGCTTGGAAATCAGTTTCTTATACTGCGTTCCCTTGCCCGAACCATCTGTACCTTCGATAACTAAAAATAACCCATTTCGTTTTGTACTCATCGTGCTTTTAAACCTTTTATCTCTCCTGGCAACATTCGTTGATCTTTGAAGGCCCGTGGCAGCATCATCTCTGGACGCCAGCTGCTGATAATTTCATCTAGATCTGTACCCTGCTGATACTTACCGCTGAAGCCACCGTCTCGAGTCACGCCGTAGCTGCCTTCTACTTCTCCGGTTTCTAAAAAGACAGCCTGTGCAATCCGTTCGCCTACTGGCAGCAACATGGTTTCGTGCTCGTTGAGGTTATATATTTCTAACGTCAACCTATTTATATAGCCTGGATCTACCCAACCTGCGTCAAAACAAACGGATACGCCGTTTCTGCCCCAGGATGAACGGGCTTTGACTTGATATGCGCCTGGCGGTTTGATTCCAAAAAATTCGTACGTATGCGCTAGTATGCGTTCGCCTGGCCTAAGCGGTATGACAGGGTGTTCTGCTGGAATATTATCAAGCAGTTTAACGCCATTAGCTGCACACCAGTCTTTATGAGGAATCGCTTGCTGAACTTCACCGAAATAACGTCGCACATCTGCTTCATCAAATGGGTTATACACGAACCCCCGCTTGGCTTGACCTGTTCTATAAAAGTAATGGCCCAATGTTACATCTAGACTGGCATGGGCAACATGTTTGGGATTAAAGGGGACACAAACAATATGCCCCTCTTTTAGTGCTTCATTAATCTGAATATTACTGTAAACGCTCATTACCCCTCCAGTGGCTTGTACATATTGTACGGCTCGTCAAATAGCTGTTGCAAGCAATAGCACAATATTACAATGTAATTTAGGACGCCGCTGTCTGGTAGATCAATTTTAATTGGCCTGACTTTAAATCGTTTAAAAAGATAGTTGCACATCGTTTTACGTCTTCTAGCGTGCCATTACTAATAACGGTTGAATCAACAGGGATGTTGTCGCGCTCGCGTTCTGTCGGGTCAAGCATGTCGTTTTGCAGATGTCCTGGCCGATACACTTTAATAACCAATCCGCCGGCATTGCGCAGGATTGCCGCGTCAGCAGGAAATCTCAGCCCGCCAACAATGCAAAGTTTACAGCCAGTAGATGCGGCGTCTTTTACAAGTCGAACGATCTGGTTATACCATATACCGGCATCCACTTTTTGGACTAAATAGCCTCCGAGCCACTGCAAAAATGGGCGATAGTTTTCTTTGTTTTCTATCGTAATCGCTTGACGGGCTAATTTTGGGTCTCGCCGTAGGTTTTCAACGTGCATGATCAGTTTCTGATACTCTATCGGGTGTTGTTCTATCTGTTGTTGATCAAGTATGAGTTTGTCAAATGATACTTTTACGTGCACGGTCGTTTCAAGAATTTGCGGTAAATATTTTAGCCAGTCATTAAGCGAATTAATATCATACGGATCAGGAACTTTGTTTAAAACCACATGCATAGCATTCGCCACTTGTGCGATAACTAAACTCGATTCAATATGAATCGTTAACGGTTCAAGCTCTGTCAAAGCAGAGGCGAACGTAGTTTTTCCGTGGCTTATAGGGCCAGTCATTCCAATAACTAACATTAGCGTTATTCTACCATGCTCTGAGTTGCTATACTGCCGGCATGTCGGAACGTAACACAGAATCTCCTGCTTTATCCCTTGAGCAGCGCCTAGAACTTGTTGAAAGACGTCTGGCGGATATTACGGGAAATGCTGTACTTGATGTGGTTCCTGTTTTTCAGTTTGATGATGGCATGATTCCAACCCGTCAAACCGAAGGTGCAATTGGATTTGATGCAAGAGCTCGGGCGATCGTCGATCCTATCAGTAAGCCAACCCAAGGTAATCCCCTAAGACGAACCATGGCTGATTTTAAGCGCTCAAATAATTGGCGCGATGCGCTTGACCCCTCACTGCTGGATCGTATAGTAGCGGATACTGAAGGCCGGGACGCATATTACGGAGTAGTGCTACCTCCAGGTGAAAGGCTAATGGTTGGTTTGGGTTTTGCTACGGCCATGGCATATCCAATGTACTACTGGGTAGCACCCCGTAGCGGGCATGCAAGCCGAGGAATAACTATTGCGAATAGTCCGGGCACTGTTGACCCGGATTATCGCGGTGAAGCAGGCGCGCTACTTGAGAACAATTCACCTATTGATTTTGTTATATCGAGTGGGATGCGTATCGCGCAAGTTGTATTCTCTTTGGCACTTATACCAGACCTTAGTCAAGTTGACAGCCATGACAAGCTCGGTACTACCGGGCGTGCTAGCGGTGGTTTTGGGTCAACGGGTACGTTCTAAAGTTCAGAAGTTTCTATAGCGATGCCAGGACCCATGCTAGTCGATGCAAACAAGGATTTTACAAACGCACCTTTGATGTTTGACGGTTTATTGGATTTAATGCTGGAAAGTATCGCACGCGCGTTTTCCATAAGCTTGTCTTTGCCAAAACTTACTTTACCGATGCCTACGTGAATAATTCCGGTGCTATCAACACGATATTCAACGCGGCCAGCTTTTGCGGCTGATACGGCTTTAGCTATATCTGTCGCTACCGTTCCGCTTTTGGGGTTAGGCATGAGACCTTTTGGACCCAGAACACGGGCATATTTGCCGAGTTTAGCCATGGTAGCCGGTGTTGCAATCAACACATCAAAATCAAACTTGCCTTTGTCTAGCTGTTGCAAAAATTCTTCTTCGCCGGCAATATCAGCACCAGCTTTTTTAGCTGTAGCTACGCCGTCAGCGTCAGCAAATACTGCCACACGGACAGCCTTGCCTGTGCCTGCCGGAAGTACGACGATATCACGCAGGTTTTGATCTGCCTGCCGTGGGTCAACACCCAGGCGAATGTGAAGTTCAACGGTTGCATCAAACTTAACGTGACTAGTTTTTGTTGCTAGATCAAGTGCTTCGGCTAGGCTGTAGGCTTTGCCCTTTTCAACGAGCTCTGCAGATTTACGGAAGCCTTTGCCTCGACGTTCTAATTGCGTGCGAACCTTTTGAACCTGCTTTGGCTTTTCCTGTTCAGTCTCTTCAGCTTCACGGTGTTTTTGTGCTTCAGTTTTAATAACTTTTTCTTCAGCCTCTTTTAGGCCTTTTTCGCTTCGTTTGCCGGCCTTAGTTACGCCTTCTTTTTTACGGGCGTCTTCTACAGGCGCGTCAGCAGCTTTTAGGGCAGCTTCTATCTCTGCAATAGTGTTCTTTTCTGATACGTCTAGCTTTAGTTTCTTGGCTTCTACTAGTAAGTCGGCTTTCTTGGCCATGGTTGTCTCCTTTGTGGTTCAGGCGGCCTATCTAGGCCTCCCACAAACATTAATTATTAAGCTTGGATTTCTACGCCCATTGAGCGAGCGGTACCTGCAACCATCTTCTTAACGGCTGCAATATCATCTGTGTTCATATCGCGGGCTTTTTCAGTGGCGATTTCAGTAAGTTGAGCGTCTGAAAGTTTTTTAGAAACCTTATCGCTGTTTGGCTTGCCTGATCCTTTTTGAATGCCCAAAGCTTTACGAATGCGATCATCTGTTGGGGTGGTGACATAGCGCCAGTCCATGGTTCGGTCTTGATAAACAGTAATATGAACAGTTAGGTCTTGTCCCATTAGGTCTTTAGTTGCGTCATTAAATGGTGCGATGAAATCCATCATGTTAACACCATGTTGACCGAGAGTGCTACCAACTGGAGGCGCAGGGCTTGCTTGGCCGCCTTTAATTTTCATCTTAAGATTTGCTTTAACTGGCTTTATTGCCATAATATTTACTCCGTAAATTAGTAGTTCGTATTTGGTAGTTCGTATTTGGTATTAAAAGAAGCAATATACCATTTACCACCTACTACATACCGCGACCAAAGGTCGGTAGTGCGTAACTTGTAGATTGTACTACAAATTACCCCTGTTGTCCAGCGTCAATAGTAGCCATCATTCTTCCAATGGCTGCAGCCGCAGCGCCAAGTTCCTCACTGGCGCCAGAGATAACCCACGCTTGACACACGGCTTCGCTAGCAGTTTGTGGATCAGCCCGCATCCACTCAATTAAGCCTGGGTGTTGTGGTGGCATCCAATCCGTAACATCGCCTGTGTCTGCTCGATTTGTTCATCAAGATATCGCGTTGAAGCGTCACCGTCTAATCTGGAAAATTCTCCCATACTTACTCCTAATTTATGATTGTGCTATTCCTTGAGAGAGGCTGTTATCGGTTGCTGAAGGAGCGGGTTCGTTGGCCTGTTGTAGATTGTAGAAATCATTATTAACCATCGCTGAAGCTCCGAGCCCCAAGCCGACCGTTGCAAGTGCTAGACCTGCCAGCGGATGATCTTCCCCAATTATTCTTACACCAGCACACGCTAAAATTCCGCCGCCGATCTCTGCTTTAAATGCATTTGGTGAGGTACAAAGTGTGTATACGGTATCACTTATCCCTTCACGCAATCGTTGTATCGGTTTCACGTTTCGCTTCCTCTAAACTCGTTTAACCTGTAGGCTGTCTAGCTCTACGGGTGTTTCACGGCCAAACATATTAACAAGCACTTTGAGTTTGCCCTTGGTCGCGTCAACGTCACTAATTGAACCGTCAAAACCTTTGAATGGACCGTCGGTAATATTAACTACCTCGCCAATCTTAAAGTCAATCTTGTGCTTAGGCTCTGCGCGGCCCATACGTTTCATGATTTTTTCCATTTCGTCCGCAGAAATCGGTGTCGGTTCAGATCCTGATCCTACAAAGCCGGTAACAGACGGCGTATTTCGAACAATATACCATGCGTCTTCACTCATTTTCATCTGTACCATGACGTAACCCTGAAAAATTCGTTTTTCAACTACTTTGCGCTTTCCATTTTTTACTTCTATCATTTTTTCTTTTGGAACCAGCACCTGAAAAATCTTGTCTTTCATGTCCAAGCTGTCCGCGCGTTGGCGGATTGATTCAGCTACTTTTTCTTCGTAGCCGCTATAGGTATGAATTGCATACCATTGTTTACTTGTATCGTATCGTTTACTCATATGTTCATGTCTCCTTCTAATCTACCAATAATTCGCGGAAAATCTTTTCTAATCCAAAATCCAGTAATCCGACCAAAATGCTAAAGATGATTGCGAACATAAAGACTGCCAGCGTCATTTTGATCGTTTCTTTGCGGTTAGGCCATGAAACCTGTCGAAGTTCGCCCCAGGCATCACGGAAAAAATTAGGTGTAACCTTGCGTTTTTGAGTTAGCACTCGGCCGATTTTGTTGTCGGGCAGTTTTATCGGATGATATTCTTTTGCTCCAATCCGCCTTGCGGTTCTCAGCGGTTTTTTAACCACGGCTGTAGCTTTTGACAGGCGTTGTGGTTTTTTGGGTAATTCTTTTTTAGAAGCTTTTTCTCGAACTGTTTCTGTTTTCTTAAGCACTCGCTTTTTTTTAGCTTCAGCCATCCTGTACTCCCTAAAATTAAAAAACCTACATAAGATGTAGATTCGTCAGGTGTCAATATAGCATAGTTAATCAGTTCTGCAAATAGAGTATTATTAAGTCATGCTATGGTTCTTGAGCTTTTTGTTTGAAGTGCTGGTTGTACTTCCACGTTTTTCATCGGGAACCCGTAAATTACTTGCCAGCATGCTCATAATCTACGTAGTTATAACCACCGCGCTTTTTTTGATCTTTGTACCAGCAGCACTTGTGGCAGTTTTGCCTCTTCTGTTATTTAGAATTCTAAACCTTGCCCGCATTGTTAAAGGCAGAATGCATCCCGCGTATCTACGGCGTATGACACTTAGGACCAGCTTGTGGCTAACGGGCTTGCAGGCCACCGCACTGGCATTAACATTGCTGCAGGTTCGGTGGCTATGGCCACTGCTGCCTATCGGTTCACTGCTGGTTTCTATCTATATGCTGGGCTTGCTTATCTTTCATCTATACAAAACCAGGCATATTACCAACAAAACTCAATACAGCGACAAAGAGCTACCAACTGTCAGCGTTTGTATTCCTGCCCGCAATGAAACCACGGCTTTGGAAGAAAGTTTAAAATCTATCATTGCCAATGATTACCCTAAACTTGAGATATTGGTACTTGACGACTGCTCGCATGACAAAACTGCAACCGTCATAAAAGATTTTGCACAGGACGGAGTTAGGTTTATTAAAGGGGATGAACCGCAAGAGCGGTGGCTTGCTAAGAATCAGGCTTATGACAAGCTGACACGTGAAGCAAACGGCGAACTGCTGCTGTTTTGCGGCGTCGATGTACGCATGGGTCCGCAAGCAATACGAGCACTAGTAACTACCTCATTAAATCGCAATAAGTCCATGATAAGCGTTTTACCACTACGTTTTTATTCGACGGCTAGCGAAGCGTTTGTACGGCCAATGAGGTACTGGTGGGAGCTTATTCCACCAAGAAAATTATTTAGAAGACCTGCAGTGCTGAGCACATGCTGGCTCGTCAATAGCAATAAACTTAAGAAAGCGGGTGGATTTAAAGCTGTCAGCCATGCGATTATTCCGGAAGGACATTTTGCAAGGCACTTCATTAAAAGTGACGCCTATAGCTTTATACGCGCCGATGAAGAGTTGGACATTCGAACGACCAAACCTTTTAGCGACCAGTGGTCTACCGCAATCAGAACTAATTATCCGCAGATTAGGAGAAGGCCAGAAATTGCTTTTCTGTTAACAGTGTTTACATTCGGTGCATTGATTATGCCATTTATCTGGCTGCTACTTGCCATACTGGCTTTCAATTTGCCGCTTGCACTTATCGCTGCCGCAAACTGCACAATATTAACGATTATACATATACTGGTACTTCAGTATAGTGACCCAGGTAACGCGCCGCTTGGTTTTATTAGCTTGCCGCTTTCAGTGCTTACGGAAATCGTCGTAGGGTATGGTTCGATGCTCAAATATGAATTTGGTTCTGTCGATTGGAAAGACCGGAATGTTTGTATTCCCGTCATGCACGTTATTCCTAAATCACACTTTAGTGACCAAATAGAATCAAGCAAATAATCACTGAAGGTTTGGTATAAAAATCGTAAATGTCGAACCCTTGTTCAACTCACTTTCAAGCGTAATTTCTGCATGAATTAAGCGAGCCAACTTCATCGTAACGTATAGCCCGATACCCGTACCGCTGTTTTGTCTGGTGCGATAGTCCTCGCTTCTAAAGAATTTGTCGTACACTTTTTCCTGATCGGCTTTGCTGATTCCAATTCCCGTATCACTGACAGAGAATCTCACTCCGTTTTGAGCAGCTTTTGCTCCAATGCTAATGTGTCCTTTTTCTGTATATTTAATGGCGTTAGTTATAAAATTTTGTAGAATTTCCCTTGCATACAGTCGGCTTGTTTGGAGCGTTTCTAGTTCGGGGTCCAGTTCGATTTTAATTTTTAAGTCCTTCTTAGCCGCGTCGGGATCGTAAAGGCATTTTAAGTCCTGAATAAGATCGTGGACATTTATCGATTCAATATCGACCTGTAAGGTGCCCCGTTCGGCTCTGGATAAGGTCGCGAGATCATTTATCATGCCTGATAAAAAGTTTATTTGATCGTGCGCCTGTTTGAGTGCGTCCTTGATGGCGGAATTGTTAATGCCGGACTTTTCAAACATATACTCTGCGTTGCTGATGTTACCTTCAGAAATGGCAATAGGTGTACGTAGTTCATGGCTAACGACGCTAATGAATTCGTCTCGTTCTTCTTCTAGGGATTTTTCCCGAGTTATATCGCGTAGTAGTAACACGTACCCTTTAGTGCCTTCCTGGCCATAACCTAACCTGACTGGTGCTAAACTTATATACAGATTTATTGTACTTCCATCGGGATAACTA
>JBBSLJ010000029.1:0-10039 GCA_038255465.1 Saccharimonadales bacterium (SeqCode)
CCAGGGCAACTTCCTGGCTTTTTATTACCGGACCTAGCAGAACAAATTGAAGCTTCTCTTAGAACGCAACAACCGTTAATGGTGGGTAACCTTGAAACACGACGTGATTTTACGGACGTACGTGATGTTGCACGAGCTTATGTGGAGCTTGCGCTGTGTGATGAAAGTAGGCTTGGCCACGCGGTGTACAATATTTGCTCTGGTAGCAGCATCCCAGGCAAAGAAATTCTACGACTGCTAATTAATTCATACGGAGCCGAGGGGTTGGAGACTAAAGTAGACCCCTCACGATTACGAACTAATGATGTTATGGATATTTACGGTTCGCGAAATCGAATTACATCCGACGTAGGCTGGGAACCAACAATATTGACTGAGCAGACAATTCAAGATTTCGTAGACTGGAGAAAGCATGAAGTGGAAAAAACTTAGTACAAAAAAGCTCTTCGAGCATCCTCGTTTATCAGTATATGAAGATGAGGTTGAACTACCCAATGGCCAAAAAACTCAGTATTTACACTTTGGTGCTGCAGCTGACGCCGCTATGTCGATTGCTATAAATAAAGAGGGCAAAGTACTCATCCAGAAAGAATACAGCTATCCTCCGGATGAGGTGCTGTTTCAACTGCCAGGCGGGCTAATGAACAAAGATGAGTCACCTATTGATGGAGCGAGGCGTGAACTGGCCGAAGAAACCGGCCTGAACGGGGATTTAGAAAGTCTAGGATGGTTTTATCTGCATAACCGAAGAACCAGTCAAAAGATGCATGTGTTTGTAGTTACGAACCTACAAGAGGCTATTGCAGATAAAGATCCGGAAGAACTGTTCGAAGACTACTGGTTTACACCAGAAGAAGTAGATCACCTTATATCAACCAACGAAATACGAAACTATACCCTTCTGGCTGGCTGGGCGATGTACAAGATTAAATATCTTCAGTAGTCTAAGCTTCGAGTTTGAGATCGTGCGCGACCATGAGCTTAACAAGGCCAGGAAAGTCAACGCTCCGCTTCCAGCCAAGTACTTTTTCTGCTTTGGATGGGTCCCCAAGCAAGATGTCCACTTCAGATGGGCGGAAAAACTCTGGATTAATCTTAATAATTGTTTTACCAGTCGTTTTATCAATCCCAACTTCATCTACCCCCGCGCCCTCCCACTTAAGATCAACCCCAATCTCCTTAAATGAAAGCTCGCAGAATTCCCTGATAGTATGCGTCTCGCCCGTTGCTAGAACGTAATCACCCGGTTCGTCCTGCTGCAACATGCGCCACATGCCTTCTACGTAATCCCCTGCGTAACCCCAATCACGTTTTGCGTCCATATTACCGAGTTCTATGTGGTCTTGCTTGCCTAGCTTGATACGCGCCACAGCTTTGCTGACTTTGCGTGTAACAAATTCTGGGCCTCGGCGTTCCCCTTCGTGATTAAACAAAAGTCCACAGCTTGCATGCATATCATAGCTTTCACGGTAGTTTTTGGTTATCCAGTGGCCGTATAGTTTTGCAACGCCATACGGGCTACGTGGATGGAAGTGGGATTCTTCGTCATATCCTTTGCCTGGACGGTTGTAATCAAGTCCACCGAACATTTCGCTTGTAGAGGCTTGGTAAAAACGAGTAGTCTTTTCTAAACCTGCTAGGCGAATGGCCTCCAACACATTGAGCACACCCTTGCCGGTAACATCAGCTGTGAGTATTGGGTCACGGAATGAATAGCCCACATGGCTGATAGCGGCCAGATTATAGACTTCATCCGGTTGGATCTGCTGCATTGCTCGTGTCAGTGCGGCAAGATCAAGCAAATCAGCCATTACAAGCTCAACATATGGCATTTCTTCTTTAATCTTTTGATACCTAGGGTGGCTGGACTCCATCTGGCCACGCACAACACCGTATACCTTATATCCTTTCCCGTGCAATAACTCTGCCAGGTGACCGCCGTCCTGGCCTGCAACTCCTGTAATGAAGGCTGTTTTACTCATTAGGCGGCTTGTTCTCTTTCGGTGGCTAGCGCAACCCTTGCGAGCGCAAAACCTTTTTCATGTAGCTCCTCTGTGGTAATCCCGTAGCTTTCTGCTAATGTAGCTCGAGCTTGATCTATGCTCGTCCCGTATAGCCGTACGGCCTCTTCGTACGCTAGCCCTGGGTGCTGTGCCTGAAATTCATTGAATGAACTTGTTGCTAATGGTTCTGCCTCGGACATCATAACTCCTTTATTTTGACTATAAGTATACCAGCTAGTTAACGCCTTAATTTATTGCGCTCATTTCGGATATGGGCTGAAACCGTAAGTCCTGCAAGTGCCCACCATGTGTAGGCAACGGCTTCATTCGACCAAATATGAACTAGAAGGTTGGCAAAGGCCAGACCAATAAAACTCGCGAGTAGCGCCAAGCTGATGGGGTCGGCCCTTAGACCGTAAAGCCGCCAGCCTACCACAGCTAGAATACCCAAAAATAGCACAACACCGATGATACCCACCTCTGAGGCTATCTGTAAATAATAATTCTCATTTAGCTCTGTGCCTTGCGTCTCGTTTCGAATAGAGGCAAGGCCGGCCGTACCCGGGCCGCTACCAATTGGGTCATCTAAAACTCCCCCCAGTGATTCGCGCAAAAACCGCACACGAAGTTGATTAGGATCCTCGAGTGCGGTACTCTCATCGGCATGGAATATAACGTTCTGTATAAAATAACTATTACGAGCCGCGTACAAACTACCCGCAAAAAGCATCGTACATACGACCACTCCTGGTATCAGAATCTGTCGTCTGGCGACCAAGTAGTTTTTAACCCTTCCTTCCGAAAGTAGCAATAAAACACCAACCGCTATAAGCGCCCCTACCCACGCACTCCTTGAGAAGGTAAACCACAGGCAGAGTAGTGTAACAAATAAGAATAGAGCATACTTCTTGTTCCGCTTCTGTAGTAATAGCGTGATTGTGATCGATAGTAAAATTATTAAATATGAACCGAGTGAGTTGGGATCGCGAACCGTGGACATTACTCGCTCCAAATCTGGCTTGTCGTCTATGAAAAAAACAGGCAACACACCGTTCTCACGGGAATAGCCGACATGCGTAAGTGCGTCATTGGGGATTAATAGGTACTGCATGACCCCAAATGTGGCGACAGCAACTCCAGACACCAGCACTATTTGCATTGATTTTTTTAACACTGCCTTTCTGTTAAATAGGTTAACAAGCAGCCCGGCATATATCGCCATCAGAAGGAATCGCGCGTTATATACCAGACCCAGGAGCTCTGCATCGAACTCAGTAGGTTTTATTAGGGCTAGCAGGATCGTTAGCCCAACATAGCCTAGTACTAGCCATGCCAGCTTATCCCGGAACAATTGTTTGAACCAGGGCTGTTTAATGCTTGCTACTAGCGCGAACACAAAGCCTATGACTAGCACGAAATCTTTCGCGACCTTGGCAAACTCAAGAGATCCAAGCGTTGTACCGATAACAGTGGAGATAAAAATATGCAATGGCATGTATGCAAGAAGCCCGTAGAAAATATAGAGAGATAGCTGTTTTAGACGATTCACCATATAATTGTACGAAAGATGAGCGGAAAACACATTGTTATTGATGCGAGGGGGCGACAATCCAGTTCTGGGCGGTATATTGACCGCTTGATTGAGCATTTGCAGCAGCTTGATAATGAGAACCGTTACACAGTTCTGCTTAAGCCTCGTGATGACTGGCAACCTACAGCTACGAATTTTACGGCCGTCAGTTGCAGCTTCCGCTCTTTTTCGTTCAATATCCTAGATCAGCTTACATTTGCTAGGTATCTGAAAAGGCTGAAGCCAGATTTGGTGCATTTCTGGATGACACCACAAGAACCCGTCTTCTACAACGGCAAGAGGGTTACGACTACCCACGACCTTACAATGCTCAAGTATGTTCGAGCCGGTAAGCTGCCGGAATGGCTGCACCAGCTTCGGATGATCGGCTATCGATGGCTGCTCAAGACCAGCCTAAAGAAGGCGAACCATATCTTTGTGCCGACAGAATTTGTCAGGCAGGACGTTTCGAGATATCTGCCTGGGGTTGCCGATAAAATTACCGTGACCCTAGAGGCTAGCGAGCCACCACTCGCTGTCGAGGCAAAAAAGCCAAATATAGAAAAATTAGAAAAATTTATACTATATGTCGGCTCGGCCTTTCCGCATAAGAATTTAGATACTTTAATAAAATCCTTTGAAATACTACATACTTCACAATCTGAACTAAAATTAGTATTGGCAGGGAAGCGGGAGCACTACTATGACCAACTTAAAAAAACTACAGATCAGTCCCCCGCTGGATCAAATATTGTCTTTGCCGGTTTCGTGAGTGACGCAGAGCTTAAATGGTTGTATCAGAATGCCGAGACGTACGTATTCCCTTCTCTGTCGGAGGGTTTTGGATTACCTGGGCTTGAGGCTATGGTGCATGGTTGCCCGGTTGTTAGCAGCAACGCTACTTGTCTGCCCGAAGTGTATGGCGACGCGGCCGTCTATTTTGACCCGACCGATTCTGAGGATATGGCTAATAAAATCAAAATGGTTTTAGATGACGCGTCTCTTCGCTCAAAACTCATTGCCCTTGGCTCAAAGCAAGCCGCCAAATACTCCTGGCGCCGCATGGCCGAGCAGACGCTAGAAGTTTATAAAAAAGTTTTATAAACCGCAGATTTTAACGCAATTCATGATAAATACGCATTAATGCCTCGCTGACTTTGCGCGCATCATGCCTAATGAGCGTCCGCGGGATAGCTTTGTCGTGCGGATCCGGTACAAACGGCTCGTTTGCAATAAGATCCGTCCGAATAATGTTCGCCCGCACTTCATCGTAACGCTTAGCGCCATCTTCTTGCTCCACCGGGAGCTCGCCTTCTGCCGCATATCTCAAATACAAGTCCTGGGCTGGTAATTCAGAGTTCCAGAGCAGTGTATCGATTTGACTCTCACCGATATATTCTTCAACTTTTTTGACATAGTCTACGGGGTTCCAGCCGTCAGTTTGCCCGGGCTTGTTCATAAGGTTTGCGACCATGACCTTATGGGCTTTAGTGGCCCGCAGGGCTTCTGGCACGCCGCGTACACAAAGGATTGGCAGCAATGAGCCGTACAAGTTGCCGGGCGCGATGACTAGCAAATCAGCGCGGGCAATTGCTTCTTCTGCCTCTGGGTTAATAACAGCCTCCGGCTCCAGGCGCAAGCGCGCATCAGCAGAGGTTATAGCCCGATGGCCGATAACATACTCGCCCCGTACGGTTTCGGAACCGTCTTCCATAACGAGTTGGTGTGTTTGGGTTGTAATCGGTATAACCTCACCTCTAATATTCAGTATGGAGCTAGCCACTTTTACGGCTTCTGCAAAACCACCCTGTTGGAGCTCTAAGCCAGACAGAATAACGTTGCCGAGCGAATGCCCGGCAAAACTTCCTTCCTGGAACCGATAACTAAACATGTCGCGCATTTCAGGGGCGTCGCTAAGCGCAACCAAACACTGCCGTATATCTCCGGGTGGCAAAACACCAAGCTCATCACGCAACCGCCCAGATGAACCGCCATCATCACTCATATTTACGAGTGCCGATATATTCGGCGTAGCGTGCTTGAGCTCTTGTAAAAGCGTAAAGCTCCCTGTCCCTCCCCCTAGCATCGTTATATGTGGTTTGGTGTGTGCTGTCATCAATACTCCTGCTAAGTGCTTATTTGTGGTGGCTTTTTAGCCACTCGGCAATTACTGCCACGTCCAAATGATCGGTCGCAACCCGAACCGCAAAATCTTCTAGATCTTTTGGTCTAGCGATTAACCTATAGCCATTCCTTACTAAAAAGATGGCCATTACTGTAACCGCTGTGCGTTTATTGCCGTCCACGAACGGATGATCGCCAATAATATTACGGAAATACACTGCTGCTTTTTCAAAGACGGAAGGATACTGCTCTTTGCCAAAAACTTCTTGGGCCGGAGCTGCTATGACTGATTGCAGCCGCCCCTCGTCTCTGACGCCATGTGAACCACCATAATCATTAATAACCTGGAAGTGTAGGCGCAAAAGCTCTTCCAGGGTTACGTACCTTGTCATCTGTCGGCAAGGTTCTTCAAGGTTTGGCCATATTCTTTCACGAACTGCTCATATTCTTTTATGAGTTTATCGTGCTTTTCGTCGGCAAGGACCTCAACAGTGACTTTAACGGAGTCGCCAAAAGATATACCCTGGCGCTTCATTTCTTTTGCGGGGATGGTAACACCACCGCTAGAGCCAATTTTGATAACTTTCTGAATGCTTTTAATCATAATGAATTCATTATAACAATATTATAATATCTAGTCAACAGTAGGACGATTATCCTAAGGTGCTGCTAAGGTTTAATGGCGGTAGTTGGGAGTTGTGGTTTGAGCTCAGTAATCACCGACCAGATGGGCTTGCCGAAGAACTCGTAGGCGGCTTACGTGTGGTATAGTGTAGCTACTGCTCTAAAACAAAAACAAAAATGCATAAAAAATTAAAGTTCGTGACGCCTTTATTTGTCGTTGGTTTCGCTGCCAGCGCTTATATTTTGCTGGCAGGAACTTCTGACTCTCCTAAAACGGAACCGCCCGCAACGCCTGCTGCGAGCGGAGTCGATAATGACAGTGGCGCGTCAGTAACTACTGAATCCAAACCATCACAAGTTATTGCGAACAGTAGCGATCCGCCGATTACTACCAACGTACCGACACCACAGTATCCCGAAAAACGTCAGAATAACAAAACATTCCTAGCTAATGGTCGCGAGTATCCGCTACGCGAGTATAGATCCCTGATCACCCCAAATGACCCCAGCTACAATCAGTGGTGGGTACCTAAAACAGGCCTAGAGGCAGCCTGGAGTTACGGTACCGGCAGCGGCACTAAGATTGCCATCATCGACACTGGTTTTGCACTCGACCATGAGGAGTTTGCTAATCGTTGGCTAGACAGTGCCGGCGAAAAAGGCATAACCACCCTGGAAAGTTCTATAGCCGCGAACTGCACAAACAGAAGACTAGTGCTCGATAAGTCTTGTAACGGATTAGACGATGATGGCAATGGTTACATCGATGATGCACGTGGCTGGGATTTTACTAATGATGATCCTAGTGTCCAGGCGGGCGAAATCAACCCGAGCGGCAGTGGCGTCTTTCATGGCACAGCCGTCACCGGTATCGCAGCCGCTACCGGCAATAACGGCAAAGGTATTGCTGGAGTTAGCTGGGCGTCGCAGATTCTACCCATTCAAGCCCTAGGTGACGACGGCTACGGCGACTCCCTTTCAATTGCCCGCGCTATTCGCTACGCCGCCGATCGCAACGTCGATGTTATTAATTTGAGCCTCGGTAGCCTTGATGAAGATTCATATTTACGCGAAGCCATCCAATACGCCATGGAGCGTGATGTGATCATTGTAGCAGCATCAGGTAACGACGGATGTGACTGTATTAGCTATCCGGCCCGCTACCCGGAGGTCGTAGCTGTTGGAGCGCTCAACAATAACGACAAGGTCGCCACTTTTAGCAGCTACGGCAGTAACCTAGACATTATTGCGCCCGGCTCTGGCATGCTGGCTCCAAGCTGGCGCTCCACGAATGCTACGACCGCATACGATACAGGTTTAGCCGGTACTTCATTTGCCGCACCGTATGTCAGTGGACTGTTGGCAAACGCCCGATCTAAGCAGCCAAACGCTAGTTGGGTTCAGATTTTAAACGGTTTACTACAAACGGCTGATCATCGTGACCTAACTACCGCCTCGCCACGCTCGAACACGCTTGGCTTTGGATACGTTAAAGCTGACGCCCTTATGGCTCGAGCCAGCTTGGCTTATAACCAGGTGCAACGGTACGGCTTTGCCGTCCGCATGGCCAGTGGCAAAGAACAATATGACGCTATCCAATGCGAAGGTAATCAATTCCCTACTGCACCGTTTTATGAAATCCGCCATGGGAGCAGCGTCCACTATTCCATCGATGAATTGGCGGTACGTTTACAAGGCAGAGCCGGTGCAACAGCCAACCTAAAAGGTTATGCCTGCACCGGCTTCCCAACAGATCAAATCGACACGTATCGTATGCTCAACTCAGCTCGCGAATTTTCCGATGCCGATGCCAACGCCCATAAGATTTACTGAGTGTTAACGACCCCTTTGCTAGTATAGGGTTGATGTCATCTTTAAATGAATTCTCGTTAGCTTATTTTGGGACAATGTGACGGATATGGATTTCACCGGAACCGTTACAACGCCACTGGAACCAGTTTTGATAACTTTCTGGATATTTTTAATCATAATAAATTCTTTGTAAGAATATTTATACTATATAGTCAAATTTTGGCGCCTGTTACCAAGAGGTATTGTTGCTTTTTAATGATTATCATGGTATTATTTGTCCCTTCTTAAGAGATGTACCTTCCTACTAGCAAGGAGTGAACAATGTTCAGTTTCAGCGCACTCAACGGTCTTGACGACCTCGATACGCCGACCAGGCAAAAACTGGCCGAGTACCTCGAGGCGCGCAACAGGTTCTACATGCAGTCTGGTGAGGTGAATCGTCGCCGTATAGCATTGCTGTACAGCCCCGATGCCGATGGTCAGAAGGACCTCGAAGAGTACGCATCGGTCATGCTAAGGCCCGTACAAGATGAGATGAATCGCTTGCGCGACGAGCTGTTCAAGGCGGCCATCGACCTGGATGAACTCAAAGACATGCTGCCCATGGTTCTCGCAACAGTAACAAGGTCTGTCAACCTTCCGCTGCTGCTGACGCTCACCGACTTTGATCCGGACTTTATTGCCCGGGGGCTTGAGATGCTCAAGCAATATTTCGAGAGCGGGCGGCCCAACTAGATCACTCCACAAGAACCAGCAGGGTTAAGTAGGTTTGGTCTGACCAAACTGAAGTAGGCGCTCACCAGGCCTCCCCTGCTTTTTGGCCCACGGTATACGGTAGTTGCTAACTACACTTTATACCGCTTGGGCCTTTTTTATTTCTAGCCTACGCACCAATATTGCTACAATAGCGTTTATGATTACTTTATCTCCAAAAACAAAAAAATTACTGCGAATCGGGTTGGTTAGTCTCGGCACAGTAGCGGTGGCCGGTATTCTCGCCTGGTTTACAGTAATAAACCCTTACCTAACCCGCAAAGAGAAACAACGCTTCGAGTCGGCCGCCGTTGAGCTAGAGAAACTCTCTCAAGAAATCCAAACCAAGTTTGGTAGCGCAGCGGCTGTACGGAAGATTAAGTTTTGTGATCGACCAAATCTGAAGTTTCAAAAAGGGCCACTCTCTTGTGATGTGACCTATGAGCTTGATTACGCACTGAGTGCAGCCGAGTCAAACCAGTTAATTAACCGCTCAGCAGAAATAGGTCCAGGCCAGCTGAGAAAGGGCTATGCCCACATGGAAGGAACACAGTTTATTGCAGAATATAGTAAGCAACAGGCCATATTCCAAGACTACAAGTCCATTGAAGGGCTTAAATGTACGTTGGCTTACATATTTGCAAACAAGGACACCTCCACTGTTCTTACATTAAGCATTAGTTGTGGTGAGCCTGCTCGCTCCAAACATTACCCATTGAAAGGCTAGATATTTCTATTGCTTTTATTGCGCTCACTTTATATAGTGAAGTAAAGCTAAGTGGGGTGTGTCTTGAAAGCAAAAGGTCGGTTCGGAAGCTTGGTCATTGCCTTGCTGTTGATGGTTTCATTGCAGCCCTTCACGATACATGCTGACAAAGAGGTTTCTGACTGGCTGAGCTCCAAGCCGCAGATTAGCGACCAATATGAATATACCGACGCTCTGCCGTACTCTATTAACGGCAATCGGGATTGCATTAAACAAAAGGTCATAACCAGACCTGCAAAGCTATTGCCTTACTGGCCCTATAGCCAAACCGAAGAGAGTCACGAAAGTTGCATTGTAAACACTGGTTATGGGGCCGTTTCACAGTCTGGTTATCTGCAAACTCCCGGAGAGTCAACGTTTGGTCGGGTTGTGCACTCTTGGGGTGGC
>JBBSLJ010000030.1:0-8472 GCA_038255465.1 Saccharimonadales bacterium (SeqCode)
CATGGCAACCACAAACGACATCCAGGCCGCTCTCAACACTGCCGTCAACACCGACCGCGAAAAGGCGAAGGAACTTTTTCTCACGAATGAAAGGATTGCGGCTCTCCAATCTCGCAAAGCCGTGCTAGTTGACGAATTGGCGGCTGTACTGGGCAAGGGAGCGCACGACTTCCCCGGTCTGGGTACGCTCATGTTCAGCGAAAACAACACCTATGATAGCGACTTCATGGCTTCACAGTTGAGCAAGGGCCAATTGCAGCGTGTGACTGAACGCAAGGTGTCGAATGCCCTTGTCAAGAAGCACTACCCGGCAGTCTATGAAGCAAGCAAGACGGCTAAGGGTCTCAAGTTGGGAAGCGCTAAGCGTAGCGTCTAGCAAATAGGCTATAGTAGATAATACTATAGCCTATTTGTTATGCACATTTTACAGACCTCGGGGTGTAAAATACCGGGTGTTGACTTTCGGACCTAGGGCGTGTACTGTTAGGGCATGACCTCAACAGCACACCTTGCCGAAGAACTCATTTACAATGCTTCATATAATGGGGGAGGAACCGTTAGCCTTATCGACCATGAAGTTCCTGACTTTGGTTATATAGTTGGTGGGCGCGGTGAAGTATTAAACGTTTTCGGTGACTCAAGCCTTAGTAATTATGACGTTAGGCTGTGGCTAATGCTCGCTCCTGAGGGTACATTCTATGCGGGGTCGTGGGCAGATGACGGCATGCTCTACTTCGATTTTTGCGACCATATGCTGACGCTAGCAGATGCAATGGCGCTAGCAAAGTCGCGGGATGAAAAGGCTATTTTCGATATCAAAGCCAACGATAGCATCTATCTTTAAGCCTACGGGCTATATTTATTTTACAGACCGTGGCCTGTAAAAAGTAGGGCTTGACACAGACCTAGGATGTGTGTATTCTTAAGCCATGGACAAGAACCTAGCCTTTATCCCCGCTCACCCGCACGGCGAATCAGATATCTCCAGCCGTGGGTTCACTATGGAGGTTGAGCCTCCCGAAGCCAAGCACACTAGCCCCGCGTGGCCTGCCCACTGGGACAATGTTGGAGAGGCTGTCTGATGCTAACCGTTATTGACAACGTATCCGTGCTCAACCTCGATATTGGCGACGTTATCGAAACGGAGGATGGTGACCTGTCCGCCATTAAAGAAAAAGAAGATATGGGGCACAGGTACTTGACAATTCTCTTCGAAGATGGTTCACATTTGCGGGTCATGGAAGAAGACACTGTAGATGTCTACGGACAGGAAGAGGTAGACATTTCCACCTGGTAAAAACCCACTCAAACATTTGGCACCCTAGCGGGTGCTATTTGTTTTTGTATATTTTACAGACCGTGGCCTGTAAATAAACATTTTGCTCTGGGTTTGACTCTTGGCCTCTGCCATGCTACCTTTAGGTATGTCGAAACACAGGAACGCTTCTAACCCCGACCGGGCCGCTGCTATGCGTGGCTTACGGTCATCTAGTGCGGCCTGTAAACACAAGAATAAGGCCAAGTATAATCGGAATGATCACCGCAAAGACGTTCAAAGGGGTCTGTAAAATGGAATATATCTACTGCGGATATGAAACAGATACTTTTGGATGCATGCAACCGGCTGTTATTGCGTTTGGTAATGATGGCGAACCTGTCTCGACAGATGACATTAGGTGCGGATCGCACCCTGTAAATAATGCCGATTGGGCACTCCCGCTTGATTCCATCCGACACAACCTATAGGATATGACTATGACGTTCACAGATAACATCCTTACCACATACCGCCGCGCAACACCTGCTGACATTGCTGAGGGCTTGTCATGGTATACCCGCGCTAATGCGCTTGCGGTGGAATTGGCGGGGGAGGATTACCGTCAAGCATGCGGGGTTATTGCGGCGCTTAGTCCATTGCTTAGTTGGACTAAGAATGAAGAATACGCCAAACTCGCTTATACCTTGCGCGGTTATGACATCGAAGAAATGCTTAGTTATATGCCTTGCCTTGATAGTTCTGCCCGTAAGGCATTGCGCATTGCTAATGGCGAATCGCCGGAAGATGTGCTAGGTGGTCTTAAGGTAACAGCGTTCTTTCATTGCATAGCAGAGCCTCTAACTACGCCCTTTGTTTGTGTTGACACGCACGCTATGCATATCGCTGAGGGTGTAATTAACCCATATAAGAAATCGTCAACCATTAGCAAGGCTAAGTATACGCTATATGCTAATGCTTATGTCGAGGCGGCGGCTATGGTTGGAATGTCACCGGCCAATATGCAAGCCATTACTTGGATTGCCCACCGTAGGATAAAGAATGGTCGGTAGCCTTTATCGCTTGGCATGCGTCATTGTCATTATTGTTTCCTGCATAATCATTTGGCTTACCTATTAGGGAGAATCATGTTAAAAGAAATCATGGCACTAGAGAATAATGAACTAAACTGGGATGAGGTTGTATCTTTATTCTCTGTTCTTATTAAGGAAGGAACGGCTTGGACATTGCAAGGGTCTTATGGCCGAAATGCCATTAGTCTTATTAATGCGGGATTCCTAGACGTTGAAGGGAATATCCTCTAACTAAGGGACTATAGGGTAAAACCTATAGTTTTTTATTATTTTACAGACCTCGGCCTGTAAAATATCGGTGTTGACATGGCATGCCAGACCTGTTAGTATTTGAGTATCAGCCCCCAAGGTTAGGAAATAAAATGTACGTTGAGCCTAATTTCCCCAGCAAGGCAGCACTCAAGCGTGCGCTTAAGGCGGGGGAGACTGTGACTGTCTTCTCCCCCGGCCCGTTCCCGGCCAAGACTGACGGCACCGAGACGGTTGAGGGTCCGCACTATCCCAAGCCGCACACATGGTATGGTCAGGTTGTTGTCAAGGATGGCGTGGTGCAGTCTGTCAAGTGACCAAGGGCTTCGGCCTTATTTTTATTTTACACCCCCCGGCCTGTAAAAACACGATTTGACATTTGCCGATTGCCCCCCGTCTGTAAAATAACTGTGACGTAGATCACACCAAATAAGTTGGTATTCTGCCCATATTGGTGTAATGTTGTCTTTGTCAGCAAGGAACGGGACAAAAAAGTTTCACTGAGAAACTTTCCCCGAAGTGTTGACAGCGGCTCACAGAGTTGCTAGAATAAAGGAACAAGATCGGCAAGGAAACAAAAAGTTTCCTCCACTTCATCGAAAGGCACAAAATGTCAAACGCTACCAAGAAGTTCGTCGCTGTCCCCGGCAAGCGCTCTGTCGGTGCCGCTGAAGTCCGCGCATTTGCTCAGGCCAACGACCTGCCCTTCCCGGCTGGCAAGGGCCGTCCGAACCTTGAGACCATCGAAGCCTACAATGACGCGCATGCCAAGGGCAAGGGTCGCAGTACCTACGTCACCGGGCACAAGGACACGAGCCGCACTGTCACCGGCAAGAATGCGCGGGGGCAGGCCAAGACTCGCAAGGTCGCCGCGACTAGCGTCATCCGCGCATGGGGCCGCGACAATGGCTATACCGTGGGGGACCGTGGCCGTATCGACGCTAGTGTCAAGTTGGCTTGGTTGCTTGCCCAGAAGTGACCTAAGGCGGTGAGGATGTGCTAGACTGGCATCCTCACCGTTCCTGATCTACCCTAACGAAAGGCCACCATGGCTACCCATTCAATTATCGTTCAGGTTGATACGGCAGACCCTACCCTAGTCGGTCAACTACAAATGTACTTAGAACAATATGCCGTTGCGGGTGATAATGGCGAAGATGCCGAACCATTGCCCCAAGCATTAGCAGAAGCCATTAGCGGATTCCAAATAGTTGAGGGTGATGCATTCCCTGATAACGCTATTGATTACAATGATGGCGTTAACCAATTCCACCCGAAAGGCTGAAATGAAGCGCAAAGAATATGCAGTTAGTAAGGGATTGGCAACTGCCGGTAAGGGCAGAATGTCTTTAGAGGCTACCGCTGCATGCGATGAGGCAGAATCAAAAGGAATGCGTTTCAGCGATAGCAAGGGCAAGCCGGGAACGGTTAGTGCTGCCCCGGTTATGGGAGCAAAGAATGACCCCGAGGCACCGGCCATCGAGGGGTTTCCGGTTATGTATATGCCTCGCTTCCCCAATGATTGGAAGACTGCTGAAGGTAAGTTAGTCGGCAATCGTGCGGTATGCGTTAATTGTAAGAATTCATTGCTATTCAATGCATGCCCCAATCCAGAAGCGCTAAGCCGTGATGGCAAGATTGTGCCGGTATTCCATGGCATCTAGTCCTGAAGATAGAGGCGCTAAAGCAATCGAAAAGATTGTAGACTCTAAGACGCTAAACGTTCAGGGTCTAGTCGCTTGTCTAATGATGAAGAATAACGCAATCCAATCGGGATTCTTCGATATTGTCGTGGCTTACATTCATGCAATGGCGGAGATGTATGACCAAGGTTTACTAAGCAATTCCGACCCTCAAACTCGTATTGGTGCCCAGTGTAAGGAATGGGTATCTAAGTAAAGGCAAGGCCCCTAACGGGGCCTTTTCCTTTACATTCTTTTTACAGACCCGGCTAACTGGGGCTAACGGATTATTTTACATCCCTCGGCCTGTAAAATATGGCTTGCAATCGGCTCAAAAGTGTGGTACTGTCAAGCATGAAGAAAATTATTCCACTACTAGCGGTCATTGTCATGGTACTGACAGGCTGTAAGGATGGCAAGCAAGAGACCAGAGACGCATATGAAGATATGGGTAATGTCAAGATAAGCAATTATTGCGAGGCATATCCTGATATGTCCATCTGCGACAAATAGGCTTGACATACGGCATTTGAGCATATAGACTTAGGGTACAGTCACACACACCAGGGAGACAGAATGAACACCATCGACACCCGCGAACTCTACGATGAATACAATCGCTTGGGCCAGCGCGAAGCCGACCTGGCTACAGTCACCGTCGAATCTGTGCTCGACCACCGCCAGCGTGCGTATCTGATTGAGACGCTACCCCTCGACCGGGCAGAGGATGACCGCCTGCAATCATTGATTATTCTAATGGAAGCAATCGGTGAAGAAACAATGTCCGATGGCGAGACTATGATTCCCGTTGAGGACTTTGAAGAATACGCCAAGGAATTGGCGGAAGGTTGCGGAATGGTTAACGACAAAGCAGTTTGGCCCTTGCGTCATATCGATTGGTCGGCTGCGGCAGATGAACTTTTAAGTGACTACAATGAGGTCACCTTTGACGGTGAAGATTACTACGTCAGGGCTTGACATCCTGCCCGCTAGGGTGTAAGGTTGCTAACCTTAAATAGCAAAATAGGCCACCTTCGGGTGGTTTATTTTTATCCATTTTTTACATCCCCCGGCCTGTATAATAGCATTTGGTCCCAGGACTTGCGCGGGAGGGCGTGGCAGTGTACTATGGGATTACACCAACAAGGGAGGCCATCATGGCTGGTATTGATATCAAGCAGACCATCGAAATCACGGACCAGATGCTAGACGACGCATTGGTTAGCGGGGCGATTAACTACTGGGGATATATCCAATTGCTCATGCCGAAATCTGACCGTGGGCCTTACATGCTTATTCAACCTTCCGACGATGAGGGCGAAGACTTTGACCCGGTGACTATTAGCAAGCACCAACTCATGGAAGCATTTGCTAAAATCTTTGTTTCCGAAAAGGGTTATGTTGCCGACTACTTCCGCCAGGCTGTTGCTCAGGGGGAATTGGTGGATAACGTATTGCAGCCTGATATGGGATGCATTGATGATGAGGCCGCTGATATGTGGCTGCAAGAGGCTGCATTTGGGGAGCAAGTTTATGGCTAAGGTCAAAGTAGGAGACCTTGTGCAATTCGATAGCCCGGTATTTGATATGCATGATGGCATATCCGATAAGGGTGAAGTAACCTTCATCTATCCCGGCGATAACGACGCAGATATCCGTTTGTTTAAGCCAGTGCATTTCTTACTTATGCATAAGACACATCGGCTTGACACTGTTAACAGATTGGTGACAGACCTGCATATTCTGGCATAAGGGCTACGGCCTTAATGCTATTTTACACCCCTTGGCCTGTAAAATATCGGTCTTGACATTGGGCTGCTGGTAGGGTAGATTCATCATATGAACCCGACAGAGTTTGCCATTCACCAAATTGCCCGCGCTGCCATCCGTGAGCACGTCCTTGCCGGTTGGTCATTTGAGTTCACCAATGCTAAGACTCAGGCCGGTCTGTGCAATTACCGCAAGCGTACCATCTATTTAAGCCGCGTTTTTATCAAGAATGCGGACGACCACCAGATTCGTATGGTTATCTTGCACGAAGTGGCGCATGCTATCGTTGGTCATAGGGCAGGCCATGGCCCAGTGTGGCAACGCAAATGCCTAGAGATTGGTGGTGATGGTCAACGCTGTTACAATGACGGCGGTGCGGCCAGAAAAGAGGCACCATATGCAGTTATATGTAATGATGGTGGCGAAAGACTAGGGGGAGTATTCCGTAGGAACTACAAAACAGAAACTCGTAAGTGCCGCGTACATGGTTCATCCGTTAGATTGGAAAGGGTGCTCTAAGATTTACTAAAAATAAGGCCCGTAATTGGGCCTTATTTTTTTGTCTATTTTACACCCCACGGCCTGTAAAATATCTGACCCTAAAACCCATTTTGAACTATTACGAAGGAACTTCTCAAAACCCTCAAGTATTACGAAGGAACTTCTAAAAACTCCCAAGTATTACGAAGGATCATTTGAAAAGCCCAACTATTACGAAGGAACTTTGAATTAAACCAACAAATGTTTAATTTACTTATACTAAAATGGCATTAGTGATTAAAGTTACAAAAAAGCCCTACCCAATTAAGGATAAGGCTTGATTGCTGGCTACTGACACGGAAGGAGTTTGTTTATTGGGGCCTAGTGTGTAGCCAAGTATTTAGTTGTATTGGGGAATTATTATACTTCCCTATACCGCCGCCGCGAGGGTTGACTGCGCAAAGCGTGAGGTACGGAAGAAGACCCACTCTTCTTGGTCAGGAATGCCACCTACGACCCAATCAATTCGAACCAGTCCGTTGGTCTCTCCATTTTGTCCATCCTTGTAGCGGACAACCTTACCAATGCTACCGACAGCAGCGCGGGACGTTGAAGACTTCAGAACCACCGTTGAACCAACCTCAAAGGGTACCGGCTCAGGCACAGGAGCAGCATAGATGCGTCGAATGTTTGAAATACCAAAAGCCAAGCGGTCATCATCAAACCAACGCAAATAAAGTTCACTCTCTTTATCTTGCAGCCCCTCATTACCCTGCACTAGGGTAGCGGCTTCGTAATGAGTAGAAATAAAGTCGTAATTAACGATGTCCCCAGCATTGAGGTCTGCCTGTTCTACAGGCTTGCCGGTATAAAGTTCAAGGAATTCAGGCAATATTTCACCAATACGGTCACCATCTAGGGTTTCAGTGACTACTGAATCGGTGTAGTCTGGGGTTTGAATAACCTTAACGATGTCACCAACGTAACGCTTAAAGGTGTTTTCATTACGACTGGTGTTCACAGCACCCCGCAAGACCTTAACGTAATCTCCTACCTTAAAAGTAGGCGCATCAGGGACATTGGCTACTAGGAAGTCTCTCAACCGCCGAGCCTGGTCCAAGTTGATTGCGGGGCTTCGTTCACCCCGAAATCCTAGGGTGTTACCTGCAAACCAAACACTAAGGCCCGGTCGGCCAACAATATTCTTGAGGGTAATTTCTGCGGTGGTCATCATGCTCCTTCGTCGTCTTGGGTTCGTAGAGATAGCATAGCAGACTGCAAGGCTGAAATCAAGTCCTGGGCCTGCGCGGGATGCAGAGCAGCAGATAGAAAACGCTCTGCATCTATCTCAATAGAGACATTAATCCAATTACGATGGACGGCAACCTCTAACTCAGTACAGCCTACCGCATCAATTAGTACAGGTTCAAACTTCGCCATTTTACTCCAATTTCTACTCAAATTTTCACTCAAAATAAAGTGACTCAAATAATCTCACTCAGAAAAGTCACTCAAATAATCTGCTAAATATTTTCACTCAAAATAAATCTCATCGGTTTTCAGCATCTGTCAACATGTTAAGCATAATCTTAATTGCTAGAACCTTAGCCAAAGCAGGATTGCTAATCCTAACGAAGTCAATAAGGGATGCCATTTCACTTTTGACGATACTAAGTTCATCTTGACGCTCCTGCGCGGTGTTAATGAGGAACATCAATTGTGTTTCCAGTTGCTCATCTGTCATATCTTCTTTATTCATACTGTATCTCCTAGGTTATATTGACTAAAACGTGAATAGTGGTAATGAATATGCATTGACTCCCCGCCGACAAGCCAGTCAACGAAAAAGCATTCTTTGCTATTAAAGTGGTACTCCGTGACCCTACCAATTGAACCGACCTTGGCCGTTCCTACGCCGTCATCAAGCACTACCAGAGAACCA
>JBBSLJ010000031.1:0-8009 GCA_038255465.1 Saccharimonadales bacterium (SeqCode)
AGGTGTCGGCGTTGGAGTCGGAGTCGGGGTAGGTGTCGGCGTTGGAGTCGGAGTCGGGGTAGGTGTCGGCGTTGGAGTCGGAGTCGGGGTAGGTGTCGGCGTTGGAGTCGGAGTCGGGGTAGGAGCGTACTGGCCTGTCGTGACAATATTTCCGCAGTTATACATAATCATAATTACCTTGCCGTCTTTATTGGTAGTTTTCAGAACTTTGTACTCGGAGTATGCATAGGAATCCCAGGCACGCAGGTTTTTCATCCATAAACGGCCAGCTCCGGGAATATCAACCGGGTATTCATCGGTAGGGTTTGTTTTGTTGGTGACTGGTCTATGAATAGTCGGACCCTGCTGGTTCCGGCCAAGAGAATCGTAATCGGCGGCGTTCGAACGAATGGTGATAGTTGCCGCGTTAGCCACCTGATCACAGTTGACGCCGTAATAGGTTAGAATTGTTGCAAAATTTTCAGCGTTACTGCGGCATTTGCTTGTCGCAATTTCCCGGCTGGTGAAGCCCCCTCGCAAAATATCATTAGTAGATTCTGCTAATGTTGATTCTGGCTGTGATACGAATGCAAACATTTGAACCAAAAATGCCAGGACTACAAAAACTAGACCAAGGCGACGAATTTTCTCTTCGCTCCTAAGCCGTTTGGCATAGAAAGAAACTTGACCAATTAGGCTGGGGTTGTAGGGTAAATTAGTTAAAAGTTTTTTAAACATTTTCGTTTTGATATTTTTACATTAAATACTAATGCTTATTGAAACATAAATGTATGTGTTCAAACAAGGGCAAAGTGTTGTTTTGTCACTTAAAACCGATTATACTGGTGGATAAGTGTGGCAAAAACTAAGGGAGAGAGGGTTGTTAACTAGTGGTTAAACAAAAAGATAGTTATTCCGCTGATCAAATCCAGGTACTTGAAGGTCTTGAGCCAGTTCGCAAACGGCCGGGTATGTATATCGGCGGTACGGGCGTCGAGGGTTTACACCACCTTGTGTGGGAAATCATTGATAACGGTATCGATGAGGCGTTGGCTGGTTATGCCACTGAAGTTAGCGTAACGCTCAAAGCTGATGGCGGCGTAAATGTCATCGATAACGGCCGAGGTATCCCGGTAGACATTCACCCCAAGACAGGTAAAAGTACCGTTGAAACGGTTCTAACTGTGCTTCATGCCGGTGGTAAATTCGGCGGCGGTGGTTATAAAGTTTCCGGTGGTCTTCATGGTGTCGGTTCAAGTGTGGTTAATGCGCTCTCAACCAAGCTAATCGTGACCGTTTACAAGGACGGCAAAGTTCATCAGCAGGAGTATGAACGTGGTGCACCAAAACATGATTTAAAAGTCGTTGGTAAGACTGATAAAACTGGAACTGAGATTACCTTTTATCCTGACGAGACTATCTTTGAAACTACAAAAATAAACTACGATACGGTGCTTGATCGCCTGCGTCATGCGGCTTATCTCACAAAAGGCATAAGAACAAATGTAAATGACGAGACTACAGGTCAACGCCACGGATTTTATTTTGAAGGTGGTATACAATCTTATGTCCGGCACCTAAATCGGGGCAAGGATGTCGTTGATGAAGATGTGTTTTATGTTGATAAGCAGGTTGAGGATGTACAAGTTGAAATCGCCATCCAGTATGCCGATACATACACAGAGACCGTCAAAGCATTCGCTAATAATGTCTACAACCCCGATGGTGGCACACACCTAACTGGTTTCCGTGCAGCCTTAACGCGTGTTATCAATGACTATGCCCGCAAGAATGGTCTAGTAAAGGAAAAAGAAGAAAACCTTTCCGGTGAAGACACCCGTGAAGGACTAACATCTGTTATTCTTGTTAAACTCCCAGACCCGCAATTTGAAGGTCAGACCAAAAATAAGCTTGGTAATCCGGAAATACGCGGCTACGTGGAGCAAGTTTTATCTGAATATCTATCTTATTATCTTGAAGAACATCCAGCTATCGCCAGAAAAATTATTGGTAAATCGCTTTTGGCAGCTCGCGCTCGCAAGGCCGCCCGTGCCGCCCGCGATAATATTATCCGCAAAGGCTTGCTCGAAGGATCTGGCTTACCCGGTAAATTAGCTGACTGCTCAAGTCGTAAACCAGAAGATTCTGAATTGTATATCGTTGAGGGCGATTCTGCCGGTGGTTCTGCCAAAAGTGGCCGCGACAGTAAAACCCAGGCTATTTTGCCGCTCCGCGGTAAGGTGTTAAATGTGGAGCGTGCGCGTTTAGACAAGCTTTTGGCTAACAACGAAATCACTAACCTTATTAAGGCGCTTGGCGTTGGCATCCAGGATTCTTTTGATATTACTCAGCTACGCTATCACCGTATTGTGATTATGACTGACGCCGATGTTGACGGTAGCCACATCAGCACCTTGCTTCTGACGTTCTTTTTCCGGCACATGCAGGCCGTGATTGACGGTGGTCATCTCTATCTTGCTAAGCCTCCATTATTCCTGCTTAAAAGCGGTGGCAACAAGCGGCAATACGCCTACAGCGACAATGAGCGTGACGCAATTATGGATAAAATGATTGCAGAGCGAAAAGAGCGGGGCACAGCTGTTAAGGCCGACGAAGACCGACGTAGACAGGCGGGCTTGACTGACATTCAGCGTTATAAGGGATTGGGTGAAATGGACGCGGAACAGCTTTGGGAAACCACTATGAACCCGGAAAATCGCGTTCTGGTTCAGGTTAGATTGGATGATGCTGAAAAAGCTGACGCAATCTTTAATAAGTTAATGGGCGCAGAAGTAGAGCCTCGTAAGAACTTTATTCAAACCCATGCTAAATTTGTGAAAGATTTGGATATATAATGCTTCGTTACACTACACATCAGGTTCGAGGTTCGAGGTTCGAGGTTCGAGTAGCTGCAGGTAAACTCGTGCCTATCACCTATCACCTATCACCTAAAGTGACTGGAAGGAGCGTCAGATGGCAGATATAGACGAAACACCAATGGAAAACGAACAAACACCGCTTGATAAAGCGATAGATGAGCCAAGAATTGAACAGCAAGCTGGTAACAAGTTTGAGCTTGCCGGGGAAATGGTTGATAGCGATCATTCTAAGCAAGTAGAGCTACGCTCAGTTGAAGATGTCATGGAAGACAGTTATCTTCGCTACTCCATGAGTGTTATTGTCGCCCGTGCTTTGCCGGATGTTCGTGACGGTATGAAGCCAGTGCATCGCCGCATTTTGTATTCAATGGATAAAAACGGTTGGCGGCCGGGCAGTAAATTTGTAAAAAGTGCTCGTATTACCGGAGATGTAATGGGTAAGTATCACCCGCACGGTGATGTGGCCATTTATGACGCTATGGTGCGCCTAGCTCAGGACTGGTCAACGCGTTATCTGTTAGTGGACGGGCAGGGTAACTTTGGCTCGATGGACGGAGATCCACCCGCCGCCCAACGTTATACCGAGGCACGTATGGCCAAGGCTGGTGCCGCCATGCTTGAAGATATAGATAAAGATACAGTACCGTTTAGGGACAACTACGATGGGTCTGAACAAGAGCCGGAAGTATTGCCAGCCAAGCTGCCAAACCTATTGTTAAATGGTCAAATTGGTATTGCCGTCGGTATGGCTACCAATATCCCGCCCCACAACGTATCTGAAATTATTGACGCGACTGTACAGTTAATTGATAAGCCGGATGCAACTGTTGACGATCTCTTGCAGCACGTTAAGGGGCCGGATTTCCCAACTGGCGGTGTTATATATGGTAAAGAATCGATTCGTACGGCGCTTGCGACAGGCAAGGGCGGCGTGGTCGTCAGGGGCGTTGCATCTATTGAAGAGAACAAAAAGGGTTTGCAGCAGATTATTATTTCCGAAGTCCCATACAATGTAAACAAAGCCAGCCTGATGGAAAAAATTGCCGAGCTGTACAAGGACAAGAAGATTGCCGGTATCCGCGATCTTCGCGACGAAACAGCCCGTGGCGTGGTCCGCGTGGTTATTGACCTTAAGAAAGACGCATATCCTAAGAAGTTGCTAAATCAGCTCTATAAACTAACGCAGTTACAACAGACCTTCCACTACAACATGCTGGCTCTAATTGATGGGATCCAGCCGCGAGTTCTTGGCTTGCAGGATATTCTTCAGGAATACATCAAGCACCGTCAGGTTGTTGTGCGCCGTCGCACGGAATTTGAACTGCGCAAGGCAAAAGACCGTGCGCATATCCTTGAGGGTCTCAAAATTGCACTCGATCATATCGATGAAGTCATAAAGACCATTCGTGCCTCTCAGACCACCGAAGAAGCGCAGGAGCGCCTTATAAAGCAGTTTAAGTTGTCAGAGATTCAGGCCAGGGCTATCTTGGCTATGCAGCTTCGTACGCTTACGGGCTTGCAGCGACAGGAAATCGAGAATGAACTCGCTCAGTTACACAAACTGATTGCAGAGCTTGAAGGTATTTTGGCCGATGAAAAGAAGATTCTTGAGATTGTAAAAACCGAGCTGCTAGAAATGAAGAAGCAGTTTGGCGATGAGCGTCGCACGAAGGTTATCCCAGGCGAGCTTGGTAAAATGAGCGACGAAGACCTTGTGCCTGACGAGCAAGTAGTTGTAACGCTGACCGCCAATAACTACATTAAGCGTAGCCAAATGGTTGATTACCGCCGCCAAAACAGGGGTGGAAAAGGCAAGCGGGGCATGGCAACGCGCGAAGAAGACGTCATCGAACACGTAGTAAATGCCAGCACGCACGACTTCTTGCTGTTCTTTACCAATAAGGGGCGTGTCTTCCGCATCAAAACCTATGAAGTACCAGCTGTCGGTCTGAATGCTAAGGGAATCGCAATCGTTAACCTCTTGCAGCTGCAGCCAGAAGAAGTAGTTACGTCGGTAATCAATGTCAGTAAAACTTCTGCCGGCGGAAACCTCTTAATGTGTACTATCAGGGGCGTGGTCAAGAAGACTCCTTTTGAGCAGTATCAGAATGTTCGCCAAAGCGGCCTGATTGCTATTAATCTCGACGACGGCGACGAGCTTAAGTGGATCCGTATGACTAATGGCGATAACGAAGTAGTAATCTCGACTCAGCAGGGGCAGGCTATTCGCTTCCACGAGAAGGATTCTCGACCAATGGGCCGTGTTTCCAGGGGTGTAAGAGGTATTCGACTTCGCACCGGCGACCGTGTAATCGGCATGGATATTGTCGAAAAAGACTCCAGTATCTTTGTGATCAGCGAACACGGCTACGGCAAGCGAACAAAGATTTCTCAATTTACAGCCCATAAGCGTGGGGGTGTCGGAATACGTTCAGCCGTGGTCAACAAAAAGACCGGCGAACTCATTGGTGTTAAGACTTTGAGCGGCGACGATACCCAAGAGGTTATCATCATCAGCCAGAATGGTCAGACAATCCGTTTGGGGCTCAAAGATACCCCAGAGCTTGGCCGGGCAACTCAAGGCGTCCGAATCATGCGTCTTAACGACCGTGACCGTGTAGTTTCGTTAGCCCTTGTAGATAAATCCCCTGAATTAGACGAAGAGGAAGCTGAAGAGGAAGCTACAACGGATACTAAAGTGAAGGTAGAGGAGTCATAAATGGAACTGTTTCTCATATTCTTTGGAATATTATTTGCACTCGTAGGATCGACTTTTAGCGGTGTGCAGGGCAAGGCGCGCGATACCGAGCGCCAAACGGATATCAAGGCTATGCATTCTCAGGTAGAAGCCCATTACGCCGAGAATGGCCGCTATCCAACCTTTGGCAATATGAACGACAGTACCTGGCGACAGACTAATATGAGGGGCCTAGAGGAAGAAGCTTTACGAGATCCGGAGGGTTCGGACGCTAAGCTTAGTGCCAGCACGGCAGAATATACCTATACCTACACGCCAAAGGCAGTTGATGGATCAGACTGCAACAATAGCTCTAAAGACTGTACAACCTACGAGCTGACAGCCAAGCTGGATGACGGCTCAACGTTCACCAAGTCGGCCTTAAACTAGACCTAAGCCGCTGTTGCTTGCATAAATCGAGTTTTGGCGTTTACTTTAAGTAAAGAGGAAATATATATGCCTAAAAAATTAGATATATCGTCGATTGTTCAAGACTATAGCATCCGTACGCGACCTGAATCTAATAGATACACTATTCAAGATCGTGAAGGCTTAAAGTGGAGGAGATGGGCAGACGCTGGTATCGGACTGACTAGAATTGTTCACGCACTTGATGGTGCAGGTAGAACTGTTAAAACAAAAGAACGCTCATCACACACAGAACTGCGTACCATACCCCACTCGCGCATGAATGAATGGATGGATCGACAGACGGATCGTCTTAGGGCTAGGAGTACAAATAGTAACGTCAAGGTCATAGGCCACTTTGCTTCAAGGACAGAGCTCCAAGAACAAGGCCTTAAGGTGTTAACATTTACCGGCCAAAAACCCATTGAATGGGTACCGCTCTACATTGCTGCTGCACAAAAACTCACTAAGGCTGGTGTTGGAGGATATACAGTAAAAATCGACACAGATGACTATCACTTACGACCTGACCGGGCGATGCTGGTAGGGTATGGAACTGGCCACCCAGAAACTGGTCTCTGGTCTGATTACTACAATGTAGTAGGCAGCGGGTTTAAACGGTTCGATGAACTAAGGGAAAGAGGTATGGATCTTAACCCGGCTTTCAGGGCAGCAAACGTAGCTATGCAGCAAAGTGTTACAGTTCTGCAACAAAACACATTAGCACGATCTTAAAAATTACGAGTAATCATGGTTTGGAGAGCGATTTATTAATAGGCTTTTGTATTTTGCATATGGTTGCAAAAGAGTAATTAACGGAGTATATCTACAGTAAATAAGGAGTTATTAAAATGGTTAGCGTTGAGACGAAGGGGTTGGCACTGGTATTTGAGGGCAGTGATCCATTGTATTTAGAATTAGCGCAAGAAGGGGCGGCATCAGCCGGCTGGGATTCTTTGGTGTTCAACGATCCTGCGGACGCATTAGAGCATCTTAAGCCAGGTGTGGGAGCTCTTATAACGAGTCTTGGTTATGCACTTATTTTAGGGTCCGGTCACCACCCTGCAGATAGACTAATAGCAAGATCAAACGAACTTAACGTGCCACGGGCACTCCTCTCGGGTCATCCTCGTGCCGGAGACCTGCTTAGGCCAAATAGCTCAGACACCCTTGTGTCCAAACTAGAGCATGACATACCGGGAAAACTTACGGGTTGGCTGAGGAGCTTGACTAAAGCAGCGTAAAAACGCTTGATGTCAGCTCTGAGGGCAAGCAATATACCGCTTAGAATTGATTGTTGTAAATGCTACTGCTTAATCGGCCAAAAATAGTGTTGACACATCTGTATTCAATGAGTTAGACTTTCACTTAGTCTTTTGGAGCTTCTGTTAAGGCGTCTCTAGAAAAACTGAACGTTAAAAACTTATATAGTGCAACGATTCATTCTTCGGAATGAATCATCAACGTCAGTTCAATTTTGAACTGTTTTGTAAGTCAGTAGCGTTAGATTTATCTAACGAGTTTTGACTGAATCGGACAGATTCTTTTTATGGAGAGTTTGATCCTGGCTCAGGATGAACGCTGGCGGCGTGCCTAATACATGCAAGTCGAACGGAAAGGTTCTGCACTTAGTATTTGAACAGATAAGTCCCTGGTGGATACTGTCTAAAACATAACTCCTGGCTAGGGGTTATGGTCGAATCCTGAGTGTAGAATACTCGAGTGGCGGACGGCAGAGTAACACGTAGGAACGTACCCCAAACTGAGGGATAAGCACCAGAAATGGTGTCTAATACCGCATGTGCTCCACGGAGTAAAGCTTCGGCGGTTTGGGAACGGCCTGCGCATGATTAGCTAGTTGGTGAGGTAATGGCTCACCAAGGCGACGATCATTAGCTGGTCTGAGAGGATGATCAGCCTGACTGGAACTGAGAACGGTCCAGACTCCTACGGGAGGCAGCAGTAGGGAATTTTCCACAATGGACGAAAGTCTGATGGAGCAACGC
>JBBSLJ010000032.1:0-7546 GCA_038255465.1 Saccharimonadales bacterium (SeqCode)
CCTACTCAGTAGGGTAATGTGTTTTGTAGTAGTCGATACCATCTTCGACGCTAGCGAACAGGCCGCCAAGCTGGGCATCATACAGAAAATCGAGTGCAGGCTTGAACGCTGGACCCGGCTTCATCTTTAAATGAGCAATCAAGTCACGACCCTGAACAATCGGTTTAGCCGGTTTCTCGGCAACTTTTAACTCCAAGGATCTTTGATAGAGCGCATGAGAAGGAGTTGTAGGCTCAAACCCATAACCACGCCCATTAGAATCACAGCGGCTCACTAAATCCCACAGTCTAATACTTGCTGGCACAAGACGCTCTGCAAATCGCTGTAATTGCTTATCCGTCGGGTTCGGGTTGTGTACATGATAAAGATGGTCTCGGACAATTGGCGTAACAGTGTTAATGACAACGTTACTTAAGCTTAATTGCTTTAAGAAACGTATTGTTGGTTCGACGCCGGCGGCTTCATGCCCGTGCGCGGTAATGCGCATAACGCCTTGTTTCTCGCGCATTTCTGTAGTCGTAGCTTTACCAAGATCGTGGCATATTGCGCCAAATAGTACAAAGAGTGCATCATCACCCGTTAAGCCTTCGTCTCGGACAACCCGTGCTGCGGAGTCGGCGACGTGTTTCGTATGGTTCCATACATTGCCTTCCGGATGCCAGCCTGGTTCTTGCGGGATTGTATCAAGAACTGCTAAGTCGGGGTGAAGTTGTTCAAGAATCCCAAGCTGCCGCGCCGCCTCCATGCCGATACTCGGCTTTTCAGATTTAGTGAGTAATTTTACCCACTCCTCGCCAACTCGTTCGGCTGCGAGTTCGCTCAGATCAAGTTTGCGGCAAATCTCAACGGTGCCAGGATCAATGCTAAAGCCGAAACGGCCGGCAAATTGCATAACCCTGAGGGCCCGAAGAGGGTCATCACCAAATAATTCAACGTCTGTCGCCCGCAAAATTCCGGCTCGCAGATCATCAACTCCACCATATTCGTCAATGAGCCCACCGGTGAGCGGGTTGAAGGCAAGGGCGTTGATGGTCAGATCACGGCGTTTGGCCGCTTCACGTACGCTCATGTTTGGGTTGCCGCGTACTGCAAAGCCACGATGTCCTATGTCTACTTTGGAGTCCTCACGCGGGATAGAAAAATCTAGTACATTGCCAGTTTGTCTGCTGGTAAGCTTGGCGATCCCAAAACTAGCTCCTACCATGTCAACCTTGCCGTACGCCTGGAGTCCAGCAACAAGGTCATCAAACTTAACTCCGTAAACTTCGATGTCGATATCTTTAGAGGCAAGTGGTTTATCTGTAATCTCTGTCAAAGCCATGTCACGTGCAAAGCCCCCCACTACCAACGCCAACCCGTCGTTCACAAAAATGTCAGCCGCTATTTGAGAAGCCAACCGTAAGTCTGCTGACAGGGAAGGGTCGGCCTCGAGGGATGCGCGTACAAGAAACGGCTCAAAGCGGCGCGATACTTCACCGTAACCATATTCCTGCCTCAAGACAAACTCCTTATTATTAATGTGTATAATATAATAAAAACAACAATTAATCAATTAGGGCGTTTTTGTATATTTGTGTGCAATCATCGGTAATGTTGCTTTTTACCTCTGTTCTTGGTAATATCCCTGAGTCTATTTTGGTTTTAACATTTTTGTAGTAGTTTGAGATTTTGTCCTGCGGGCTCGTGGTGTAGAGGCCTAACATGCCTCCCTGTCACGGAGGAGATCGCCGGTTCGAATCCGGTCGGGCCCGCCAGACAGCATCTTAAATTAAAACTAGCTAACGGGGCTAGAATTGACATTCATACCTAAGTATGTTATCATTTATGTATTAGTCTGAAATAAAAATATGTTGGAAATAGCGCCACCTACTCACGCAACGGACCCTAGCGTAGCAGCAGGTAATTTTACTACTGCGCCACCAGAGGCTCCTTATGAATGGATACAAGGCGGCAAAGTATATGATGAGTTAAGAGACGGGCAAGCTGTCAACATTGCGGCTCTCGGTAATATTTTTATACAAATTGATGAGGAAAATCTGGATTTAGAGCGTGTTACTCTAGAAAACCTTGAAAAAGCCTGGAAGACACAAAGTCAGAGCTTTACCGAGGGTATACAAGAACGCGGTATTGAGGCTGACCCATTCACAGTTTTTAAATGGTATCAAATACAGAGAAAAGTTTTCCAAACTTTGGGTGAGCCTAATCTTAACGCTGGCGAAAGAAACAGACGTTTTATTGAGCAAAAAGACCAAGTCAAGCTATCTGAAACTAAGGGTTATGCTATGTGTTCTGAATACGCCATTTTATCAGCCTATATAGCCCAGAAAATCGGAGAGCCAGCACATCTTATAATCGGTACTGGCATTCCGAATGACCAGGAACAATGGAGAGAAGCACACGCTTTTGTCTGGGTAGATGGCCTAAATGCAGTGTTTGATAGCGTACAGGCCCAGACGGACAATGAATATCCTGCGTTAATGCTTCCCAAGACTCCTGTAACATTTGAAGCCCTGGAAGCAGGACTGGATATTGAAGGCCAAAGAATCGGTACGGACTTTACTACTCACTATGGGCTCGAAGCAGGTGGGTTTGGTGTAAGATCTGCTCACGAAGCATTATAAAACCCCGAATTAATAAAATAGTTCCAGATCTGCAAAGTTCCGGACCGCCAATGTAAGGGTCCGGTTCTTGTGGCTGGGCTTTTTTCTAGGCATACCTTCAAAATAAGCCAAATTCCAGATAGCTAGCTGGCTGGATTGCCGATTCACATCTTTTCTCCCCATCGGAGGTTGAACCTTTTTGCTTTCTTTTACTGTTCTGAGAGTCGCGACAGAAGTTGCAGGTTTTATTTCGCGTTTATATACCTAATTCAAATGAATAATAAACCAAAAGCCCCGGGGCTTGCCACGGGGCTTTTGGATGGAATATTACTTCCTTTTCTGGGTGAGATCTCGGTTATCCCTTACTTAATTAAACGCGCTGTAGGACTATTTCAAAGAATATAGTGCCGCCGCCGCTAATAGGGAAGGTAAATGATCTATAAGTTACAAAACCCTGTTTGCTAACTATGATTTTATAGTTCTCACCTTGTGGAGCGTCCGTAATGCTAAAGGTGCCGTCAGCAGCGGTCGTTGTCGTTCGCACAACATTACCATTTCTAGATAATTTGACGGTCGCGTTGCCAATGCGATTACCTGCTCCGTTTTTCACTACACCGGCTACAGTGGTGCTGTTTACGGTTGCCGTTGAATAACTGGCAGTTGATTGAGTACCGCCAGTAGCAGCTGCTACTGTTTGAGTCGATACTGCTAGGCCTAGTACCGCGAAGCTGGCGGCTGCCACTAGGATGAGTTTATTTTTAAATTCGACAATATTGGTAATATTCATGCTTTTCTCCAATGTTCTTAATGAGACTTAATTGATGTGACGTTTTTACCCCGTCTGTTTATACACGACGCAGCGTAACATCTAGGTAAAGGAAGCTATTGCTAGAAAAGGTCACGTTATATCTCTGAGTTACAAAGCCTGATTTAATAAATCTTAATACATAACTGCCACTCGGTACATTCGTCAACTCATAATAACCGCTACTGTTGGTAGTAGTAGACAAGTCAGCAGACAATTTGACCAGCACGCCGCCTAATGGATTTCCTGCTCCGTTTCTTACAGTACCGCTTACGGTGTTATTGCCTACGGCTGCCGTTGAATAACTGCCACCAGTTGATTGAGTACCGCCAGTAGCAGCTGCTACTGTTTGAGTCGATACTGCTAGGCCTAGTACTGCGAAGGCAGCAACAGCCAGCAAGATAATTTTATTTTTTGCTATTACAACTTGATTAATACTCATTGTACTTCTCCCTTTTCTTAGTGTTTAAAAACTATTATATGCACTCCACTCCTATAATAAGCACACATATTTCATACTACGTGAATATATGCTTATGGCAAAAACTTTTTAGTGAGCGTCTCTGTGAGGTGAGGTAATTTAAACAATACGTTATGGGGTGAACCTCTTACCTCGGCTTATAAGGTTTCATAGTAAGCTTTTCCTGGCTATGCAGCCGTCTTGCAAGTTCTTTTGCTCGAATGAACGTAAGGGCTCTAAGTCCTGCATGTCGCTGTGACGATAACCTATAAAATCTTTGACTGGGCCAGATAGTCCTTATAGACGCATCTTAAAATAGATGTTATAATTAATCATCCTTTGTTGAGAGTTCTTCAGGGGCGACCATTAACAAGTAGTGACACGAGATGAGCAGCGAACCTATACGAGGGTAAGTAGCTTCGTACCTCATCTTGTGCGAGGGTAAGTAACGCTTGCAACCGTAAGCACCCTGTGCCAGGACTCAGAGGAAAAGGAGTAATCCAATGGAAGCTTCGGATGTTCCGGAGGTGCGATTCGACGAAATGTCGGCTCAGCCGATATTTCCCAAGCCCGTCCTCAAGCGCGCAGCGCTTGTGCCCATCCCGGTCACTGATGGTGACCAGCTGCTCCCGACCTTCATCGAGCCCGAGTGGGGTGGAGTTCAGGTCTTCTTTGGGAGCTACTATGGAATCCTCGGGATCGTCGATGGCAAGGAAGTGGTCATCTACGGATCCGCAAAGATCCAGTGGGAGAACATGCACTCCAGTGTCCAGCCAGGATACTGGGTCAAGACGGCAGTTCCAACTGCATACCGCGCGACCGAACCGTGTAGGATCGTCACCCTGATCCCGCAAGAAGATGGCTCGATCAGCGAAGCCAACTTCGTCCTGGAACCAGGCGACTGGATCGTCAGGCAACCGGGAGGAGAAGTCCAGCATGTCAAGTCTGCCAAGTTCTCCGGGATCTACTTCTCGGCGGAAGAAGCTGACGAGCTGAGTCTTACCAACATGTCGGCAGAGCAGTTCGCGACATGGGCGCTTTCTCGGGTCAAGGATCTGGTTGGCGTTAGCTGATACGGCTTAAGGGGCACACGCGGGCGTGAAGACGCTTATTCAGGTCTTCACGCCCGCAGCGTGCCATCATCCCTCATCACTACTTGTTTCTTCTCAGTTTAAGAAAGTACACTCAGCTGTAATTACATAGAAAATTTAAAGTGTTAATATACTGAAGTTTATAATTTGTAAGGAACCAATATGCCAGAACTATTTCCCAAAGATCAGTTCTATCACCGGGCCGCGGCAAACGCCAAAGATGACGCCCTAGAACTTGGCGTATACGCTACTGAAGAGGAGGTACTTAGTGAAGCGGCTACACTACGTGCACAAGCAGCAGACCAAGTAACAGGTGATTCCTTAAAAGACATCACCACTACCCCAGAATAGTTGGCGGAACGTCCTACCTGGCTAATAGGTAGAATGATGCAGCACCTGTGTTATATCCGCTTCCATGAATGTGTATTCATGCTGTGAGCTGGAAACAGCGAAAAGCAAAGACTATAGATAAGTGAATACCGGCTTTTGTTGATTAAAGCGTATATAAATGTTATAAATGTAACTTAGGTTTGTTCCTTAAACTACTACGGAGAGGTGATAGCGTACAATGACCACTGTTCGCAGCTTCCACATTCCTGGATTGGCGACAGTCAGCCTGGATACACGCGACAACCGTGAACCGTTGCTCGAGGTTATCCTTGAGCCCGACTACCGCGGCGATCTGAATGACATCGCTCGCCACACTCCCGGTCCCGACAACGTCTACCTTCGTTGCGACCACAAGAGCGCCGGCAAGAACCCTGAGCTCGCAAAGTTCATGGAGGTGCTTACGCACTGGGACTACACCGGCGACGGCCAACCCGACTGCGATGACATCATCGCCGCGATAGACCAAGCCCTTTGGGCAACCGACGACGCCCCAGCCAGATTCCGGCGGCCATACAGCGGCTGGTACACCAAGCTGGTCATGTCGATCATGCCGCCCCAACCGGACCGGCACATTGTGTATAGCTTCGGTGATCTGAAGCCGCGCTTCAGGTGGTATCACCACTTGGCAGCCTTGCCAATGCTGGCCTTGTTCTTCGGTCTGGTCCAGCTGCAGTTTGCTGTGCTGCCTTTCACGAGATACTCAGTTATCAGTGGCGTGATAAGGCTGGTAGAAGCACTTGGCAACCGGTGGTGGATTCTGCTGGTGGCTGTGGTTGTGTACCGTATAGTTAAGCCAAAGCCCGTTCGACAGGCGAGGTCGCTTTCTTCACACACCTACGGCTTCTTCAACAGAGCTTCGGTGGAAGAGGAGCAGGGCTGGCGTGAAGGTTCTGAAAACTGGAGTTTCTTCCAGCGACTGCTAAGCTGTGTTTCGTTCGCTGCTATTCACATGACCAACCTGATCTATCCGCTGGCGTCAATTTTGCCGCTGGCTGTCGGAGGTGGTTTTCTTACGTTCATCTACCTCAGGACGTATCGTCGGACTCAGTCTCGGCGTGCCGCGGTCCTCGAAGCATCCATCTGGCACCGGGTCTACAACCGTTTGGCCCTCACCGCGATCGTCATTGTGTTGACGCTTCACCTTGGGATCTTGGTGTTCGGCCTTGTGGCGTTTGGTGGGCTGATCCTCGCAGGAAAGTCTCTGTGGGAGAAGTACACCTGGCAGAACAGGCTCATGAGCCTCAACCCCGTAGTGCTAAGCAATAACCCCTACAAGCAATCAAGGAGGTGATATCACCGGCTAGATTGCGCCTCGGACGAGGTACATAGTAATCTCAACCGAGAAGAGGACCCAAAAACTCATTGACTATTGTCAATGAGCAAGTAGGGTCCTTTTTTCATTACCTGACCACTGCGTTTACCGCATATGCAGTATTAACCGCCGTATTGTCCTACAAATTCTTCGTAGGTCCTCAAAGATTCTGTTAAACGAGATACTACGCCCGGGGGTTTATCGCCTATTAGCCGGCTACCGTTTGCATAAAACGGCATTACATCTATAAGAGTGACTGCGCCATCTTCTGTACTGCGCCTTACGTTGCCAGAACCGCGGCTAATATCCGGATAATAATCGTGGTGTCTCATGAGCAAATCGGCGCCTAGCAACATAGCTTCCAGGCCCCGTGCTGTATTATCCAAACCCGGTGAAGGAGCTTCAGCTGCAAGGGCTGATACATCAAGAGCTTTATGCACTCCAAGATCTAGCTTTTTCTGAGTTTGAACAACCGTCAGAAGGGGCGTACGGGCATGCTTAAATATTTTGGCAGGTTTAATGCTTACTTGGGTTGCGAGCGCAACCCCACCCAAGCATTCTGTGACTGCCTGCACCTCATGGCTTACCTGGTCTCTAAAAGTCTCTAAAACCATCTTGCCGGGATATCGGAACATATACTTATCTACTTGGTCGTCGCCGTTGGTTACGACGACGCTCTCGCCGCTAACAGCTATGAGCTTGGTGGTGTCGAAAAAGGCACGTTTTTGGGTCTCATGCACGCTGAATGGCAGGGATCGCAAGCCCTTGCAAACAAGATTAAGGGCCGGGTTACCGCTATCCCAATCAGGCTTTTCAAACCAATAAGTAATGTTAGTGGCTTCGTGGACAGCCCGGGCAACTCTACGATTCATAATAATATTATATAAC
>JBBSLJ010000033.1:0-7089 GCA_038255465.1 Saccharimonadales bacterium (SeqCode)
ATATATTGAATTAAGTTGATAGACTGAGCTGTTTGGTGTAAATCTTACGGTGAGATATCAACGCATGTCAGGCAGAGTGCATCGGCTGGCCACTCAGGTTTATTGCTGCTGTGAGCGCAGTTATTTAAAGAACATACATATCCCCACTTTTTACCATGACTGTATCGCCGTCTGATGCTTACTTGTCTGGTGATCCACCTGTAGCTGACTGCTCTTGTATGAGCTTTTCGGTAGCGGTCTGCACTTACAACGGTGCAGAGCGAGTGGGTAAGGTTTTAGAATATCTTTATGTTCAGACGGGTACTGAGAAATTTGGCTGGGAGGTTATTGTTGTCGATAACAACAGTTCCGACCAAACTCAAGAAACCATACAGCATTACCAGTCAGTGTGGCAGGGCAGCGTTCCGCTCAGATACTGTTTTGAACCCAAGCAAGGGCTTGCTTTTGCTAGACAGCGTGCTGTAGAAGAAGCTCGTGGCAAGCTGATTGGGTTCTTGGATGATGACAATTTGCCCGGGACGGACTGGGTTGCTAAGGCATTTGCTTTTGCCCAAAGCCACCCTAAGGCAGGGGCTTATGGCAGCTACATTGTAGGCGAGTTTGAGACTAAGCCACCCAAAAACTTTGAGCGCATTGCCTCGCTTTTAGCGCTGACGAACCGGGGCGATAAAGCACTCTTCTACTGCCCGAGTAAGAAAGTGCTGCCGCCGGGAGCGGGGTTAGTCGTCAAAAAACGGGCGTGGTTAGAGAATGTGCCGAAGTCATGTTTTTTGCAAGGGCGAGTCGCCGGTCATCAGTTGCCTGGAGAAGACTTAGAGGCTTTGCTGTACATTCAACGGGCAGGCTGGGGAATTTGGTATAACCCTGAGATGACGCTGCTGCACTGCATTCCCAGCTGGCGACTAACCCCTGAGTATTTGCTTAAGCTCTGTCAGACGATTGGGCTCAGTCGCTTTTATACAAGGATGCTCAGTGTTCAAAAATGGCAGCGCCCGGTGGCAACGCTGGCGTATATGGGCAGAGATTTGTTTAGAGTCTCTCGTCATCTGATCCGGCATAGAAACAATTTAGATAGCGATCTGATTGCTCTGTGCGAATTCAAGCTCTACTTGAGTAGCTTGGTCAGTCCTTTTTATCTGCTGAGAAAGCAGATTGGCCTGTGAAGTAGCTGTGACTCTTGTAGAGTTAGCGCATAGGACTAGAAAAAGGGCTTTATGGCAAGTCATTTTTTGCGCCAAGTTGGAAGGCTGAAAAAAGATTGGGCGTTTTGGCTTCCTAACTTGCTGGCAGCCGCTTCGTTTGGTATCTTGGGCATTTTTGGCATTATTTATCGAGGGGTGGGTGGCAGAGTCATTATCACTCTGTTCGAAGAAAGCTTTGCGCAAAAACGCCCCTATCAGGGCGTTTTGACCGAGGCCTCTGAGATCCTCTGGAGCTTAGCGGCGGGCATTTTATGGTTTACTTTCAGCTATTTGAAAGCAAAACATCCGTCAGCGGCTCAGTCAGCGACTCAGTATGTTCAAAAGAGCATGCTCTTTTTGTGTTTGTTGGTCACGATGTTTTTGCTGGACGACAACTTTCGCATGACTTTGATGCTGAGTTTTTACTTCAAAATTCCTAAAGTCCTGATATACGGCGTTTACTCTATTTGCTTAACTGCCTACGTTCTATCATTCAAAAAGTTTATTCTCAAAACACCCTATCTGCTGTTAGTCATCTCGATTTGCCTACTGTCAATATCTTCTCTAACAGATGTTATTCACCCGCAGGGCCAAGGTTTACCCGTGATGTTAGAAGACGGCACTAAGTTTATCGGTCTTTTGAACTTTTTGATCTACTGTTGGAAAGTGAGTCTTTTGTTGATTCGCGATCGCCAGTCTGCCCTTTTAGAAATGGCGAGCGATCGCCGGGTTCAGACCAGGCAATAAGACGGGTAAATAGTTCTCTACAGCCGCTTTTAGGGTAAACTGCCGGAGCCAGTCAGCCCCTACCGATCTCACATTGCCGTCTAGTACCTTTTCTATCGCGATCGCCATTGCCTGACTATCGCCAATCTCAACTAGCTCGCCGTATTTACCCTTTGCCAGAATCTCGGCGGCCCCGCTCGGGCAATTAGTTGAGACAACAGGCGTCCCTACTGCCATCGCCTCGATTAAGACATTGGGTAAGCCTTCCCACTTAGAAGAGAGGACAAAAACATCAGCTTGTTTCATGTAGGCGTGCGGGTTGTTGACAAATCCAAGAAAGTCCACATCGGCCTTAACGCCTAAGCTAGCAGCTAATCCCGACAGCGCTTGACGCTCTGGCCCCACCCCCAAAATTAGTAAATGGGCGGCTCTATGCTGGCGAACCTGAGCAAAAGCTTTGATCAGCGTCGAAAAATCTTTTTGTTCAGATAATCGGCCCACTCCAAGCACGACGGGAGTCGCTTGGTTCTGGTTCGCTTGGTTAACTAGCCAGGGATGATCGAGATCGGCTTTTGAATTTTCTATGAGAGAGGGCGTGATGACGGGGTTGTAAACCACTTTGATGCGGTCAGCTGGCATACCCGTTACTTGCAAGAGATCGTCAGCAACGCCATGAGAGACGGCGATGACTTCATCGGCCCAGGGATAAAACCATCTGGCCAATCGGCCTGACCATTGGTCGGTCTTGCAATATTTTGACTGGCTAGAGAGCGTATTGGCTTCCCGCACAGATAGCCGAGTATTCACACCGGCCAGACGCTTCGCCCAAATCGCAATTTCGATGTTGTAATGCAGCGTAGTTAGCATGGCAGCCGGTCTTTCCCGCCTCAGGTACCCAGCTAGTTTGGGCAGCCCCTGAAGCATTCGAGGTGCGTGCAAGTCGATGATCCTTACCTGGGGGGGCACCAGATTCAGGTACGGGCCATCTGCTTTATTGAGCACCAAATCTACTGATAGCCCTTGATCGACAAATCCCTGCATGAGATTAACCATCATCCGTTCAGCCCCGCCACCGGATAAAAGCCGCAGGTAAATTGCGATCTGAGAAGATGAGTTACTCATGGTTTTTCAGCGGTTGGGCCGACAGCCCGGGCGTTACGAAAGATACCTAGCATCGGAATGCCGGTTATCAATAGGGCCAGCAGCCCGACACCAACTAAAGAGACATAGGCCAGATGCAGCTTTGGGCTGAGATAAGACCCTTCGTGAATTTTGAGAAAAACCTTGACGTATTTATCTTCTAAGCCCAGCCAGGCTTTGCCTACCCGATAAGTGATGCCGGTTAGAACGCTGATCAAGAGGGGTAAAAACAATATGGGCGACAGCAATTTGTGAACTGCGCGGAAGCTCATTCTCAGCGGACTTGCTGCCGACTGAGGTCGCCGCCTGCGCCGAATAAATAGACTGATACCAGTCACTAGCAGCGTGATCAATCCGATGCCCATGAGCAGCACGTATAGGGGCGCTAGGCGATCGCTCAGCACCCTGCCATCGTGCAGCCGCAGCATCCAGTTGCCAGCGTCATCTGAAAGGCCAAATCTGTTTTTGCCAATTCGGTAGATTAACCCGGTCACACTGGCAACAAGCAGCGGTAAGCACAAAATCGGCGCGGCTCTGCGGTGTAGCCTGCTGGCGTTAATTTTTATAGTCATGTTTAAAGCGGTTGACCTAGCACAGTAAAGTATTCATCCCAATCATCCCTCTACCCGTAACCATTCCAATCCGTTTTACAGCTCAGGCCATCTTAAAAGCTGCCAATAAGTGCTGCCTAAAATATCGGTCGTAGGCGACCTGCAAACCGTATGAAAGGGCCATGATCAGCGGCAAACCACCGACAATTAACGCGGCTAGTATAAAGTATGGACTGTCTATTGAGAACTGATTGACCAACAGCTCACGCATTATGTACCAGACGGGGCGATGAAATAGGTACATGCAGTAGGAGATATAGGCTATAAATTTCATTCCGGGTTGAAATCTTAACCGCTGTGCCAACCAGTAGCAAACGTTATAGGCACTGATCACAAACGAAAGCATACAAATGTTGAGCAGCAGATATTTCAGAATAAACGTACTGTCTGAACCAATTAATGGCCCAAAATCGACATCAATGCCGACAAATACCGCTACAAACAAAGCAGCGGACACCTGCGATAAGGGCCTCCAGATCTTAAGTCGCGGCAGATGTTTTTCAGAACAGAGAACACCAAACCAGAAGATGGCCCAGTACAAAGGTATTCTATAGTCTGTCAGATTAAAATATCCGTTGAGAAACAAAGGGATAGCCCACGAAAGTACTAAAATATAAATCCTGAACCCTCTATCAAGGTTGCTGCTTTTGACGACCGCAAAGATAAAGTAGTAGACCGTAATTAGCCCTACAAACCAAAGCGTACGAATAGGAATTGAATGGGTTTGAGTTGTGAAAATCAGCTGAAGACCCAGCGCATGAATTAAGAGCTTGATCGGATTGCGAACATCCTCTGTAAAAGAGAAGATAACTAAGGCCAGGTAGTACAGTGGGAGAATTCTGATTAGCTTGTGCTTAGCGAAAGACAGGACTTCTCCCCAGGTAGAAAAGTATACTTTTTTGGCGTTAAGTAAGTAGCCTGACGTAAAGATAAACAGCGACAGCCCAAGGTATCCGCTAAGTTCGTTTACGATTGTGAAATCTAACGGAATACCGAAGTTTCTCAAATCGTAGAAGTTGAACGTGTAATTTGGCAGATGGTGAAAAATGATTGTAATGATGGCTACAGCTCGAATCCAATCAAAGACCGGTAATCGCTTACTCCTAGACATCTAGATACCTCCTGAATCCTGACTCGCATTATTTTGCGATGACTTGCCTTTGTGCGGGTATGTTCCCCTGTACTTCATTAATCTTCAAAGCATAGTTGCCAACGACACTACCGAAATTTTTATCTAACGGATTGGCCTTGAAGTCCCACTTCTTGCGCTGTACGTCGATATTTTGGATTTTATTATTGCTGTGGGCTGGCTGGCTGTTGTAAGCAGAGGCTAAGGCTCCTAAGTATTCGTCACAGACATAGATCTTGTCAGCCTCTTCTGAAAAGCACTGCTGGGTCACCTGCTTATAGGAGGCAATGCCTTGAGCCGGAATGATGTCTTCGGGATAGATGCGGGCGGTTTCTCCAGAGGTATATTGCGCGTATAACCGTTCGTACGTCACTACCCCTGAAACGTCTTTATACGCAAATAGGTGAAGGCCGGTAAGCGGATAAAAGTAAATACTGTAAAACCAGCACACTGCAAAAACGGTGGATAAGACAGAAATTAACAGAGGGTAGCGAAAGGCATTTAAAGGACGAACCAGCGTATTTTCTGCTACGGGCCGATCAGCACTTGAGAACAAACCCCAGCGAGAGAAAAACTGCTGAGCCCAGTTCAGGTCTAGAAAAATGAGCTGCAAAATGATGAAATCGATAAATAAAATGTTTTGAAGAGTCCAAATTCCTAAATGCAAGCTCACCATAAAGAGCGGCATAATCCGTCGGGCTAGCGCGGAGAACAGTACCAGTACAAAAGCTAGCTCTGCAAAGGTGCCAGCCATACCGAATAGAGAAAAGACAAAGTCAGGTAGGTGAGGACCAACCTGCAAAACAACGTCCCAGTCGTAGTTATTACACCGCTGTAGCGTGCAGGAATACATCATGCCCCGCAGGTTAGTCGGGTCGAGCCATGAGGGCCCTACTACTGCGAGCTTACTCCCGCCAGAGGCCAAATACGCTAAGACTAAGACGACCCAGCAGGTATAGCGCGACCAGCCATACACAGGCGTCGGGCGTTGAGTATCGACAGCGGGCTTGCCTCGCCGCTTGGCCAACCACCGATCAGCCGATAGCCCATCTCCGCAGGGCATGAATGATAAAGCGACCAGCATGTATACAACAATCAGTCCCTGATGGTACAGATAGAAGTACTGGCGGGTGAGCCCGCCCAGTAGGCAATAGGTGAGCGCGCCCAGCGGAATGGTGAAGCGAGTCCACAGGCCAACCATGCCTAAGCACAGGCATAGAACTGTCAAAAGTTCGAATCCTTGTAGCCATCCCTGACTTCTTGAAAAAGCCTCAAACCCAGGAATAGCGTAGAGAAACTGGATGGTTCCCATCGGTTGCCGAATAGCTTCTGGCAGCAAAGGGGATGTCGGCAAATCTTCTAGCCACAGCGCTGTTACGATCAAGTTTATACAGGCAATAATTCTGATAAACCCGAGTTCGTTGGCGGTTGCTTCACCGACAAAGCGTTTGGCAAAGCCGGGATCAGTGGCTATCCAAAGCAGTAGCCCCAGACCCAGGCAAAAGACTATGCCCAGATCTATAAAGCGATGGCCCGCAAAAGGCTGTCGCAGCCCCAACCATATAGCTACCGATAGCAGTATTGAGATTAGACAGAGCCAAAAACGTGTTTGACGCATACTAAAAATGTTCCTGGACTACAAAAGGCAGGTTTCTCGAAAAGATCGCGCTTTCGCTACTACAAAATCCGGATCTTTCTGGATCGATGCTTTGACATTTCAGCACTGCTGTAAGTACGGATTTCATACAACAGATCTTTGCTCAATCATAAACTAGCTCACAGGACAAACGGATACTCCTCCACGAAGGAGTCCGAATAGACGGCCTTTTCCTAGAGTTATAGCCCTGCAACCTGGCTAATATGTAACTTTAGAGACCATTTTTGATAGATCTTTTACGGATTTTGGGAGAGAAGAAATTAGTAGCGTCAGCGGTGACTCATCTGCTAAAAGCGCCTATCTTTAAGGGAAAAAGTGAATGATGGAGGTATGAAAAAAGCGGGAAGTCTTCGAGCAGTCTCCGCGAGAACTGGGATCGTAAAGAGAGGATTAAGCAAACTAATTTTCTTGATGAAGCGGTGAAGGGCGGTGTTGCGATCGCAATTTTTCCAACCCAAATTTAGCGACATTTAGCGACAGTTCCTAAAAAGGATCTTATAGAACTGTTAAGAAGACAATGAATTGAATTAAGAGGCCGGTTCGATAGCTGACGAGCTGTTTGACCCGCCGCTATAGAATTGTCATCTATAGGCTGAGTTTGCCGCGCTGCAACAGAGCGAGCGAGCTGAACTAGACTAGAGACTA
>JBBSLJ010000034.1:0-6267 GCA_038255465.1 Saccharimonadales bacterium (SeqCode)
AAAAAAGGCCATAAAGCCGAAGAGCAATACGATGAGTTCGGTGAACAGATAGAGCGCACAGGCGCCAAGCAGTCCCAGGTCTTACGGGCTTGGGAAGAGGAAGCTTAATTTAATTTTTAGGAAAGGGTTTTAGTATTATGGCAATGAATATTATTTTATGGATTATTTTTGGTGCACTTGCTGGATGGATCGCATCAATGATTATGCGCACTAACGAAGAACAGGGAGCAGTCGCTAATATCGTGATTGGCATTATCGGTGCCTTTATCGGAGGATTTGCAGCACGCATGCTTGGTGGTAGCGGCGTCAGCGGATTCAACCTTGGCAGCCTTATTGTTGCCGTTCTTGGTGCCGTTGTTCTGATTTTCTTTATCAGGATGCTCAGCAGACGTGGATCCACGATCAGCCGTTAACCAGAAGCTCAATAGTATTTAAAAAGCCCCGGTAATCCCGGGGCTTTTTGTTAGATTTTTCCTAGAGCGCATACTTCTTAGCCCTTATGATTAGGTTAATAACAAACAAAAAAGGAGAAAGTATGGCAAAAATAGCGATACATAATGCATAAGTAAATCGTTATGGAGGAATCATGATCAAAGGCTTTTTAGGCAACAGGGACAAGCGATACCGCAAAAAAGAACGAGAAGATTGGATGTGGTATGAAGACCCGTATAAGGCGGATACTGGCCGTGGAACCACTAAAAGCAGCGATCATAACATACCAGCACCGAGCCCGGTGTTTGGTTCGGCCCCTACACTACATGCAACCTAAATAAACAAATGTAATCAATAATGAAGGATTTAGATATGAAGAAGCATGGACCCAAGGCGCGCAAAGTTATCGAGCAAACCATGGATCAATTTAAAAAAGGTGACTTACGCAGTGGCGACAGCAATAAAAAGGTAACGGAACAAAGTCAGGCTGGAGCCATCGGAATCGATGAAACCCGTAAAAAAGGCGGCAAAGTACCCCGCGACAAATAACCAGTTTTGTTGTTACAAGTAAGCTTCAGCAGATAACGTATTTATATATTTCTTAACGCCGCGATGGGATCTTTGCGAGCAGCGCGCACCGCGGGTGTAATACCGAATATGATGCCAACGGCTAAGCTGACTCCAACTGCAATAAACACAATGGGCATGGTGATCACGGGTTCAATATCGGTAAAAATTCTTAAGCAGTAATTTGCCACGACTGACAACAAGACGCCCACCATGCCACCCACAACACTTATAACAGCTGACTCTAGCAAGAACTGGCTTAAGATTTGTTGATTAGTAGCGCCTATCGCTTTTCTGATACCAATTTCTCTTGTACGTTCACTGACCGACACCAGCATAATGTTCATGATGCCAATTCCGCCAACGAACAATGAAACACCCGCAACGGCCGTAATCATCGTGGTAAGTAAATTTAATAAGGAACTGGCAAGTTCAAGATTCTCTTGCTGTTTGAGCACCGTGAAGTCCTCTTGGCCGGCCCTGGCCCCTTTTAAATTAGCCTGAATAGATGCAGCTACCGCTTCGGTATTGTTCGGGTCAACCGGCTTAATAAGAATTTGAAAAATATTTACGAGGCCGCCGGTTGCTTCTTTGCTGGTTTCATATGGTATAAAGACTGCGTTGTTGTAGTCGATTGTGGGGGTCAGGGGGCTTTCGGCAAACTCATTGAATACGCCGCGGACAGTAAAATTCCTGCCTCTAAATTCAAAACTTTTTCCGATTGGGACATTCTCTTTAAATAAGCGTTCGGCCACACGCGTGCCAATTACGGCCGTGTCTTTACTTTCGTTTTTATAAAAACTGCCGTACGCCAGCTCCTGACCCAATACTTCCGGTACGCCCGCTGGTGCACCAATAACCACTCCGTCGCCATATGAGCCTTGATCGACTGTTTTAAGCACTCCAGGCACTATGTTCATGGGCACTGTTAATCTGACATCTTTATTTTCTTGAATGCCTTGCCAATCCTTTTCGGTTAGCGTACCGCTAGCCAGAATTCCTAGCACGTTATAGCCAGTGATTTCTCCGGCTGCATTGCGATTCACAACTTTGCCGGACCGGATAGTTATAAGGTCGGGGCCGAGCTGGTTGATTTGTTCTGATATCTGATGTTTTACGCCTTCACCAATACTTACAACCGTCACTACGCTAGCGACCCCGACAATTACGCCGAGCATAGTCATAAAACTGCGCCACTTAGAACTTTTAAGGGATTCGATAGCTAGCTTAAGGTTGTTGCGCCACATCATTTTTTGCCTACTTTCTTGGCTCGAGCGCGGTAGGTGCGCTTGGTTTTTGTCGATTTAGTTTTCTTAGCGGGCGTATTCTTTTTTGGCTGCTCATCGGGGAGCGTTTTCATTAGCTCTGACACACCCTCCAAATCATCATTGACTGTTTTCTTGGGCATAAAATACATGCTTCGCTTTAGGGCATCCGGCATGTCGCCGACTGCCGACAACTCATCGGCCACAATTGAACCGTCTCGCATAAACACTACACGGCTGGCGTAGCGGGTGAGTGCCGGATTGTGGGTAACCAGCAAAACCGTATTACCGGCTTTATGGATATCGCTCAGTAGCTCCATGACCAGCCTTGAAGAAGCGCTGTCGAGGTTTCCCGTGGGTTCATCGGCAATAATAATGCTCGGCTCGGTCACAAGCGCGCGGGCAATAGCCACACGCTGCGCCTGTCCACCGCTTAAATGACGGGGCATAAAGAATTCGCGATCAGCGAGTCCGACGCGTTCAAGCATAGCCAGTGCCTTTTTAAGCCGTCGCACTTTTGTCATATTTTTATAGGCAAGGGGCAGGGCAACGTTATCAATTGCGGTTAATCGTGGTAATAAATTAAATCCCTGAAATACAAAACCGATTGCATCTCGTCGGATTTTAGCCCGCCGCCGCTGTTTAAGCCGCGCTACGTTACGCCCATTTAATGAGTAATTGCCGTGCGTGGGATGATCAAGTAACCCGATAATGTTCATGAGTGTCGTCTTACCAGAGCCGCTTGGGCCCATGATGGCCACAAACTCACCTTGTTCGATTTCAAGGGTAACTTCATCAAGGGCCACCGTAGCAGCATCACCAAAGCCAAACAGCTTGCTAACATCTTTTATATTTATCACCGACATCTCAGAGTATTGTACCTCTGTTTTGTCAAAAATTTCAAGATGTAATATGATAAATCAGCCATGAAATTAGATAAAGCCGATATTATTGGACTGCTACTGCTATTTATTGGCGTGGTGCTGGTATTTTTGGAGCCGGTTTGGACACCATTTGTCGCAGTTGGTATTGTTATAGTGTTGGTTGGACTTTTCCTGTGGGATCCGTTTGGTTTTTTCTTTTAAAGTCACGCTTGGAATATACTATAGCTTTGATTACGGAGAGGTCGCCTAGTGGCCTATGGCGCCGCCTTGGAAAGGCGGTTTACCCGCAAGGGTATCGAGGGTTCGAATCCCTCTCTCTCCGCCAAACATTGAAGACGTTACTGAAAAGTAGCGTCTTCAATGTTTTTCTGAGAGGGATTCGAACGGGAGTGCTGGCGGGAGCACTCCCCGAACCTTGCTTTGTTTCGATGCCAGTGGCATCAAACAAAGTTGTTGCTAGCAAAACTAATTTTGTTTTGCGTGAAACAAGGCGAATCCCTCTCTCTCCGCCAAGTTTTGAATAAAATACCGTCGGTATTATATTCAAAACTTGTCTGCAGTGGATTCGAACGGGTTAGTCCAGTGGACTAACCCCGCCCTGGTTTTTGAGCTGCGCTCAAAAATTGCCATGAGTAAATGTATTTTTCATTTGCGTGGCAAGGTCGAATCCCTCTCTCGATATCTAATCGCCTACCTAACCTGCATCACGCGCTGCAACGAGCGTAAAAGCTGAGCGGCCGAGCCAGCCCTGCACATTAAGCGTTACTATCTGTTTGATATTCTTCAAAAGCATGGCCACATTAGTAATTATTTCGTGCGTACCGCGGTCCCAAAGAGTTTCGTCCGCTATAATCTGGTCTGTTTTTTCAATAGGTTCTGCCCGCAGAATACTGCGTAAAATTATTGTAAATTCAGGGCTTTCTGGCTCAATTTCCAGTAACACAGCCAGTTCTATACAAAATTCTTCAAACTGTTCACGTATTTCGTCAGTAACATCGCCGTCTGCGATTATTTTTTCTGCTAGCTGCTCATAACATTCTATTACCTTTGTCATAACGCTATTCACTTCCGCTACTTGCAGTTCACTCATGGTTTCAACTTTTTTGGCCGTCAGTGTCAGCCGTTCATGGTCTACAGTCTCGGCGGGTAACGGTACTAGCGCCTCGATAATCTCGGGGCTTGCAAGCATTTCGGGTGCAATGTCCTCAACCGCAAAAAGCGGCTCAGATGTTTTATGAACAGGTTCTTCGAGGGTGCTGATTTCAAGGGTGGGGTCTTCGGGTTCTTCCACTAAAGAGTCGAGTGCTAAACCAGTCAGCTCCTGAGGCTCCGGCTCCTCGATGACTGCTTCATTGATAAGATTAATTTCACCGGATAAAACTGGCATCGCTTCCTGGACTTCTAATAAGATTGGAGGTGTATCTGATACGGACTGTGACATCTGGTCATGCAGTTCGATACCAACCGCAAAAACAGCGTCCATCGGCAGTTCGATGACACCGGGTACTAGCTGTCGCTCAATGATTGGGTCTGCTTTTGGCAACTCAAGAATATCAGCCTCTTGGCTAGTGAACATCACGGACGCTGTTTCGATTTCGTCTATCAAAAGTGCTTCTTTATATATGTCCTGGGCGAGTAGGAGTTCTTGGGCGGGTAATTCGGGTTTACTAGTAGGTTGCACAGACTGTAACTCATCAACAGTTTCGGGTTCAACTTTTTCTACTGCCAGTTTCCGTGGCAGGGGCTTTAATTCGGGTGATACAAGTTTTGACAGCTCGGCCTTTTTTTCAGGCTCTAAACTTTTTTTTTATCTATTTTCATAATCGCCGTCTCGGCCATTTTGTTAACGGATAATTTAAATACTTCCTCGCCACCTGGAACACTTAATATTGCCTCTGCCATTTGCCGAAAAGGCTTGCAGTTGCGCATTCCTTGTTCGACAGTAAATGCTTCGCCGTGAGCCTCAATTATCATACTAGCCGTTTCGTCAGACATGCCGGCTGGCCGCTCATATGTATCGTCAGTTTCGACTGGTGCTAACTGGGCTGTCTCTATCTCCATATACTACTATCCTAAACATAAACGTCATCGATGTCCAGATGCTCTATACAAAAAAGCAAAACTTTTATTATTTTGACCTATTGTAAAACGTTCAGCAGTTTAAGGCACGACTATCCACACCCCTTGAAATGTCAAAGCATTAGTGCTATGCTTTCCGTGTATTAGTAAAAAATAATTAAAAATCAGTTAGTTCAAGAAAGGGTGGGCATACAAACATGTCTCTTAAGCAAAAACAGCAGGGTTTCACAATTGTTGAACTCTTAATCGTTATTGTCGTTATTGGTATATTAGCGGCGTTGGTTATTACAACCTTTACGGGTATTCAACAACGAGCTCGTAATACGGAACGACAAACAGATGTTAAAGCCATTCATGGGCAGGTAGAAGCCTACTATGCTCAGAACGGTCGTTATCCAACGCTCAACAACATGAATGACACTGGCTTTCGAACAGCCAACATGAAGGGTCTTGATGTTGATGCCTTGAAGGATCCAAAGGGTACAGCCGGCACCTTAGCTGGTGCAGCAGCAGCTAACGTCTACAGTTACGACGTACAACGAGCTGGTGGTGGTACTTGTGACAATGCCGATGGTGGTAATGACTGTGCACAGTACACGCTTACAGCTACTAATGAGGGTGGTGGTACGTATACTAAGACTAATTTGAACTAACACTAGTTCACGAGAAGCCGATAAAAGAGGAGCCAAAATAGCTCCTCTTTTTTAATTCCATACTTTTCGGCGCTGCTAAAGCAGCTACCCCGCCTTACTTTCTTGTAATGACAAGAAAGTAAGCAAAGAAGCATCAGGCATTCGTCAGACTTGATTGCTCTGTTGTCATAATCAGGCTCGCTGTGGAACTCCTTAAAATACTGCTACTAGCAGTATTTCCTCGTCAGACAGTCCTCGCGGCCAAGCACGCCTGATTCTCACAACATTTCATCAGGTCTTCCTCGAGCCTGGGACGCAGGTTAGTCAAGCTAACCTGCTCAAAAGGTAATAATACACTTTCCGGGGTCGGAAAGTGACCATGGAGCTTGGGGTCTGGGCATCGCGCAG
>JBBSLJ010000035.1:0-5379 GCA_038255465.1 Saccharimonadales bacterium (SeqCode)
AATAGAGCTAGAGTGGCTACAAAAAATACCTTGTGCTGCTCCCAATATTGTTCAGATTTCATTTTAATTTCCATCTTCATAATTGTTTCCATTATCTGACACAAGAGATAAAACCCCAAGCAATAGGGTTATGATGTAATTTCCCAAAATTCTAAAAATCTCTTGGACAGGAACTATCAACAGCACTCAGCGCACAGCGCACTACCCACCCCCCCCTCTACCTTTCTCGCTGCTTTTACGCCTCGCATTTCTCGCCACTACCCACCCCGTTAACTGACGTACTACTCACCCAAGTCGGTTAATGCTATAGTTGTAATTGTCTTACTATCTTTAACGAGTCAGAAACGCTTTTTTGCGGTTCGCTGTGTAAAACGGCACCGCATAAACATTTCGGCGAACGCTGACTTGTGAAAAGGTAGTAAGACACCCATGCGGTGTCGTTTTTTACTTAAAAGACATTACGCTAACTGACAAGCAAACCGATTGGCTCTGCCAGACGTGTAATCGAAAGAGATTCATAATTATGTCGTCAAGCAAAGAATTAGAAAAATTAGAATACGAAAGCAACAAAAGAAAGCTTATTTGGTACAAAGACAAAATGAAACCAGTAAGCAGAGATGTGGGACTTTTTGCAACATCTGCTTTTCTAATGATTGGCGTTTTTTATGGTTGGGGTATAACAAGTCTAGAGCATGGTAACTGGTATCCAATAATTGCAAGTGCTGCAATAGGTTTTTTATTATATCGAGGTTTTGAAAATACAAGACTATACGGAGAAACAATTAAAGCTGATATTTTATTGTTTCAGCGCAAAATAGATCAGTACGAGAAAGCTTTAAAAGATGAATCAAAGAATTAAATACACTGGCGTGATTACATGAATAGTCAATCTATATCTCACACTCATGCTCATTACTTAAAGAACGTCAAGCAGCTTATTCATCATTTAGATCTGAAAGAAGTAGACGACGGCGAATTAGCCAGCATACAGATGCAGCTGGATAAATTGTCGCAGCGTTATCAAAATGACGAATCAATTGGCGCAGATAGGTATCGCTTATATCAAGCTCAAGCTATGATTCATTATTGGCGAAATGATGATTCTCAGGCTGTCGACTGGATGCAAGAGGCTATTAATGTCAAAGGCTCTAGCTTTGAATTAGCAGATAATTTTCTCGCTCATGTTCATAAACCCGAAGAATATAGGCAGCCAACCAAAGTTAACCGCTTGAATCGTAAGAGCTATTTAGTATCACTCCTGTCAGCTTATTCACTATTAATCGTTGCATATTTACTAGATATCACGCTGTACTCAATTACCAATACTGAATTTGAGTCAAATAAATACGGTATGCCATTTTTGCTGGTAACAGCGGTTATCACCACAATTTACTCGATATATATTGGCGTCAGGCGGTTGCACGATATAAATAAAAGTGGCTGGGAAATATTGATCGCCATGATACCTCTTTTGGGCTTAGTTATAGCTTTGCCGATGTTGTTTAAGAAAGGCACTGAAGTAAGTAATAAATATGGCAATCCTATAGAGGGACTTGTTATTTTAGGGGTGAGCAGTGGACGTGAGAGAATAGCTCACGGGCATAGGTTTAAGGAACCGACAAATGAGAACGCTATTGCAACTCAGCTGCCATGGAAGTTCTTGCCAATAGTTTTGATTTTACTTTTCATCCCAGCAATTCCCAGTATATTAACCCGTCATACGACACGTGAAGCTGCTAAAGACAGTCAGGTTCAACAATCACAGGCTGATGTTGAATATCGCAAAACTCTAATTAGTACCATCGTTGCTGGCTCACCTGATCTTTCGCAAAAAGATGCTGAATGCGTAGTTGATGTATTGATTGAAGCACATACGCTTAGCGGAGTCAGACAAATGATTAGTTCCCAACCTGCGCAATCACCTTACACGCATGCAGTCAAAACTGAATTGATTTCACGATGTGAAGTCAATGTCTAATGTGTTAGATTAATGTATTTCTTATTCGAGCAAACTATGTAGGTATGCCTAGTAGGAGGTGCAAGACTCATTTATAATGCAGGATAGGCGGTTAGCAAAGTTCTGACTTGTTCAAGAACGCCCTGCCAAAAAAACACTTTGAGGTTACGAAGTGTTTTTTGTTTTATGGATATTGCTCAGACCACGTTACAATAATCGATAAGGCGTGTCGGGAAGTCTGGTCGACAATTATCTATTAATTGCGGACAGGATTATTTTGAAAGAAAAAATTATACAAATTTCAAACAAATTGCATCCTCGCAGAATCGCGGCACTTACTGATACATTCTTAAAAGACGAGTCAATTAGTGGCAAGCTCATTCTAGGTGCAGCAGTTTTGTCGATGATTGCCGTAAACTCACCGCTTTATGATGTCTATCAGAAGCTCTGGGAGCTGCCACTTTCTTTAGGTCTTGGTGGCTGGAGCTTGTCCCTGGATTTGCGACATTGGGTTAATGAAGGCCTAATGGCTTTCTTTTTTCTTACGGTTGGGCTGGAAATTAAAAGAGAGCTGGTTAAAGGCGAACTCCGGGAATTTAAAACGGCTATTCTGCCAATTGCGGCCGCAGTTGGCGGCATGATCGTGCCCGCCGTTATTTACTTGCTATTTAATACAAGCGGCGATGTTATAAAGGGGTGGGGCATACCAATTGCAACTGATATAGCTTTTGCAGTTGCTATTCTATCGCTACTTGGTCGGCGTGTACCTGTCGCTCTAAAAATATTTTTACTTACACTGGCGATTGCAGATGATATAGGTGCGATTATTGTAATAGCGCTATTTTATGCGGAAATAATCCATGTGGGTTACTTGCTTGTTTCTGTTGTTGCACTGTTGCTGCTGTATGCATTTAGAAAACAACTTATAGATCGTTTGTGGTTTGTGATGCTTGCAGGCGTAGTGCTATGGGTTACTACCCATCTTTCCGGTATTCATGCGAGTATTGTCGGTGCCGCTATGGGCCTATTGGCACCGATAGCCACCAAATCACACCACTCATCAGTCTCAGAAAAGGTTGAACGATTCTTTTTGCCAATAACAACGTTTGTAATCTTGCCGTTATTTGCATTTGCTAACGCCGGATTTTTGCTTTCGCGGCAGGCATTTGACAGTCATCCATCAGTGCTTTGGGGAATTATATTTGGATTATGCATCGGGAAAGTCGTTGGGATTGTTTCATCAGCCTGGCTGCTAACAAAACTTAAAATAGCTCAGCTTCCAAACGATACGAACTGGTGGCATATAACAGGCGTCGGATTCTTAGCAGGTATCGGCTTTACGGTCTCGATATTTATTACAGAGCTGGCATTTACAGATAATCAGTCCTTGATTGAAACTTCAAAAGTAGGAATATTTATTGCTTCTGCTTTTAGCGCAGCAGTTGGTCTGGTAATATTGCGATATACAAACCATGTTCGGCCAGCTATCAGCTCATCACACGACTCTAATAAGACGTAAACACTTCCGCGAGGCATACTAAAAGTTTGAATTTTACCCCTGTTTGTTATAGTGTATTTAGTAATGAGCGGTAAACAGACCTTAACTAAGCCAGCATTTATCATGCTGTACGGTTTTCCAGGTGCAGGTAAAAGCGCATTTGCAAGACAGCTGTGCGAGCATATCAATGCAGCTCATATACAGAGCAACAGAATCCGTTACGAACTATTCGATGAGCCACGTTATGACCGCCAGGAAAATGAGATTATCACTCATTTAATGGATTATATGACCGAGGAATTTATGCGCGCTGGCATAAGTGTTATCTACGATATGAATGCAGCCAGATTTAGCGACCGTCATGCCCTACGAGATGTAGCACGAAAAGCCAAAGCTCAACCAGTTCTTATATGGTGTCAGATTGACATTGAAAGTGCGTTTTCGCGAGTTGCCAAACGCGACAGACGTAAAACAGATGATAAATACGCAATGCCGATAGACCGGTCGAGCTTTGAATCAGAGATAAGCTACATGCAAAACCCTAGACCAACCGAAGACTACATCGTTATTAGCGGCAAGCATAATTTTCAAACTCAAAAGAATGCTGTTGTTAAAAAGTTTTATGACATGGGCCTGCTTGATATCCAGTCGTCCTCAGTTGGCATGGTTAAACCGGGACTGGTTAATCACGTTCCAAACCCCGCAGCCGGACGCGTGGATCCTTCAAGACGAAATATTGTTATACGGTAATGCCCGCCAAATTTGTTCACATTGCTGAAATTGGTACGGTTGCAATGTACAAACGTCGTGGCGTTAACGGCGTTCGCCTAAGCATCGCTCATGACGGTACCGTAAGAGTGATGCTGCCATCGTGGGCGCCGTATCGGCTCGGAATCGAGTTTGTACGGACTAAAACGGAGTGGATTCTCGCCAAACGACAACCGAAGCACTATGCTAGGGCTAATGATCGTGTAGGCAAAGCACATCGCTTTATATTTGAACAAAGAGACAGCGCACAGACAGTTAGTACGCGCATAAGTGGTACGGATATCAAAATTATTATTCCCAGCCAACTTACAGATGAAAACAGTTCCGTTCAGATAGCCGCAGAAAAAGCGGCAATCAGAGCGCTTAAAAAAGAAGGCGAACAACTTTTGCCGCAGCGCCTGCGAGCTCTCGCCTTGCAGCACGGTTTTAGCTATACATCCGTTAACATAAAACGGCTAAGGAGCCGATGGGGAAGCTGCAATGAAAAGAAGGATATTGTTCTTAACTGCTTTCTGATGCAGTTGCCGTGGCATCTGATTGATTATGTGCTTTTACATGAGCTGGTACACACAACAGTATTAAGACATGGTGAGCCCTTTTGGTCCGAAGTATCCCGTTACGTAAATAACCTGCCGGCTATAAGAAAAGAAATGAAACAGTATCAGCCGACGCTCATGATAATGCCAGGCGAAACTCTGTCTGAACAAGCCCCGTATCAAGTTGCCATCATAGATGCTACATAAAATCTTTATGCTTATGTCATAATGATGTCATGAAACCAGGCGGGAAAACTGCTGCCCAAGCAGCTAAAAAAATAGCACAAACATTTATTAAGACTGATGCAAGCCTGGAGCGCGAACGGCTAACCAGCCTAATAAACAGCATGGCCGACGGCGTTCTAGCTATCGACGAAAAGGGTAAAATTGCCGTAACCAACGGGGCGGCTTTAAATATTCTTGATGTTAACAATACGCTTACTGGGAGGCTACTAGATCGAGTACTGAAGTTAATTGACAAAAATAACCAGCCCGTACATGTCCATGAACTTATTGAAAACACTAAAACTCAGTTTTCTAGCCGAGACTGGCGGCTTAGTTATCCCGATGGAAGCACAATAAATCTGTATATTAGTTTAGCCCCGGTCAAGTTGGGTTAT
>JBBSLJ010000036.1:0-5350 GCA_038255465.1 Saccharimonadales bacterium (SeqCode)
CTTCAATTATGCAGTGGATACTTATGATTGCGGCGCTAACTGGTGGAGCTATGTTACTCATGTGGCTCGGTGAAATTATTACTGAAAAAGGTGTTGGCAACGGTATCTCGTTACTTATTACTGTTGGAATTGTGAGTACGCTGCCAAGTACGATATCAAGTATTGTAGGTGCAATTTTTAGCGGCAACGAAACGTTCATGCTGTTTGGCAAAACAATTGGTTTTGATCAGCGTCAGGCCGTGTACGGTGCAATTATAGTTGCGGTGACGATCTTTATAACTGTATTTATTGTGAAAATAAACGAAGCTTCACGGCGGATAACTATTCAATATGCTAAGCGTGTCCAGGGCAATAGAGCCTACGGTGGGGTAACCACTACATTGCCGGTAAAGCTGATAACAGCCGGTGTCATACCAATCATCTTTGCTGTGGCGTTTTTGAGCGTGCCCAGCTTCGTTGGCCAGCTACTTAGTACTAACGCCAGTATGCGCTTGCAGGAGATAGGCGCAAGCCTGTACCTATGGTTTCAGCCTCCGAGCGCTCAGACGTTCCAGCAAGCTGGATTTACACCCTACATATACCCGCTGGTGTATTTCTTACTAGTATTTGTGTTTACATTCTTTTATACGAGCATTACATTCAACTCAAAAGAAATTGCAGAGAATCTACAGAAACAAGGTGGCTTTATTGAGGGCATTCGATCGGGCAATCAGACTGAAACCTATCTTGGCAAAGTAGTTAATCGCCTAACACTGTTCGGCGCGTTAGCGCTTGGCTTTATTGCATTGATTCCGATCATAGGACAAATATTCTTGAGTAGTAATATTGCCATTGGCGGAACCAGTATCTTGATCCTGGTGTCAGTAGCCCTTGAAACGCTGCGTTCAATCGAATCCCGAGCTTTGATGGTTACGTACGACCAGTATGAACAACCCGACTTCTTTTACGATCAAGACCAGCCCGCTTTAGCAGCCACTGGTGCCCGCCGTTTGCGCTTTTTGCCTAGATTTAAAAGAACAGATAAGGAAAAGTAATAAAACACTTTACATTCTGTTGTAGTTTTTGTTATACTAACACCTTGTTATATCAGTATGGCCAATAATAAGGAAGTAATCGAGCTACAAGGTGTCGTAACAGAGGCCCTACCGGGGACCCAGTTCCGCGTCGAGCTTGAGAATGGCCATAAGATCATAGCTCATGTAGCCGGTAAGATGCGAAAACATTATATTCGCCTCGTACCCGGAGACAGCGTGACGGTTGAGTTGACCCCTTACGATCTGACTAAGGGAAGAATCACCTATCGCAAATCGTGAATGCTCACGAACCTTTATAACAAATTAAGCAGTGTGTCATTACCACTTTAAGGAGGTGTGATCCGCATGAAAGTGCGTGCAAGTATTAAAAAGATTAGCCCTGACGACAAAATCGTACGTCGTAAGGGTCGATTGTATGTAATCAATAAGTTAAAGCCTAAACACAAGCAGAGGCAAGGTTAAATATGCGTATTTCGTATAACGTATATAGTATTTCGTATCTAAAGCATATATTGAGTGGCAATGTTCAGAGCCAATTACCATATACCAAATACCATATACAACAACTGGAGGTTGTTTAAATGGCCAGAATTTCCGGAGTTACAATCCCTGACGCCAAACAGGTCCAGATAGCATTGACGTACGTGTATGGTATCGGTCCTAAAATTAGCGGCGATATATTAACAGCCGCAAAAGTAGAGCCAACAGTACGGGTTAAGAACCTAACCGATACTGAAGTGCAGCGTATACAAGATATTATTAATGAAACGCTTACTGTAGAAGGTGAATTACAGCGTGTAGTTACAGGCAACATCAAGCGGCTTAAAGACATCAAGTCTTACCGCGGTGAACGACATGGTAAAAGCCTGCCTTCACGTGGACAGCGTACCCGTACTAATGGGCGAACACGCCGCGGCAAGCGAGTAGCAGTCGGCGGTGCGCAACCTAAATCAGCATCTAAAACTTAGGAAAGGAGTAAAGACATGGCTGAAGCAACAAAACCAACCGCACGTAAGAAAAAGTCAAAGCGCTCCGTTCCTAATGGACAGATGCATATTCTTTCAACATTCAATAACACGATTATTACCTTTACTGATACAAAGGGCGGTGTTCTAACATGGGCCAGTGCCGGTGTCAGCGGCTTTCGTGGTAGCAAAAAGGGTACTGCCTATGCAGCACAGGTTGCTACTGAAAAGGCCGGAGCAGCAGCTAAACAAACGTATGGCTTAAGTAGAGTCGAGGTTCTTGTTAAAGGTACAGGACTTGGACGTGATGCAGCCGTACGTAGTCTGCAGTCACTTGATATTTATGTTGAGTCAATCAAGGATGTAACTGGCATACCGCACGGTGGTGTACGTCCTAGAAAGGCTAAGAGGAACTAACCATGGCACGAGATACTAGAAGTATTGTTAAAATGAGCCGTCGTGAAGGCTATGCCCTTCACCCTAAAGCTCATAAAGCGCTCGTAAAACGATCTACCGTTCCTGGTGAAGCCGGTACTCGTCAAAATCGTAACAAGCCGAGCCAGTATAATCTGCAACTTCGTGAGAAGCAGAAGGTTAAACGATTGTATGGTCTACTTGAAAAGCAGTTCAGCAATCTCATGGCAGAGGCCACTAAAAAAGACGGCCGTTCAGGCGAAAACTTATTGCAACTACTTGAACGCCGTGCGGATAACGCCCTGTATCGAGCTGGTTTTGCACCTAGCCGTCGTGCTGCGCGACAGCTTATGTCCCATGGTCACTTTATGCTAAATGGTCGTCGTGTTGACATTCCATCTATCCGCTTATCTGCAGGGGATGTCCTGGTACTTCGCGACCACAGCAAAACAAATGAGTATTTCAAAAAGCTTGATGACATAAGTCCGGAACCTAGTACGTTCCCTGGTTGGCTCAAGGCTAACCGCAAGAAGTTTGAAATTTCTATAACTGGTCTGCCGACACGTGAGGAAGCAGAGCCAGATATTAATGATCAATTAATCGTGGAATACTACTCACGCTAATGGTTAGCCATACCATCTTTAAGAAAGGTTAAGAAGGAATTACAATGTCAAAAACTATTCACACACCAGGAGTTGTCAGCGTCGACGATCATGGAGCAAACAGCGCTACGTTTGCTATTGAGCCACTACATACCGGCTATGGTATGACGCTTGGTAACAGTTTGCGTCGTGTGCTACTGTCAAGCATCTCAGGCGCAGCCGTAACTTCATTTAAAATTGAAGGTACAACTCACGAATTCACGACCGTAAAGGGCGTTAAAGAAGACGTAGTCGATATCATGCTTGCACTTAAGGGTGTACGCTTCCGTATATTCGGCAGCGATGTTCAAAATCTTCGCATTGTCAAAAAAGGCAAAGGCGCTGTCACGGCCAAAGATATTGAAGTTAATGCTGACGTAGAAGTCGTTAACCCCGATCACGTTATCGCCACTATTGATGACGATAAAGCCGGTTTTACCATGGATCTAACGGTAGAGACTGGACGAGGTTATCGTACCGTTGAAGAAGGCGCAGCCCAAAAGGCTAGTGACCACGTTGCAGTTGATGCAATCTTCAGCCCAGTAATGCGCGTTCGTTATAAGGTTGAGAATACTCGTGTCGGACGCATGACTGACCTTGATAAACTGCTGATTACTGTTGATACAGATGGTTCTATCACTCCTCGTGATGCGTTTGAAGAAGCAGCCGCTATACTGGTTAACCAATACACCGCACTTGCAGGTCAAACTCGTGTTGAAGTAACCGCTCCGCTTACAAATAACGAGACAGCCGTCGCAGAAAGCGGCGACGACGCACCAGAACTAATGACACCTATCGAAGATCTCAACTTAAGCGCACGAACCACGAATGCACTCATTAATAATGACATTCATACACTCAAAGATCTCTTTTCTTTAAGTGATTCTGAGCTACGCGAGCTTAAAGGCTTCGGTAGCAAAGCATTAGACGAAGTGAAAGATAAAATGGCGGAGATGGAACTTTAGCCATGCACCGTCACGGATATCAAGGGCGCAAGTTCAGTCGTGAACGCGATCAGCGTGAGGCTTTAATTAAAGGCTTAGCAGAAAGCCTGATTAAGCATGAATCTATTGAAACTACATTGCCTAAAGCCAAAGAAATTGTGCCATACGTTGAAAAACTAATCACCAAGGCTAAAAAGGGTGATTTGCATAATCGCCGCCAAGTAATTAGCGAGCTTCAGACTGTAGCCATGGCTCATAAGCTAGTCGACGAAATCGCGCCAAAGCTAACGGGCCGTACCAGCGGACATCTGCGTATCGAACGTACCCGTTTACGCCGCGGAGATAATGCCCAGCTTGCACGAGTAAGCTTTGTAGACGATCTTAAGGAAGCTCCTGTCTCGAAGCCAGCGGCATCTCAAACGAAGAGCAGCGAGCAAAAAGCAGTAAGCAAAGAGGTTGCAAAACCAAAAACTGTAGCTAAGAAAGCTCAAGTCTCAAAACCCAAAGCTCAGAGCCCTAAGGAGACTAAATAATGAAAACTTTTAGCGCTAAACCTTCAGATGTTATCCGTAAATGGTATGTTGTTGATGCTTCAGAAGCTTCGCTTGGACGAGTTGCGACTCAGATTGCAACTATGCTAACCGGTAAAAACAAACCGATGTTTACTCATCATATTGATGTTGGTGATTTCGTAGTAGTGATTAACACCGATAAGCTAGTTGTTACGGGCAATAAAATGGAAGCTAAAATGTACTATCATCATAGCCACTATCCAGGAGGCCTGAAAGAAACTCAGCTTAAAGATAAAATGGTGAATGACTCGACGGATGTAATCTTCAGAGCCGTTCGTGGTATGTTGCCCGTTAACAAACTGCGAGATGATCGTTTACTTAGGCTTAAGATTTATGCTGGCGAAGAACATAACCATGCAGCACAAAAACCTGAAAAGGTTTCCATAAAGGAAGGTAAATAACATGGCTACTAGTAATTATTTCTATGCTCTCGGACGCCGCAAGAGCGCTACAGCTCGCGTACGGCTGAGCAATGGTAAAGGCGCCGTTACTATCAACGGAAAGCCCGCTACTGAGTACCTTGCTGATAGTAAGTATCTATTACATGAATTGATGCGCCCATTTGTAGCACTTGAAATGGAAGCAAACAAATTTGATATTAGCGCGGTGATTAGCGGTGGTGGTCACAATGGCCAAATAGAAGCAATGCGTCTTGGCGTAGCTAAAGCACTTGCTGTAATGGACGGCGATCTTAAGGGTACGCTTAGGCGGGCTGATTTACTTGGTCGTGATCCAAGAGAGAAAGAACGTAAGAAGTTCGGTCTAAAAGGCGCCCGCAAA
>JBBSLJ010000037.1:0-5288 GCA_038255465.1 Saccharimonadales bacterium (SeqCode)
ATTGCTTGCTACCAACGAAGAACTGCTATAACCAGCCCCAACAGGCAAAAGTAGTTCTTGCATACAAAAGCAGTCAATTGACATGAAAAAGCAGGCATTTGCGGGGGTTTGCAGTATAAAAACAGGTAGAGCACATTTGCTGCAATTGCCTGTATTTATACTGATTTTGTACTGCAAATGACTGACTTTACACAGCAAATCCCTGATTTTAGCGGAAACAAAAATTAGCTGTTTTTTAGCGTTTTTCAACAAAACTGAATTGATTTAATAGTCAACTTTTTGTCAGTAGGTTGACTATTAAATCAAGTTTATGAAGTGTGGGAAATTGGCAACCGTTATGCCAGCCTTAACAGTCAGGTAAAAAGTTGTTGTCTGGCTTTCGCTTGGCAATCGACTAATTCATGGTGTACAAATTCTCTTTTCAAGTTCGCCTTCTGCTAAACGTTGCTCCCGCACCCGACCTACCCTGAGTGCGTCAATCAGGCACTCGCAAAGCGTAGAGTTCTGGATCGTTCTTGGCAGCTTGGGGGACACAGCGGTACAGAGGCGCGATCGCTTGTCCTCTATGACAACGATATCTTGTGGTTTGAGCATAGCTTTATGCGATCGCTTACTTTCCTTTATTCTACATTCGCGTATAGCTTCCCTAAGCAAGATGTGGTAACTTTAATTTCTTGCAAGGCTTACGTTGAAGGGCGATTGCCATGTAGCGAGTACAGCGATTGCTGGCGTGTGTTTCAGAAATTTAGCCGCAACTTTCCTAAAGCCAGTATAAATATATCTCTCAACATTGCTATTGCTACTGCCCATACCTGCTTTTCGTATGTACCTGTAGAAGCTTACGCCAATCCGCTTTAAAGCACAAGCGCGATCGCGTATGGATGTCAGCAACGCCAGAAAAACCAATTAATGCCTGAAGTTCGGTTCAAGCTCGTGCGAGCGTGGTAAGCTTCTGCATTGGCTGTGTGGGCGGGGGTACTGATAGTCAGCGGAAAGCAGGTTTTTGCTGTTGTGGTAGCTTACGCTACCCGCTCCCCAGAATTAGGCACAGTGTAAGAAGTGGGAGCAAGCGAAACAACTGCTCCAAAACACCGCCACACCTTACCAGTTTGAGAATGAGTCCAGCTCCCATCGAACAGCCAACCGCATCAATAAGCTGTTAGCCAGACCTTTGATGTAGAAGCCATCGCTAATCTGCTTACTTAATCGAGCGATCGTATTGCATAGGAGTCAGTACAGATTGACGCATTCGCCACCCACATTTGCTTGCGAAAGGATGGCGTAGCAAAACTCTTGCGAGTAACACCATGTCTACTTGCTCTGTGCGGGTGCGGTACTCAAACCAACATCTTCATTAGCGATGTTCGCTTTATGGTGGATGCGTGAGGTGAGTTTGATACCAGCCTTGCTTTTAGAGTCAATTTGCGATCGCAAAAACATTGCTACCAACCGCGAACGGTTCTAACCAGCCTCAACAGGCAAAAGTAGTGGGAGCATACAAAAGCAGTCAATTGACATAAAAAAGCAGGCATTTGCGGGGTTTTGCAGTATAAAAACAGGTAGAGCACATTTGCTGCAAATGCCTGCTTTTATACTGATTTTGTACAGCAAATGACTGATTTTGTACAGCAAATGACTGATTTTAGCGGATACACAAATTAGCTATTTTTTAGCGTTTTTTAACAAAACTGAATTGATTTAATAGTCAAGTTTTTGTAGGTAGGTTGACTATTAAATCAAGTTTATGAAGTGTGATAAAATTGGTAGTGCAGCAGCCGTTATGCCAGCCGTGACGGTCGGGTAAAATATTGTTGTCAGACAAACCCTGACAGTCGGGTAAAATATTGTCAGATTAACCCTGGCATTTGGCTAAACTGTTGTTGTCAGATTAACCCTCACAGTCGGGTAAAATGTTGACAGATTAACGCTGACAATTAGCTAAACTGTTGTTGTCAGACAAACCCTGGCAGTCGGGTAAAATATTGTCAGATTAACCCTCACAGTCGGCTAAACTGTTGTTGTCAGACAAACCCTCACAGTCGGGTAAAATGTTGTCAGATTAACTATGACAATTAGCTAAACTGTTGTTGTCAGACAAACCCTCACAGTCGGGTAAAATGTTGTCAGACAAACCCTGACATTTGGCTAAACTAGACTTATTGCATAAATATTTGATAGATACCGAAACCGCTCCTTCAAGGCAGATGCAACGCAGATAATTTAAAGATGGTTTGCGACTTTCAACTGCACTGTTGTCTACTGTTGTTGTCTGGCTATCCCTTGACAGTCGGGTAACAAATTATCCTTTAATCATTTGCCCCTCGGTTTTTTGAGAAGTGACGGCGATAGCCTGATGCACAGCTATATTGGCTTTTAACAACTGCAAAAATCCCTGTACTTTTTGGCATGGCTAACAAACCAATAGAACAAGACGATACGAAAGCATTAGTCCAAATGAAGAATAAGCTACCGCTTCTTTTCCATAAAAAAGGGATATCACTGCTAACAGCTTGAGAATCCACCCAAATCTTGAATGTGCGGCTTGATGAGATGCTGGATGTTATCGGTCATGGTATTGTAAAGTTGTTTAGTTAATCCCTTGTCTTAAAAGTGCATTATACAAAAAGCTATCGCTACAGAGGGCGAGCGCTAACCTGCTTTTATCCGCATTTAAAAAAGAAACTTGTTAAAAAGCCGATCGCCATTTTGGGTATAATAATCTCGCCTTCGTCGTTCTACCGGACTTTTTGCACCATAAATTGTCTGGTTCCGGGCTGAAACGGGGTGCAAAAAAGCTGAGATTGTGCGGGTGTTGCTGGGGGATGCGGCAGGCGCGGGGACTGTGGATTTGCAGTGAGTTTAACATTTGTTTGAGAAACTGAACTCTCCTCAACTCATAGCAGCGATCGACATAACTCAACAAACAAATGTTCAAATTAGCCCTGACTTTGGGTATTGCAATCTATCCTCCGAATCTGTTGGTACTCCAAGCTCGTTTGGCTGTCGTTGCACAATCTCTCATTTTGCGATCGACCCGATTGGGGCGATGGCTTTAAATCGAGGCGAACGCCCCGCTTCGCTACGCACTTGCCTTTATTTCGCGATGGCTGTCGCCCCGGCTATCCCCTACGACGCTGCCAAGCCAACACCTTTGCTCTTGTACGTGGGGGAAACGGAGCGATCGCCTTTCTCAGCGGTGGATGAACTACTATTGCTACAACTACATCGGTCACGTCCATCGAACTACACCGGCGCTATTTCTTCGATGTGGCTGTAGGTATTGCTTTTTGGTTTGGAGCGTCGATTAACCGGAAACAGCGGCTCAAGTTGGAGTCTGAGCTAATTTATCGGTGGCGATCGCCTTTCACTTTCAACAAAGAGTGCTGGCAGTGGTGTGGTCAGCCTTTTGGTTCGTGAAACCAGTTCGATGTCGGGCCCGATGGCTGTGCGACGGTTGAGTATTACACAGCCACTTGTGCATTGGTGCCTAAAAGTATGAGAATAGCGAGCTTAATTTAACTCGGTTTCTTTCCCCAAAAACCGCCCATTTACAATTTCCCGGTAAGCCTCTAAATCGGGCTGCCAATTCTCCAAAAGCTCGTACAAATGTTGCAGTTTTTCGCCTTCTAATTCCCCGGTAATTTCGTACTGGAAGCTACCGGAGAACAATACTGCCGGATTTGGTTCGGCATCTTGGAGTTGCAACAAAGCTTCGGCTACGCTCAAATTTAGCTCTCCCTGTTCCAAAGAGTAAACTAAATTAACCGCAGCTTTTACCGGAGCTTTCCCAACTTCAAACCAAGTGCCTTTTGAAAGTAAAGTAGATGTGATGAACTCGCGGGCTGCATTTTCGTTTTCCCCTTCAAAGGTGACAAAACTCCTGGGATTGATGCTCAGAGTTTGGTAGTCCGTGCGGGGTAAAGCTTCTACGTACTTCCGAATAATATCGGGAATTTTTACGTCTTCTGTTGATTTAGCGCTCAGCGATTCGATGAAGGTGACTGCGTTCGATTGGGCGACGATGTTGATGCCGTTGGTAAAGGCAACTTGGGAGACTTGGGGGCTGAAGACGGGAGGGCGGGCGAGTTCCCAGTCGGTAGGGACGATGCCGCTGTATTTGAGGAAGTCCGAGTTGAGGAGGGTGGGGCGTGGTTAGGAGAGACGATCGCCATCGCTAGTTCTTGGATTGTTAAATTCGGGGCATGAGGCAATGGTTTTATAGTCCTTACAAGTTTAAAAATTTATGCTATGCTGGCTCCTTTGTGTTAGCGAGCGAGATATTTGATAAATTAGGGAAATTCCATTATTGTTGGTGTCTTTAAAACAGAGTGCTGTACTACTTTTATCTACGATATAATTCTATTTCTTTTATGGCTAATTGCTGATTGTATTGGACTAGCAAAAGCGAGATTAACTGTAGTATCATTGATAATCAAACTAAGTGGATAGAAAATTCATGAATGCTGAAGAATTGCTCAGACGGTATGCCAGTGGCGAGAGAGACTTTGCTGAGGTTGACTTGAGCCATGCCAATTTGAAGAAAAGCAAGCTTATTGATATCAATCTCACCAAGGCCAATTTGATTAATGCTAACTTGAGTTATGCTGACTTGAGCGATGCTAACTTGAGTGGTGCTCAGTTGATGAATGCTAACATGAATTGTATTGACTTGATTAATGCTAACTTGAGCGGTGCTAACTTGAGCTATGCTCACTTGGGTGGCGCTCAGTTGATGAATACTAATTTCACTGGTGCTAACTTAAAAGAAGCTTGGTTGGAAGGGGTTGACTTGACGGGAGCTAATCTAAGTAATGCTTGCTTAGAAAACGCAACTTTGCACTATACTGACGTGACTGATGCCAACCTCAGTGGAGCTAACTTGAAAAATGGTTTTTTATCTCGGCTCCACTGTGAAAATACTAACCTCAGTGGAGCCGACCTCAGCGATCGCATTTTTCCCAACATCCCCCGCCTTTGCCGGGAACTGCGGAGTTTGCGGCGGGCGGGACTTTGTTGCTGGGTTTATTAAGAATTCCTAAAAACAACTGTAGTAAAGCAGTAGAGAGGGAGATACTAACTTAACAGCAGCACAAACGAGCTGGAAAAATCTAGTTACTAAATATAATCTTTTATTTAGGGTTATAAAGAGGAATATTATGTTGATTACACCCGATGAACTACTAGAACGTTATCAAAAGGGAGAGCGCAATTTTGCCGGATTGAGGATGGAGGCTAATACAGAAAATCCTGATGTCTTAGACGGTGCTGACCTAAGTAATATTATCTTA
>JBBSLJ010000038.1:0-5197 GCA_038255465.1 Saccharimonadales bacterium (SeqCode)
AATTGGCCACTTGAGTTCATCACTAATCGTATAAATAAGCTCGCCGGTTGACGAAACATCTGCTTTATTCATAAGTACGGTTGCAAACGGTACTACGTGGTCGACCGTGCCGTGGTGATCAAGCACGATACATGGTTTTGCTGCAATTACACTAATCTGATTGGATTCAACAAGCTTTTCAAGCAGTGTCATGGTCGAAGCGTCAACGATGATACTCAGATCAAACTTACTGGGCAGTTGGCTAGACACTCTGTCCCAGCCTTCTAAATGGCGCAAATAAACAGGCATATCAACGGCACAATACAGGTACGTATGCTTTCCTAAGTCGCCAAGAATGGCCTCAAGCGCAAGTGCGCTACCTAGGCTGTCCCCATCAGGATTGTCGGCTTGGATAATAAGTATTTTCTGAGCCTTGTCTATGTGCTCTTTGATTGCTGCTGTCATAGCGTCGTACGTCCTTCCAGCGCTCTGCCAAGTGTTATTTGGTCCGCATATTCAAGATCAACCCCAACTGGTAAACCGCGCGCCAAGCGGGATATTTTAACGCTTCGACCTGTCAGCTGTTGCTGAATATATAGTGCCGTTGATTCGCCTTCTACACTTGCATTAGTGGCCAATATTATCTCCGTAACGGTATCTTCGTCAATGCGCTTTAGCAGTTCTAGGATATGCAGTTGGTCGGGGCTAACACCATCGATTGGAGACACTAATCCACCAATTACATGGTACGTGCCGCGAAACTGACCGGTTTTTTCTAGCGCAACTATATCAAACGGTTCTGCAACTACAGCCACTAGTTGCTTGTCCCTGGACGGATTTGTATACAAATCTGATAAATCCTTACCCTTTTCAATGAGGGCAAAGGTTTTCTTGCAGTAGGCTACACCTTCGTGAACACTAGCAACACTTGCGCTCAAGCGCGAAGCAAGATTTTTGTCTGCCTTAAGCAGAAAGTATGCGTACCGTTCAGCGGTGCGCGGCCCGACACCGGGTAATGAGCCCAGATCTTCAATAAGCGTCTGGAGGGCGGGAGGCAGCACCTGCATACTGTTTTAGAGGCCTAAATTACCAAGCATTCCCATGTAGGGCTGCATTTTTTCGGCGGCAATTTTTTGGCTTTGCTGAATAGCTTCTTTAACAGCGTCTTCTACCCAGCGCTCCAACTGACCTATGTCATCTAAATCAACGCTGTCCGGGTCGATATGGACTTTCTTGATTTTTTGTTCGCCAGTAATTTCAACACGAACAGCTCCATCACCCTGGTCAACGGTAATTACCATTTTCTGCAATTCTTTCTGCAGTTTTTTCATTTGTAATAGCATTTTAGCTTGGTCAAACCGACTCATTGCGTAGTTCTCCTTAGATTAGCTACACCAAGTATAACAGATAAGAGACCTAACGGATAAGGGGCTTATGGGTGAATGTCTGACGTACGGAAGGAGTATTCGGCCAGGCAATGAAATAATGGTTAATGTTATAAAAAACAGCAATCAACACCGCCAAAGACAATAAACTGGTCCCAACAGTACGGGCAATTGGGTTTCTTGGGAAGACCGTGAACCACTGCTGTAGCATAAAGGTCATACCGGCGGTTATAAGTATGTATAACCCGGGCAGTAGCAAGGCGGCGCTGACTGGCCCTCCAAGTACAATGAGTATTGATCCAGCAATAAGTACGCCGTAAGTAACCCGTATTCTGTCTAGTCCGATTTTAAATAGGGACCAATATATGCCGATGATTAGCATCATACTGCTGAATATATCCAAATAAGGCGTGCTTGGTAGCCATTTTGCTGGATCTTTGGGACCACTCACAAAAATGTTCACCGGCAAATCAATTAAATTTTGAAGTATTTGTGCAAGACTTGGAAAAACTTCCGGAAGACCGAGTACCGGTCTGATAAGTTCTGGGTTGCGGGCCACACTCCAGCCCATAGGAAGAAGGAGCGCGATGCCGCCCAATACAATCAGCGCGTTATACCACCATCTGACATGCGTCATTTCTTTTATAAGCCGCTTGAACTGCCATATGCCCGTGAGCGCGATAAACCAGATCATCCCAGGTACATACATATATAGCGTGCTTGCTATCAATACGAACGCTAGCATTAGACGGCGATACTTGCTTTGCTGTAACCACACGCCCGTTAGGATTACTGCAACGATTCCAACGTATAGAATGTCGGTATCTGCATAGCGGGCGAGGTGCAGGAACCAGCTGCTGGTTGTAAACAATAGCGTACCGAATATAGCTAGTCTTGAAGAATGCCATCGCCTTATTAATAAGTAAAACGATACGGCACTGGCCGTAGCGATTACGGCACTGACACCCCTAAGTGCGGCCGGGCCATGCAATCCGAGTGTTTGGAGTATGTACAGAATAAGGCTGTACGGTAGGTACAGCGGATTATCAAATATGCCCCGCAGGCTAATATCGCGAACTGCCAGGTGCTGTTGGGCAGTAGCTTCCGTAGCGCTGATACCACCTGTTAAACTGCCGAGCTTAAACCATAATAAGAAATACAGTAAGGTACCAAGAAAGCCGGCCAAAATCGCTGGGCGCCACAGATAGACGATGCCCAGGCGCAGTTTTCCCCAAAACGACTTCCCTCTTTTCATTCTTAGAAGTAGTATAACAGCCCGTGAGTTAATTCTGGAATGGCTCTGATCGTCGCGTTTCTAAGCTTTTGAATAATTGTTTTTCTCTGTCAAAGTATAGTTCAACGCCGCCCGTAGGGCCATTTCGATGCTTCTTTATAAAAATGTCAGCGATGTTTTTGCGGTCAGTTTCGGGATTGTAGTAATCTTCGCGGTAAATAAATGCCACTACGTCGGCATCCTGCTCTATAGAACCCGATTCTCGTAAGTCTGAAAGCTGCGGTATCTGCGGACTACGGCTTTCAACTGAACGGCTTAGCTGACTGAGCGCAATAAGCGGAACGTTAAGCTCACGTGCAATGCCCTTAAGTCCTCTGGAGATTTCAGAAATTTCCTGCACGCGGTTGCCCTCTCCACCATAACGCATTCCTCCGCTCATCAGCTGCAGGTAATCAACAATAATGAGCCCAAGCGGGTGCTGGTGAGCTTCACGGCGCGCTTTGGTGCGTAAATCACTCACGGTTATGCCGGGAGTATCATCAATATAAATCTGGGCTTCACTTAAGGAGCCCATGGCTTGTCCGATTTTTTCAAAATCAGCGTCAGTTAGGTTGCCGGTTCTAAGCGCCCATGCGTCAACACCAGATTCCATAGCCAGCATACGGTCTACGAGCTGCTCCTTGCTCATTTCGAGGCTAAACATAAGTACTGGTTCGTTAGCCTTTAGAGCAACGTTGTGGGCTAGGTTAAGCGCAAAGGCTGTTTTCCCCATAGATGGTCTCGCGGCTAAAATAAATAGGTCAGAACGTTGGAGTCCCGCCAAAATATTGTCCATGTCTTTAAAGCCGGTAGTAACACCACGAATCTTGCCTTTGTCTTTGTGCAATTCGTCTAGCCGGTCAAAACTTTCGGCTAGGATTGTCTCAAGGCTGGTAACGTCTTGTTTAACATGCTTCTGGCTAACTTCAAACAGGCGCATTTCTGCTTCTTCAATCAGTTCCTGCAAATTCTTGCCTTCGTCAAAACCAAGGCCGACAATTTCTTGCGATGCTTTAATTAATCGACGTCTGATTGCTTTCTGGGCAACAATCTGGGCATATTGTTCGGCGTGGGCTGCGGTCGGTACAAAGTTGGTAAGTTCTGTAAGATATGACGGTCCGCCTATCATATCAATAAAACCAGTCCCTTTTAACTGATCGGCTAACGTTAAGACATCGATTGGACTATGTTTTTCGTACAGTTGCTGAACGGCTTGGTAGATTCGTTTGTGGCGTTCGTCATAAAAATCTTCTGGCATTACGATGTCGGCAATTTTGACTACCGCGTCGGCATCAATTAGTAGCGCACCAAGAAGTGAAGCTTCTGCTTCGATATTTTGCGGCGGTATTCTGGCTCCCTCGGGTGGCATACGATTAGTCTACTACTTCAGCTTCACCGAAGATATTGCTTATGTTTTCAAGATCGTTGTTCTTGGCTGGTTTGCTCGACTTTTTTGGTTTATGCGTTTGCTCGACTATACAAACCAGATCAATTTTACTACCAATTACTTCACTGAGAATATCAGCCAGTATTTTTTTGTGTTTTGTGTCATCAAGCCGTTTTTGATGAAATGCAAATGCAAAGGTTAGGGTGACAGTATCGTCAGAAAAAGTTGGGCTTGCCATGCGGGCGACTCCATACAGTGTGTTGTGGCTTTTCTTTAAAATGCTCAGCGCAGCCTGCCAGCTTTGTTCATCGAGCTCTACCTCGGCCTTAGTAAGTTCGACGGTTATCTCAGCCTCAGGCTGTACGATTTCTTCTATTGTTTCTTCCGTAATCTCTTGGATATCAACAACCGGAGGTTCTTTCTGTTGCTTAGCCGCTTGAACTGGTTCTTTAGCTTGTTTAGGGCGGGTTGTAGACGGTTTTTCGGGTAATACGCCAATAAGTATCAGCTCTAGCAGCGTTTCCGGGTCATGCGATGCCGGCACGTCGATCAGTTTCTTTAATATATCCGTAATTTGACTTCGAGATAAAAAAGATTCGTCCATAAACAGCATTTGACGTAGCTTTGACGCTAGTTGTTTGGCGAGTTGAGACGTATGGTAACCGTTCTGTCTCATATCTTCCAAAGTATCTAGCAGCGTGCTAGCCGATCCGAGCTCAAGCGCACTCAAAAGTGCCTGTATCGCAGAATCCGGAGCAATGCCAAGCGTGTCCTCGACCTGTCGAAGTGTGACTTTTTTGCGGCCCCCGCTTACTTGGTCGAGCAAACTAATGCTATCTCTAAAACTACCTTGGCCGTGATCAGCAATAAGTGCCAAAGCAAGGTCTTCCACTTCTACACCCTCAGTACTGGCTATAAAGCGCAAATGATCCACCGCCTGCTGCGGCTCTACCGCCCTGAATGTAAATCGCTGCGTCCGGCTGACGATAGTTTCCGGCACTTTATGCGCTTCTGTGGTCGCTAATATAAAAATTACGTGCTCTGGAGGTTCTTCAAGCGTTTTTAGAAGTGCGTTGAACGCCTCTTTGGTAAGCATGTGGACTTCATCAATGATGTAGACTTTATATTTGCCGCTTGTTGGCGCACTATGGACGTGCTCACGCAAGTCGCGTA
>JBBSLJ010000039.1:0-4964 GCA_038255465.1 Saccharimonadales bacterium (SeqCode)
ACTTTAGGTGGCTGGATAATTCATCGGCCGCAGACGGGGCTATACCCCGCGAACTAGGCGCTAACGACCCGGGGCATAGCGGCCACGTCAACATAATCCAGGGATATGAAGAAAGCAATCCATTTAATATACGGGCAAATCAGTTAACAGGCCAAGACGGCCTATGGGATTTCGCTCTGCGCGATGTTGAAGCCTTTGGTAGTTTTTGTGTCAGGGCGGTTTATGACAACGGCACTGTCAACTGCGACAGCGATTGCCGTTTGACTACGCAAGGAGGAGCGTATACGTATATCCCCGAGATAAGTCTATGTCTTAACCCACCGACAGACGTGCTTACCCGCCATGGAAGCTACTTTTGCGGAAACGTAGAAAACCCGTTCTTTTGGAGCTTGGACGGCACTATTTAATAATTAGACTTCTTACGCTACCTCATCTGGCCTACAATCAATTTTCAGGGCAATCTGCCAATTTTTGTACCAAAAAAGTAGCTATAGCTACTATTTTGCTCCCAAAACCGCCAGCTCGCTCCCGAAAATTACTTTCGCCTTCAGATAGGGTAGCGGAAGAAGTCTATTACCGGTACTGATCGGCCTGTTTTTGTAACGCTTTTTGCAAATTGCCAATGCCAATCGTGCTATTCCAGAAGTTTCCGCGTCTTATAAGTAGGTCGGCCTGTACCTCTTTTGTTCGTTTCACAAGCAAGTTGAGCTCGGTTGGATTGGCCTTGGCGGCTGCAATATTGTTCATAATTAAGCGTGAACGTTCCTGTAGATCCAAAAGCACCACTTTAATTTCATCGAGCCCCGGGTCGTTTACTCTATTGTTGTCTAATCGATTCATATTGTTTAAAACAGAAGTTAGGGAGCCGTTAAATACCTCGAGCCTATTCCCGAAGTTAGAGTCTTGGGTATCCGACAAAAGATTTGCCTGGTAGGTAATAATTAGCTCCAGCTGGTTATATAAACTCTTCTGATATGACGCAACTGCCAACAGATCAGTACACAGTTTTGCCGTGTCGCTCGCCTTTGCCTTAAAACTCTCGCTCGCAGTCTTGGAGCGCTTAATGATATCCGAGCAATTATCGACAATAGTATCCAGTGCGTTAATGTAGCTCGGCAGCAGAGCAGGGTCTGTTAATGTCTCGCCTTGCTGCAAGCTGTTAGCAATTTGAGTAATAGTACGCTCTGATGACTCTATGCGTTTTAAGTAATACTCCGGCTCGCTAGCCGTCCTGTCACTTATCCAGATAAAGAGCCCCAGCACGAGTCCGGCAAAAACAATAAAGCCAACAGCTAATAACAATTGCATCCGCTTAGAAAATCTCTTAATCCGTAAGATCGTCCGATGCGTCCGACGCCTGATAAATTGCTTAAAACGTCTAAAATGATTTTGGTGTAGCAAACCGTTCATCACTATATTGTAACAGAACTTAATAATATGAAAGTACTGGTACTATAACGCTAGTAATATAGTACCAAATTGTTTGATTTAGCAGCACCCGATTTGTGCACAGTAACAGATACGAAACACTTTACAACCATGACCAATGCGGGTTACACTGGTATTGATCTGTAAAAAACAAAAACAAATCAAAAATCAGATCTAGTGGGAAGTTCTTGACTAAGACGCATTAGCTAAGACCTCCACGGAAACACAAAAAACAAAAATATGTCGACTGCAAAACTGCAGAATCATAATGTGCGACGTCGAAATCGCGCATCCAGACTAACTCGAACCCTTAAATACATGGGGTTAGGGTTATTTTTGGTTTTGTTTAGTTTCTCGCTTCTGAGTGTATATACATATACGCGTACAGGCGAGCGAGCGCGTGTAAGCGCAGCCGTACCAAATACGCTTAATTTTCAGGCCCGGTTATTGCAAGCTAATGGGTCAATCGTTAGCGATAATAATTATTCTGTAACATTCAATCTGTACACTGCTCCTAGCGGTGGAGTTTCAGCCTGGAGTGAGACGCAAGCAACTGTACCTGTTAAGTCTGGTTATCTCAGCGTTTACCTGGGCAGCGTGAATACTACGCTAGACACACTCGATTGGTCGCAACAGTATTACCTGACAATGAACGTTAACAGCGACGGCGAAATGAATCCCCGTTTACGCCTAACTTCTGTGCCGTATGCCTTTCGCTCCGGCCAGGCGGACAAGCTGACCAATGGTAGCGGCACGCTCGCCGCTAGTGACTTGGCGCAATTAGCCCCGTCATCGATCCAAGCCGTTAACAGCGCCCTGGCTGCCTTACGGATAAACCAAACCGGATTAGGCATGCTCGCCCAGTTGCAGGGTGATGGTTCCGACGTGTTTACGGTCAGCAAAACGGGTACAATCGTAAGCGCTGGTTCGGGTACGTTCAGCGGGGGGGCACTTAACCTGGGGTCTGCCACTCAATCAGGCGGACTAGCCCTGTTTGACGGTACAAGCAACACCGGTACAATCCAGACCGCAGCGCTCGGCGCGAACCGAATATACACGCTACCTGATGCTGACGGAACTGTCTGTCTGCAGAGTTCGGCAAGCTGTGGTTTTCTTTTGTCGGGAGGGGCCAATGCGGGATTTGTGAACAATGGCAATAGCCTTGGCGGTACAGCCACACTGGGTACCAACGATGATTTTGCATTAGCTTTCGAAACAAACGGTACAACCAAGATGACAATTTTGAGCAATGGAAATGTGGGTATCGGTACGAGCGGTACACCAAGTGCGTTGCTTAGCATTGGCGGCGCTACCGGCAATCTGACCATTGATGTGTCGGGAAACTTGGTGACAAGTGGGAGCATTAGCGCCGTTGGTGTAAATGCGGGCAGTGGATTGCTACAAGGTACAGGTGGGATGAACATTACGGGTAATAGCACGCTTGCTGGGACTATTTCTGGGCTGACAGGCTTGAGTACTTCTGGTACGGTAACGCTCAGTGGTCTAGGCGCTGGTCTAGTTCAGTCTAGTTCCGGCGGCGTATTATCGTCTGGTACTGTGGACCGTAACAGCGCGACGTTCTTTAACACCGCTCTTACGGTGGCAAATGGCGGTACTGGCGCTGGTACGTTTACGGCAAACGGTATACTTTTTGGTAACGGAACCGGCACACTTGGAGTGACGGCGGCTGGTACGACGGGCCAATGTTTAGTTTCCACAACTGGATTAGCACCTTCCTGGGGATCATGTGCTGGCGCGGGTAGCGGTGCAACACTGCAGGCTGTTTATGACAATTCATCAAATCCCGAAATCACGCTAAATACCTCCGGAATTACGATCCGGGATAATGCTACTGCGATAACTGGCAACCTGTTTGAAGTCCAAAACAACGGCGGCGGTACAACCTACTTTGGCGTTAGTGCTACCGGCGCTTCAATCACTGGCGGCCTGACACTGGCAACGGGCGTGCTTAATCTAACCAACGGCGGCATAACCAACGCAGGAAGCTTAGCGGGTGTGACTACTCTTGCGGCTTCGGGGGCAATTACTGGAGCCACCACCACTAACACCATAAACGGATTAATTATTAACAGCGGTGCGCTTAGTGCGCTTACGGGGGCTACCTTCACGAGTGGTGGTATAAATCTTGCTTCTGGTGGCATCACCAACGCGGGTACTATTTCCGGACTCACCGGGTTAACTTTCACAACCGGTGCTCTAAATCTAAACAATGGTGGCATAACCAATACCGGTTCAATTGCCGGTGCAACAACGATAGCTCTTACCGGAGCAATCACCGGCGCCACGTCCACAAACACTATCAACGGATTAATTATTAACTCTGGTGCATTGAGCGGCATTAGTACTATTACTACCAGCGGCGCAATAAATACCAATACTTTTAGCGGTACTAATCTAACATTTGGCGGTGCAAGCGGCACAATCTCTACCACAGCAAATGGTAACTTAACATTAGCTCCCAACGGGTCAGGAATACTGGGGCTAAATACTGGTTCTGGCGGAACGGCAACGACGAATATTACCACCTTGCAGCGAACGGCTACTGGTACATTTACTCTAGATCTCAACGATGGCGGAGCAACTACATTTAATATTAACAACTCTGGAGTTGGCGCGGCTACCTTAAACCTACAAGACGGCGGGTTGAGTACGGCAAGCACCGTAAGGCTAACGAATGCCGGTGCCTTACAAAATATCACGACCCTGAGTCTATCCGGTGCTATCACTGGCGCGACCGCCACAAACACCATCAACGGACTCATCATAAACAGCGGTAGTCTCAGCGGAATCACCGGTATGACATTCACCAGCGGCAGCCTGAACCTTAATAATGGAGGTATTACAAACACCGGATCTGTTGCTGGTGCTACCACGATTGCCGCTAGTGGGCTGGCAACCCTAAGCGGTGGCGCGACTATCTCGGGGGCTATCATCAATCTTAATGCTGCCAGTGATTTTGCTACCAATATCAACACTGGAACCAGCACCGGCGCAGTCACCATCGGTGGCGGCTCCGCTCCACTAGTTATCAATTCAACGGCATTCAAAGTATCTGTGGCCGGAGCACTTTCTGGCATAACTACTATCAGTGCCAGCGGAGCAATCACAGGCGCGACCGCAACCAACACAATTAACGGCCTAATAATTAACTCTGGTGCTCTAAGTGGGATTACTACCATTAATGCTAGTGGTACGATTACGGGCGGTTCATTAGTGGCCGGGAATGGCAATACCCGTACTTGTGCCAACAACCAGTTTGCTGGAGGAATGGTAATTACGAGCGGTATCGTAACGGCTACCAATAACTGTACGACACCAACACTATCTGACTCGCGAGTGAAGGAAAACGTTACCAATCTCGATGATAACGCCATTGATAGACTTATGAGTATCCGTGCGATATCATTTGACTTCAAGTGTGACGATCAGGCACTAGCAAATGCCGGTATGGATTGTTACAGTGGACGCCAGACGGGTGTTATTGCTCAAGAAATTGCTCAGATATTCCCAGATCT
>JBBSLJ010000040.1:0-4917 GCA_038255465.1 Saccharimonadales bacterium (SeqCode)
GTCTGTTTCGCGCAAGCCCGGATTGCCGGCCCAAGCAGATGTTCCTACCCACGCTACTTCTCCTACTTGTTCTGTAATACTCATATTCTTTAACTCTTTATTACTTTCTTGTCTTTGTGCTGACAATTGAGTTTTTAACCGCCCTAATCCTCTAGCAAATAAAACGGACCCCTTTGGTGGTTGGAGCCCGTGTGATCTGCTGATGTGATCTGTCTTATTTGTAAGTACTGCTCCAACCTATTTAATTGCAATATACACATAGCCGTATTGCATGCGGCGGATGTGACGTGCGAAGGTTGTAATAATACTCACAATTATTGACTTTACGCCGGCCAATTATGTTTGTCAACCGATTTTAATGCAAAGCTTGACATACGTGCCGTGCATGTGCAGTATATAGCGTATGGCATTACTTCAACTCACAGTCAAGATTGTGATTATCCCGAACCAGCGGGTCTGATTTTATTTATAAATGTACATCAGCCCCGCACACGCGGGGCTTTTAAATTAGAAGGGGTTACAATGTCCGGGCTAAGTTATCACCAAGCATTACAAAAACCACTCACTCCTGAACATGATCTGGCCGTTTTTCATACACTTACTAAAATTGATGGAGACTTGGGTCTTCAGCTGGCTGATTATTATGGTTTCCCTGAGATTCAAAGATCGATATTAGAAGACTACCCAGTATTTTTATTGGCCCACAGGGGGCAAGTTGCTAAACATGCCGGCGATATACTGTTTGCTCATACTACTGAATTAGTATTAAATTAGGAGGCATCTATGGATACAATAAATAGGTTTGAAGTACACACGTTACCTGAAGATGTGTTTCCGGTCTGCGACAAAGTACTCGCAGCACGCGAGAAGAGATTAGAACGTCTTGCATTCTGTATGGGCGGCATGACGCTCGAGGAATTTGAAGCATTGCATCCGTTTATTGAGCTTGGGACTGAATAATTGACAGTATAAGCAATCTTTGCTAGTATTCTCTCTGTTACCAAAGACAGCGACGAGCGAGAGTTTTGAAAATGTCGCCTAGGTGCAAAAATTACAGATTCGTTTTTGTTTTTTGAGCACAATTAAAAGACCTTTGGTAAAACAAAGGTCTTTTTGGTACTACTAAACAGTCTGGGTCGAAGACTGTAATTAATCCAAAAAAGGGAACATATCTATGGCATTAACCAAAGATAAGAAAAATGAAGTTGTCGCAGAAGTAGCTGAACTATTAGCTTCTTCTAAAATGACTGTCATTGCGGCCTATCAGGGAACACCTGTTAAGGCCATGCAGGCACTTCGTCATGCAGGACGTGAAAACGGGACTACATTAAAAGTTGTGAAAAACCGTCTTGTTATAAAGGCAGTCCAAACAACTAATAACATGAAAACCGTCGACACTTCTTCTTTACAAGGAATGCTTCTTTATGCATTTAACAGTGAAGACGAAGTTGCCCCCGCACAAGTCTTGGCAAAATTTGCTAAAGGACAGCCAACACTGCAATTTGTTGGGGCTATTTCTGCAGAAGGAAAATTCCTCGCAGCAAACGAAGTCGAGGCACTTGCATTGCTACCAAGCAAGAATGAGCTAATCGCTCAAGTAGTAGCAACACTGATGTCACCAGTACATGATGTGACAAACGCTCTTTCAGGCAATCTACATGCATTGCTTGACGGCGTAGAGGCTAAGGCCTCAGTTAATTAATCTAAGGAGAAAAACATGGCTGACGTAAAGAAATTAGCTGAAGAGCTAACCAAACTAACAGTATTAGAAGTAAACGATCTTAAGACAATTCTTAAGGATGAATACGGCATTGAACCAGCTGCAGCAGCAGTGGCGATTGCTGGACCAGCAGCTGGCGGTGACGCAGGTGCTGACGCCGAAGCAGTAAAATCTGAATACGATGTCGTCCTTAAGGACGCTGGCGCTCAGAAGGTTGCTGTTATCAAGGCAGTTAAAGATTTAACTGGTCTTGGTCTTGGTGAAGCAAAAGCAATTGTCGATGGCGTTCCAAAGACTGTACTTGAAAAAGCTAAGAAAGAAGATGCAGATAACGCCAAAAAGACCCTTGAAGATGCTGGCGCAACTGTAGAACTTACATAAAACCCGCCCGCAGAAAAAAATAAGGCCAGCAACTGGCCTTAACTTGAGGATACTAAATGATCGACGTAGTTTACTACACGATGATGCGGTATTCTCAAGTTTTTTGTGAGCTCGTTATACGTGTACCTATTTTTTTGCCCATTACAGCTTTGGTAAGATTACCCTTTTTGCCACCGATTATGTACACATCTTTAGCAGTAGCAGCAATCTTAATGGATTCATCTAGCTTCATGCGCATGCCGCCGGTTACATCAAAACCTTCAGTCTGAAATAGCTCTTTTTTTATTATTTCATGGTTTTCGATGGTAATTACGTCAATAACCTTACCGCTACTGTCTAGCACGCCGTCTTCTTTCCCGACATAAATAATACTAATACTGACATAATCCGAACGAAGTTTATCAAGTAAAAGGGCAAACAGTTTCTCCGTTGATATGATTGTGGCCAGGCCGGTTTTATCATACACAATGTCGCCGTAAACAACCGGCACAATTTTGCTGTCCAAGAGTCCTGTAATAGGCTCAGCGAACAGCTTTGTGGCGCTGCCACCAGACGCAATTATCATCGACGAGGGGGTAACTGATAACGCAGAAAGACCGGCTTCTAACATACTGTCGACTACCAGTGAATTAAGTTGACGCACGCTCTGTTGCACCATACAAAAACCATACGCCTTGCCCACATTATCCGTTTTACGAATAGCATGCTGGCTTGCAACGAAATGCCCATAAGAACCAGCACCATTCCCAACGAGAATTCTTAGCTCAGGATTACATTCAGTCAGATTTTTAATCTCTGCTGCCATTTGCTGCATCATGGCTTTCTGAAAAGAACGGGGGATTGTCTTATCGGTGATGAAACTGCCACCAAGCTTAATCATGACTAATTGCCTAGGCTTCATAGATCAAGTTCTTCAAGTTTTGCATCTCGCCAGCCATAGGCTTCTAAATGGCTAAAATCTACTTCTGTTTTTTCTTCAGAAGGCGTATTTAGTAAACCACTGGAGATAATATCTATAAGCCATTGATGTGTGCCGGGGCGGACATTGTTTATATCAAGAATTTGTTCTGGTTTCATAAAATAAGCTCTTCGTATCTCATGAGTATTAATGAATCTGCCAATCCTTGTTACGGTCTGCTCAGGTACGGTAATAACGGGACAAACTGCCAGCGCAAATTTATCTTTATGTCGTTCGCCACCTACGGGCCACCGGTTAAGCGTCCAGGCGCCGATTTTGCGGGCAGCTAAACCAACCTGTTCGGGGTTAGTAATACCCAACTCTTCTCTAAAACAACGATACAGTGTGGTGATCGTATCTTCAACTTGCCACTGATTATTTACAGAACGAACTAGCGTAGTTTCAGCCAAAGGTCCAAGCGCACCTTCGGGATTTTTATCTGACTCCGCGTGCTCAAGCATCAAAATTTGCTGAGCTTCGTTTATTACTGCAGCTACAATACCAACACGGGACCAACCTGCGGCCTGTAATTCACGCAGATCATTTATAGTAACGTTGGGGAACATATGTAGTGCACGTGAGGGCTGGAGGGAATCATGTACAACCGTAGAAAAACTGGCTAACTCAAGCTCTGCTTCAACACCAAGATTCATGTCAGACATTGTTATGTTTTCCCTAGCACGAAATTTATTATACCGTACGAGGAAATAATTACTCCGACTAGCCACTAATAGTTACGATCTTATCCACAGAAACGCCTAATAATTTTGACTTGATTAACTTGGCATGGTACGGTTAGGCCATAAGTGTAGTAACAAACGCTTGCTATGAGAGACAAAACAGGGAAATATGCCAGACGTACCGGAGAAACAAATAAAAAGACTCAAAAGCCTCATTCAAGAGGCTGAAACGAGCCTTGCAGCCGCCAAGGAACTATTGGTGAGTCTTGTTGGTGACGACGAAAACTTGAGTGCACGTATTGCAGAAGAACCACTTGGCAAGGTTATTGAAGGTGTATTTGATGGACAGAACATGGTTGGATCAGATGGTAAAACGTATCCTGTCCCCGCAAACTACGCCAGTAAGTCAAAACTCGTGCAAGGCGATATTCTCAAACTGACAATTGCCGATGACGGTGCATTTATGTATAAGCAAATTGGCCCGATACCTCGTAAGCAAATTGTTGGCGTACTAAGACAAGAAAGTGGTCACTATTTTGTTAGCACTGGCGTCAAAGATTTCCGAGTGCTTCTAGCAAGTGTGACTTATTTTAAGGCAAAACCAGGCGATCAGGTGAGTGTTAACGTTCCCGAAGATGATTCCCAGGCAGAGTGGGCAGCACTAGAAGCCGCTCTCTAAAAGTTATTTTAAACCCCGTTGTAAAAACGATACTAAATACTCGCTACTAAATACCATATACTATCTAGGCTATGGGACAGGCTTTATATCGTAAATACCGCTCTAAAAAGTTGTCTGAAATTATTGGACAAGAGCATATCACTACCACACTTGAGCGAGCACTTAAGCAAGGAGCTATTAGTCATGCCTATTTTTTTACCGGACCAAGAGGAGTAGGCAAAACTTCAGTTGCCAGGATTTTAGCGCACGAAGTTAACGGCCTGCCGTACGATGACGATTCAATGCACCTGGATATTATTGAAATTGACGCCGCGTCCAACCGCCGCATAGATGAAATACGCGACTTGAGAGAGCACGTCCATAGTGCGCCAACAAGCGGCAAATATAAGGTCTATATCATTGATGAAGTCCACATGCACACCAAAGAGTCCTTCAACGCACTTCTAAAAACGCTTGAAGAACCTCCAGAGCACGTAATTTTTATATTAGCGACCACAGA
>JBBSLJ010000041.1:0-4886 GCA_038255465.1 Saccharimonadales bacterium (SeqCode)
AGTTATCAGATGAAGAATATACAGATGCAAGCTCAAGAGGGTACAGAATAGCCAAAAAGAGCCAATCTATTCCAACGCTGCAATACATAGATGATAGCTTACAACAGATTGGAGCAGAAGCAATTCAGGTATTAGCAGACCTTGTACATAGTGATGATGAAGCTATAGCTACGCGCAACGTACACTATGCAATAGACCATATCAGAGGTAAGGCAGTTCAAAAAAGCGTATCAATTACAGGTAAATTAAACATACAAAGCGTATTAGATTAAATGTGACATATGGCGTGTTTTAAGCTGTTTTAAGCGTGTTTGTCACACATAATGCTATAACCCTATGTCACACATAAACGCCCCTATGTCGCAAAAGGTATAATGCGCGACGCTATTGACCCCTGTTACGTATAGCATAACCATATACACATAAACACACACACTAGATATAGCGTCTTGTGTTTTTTAATTTATATTGTTTGATAGTATTAGTTATAGGGGGTGGGGGTAGTGGGGGTAGGCCCGACTGTGCGTGGCGCGTACCCTCGTTATGGGATATGAAATAAGATGTTTACCCTATCACACGACCCCTGTTATATATTTCTACCTATATTTCTATCTACTTCTAAAAACTACCCTCTAAAAAATTCCTACTATATTTTTTCACCTATTATTTTTTTCTAGTTATTTATCTGTAACATTTAACTGTTACTTGTTACACTTAATTTGATATAATTGTTACAGATAATATAAGGAGCTATCAATGTTTAAACGTAAGTTCAAAATAGTAGAGTTATCCGTAACAGCTACGGACCAGTTCTTCTTCACAGTGGGGCTAGGGAATGATGGGAATGTGTACCTGTGGGATAAAATTAAGTGTGTCTGGGTGCTGCACAAGCAGGAGGGTCCTAATGTCTAAGTTTGAATTTGATTTCGATGCTATAAAGGGCAAGACCTATGAGGATGGATTTAAAACTCTATTCCAGCAGCTAGAGGACCACTACAATGCAGAAGTGAATGTGAAGCCCGACTTTGTTTTTGGTGGACTTCCTGAGCCAAGGAATAAGACTGTGCAGTTACCAGACGGTGCGACTGCGATTCAAATACTCCCTGAAGTGCCACAAGGTGACAGGAAGTTTGTTCGTATGGAGCCAGGCTGGGAAATGAAGGACGCTTCTGAACTAGGCTTAAAGGAAGGTACGATTCTATCTGGTGTCAGTTCTGACAAGGTGGAAGTATTCGACTATGTGAAAAATTACACAGAAGGCGATGCCATTGCTGATGGTGAATCCGCTAAATATGACTTGAGTGCGAAATGATTTGCGTACAAGACGGCACAGAGTTTGAAGCCAAGCGAGCGGATGCCAAGTTTTGCTCACCAAAATGTAGGGTAGCGTATGCTCGCAAAAATGGTATCGACACCGATACTGGTGAAATAAAGGAACCTATTTCTTTGGTGGACAAAACCAAACCGAAGGAGCGCAAGCATCCGAATCCGTTCCACCCTAGCAACCGTGACCCTAACTATGACCACGAAGGCAATATGAAAGCCTTTATAAAAATGGGGTTGCGTGAGGTCAACTGGATTTCTACTGGCATCCCTGAACTAGACGAACTGACTATGATTCCGCGTGGTAGGGTGACACAGATACAAGGACCTTATGCTGTGGGAAAGACAACATTATGTCTTAATATGATAGCTGGTATGAAGGGAATCAAGACTTTGTACATTGATACCGAAGCTGCGCTCAACCCTGAACTACTAGATTCACTAGAGATAGACCCGAAAAGCTTTGACCTATACAATGAATCAGCTTTTATTGAGGACATCGCTGACATCATCCGCAATGCTGCGAAATCAGGCAAGTATGACCTCATTGTACTAGATTCTGTGCCGACTACGACCACCAAAACAATAGCCGAAACGGACATTACAGCTAAGAATATCGGGCAAAAGGCTGCCATCATCCACAAGCTGATGTCCTGGATTACTATGGACCTGAAACGGACCGACACAGCTATGGTATTCATCAACCAGGAGCGTGAAGTGCTAGGTGGCTATGTGCCAATGAAGTACACGCCAGGTGGTATGGGAATTCCTTACCAAGCCAGCTTGATGATTGCGCTTAAAACTATCAAGTCCTGGCGATTCCCCAAAGATGCCAAGAATGGTGTCTACGAAGGGCAGGAAGTGGAAGCCACTATCATCAAATCTAAGGTGAATCAGCCGTGGCGCGTCAAGAAATTCAAGCTATATTACCCACAACCAGCCCCACAGCTAGAATCTAACCCTGATAAGGAAGACTTTTAGTGGCTCGTAAGCCAAATAACCGTGTTAATGTCTACATCCCCACCGAACTTTTACCTTTGGCGGGGATGATAGAGAATTTTTCCGCATTTGTGCAGATTGCACTAGAACAAGCACCCGATATTATGACTTTTGCTATACTTCACGAAAAAGACCCGAAGAAATATCACTATCGTCGTAAAATAGAAGAAGTGATTGACCCGTTCAACAAGAAATACCCGCTCGACCCCAGGAATAAACTCACACCAATAATAAAAAGAAGGCAGCAAGGCGAATGGCAAACCAACTCTCAGCAGATACCCGACGTACTATTGTAGACCGCATACCAGATTATGCGACGATGCTACAGGAGGACGCAGAAAAGGCGATTATACGTGTAATTGCCGACGACTTCTTTATTTATTGCGAACGAAATCTAGTCATCGAAGACAAGCTATCCAGCGATATTATTCCTTTGGTGGAAGTCATTAACTGGCAGCAACGCAAGCTAGTTAATCTAGTGCTTCAGGATATTCAGGACGGTTTACCAGTACGCTACATCATTCTGAAGGCTAGGCAGATGGGCCTTTCCACGATTATCGAAGCACTAGGTTACTGGTGGACCACCACACATCGCAACATTCACAGTCTTATCATCGCTCACGATTCAATGGCTGCAAGCAACCTATATGAAATGTTCAAACGCTACTTTGATTATTCTCACAGTCACTTCCAGCCGACTAGGAAATATAACAACAAGAAAGAGCTAGTGTTTGATGTCGATGACCGCATCAAAGAGGAATGGAACGAACACGTTTCTAGCTGTCGTGAACCTGAATCCTGTGGTGTCAGCCATAAACCACCTGGCCTTGGTAGCTCAATTAAGACGATGGTTGCGTCTGAGGGCAAGGGTCGTTCACTAAAGATTCACTTTTTCCACGGCTCAGAGGTTGCGTTTTGGGAAGGCTCTGCTGACGTTGCATCCGCAGCTATGCAAGCGGTCCCGATGGCTAAGAACACTTTTGTCTTTTTGGAGAGTACCGCAAATGGGGTCGGTGGTTACTACTACGATACTTGGCAGTCTGCAAAGCGCGGTGAATCAAACTTGAAGCCACTATTCTTTGCCTGGCACGAACACGAGGAGTATGAAATCCGCGGTACGTGCAATGACAACTACGACGAAGAAGAAGTTGAATTACTGAAAATTTTCCAAGAAAAAGGTTACAACCTAGAAGTTTGGGACTGGAAGATTTTGTGGCGTAGGGAAAAGAAGAAAGAGTTCCTAGACGACCCGAAAAAGTTTTATCAGGAATATCCGAAAGACGATATGGAAGCCTTCATTGCTTCTGGCCGTCCAAGGTTTGATACTGCGATGCTGATGCGAATGGAAACTTACGCCTTGCAGCACCAGACGCACAGGTACGGGCAGATAGTCCCGAACGCCAATCCTGATGCTTTGGAGCGATACATCTTTGAGGAAGTTGCACAGACCCGTGAGGGGACAGACCCGACACCACTGAAGCTATGGGAACTACCACTCAAGCGTGAGCCAGGTGTTGAAGGTCGTGGTCAGGATATGAAATATGCTCTTGCAGTTGATGTGTCTGAAGGCAAGCTCAACAAGGAATCCCGTAAAAAAGAGAATGACTACTCAGTTATTGATGTGATACGGACCGACAATTATAAAACCGTTGCTCGTTGGCGCGGTCATATCGACCCCGACCAACTAGGGGCTGTGGCTTTTGCCATTGGTAAATTCTATAACAATGCACTCATCGGAGTTGAAATAAACAACCACGGTCTTACGACTGTTCAATACTTGCGAAATAAATCATATCCAAACCTTTATATGCGTGAATCTTCAGAGGAACATAGGTTCCAGGAGCGTACTGCCTTGATGGGTTGGAGAACTGATAAAAAATCTAAGAAAGTTATCATTGACAATTTAGCACAAGCTATTCGAGAAGGTGATATAATTGACCTAGATGTAGTTTTCATTCGTGAATGTATGACATACATCAGGGACGACCAGGGCTATACAAATGCTCAGGAAGGCCAATTTGATGATACAGTTATGGCAAAGGCAATCGCCTTACACCTAAGCGACTACGAATCCATCAACACCGAGGAACTTAAAGCTAAAATAAGTAAACCAGTAAAGAGAAATAAAAATGCCACCAGTACAACCAGCCTTGAAACCATCGCCCGCCCAGGAAGCAAACGCTCGTCGTATGGCGAAGCAATTGAAAGAAGACGAGCAAAACGAGCAGCACATAAGGGCAACAGGCGACGAAGCTCCTGAACTGACATTTGATGAAGCTCTAAAGCTTTTCAACGATTCTCGAAAATACATTGATTCTGGTTTCCGCTCTGAGTGGGACAAATACTTCAAGGTTTACAAGGGCAAACGTGTCAACCGCAACTATGAGGGAATATCTGACCCTTCTATTCGTGAATCTCACACTATTATTGAAACATTAGTAGCTAACATTGCATCGGGTTATCCGATGTTTAGCTTTGTTCGCACCAACGAAGAACAGGGTGCTGACACTGAAATCTTAAACGAAATGCTCCACTACTATATGGTTTGTAACCAGATGGGTCTG
>JBBSLJ010000042.1:0-4873 GCA_038255465.1 Saccharimonadales bacterium (SeqCode)
CGATCATCCGCTTGCCTTGCTGGGGACGGTCTTCGAGCAGGCGTAAAATTCGATTGAAAAGCTGCTTTCTCATCAGATGTACTAGCGAGCGTCATTACCTTTATTTTGCCATCTCTACTTATTTTTGAAGAGGTCTACTGTCAGCTTGTGCATAGATCCGGGTTTGCTCTTTGGCCCGAGACATCTGCACATAACTTGCCTCACGGTCTTGGAGTCTGCCCCCAGTGACAACGTAGGCATTTTGCTCAATGGTAATGCCTTGAGCTTTATGATTAGTAACCGCATAGGCCAGAGAGAGCTTATCGTAATCGTTATGGGAAAAAGTTCTCTGCTCTTTATTGTCCAGGGTAACGGTGAGCTGCTTTTTTAGGTGGTCAATGGTGTTAACAGTGCCGAGCATCCCGTTTTTAACGTTTAGCTCTCTACTGTTTTCAAGAAACAGTAGCCTATCGTTCTCATAAACGGTTCGCTCATTGACAAAGGTTTTGCGATCACCGAGCTTTCCGGCTTCCCTGCGCTTTTGCTGAGCTATTTCATTTAGGGCATCAACTTCGCGGTTAGTGTTGGCAAGGATGAGATGATTCTCAGGGCGCTCTACGGCTCCATGCGCAGACCAGTCTTTAATGAGTTCTCCGTAGAGCTTATTGCTGCTATTTCTTACTGTGATAAGCCCTCGGGCGTCAAAGGCGTCAATGGCTTCCCTTGCCCGCCCCTGGGCTAAATCATTGATGGCTTTTTTATTCCATTCTTCTCGTTGCCGCCTAATCTCGGTAAGTTCTACCTCCCCAACATTCTTTGCAATTGAGGCAAAGGCGCCGCCAGACTCAATGCTTTGAAGCTGTTTGGCGTCCCCTACTAAAACCACCTTTGAGCCTGCCTCATCAGCCTCTGCCAGTAGTCGGGTCATGCGCTTAGTGTCAATCATCCCCGCTTCATCCACTACGAGCACTGTTTTGGCATTAAGGATTGACGGCCACTGGCCACCACTTTCACTCCCTGTTTCCCGCTGCCGGTCAATAGAAGCGAAAAAGCTATCAATGGTTCGACTCTTAATGCCGGAGCCATCTTCCAGGCCGGAGGCGGCTTTTCCTGACAGGGCCAGCCCCTGGACTTGATACTCACTGCCCTGCCAGACTTCATTAGCAGCCCCTAAAAAATAGCTTTTTCCAGTCCCTGCACGACCTGAGACAACTTTAATTCCGCCATCTGCTGTAACGTGGGTGAGCGCTTTTTTTTGCTCCTGTGACATCGTTGGTCGTCTTTGGATGGCTTTAAAAATTTCTTCTGAACCAACCGAGTGCGATCTATTCTCTGACAGATAAGCTGTCCGATCCTTTAGCTCCTGCTCCAGGTCGAGCTGGCGCATGGTGGTAAATTGCCGGTTGATGTTGCTGCCACTACCGTCATAAATCTCGACTGCTTCACGGGATTTGAGAAACCCTTGCTTAACTGCCTTCATGTCGGAATAGGTAAACCCCATGCCGATAGATTCTTCTGCGATCGCACGATCGAGCTGGAATTCTCGAAAAGTTGAGTGATGATGAGTTACTTTAGCCAGAGCTTGCTCACGTACCAGTTCCCTGTTTTTGTGCCGCTCGAACTCAGAAATAACTTTGGCCTTACCCTGAAGCTCCTTGATGGATTCGGAGGTTATCCCATGCTTTGCCCCCCGCTCCTGCCAGTTACTGCGATACTGTTCCGGGGTAAGGTTTTGCTTATTGGCACGGGTGGCAACGGCGGCTTTATCTCTATTTTGAGCAGTATCCTGTAAACCCTTTTCTTGAATATATTTTTCGATCTCCCCTGTTCTGGTTGAAAATTCGGCCTTACTTTGCTCAGAGATGCCTTTGATATCAAAGAGCCCTTTATCGTCTTTTTCAATCTCAAATCCTAGCCCCTCTGCTCTGGTGGCCAGAGACGCCCGATACACTGCGCCTGCGCTCATCTTGCTTTGGAATAGGTATTTGCTTTCAATGCTGCCAGTGGTTCCGTCGTCCCGGACAGTGGAGTTAAATGTGAGCCCGTGAGTGTGGAGCTGGAGATCGCCGTTTCGGCTAGTGCCGTGCTGAAAATTAGCAAACAGAAGGCTTGTTTTCTCATGCTCAGCGCCCCCCCTGCCCCTTCGGGTATAGCCTGCATTTTCCTCTACATATTTTTGAGCATCCTTGACCGCATCATTATGCGCCTGCTCTAGCTGGGCTCTTAATTTCTCATCCTGAGTAATGCCCCAAATCATACTAAAACCCTTCGGAGCACTGTAACTGGTGTCCCAGCCCGCTTTTCTTCTATTTTCAGCCCCGGCATTCTGCACCATTTTTTCTAACCCGTCAGGCGAGTAGCCATTCCAGAGGTTACTCATCTCGGGTTCCTTTACCTCACCATTGAGATCCAGGGTCTTTGCCACCGAGCCTGACCAGACGCCAGGCGCTTCCCCCTCCCCATGGTAATAGTCCTTCATGAGGTAGTCCTTGGAGTTGGCCACACTAATTGATGCAATCACTTTGGGGTATCTCTTAAGGGAGCTTTTGAGGTTGTTTTAGGGTCGCAGTTCGTTCTTTTAGCCTTTTATTACTGCTAAAAAATAGAGTGGAATATAGGGTGGAATTAGCTTAAAGCCTCTGGGGTAAAGGTTTTTACGGGTTTGTCTGTTTGCCGTCTGTTTGCTGTATGTTGGGCATCTGTTTTACTGGTTGTTTTACGAGGGGTATTAACCTCTGTTCCCTATTGGTTAAACCGTTCGGTTACCCATCGTCTTGAATCTTCTGCTGATGCCTTGGTTTTACTAGCTATGACTACAGATAAAGTATCAATAAGCCCTGAACGCAAGGCTTGCAGCTCATTAAGAAGTACTGTCTTTGTGTGCTTTAGCTCCTCGATATCGCCTGCCATAAGTTGCAGGTAATTTTCCATCTCAGCTAAGGTCATACGCTCTATAACCATATCGCGAGCTGCCTGATGAGGGCTAACTTTTAAGTCCCTAGCCTGATAGTAGAGCTGTTTTGCTTCTTTTGGCTGGAGCCGAAAAGTGATTTTTCTAGGATACATTGTCGGCAACTGCAAGGCAGCAGGGAGAAGAGTTTAGAGAGGGTTTTAACGCAAAAGCGGAGCGCGTTGTCGGCAGGGTAAAACCCTTATGTATAAGGCTTTACGGCTGGCACTGCCTTAAGGTGCGTCGGGTGTGTAAGTAATATCTCTAAAACAAAAAAAGAAGTCAATAGCAGAACAGCGAAAAAAATAAGTAGACACTACAAAAAAGGAAAAATAAGAAAATGCGATCCTTTAATCTAAAAAAATACTGCTGCTAGTTATCAATGCCTGTTGATAACAGGACGGGCAACAAGTCAGCCCAGGTTATCAATGGGTGTTGATAACTAGCAATCGATTGATCCGATTTGTGGCAAGGCAGAAAGCCCCACCACTAGAGGCAATAAAATCAATGCTCGCTTGGTAAATATGCAACTAATTTTTTAGGCGGTTCTATATCGTCAGGACTCAAATACAGAGGAGCAACCCAGACCCTGATTAATTCAAGGGGAAAATCGGTATAGTCAAGTTTTTCAGAAAAAACAACCTCGTTACTGTCCCAACTACAGGAGATCACCCCCTTAGAGTCAGAAACCTTCAGATCCCAGAACTGTAATTCCTGTAGTTTTGGATGATTTTTAATAATCGGGTTTAGCTGATTACTTGCGATTAAATCAAAAAACCAATACGCCTCACACGCCTCAGCTAAATAATGCGTTCCATCGGTCAGATGAAACCTTGGGAACAGTTGCGGAGCATGTCGGTAATAGGTTCCTGTGCCGCGAAAGTTTTTTAAATCTTCTAAAATTTTTGATACTGCGTTCATAATTTTTCCTCTGTTTCTGGTCTTTAAGAAAAACACCCAACCCACAGAATGTGAGTCAGGTGTAGGGAAAGAAGTGTTTTTCTCTTGATTACTATTTTTACTTGCTGTATTAATTAGATCCTTTGTTTTTTTGAGGGCTTGCAATACTGTTTGGTCGCAGTGCAAGCCCTAATTTTTTGCCAAAAAATAACCCAATCCACAAAAACGGTGAGTCAGGTAAAAAAGCCGGAACCCCTTTGATGAGGCAATCGCAATGAAATTAGCTCTGCTTGCTAATCCTTACCTTCAGGCTGTCTGCTGACACATGAATGTGTGCAATTGAGCCCATCGGGTACATTCCATCTAATATGTCGCTCTACAAGCCTTTTAAGCCCTTCTAGGACTGCATTAGTTAGGGTCGGTGCTTGGGGGGTGATGGCTTGCTGCCAGTGGTTGGCAACGGTGCTCCACTTGTTCTAGGGCTTTGGCGATTTGGGTGAGCTGAGCCGCCTGGGTGGCCTGGTTGACGGCTTCGCTGAACGGATTAGCGAGAGGAGAGATAGCGGGAGACGGCTCAACTTAAGGCATAGTGCCGACGCCATCACAAAGATGCCTATCTTTTTCTGTAGATTGAGCGTTTTGCAAAAAATCTCGTACCCAATCACAGTTTTTTGTCAGTAGCCCATCAACACTCCCAGACTGCCACAGGCGGGCGGTGCTGTCGTCTCCAAGGGTAGCCAGTTGTTTGCCGTCGGGGCTGAAGACCATGCTGGAGACATATCCTTGATGGCCTTTGAGTTCGGCCAGTTGTTTGCCCGCGCTGTCCCAGAGGCGGGCGGTGCCGTCTTCTCCACTGGTAGCCAGTTGTTTGCCGTCGGGGCTGAAGACCGCGCTGTAGACATGTCCTTGATGGCCTTTGAGTTCGGCCAGTTGTTTGCCCGCGCTGTCCCAGAGGCGGGCGATGCCGTCGTCCCCATTGGTAGCCAGTTGTTTGCCGTCGGGGCTGAAGACCACGCTATCGACACGTCCTTGGCCTTTGAGTTC
>JBBSLJ010000043.1:0-3870 GCA_038255465.1 Saccharimonadales bacterium (SeqCode)
CGCAGTTGGCGATGCGACAAACACGCCAGCTTTTGTTTACACGGCTGCTTTTGAGGCTAAAATTGCTGTTGAAAACGCGTTTGCAGGAGCAGAAAATAAAGCGGACTATTCATCTTTACCTTGGGTGGTTTTTACCGACCCACAAGTTGCAGGTGCAGGATTGGACGAAGCTCAAGCAGAAGCCGAGAACATTCCTTTTGAAGTTTCTAAAATAGAATTGAAAGACGTGCCAAGAGCCATCGTAGCAAACGACACAAGTGGTTTTATCAAACTCATTCGCAACAAAGAGACAGATAAATTAATCGGAGCAAGAATTGTTGCTCCCGAAGGCGGAGAACTCATTCAACAGTTAAGTATGGCAATCAAATACGGAATAACCGTAAAAGACTTGGCAGAAAGTTTCTACCCTTATCTGACTTTGAGCGAAGGCATCAAATTAGCAGCGATAACTTTTGGGAAAGACGTTTCAAAATTGAGTTGTTGTGCAAGTTAATTCCATCTCATAGTCATACACTCTTGCAAGTCGCACAAGCCAACGCTAAACCAAAACTTGCAAGAAAGTATGCCTTTCCAACCACACAGATAGAGCAAAATCTGATAGACAAGCTTCGACTAAAAAGAAGGGCGAACGCATAACATTAAGCCGTATATACTAAAGCCCATCACAAAGACCAAAGCGTAGCGAAAACAAATGCCAAAAAGGCTTTTGGATATACGGTGTTCAGCGAGACCGATGGCAGCGAACGAATGTCTATAGGTGGTGTAGTATCTTTTTGACTGATAATATGGTAGTAAATTCTGGATTTTTGCAGTTATTTTTCTTGAATGTGCCCATGGCAGTGCCAAGGTAAGTGTGGGACAACTTTACCTTGATGAATAAATGATATATGATTTTGTGTAGTATTCTCATCTTGACTGATTTATCGTTGGTGATCCTCGATTGTGGAGTGTCGTGACGTCACGGAGTTCTCCGTTGTACATGATCAGGGTATGTTCATGTATCATGCGGCCACGTTTGCAGACGGGGCACAAATGAATATCAATGCCAGTTTTTAGCATGACTCGCAGAGCCGTAGATATGGAGACCTTGGGCATTGGTGGTGGTAGTGACATCTGAGCATGTAGGTCTTTCATCCTAGCCGTTTTATTTCTGTGGCTTAAAAATCCACAATGGCGAATTTTGACAAAACGGTATGGTAGGATATGTTGCTCAAATCTCCTGGCAAATTCTGCATGACTTAGCGCCATATCTTTGACCGTGTTTTTATCTGCATAGTCCTTGTATCGGAACGTGATGTCTGTCTCTGTGATCTCTTTGATACGATGAGCAGTGATGGCCACCTTATGGGTATATCGCCCTAAATACTCTATGATTTGCGATGGCCCTGCAAAGGGTGCTTTGGCGTATACATTCCACTTCTTGTATCTCACAGTGTCGATAGTTGACTTGACATCCAAACCATCCACTACAAGATCTCCATCGCCGAGCATTGTCATCGTACGCTTGAGAAAGTACGCTTTGTACATCTTCTCCATGACCCGTCGTGGGAAGAGAAAAGAATCGTCATCTCGCCTGTTGGCTTTCCATTTCCCATCATCATCGATACCGCCACCACTTACGATACAGTGGATATGTGGGTGGAAGGTTAGTTCCTGCCCATGCGTATGCAAGATCGAGATGATGCCGAGTTGTGCACCGAGCCATCGTGGGTCACGACCCAACTTGAGCAGCGTGTAATGTGCAGACTCAAAGATGAGATCAAACAATGCCTTGCGATTGCCCATCACAAGTGGACGCAGCTCCGCAGGCACCGTAAACACAACGTGATAGTACTTGATGGGTAACAGTTCGCTCATCCGATCTTCGATCCATGCATCTCTCTTCGAGCCACCACAATGGGGACAATGTCTATCTCCACAACTGTGATACTGGTGGTGGACATGGCTGCACGATGCTTCATTACACCGATACTGATGTACACCCATACCTATCGTATGGCAACGTCGCAATTTATCAAATACGCCCCGACTGTACGGATTGAATGTCCTTGCTACCCTGTTGCCGAAGATGTGACGCTGCATGAGTACCTTGAGCTCACTGAGCTCCTGCATCACTATCATTGGCATTCTTGAGCATATCGAGTGGCGAGACGATACCCATCTGTGTGTGCTTCTGTAGATGGAGATAGACCATCGTCGTCTCCAACTTCGCATGACCTAGCAAGGTCTTGATAACATGGATATTGGCTCCACTATTGAGCATGTGGGTAGCAAAACTATGACGCAATGTATGCGAAGTATAAGGCTTGTCTCCATAGCCAGCCTTGGACATCGCTCCATTGACGACGACTTGCATACTCCGTACACAATAAGCGCGGCTAGTCTGCGAACTTGTGAAGAGATACTCCTTGGGCTTGCCTGCTTCGATGTAATAAGCCCGAAGCTTATCGAGAAGAATATGAGGCAGTAAGGTATATCTGTCTTTTGCGCCCTTGCCTTGGCACACCTTGATGCGTTGATCGTGACTATCAATGTCCCTAATCCGTAAATTGCATACCTCACTAATCCGCATTCCACATCCGTAGAGTAGTCCTACTACACAATATTCCCTGAGCGTAAGTGGTGCATCAAACAAAATGGCGACTTCTGTTTCACTCATGATATTGGGTAGGATAAATTGTTTCTTCGGATACAGATTGCTCGGCACTATGTAATTGACCTTCATCACTCTTTGGAAGAAGAAACTGCACGCCTGTGCAACACTCCTACACTTGGCACGACCGACCTTATGTACAGATTTGATGTACAAGATGTACTGTTCGATGTCTTCATGTGTGATCGATTCTACATCTTTGTGATGGTAATACTTAAAGAGAAGTACCATCTCATTGCCATAACTCTTGATCGTACCTACCCCATACTCCTTAATGGTCAACACTTGGACGAGTTTGGTGATCCAACTCTCAGCAGTGGAGGATAATTTGTTGGATGAAAATTCATTGCCTTTCATGATAATTACTTATTTTTGTGGTGATAAATAAGTATAACAATCAAAAGACAATCACAACAGCCAGATATCAACTTGACGCAATGCTTTCACCGCAGGTGTCGCTTGAACAATGGATTGCCAATAGATTACGCTACGATAACATTGGCTAGATCAAATACGCATACGCATACTGATGAGAAAGGAAACTTCAACTTGGAATCTGTTTTACTAGGAGATAGTATCGCTGTCAGCCATCTTAGCTACGAGTTATTTTGGTTGATTGTTGATGAAAGATCACTTACTGAAACAAAAATTATTCGACTAAAAGAACGCACGATTCACTTACAACAAGTCGTCATCAGTCCTAAAAAAGACGCACAAAAAAAGATTTCGGCTCTAGACTTATCCATGAATCCCGTAAATAATTCTCAAGAATTGCTCCGTATGATTCCTGGTCTAATCATCGGCCAACATGCTGGTGGCGGAAAGGCAGAACAAATATTCCTACGTGGTTTTGATGTTGATCATGGTACAGATGTCAATATTTCAATCGATGGACTTCCTGTGAATCTAGTTTCTCATGCGCATGGTCAAGGTTACGCAGATATGCATTTTATCATGCCTGAAATCATAGACCAAATCTCTTACGGTAAAGGACCTTATGACGCTTCCAAAGGAAATATGGCTACTGCAGGTTATGTTACTCTAAACACCAAGGATCGACCAGAAAATTCTTTTGTAACGAGTGAATTAGGCATGTTCGGCACACAAAGAAATGCGATCTTACTCAATCTATTGTCAACTCGAAATGAAGCAGCTTATATCGCATCTGAATACTTGACCACAGATGGACCTTTTGAGTCAAAACAAGCTTTTAATAG
>JBBSLJ010000044.1:0-3832 GCA_038255465.1 Saccharimonadales bacterium (SeqCode)
GAAGGAGAACATGTAATGGCTAAAACACTTACCGGTGTTGTGTCTTCTGACAAAGGCGACAAGACAATAGTTGTTACTGTTGCTACTCGTAAGACGCACCCGATTTACAAAAAACAATACACCTTTAGTAAGAAATTCATGGCGCATGATGAAACTAATGACGCCCAAGCTGGTGACAAAGTTTTGATTGCCGAAACAAAGCCGCTTAGTGCTCGTAAGCGCTTTACGCTTGTAAAAATCATCGAGCGAGCACCAATCCGCCACACGGCTGATGGCGACAAGGCAGTTGTTGAAGAAGCTCTGGGCACCAAGGAGAAGGCATAATGATACAACAGGAATCACGTCTAAGTGTTTGCGATAACAGCGGTGCAAAAGAAATCCTTTGCATCCGCGTGTTAGGCGGTACCCGCCGTCGTTATGCAGGCGTCGGTGATGTTATTGTTGCGACAGTCAAGTTTGCCAGCCCAACTGGAAATGTTAAGAAGAAGTCAGTAGTTCGTGCGGTTGTAGTTAGAACTAAAAAAGAAATTCGTCGTAAGGACGGTTCAACAATTAAGTTTGACGACAATGCGGCAGTAATTATTGGTGAAGATAAGTTACCTAAAGCTACACGTATTTTTGGACCAGTTCCTCGCGAGCTTCGCGATCAAGGATATGCCAAGATTATTAGCTTGGCACCGGAGGTACTGTAATGGAAAAGATCTATAAAATTCGTTTAAGAAAAGGCGATACCGTAGTCGTCCGAGCCGGAAAATACAAGGGTAAAACTGGTAAAGTTCTTGAAACGCATGTTGGATTGAATAAAGTTACTGTTGAGGGCATAAATATCGTCAAGAAGCACCAAAAGCCTAATAAGGAGCATCCACAAGGTGCAATACTTGAGCTTACAAAGCCAATCGCTGTTAGTAAAGTTGGTATTTTAGAACCAACCACCAAGAAAGCTTCACGTATTGGGTACAAGGTTAATGATAAAGGTATAAAGTCGCGTGTTTATAAGCGCGGAGGAAAGGAGATTAAATAATGGCTACTACAACCAAAACCGACAAGCCTAAGGCTGTAATCAAAAAATCAGCAAGCACTACTCCTGTTTCTGCCGCCCGCTTGAAGGCGCTTTACGTAAGTACCTATGCTGCTGAACTCATGAAAGAACTAGAACTTAAGAATGCTATGCAAGTACCTAAACTTGAAAAGATTGTACTTAACATTGGTTTAGGACGTGCTAAGGACGACAAGAAATATATTGAAGTCGCGACTAACACACTTCGTAAAATAACCGGACAGCAACCAATTAGTACAACCGCTCGCATGAGCATCGCTAACTTTAAGCTGCGTGAAGGCAACAAAATCGGCCTAAAGGTTACGCTTCGTGGTGAGCATATGTATGAGTTTATGGATCGATTGATTAATATCGTCATGCCACGGCTTCGTGACTTTCACGGCGTGAGCGCTAAGGCTTTTGATAAGTCTGGAAACTACAGCGTAGGACTAACTGACCAGTCGGTTTTTCCGGAGTTAACATTTGAAGAGACGACAACCTCACACGGTTTGCAGGCAGTGTTTGTGATCCGTTGTGAAGAGCAAACGCACGCACGTGCACTATTAGAGAAATTCGGCATGCCGTTTGAGAAAGGAAGAAAATAATGGCTAAGAAATCAAGCATCGCTCGCGATGAAAAGCGCAAGAAAATGATCACCAAGTATGCAGCTAAACGAGCGGAATTAAAGTCACTCGGCGACCTAGAGGGACTTCATAAATTGCCTCGCAATTCTAGTCCTACGCGTTGGAAGAACCGCTGTATCGAAACTGGCCGTGCGCGCGCCTACATGCGTCAATTCGGTTTAAGCCGTCTTTCTTTCCGTGAACATGCTGTTAAAGGCGAAATTCCCGGCGTAACTAAGAGCAGTTGGTAAAAGGAGTAAATGTATATGTCAACTACTAGTACCGACCCAATCGCAGATATGCTGTCGCGAATTCGCAACGCTATTGCCGTACGGAAGAATGAAATCGTATTGCCACATTCTAATGTCAAGGAATCTGTTGCGCGCTTACTTAAAAACAGTCGTTTCATTACCGATATTAAAGTTACGGATGCAACTGTAGGCAAAAGCCTGCACATTGTCATAAATAAAGATGATGAGAATGCCCGCATTACCGAAATTGTACGAATGAGCACCCCCGGCCGTCGTATGTATACGCGTTCCGATAAAATTCCCGCCGTTAAACGCGGACGAGGACTCGTCATTGTTAGCACTTCAAAAGGTTTAATGACCGGTGATGAAGCGAAGAAGCAAGGTATCGGCGGCGAGCTGATATGTAAGGTCTATTAAAGTAAAGGAATAAGAAAATGAGTCGTATAGGAAAACTGCCGATCGAAATGCCATCTGGTGTGACAATCACTATCGACCCTGATTTTATAACTGTCGCCGGTTCAAAAGGAACCTTAAAACAGTTTACAATGCCAGGAGTCAGTGTGACGCATGAGGATGGTCAAGTAATTGTAACTCGCATTAATGATGAACCAAAAAACCGTGCCAAACACGGTTTAATGCGAACATTAATTCAGAATATGGTACTTGGTGTGTCTCAAGGCTTTAGTAAAAAGCTTGAGCTCAACGGTGTTGGCTATCGTGTCGCTTTAGCAGGCGCCGGCCTTAAATTTAACATTGGCTTCTCGCATGAAGTTAATTACCCCATGCCAACAGGCATTACTGCAACTGTTGAGCAAAATGTTATTACTGTCAGCGGTATTGATAAGCAACAGGTGGGTCAAGTTGCTGCCGAAATTCGCTCGCTTAAAAAACCAGAACCATACAAAGGCAAGGGTATTAAGTATGTTGGTGAACGCATTATTCGCAAATCCGGTAAGTCAGGTAAGGATAAATAATTATGAATAGAATTGCACACGCTCTTCAGAATCAGATCAGACGGAAAAACCGGGTTCGTTCAGTTGTGTCTGGTACAACCGAACGTCCACGTTTGAGTGTTTATGTAAGCAATAAACACATTTCGGCTCAGATTATAGATGACACCAAGCACATTACACTCGCTCAGATCAGTACTGTTGGTCAAAAGACAGTCGTCGGAACAATGACCGAACGTGCCATTTGGGTTGGTAATGAGATAGCAAAGAAGGCTAAGACAGCTAAAGTCCGTCAGGTCGTATTCGACCGCGGAAGTCGGTTGTATCATGGCCGCGTTAAAGCTCTGGCAGATGCTGCCCGGGCAGGAGGATTGGAGTTCTAATATGGCCGAACAACAAAGAGACAATCGTCCACGCCGCAATCAACGCCAGGATATGCCTGCCGAAGAAAAGCAGTTTGACGAGCGAGTTGTAAATATTGACCGTGTTGCACGCGTTGTAAAGGGCGGCCGACGCTTCCGCTTCCGAGCACTTGTGGTCGTTGGTGACCGTAAGGGCAGAATCGGCATCGGCATCGCTAAGGGCGCTGACGTAACTACAGCCATTTCAAAAGCCGTTGAATCTGCTAAAAAGAACTTTGAAAAAGTCACACTTTATAAGGGAACAATTCCTCATGAGGCAGAAGCTAAAGTTGGTGGAGCACGAATTTTAGTTAAGCCTGCCGCTCCAGGTACCGGTCTTATCGCCGGCGGTGTGGTACGAACCGTTCTAGAAGTATCCGGTGTTACGGACGCACTTTCTAAATCACTTGGTTCGACAAATAAGATTAACACTGCGTATGCGACACTAGCCGCTCTGACAAGTGTGGTTCCTGCAAAAGATTGGTTGACTCGACAGAACCAGAAAAAGGATCAGAAACCAGCTAAAGCTACGGCGGAGGCAAAATAATGAAATATAACGAACTCAAAGTAA
>JBBSLJ010000045.1:0-3813 GCA_038255465.1 Saccharimonadales bacterium (SeqCode)
ATCCCATAACCCATCCTGCCCTACGCCGACATTGGCTAATGTGCTGAACGGGCTCGCCTCGGCATATGACTGAGCTAGTATAGTATGCCCTAAATGAGTTGGGTCGTTAGCACTGGTTGCAAGTGCCACGTTACTGGCAGGAGTCGGATTATTGTAATATGCGATGATACTGGTGGTCGTAACATCGTTGTAAACAAGGCCGCTGCAGGAAGCCCCTTTTTGCGCGAACTGTAGATTAAATTGCTCTGATCCGGTCAGTAATGTTGTCGTTGTTACATGCAATAGCATTCGTAGCCGAACTCTGTCGCGAGGGGCATAAAGTGCAGGGGCCGTATTCTGACCCGCAAGCGGCGAACCGACCGCTGTTGAGTCGGCGTTATCAAACCAACGGTAAGCTGCTTGCTCGTAGTCGGGCGTGTTGTAAGTAATCCTTACGGTTGCGAAATCCAAAGAAAAAGTCATGCCTAAAGCAGAACTTCTGAACGCCGCAATCCGGGTAGCGAAATTAGCATTTAACAGATCATTCCTCGTCCAAGGCCTGCAAGAAGTAATATCAGCTACAAAGTCAAAATCAGCCGTTGGCAAGCTGCCGTTCGTAGCGGCAGCCGTCGGACAGTTAGTGCCACCCACTACAGCCTGCACTTCCAAGTTACCAGTAACAAGGGTGGCCGAGCTGACCTTATATTGCGCGATGATTTCTACTTTGGTAATGACAGCATGCAATGGCAAATTAGTGTCAAAATTATACGTATTCCAAAGACCCGAAATTCTAGCATTTTGGGCAGGAGCCGCCGTCGCATAGGTGTTATTGTCAGCCGTCCCCTGTGCATTTGCGGGTGTTCCCCAAGCATTGACACCCTGCCCTCCTGCCCCATTGGTTACTATTAAACCTGTCGCAGCTTCCGTCTCGGGGATCCAGGGCAATATGCTAAAAAGTAATAAACAGACCCCACTAATCAAAAGCATCTGCTCCAAATAACGAAAAAGTGTCTTACTGGCCTTCATAATTGACCCTAACTTTTAAGCCGTTCTGGTACCTTAATTGTCGATCCTGGCTTTAAATCATACGGCGGGCGTAGTTTGTTTTTCTTGGCGATTATTTTCCACTCTACATTCCGACGGCTTGCGATACCTGCGATAGTATCCCCCTTGCGTACACGATAGTCTTCCCACAGTTTCCCCTTGTTATGGCGACGACTTTTAAGCAGCCTGCTCAATAAGAGCCAAGCCAAGACAATGATACTAATGATAATTAAAGCAATAATAGCTATAGCAAGTGGTTGCGGCGCAATAAACAACAGGCTGCTTGGCGCCTGTTTTTGCCGATCACGATTAGTACTACTTCCAAGCGCAGCCGCTACATCATCATTATAATTTGCTGTTCCAGTAATGCGGTACAAACCACCCCAAAATGGGCGTTGGAAGTCAAAGTTGAGCTCTATGGGCTGCTTTTGAGTTAATAATGGATAAACCCCTCCGTTTTCATATATCGTGCGGTTAGTTAACGTCTTAATACGAACTTTTATATCAGTATCGAGCGATACATTGCCTTTGTTTTGTAGCTTGGCCGTTAGAACGTACTTTTTTGGCTCCTGCCGAGCATTCAGCTCAGCAAAGTCTATGTCTTTAACAATATCTCCAGGCACCGTTATCGCCACCCGCAGCGCCGACCTAAAGCTAAGCTGTACCCCATTGCCAATCTGTTCTGTCGCACCGTCTTTTTCCTGAATAACAATACAGCCGTTATGCTCACCAACGCTCACCGATTCGGGCATCTGAATGTTAAAGCTTACAATCTTGTGGCTATTAGACGGAACTTCTACCTCCGTTGCGTCCATCTTGATCCAGGTGCCGACTGCAATTGGCTTATCAGCTTTTTGGCGACATGCAAATGATCCGCCGCTAGCTATTTCGGAGTCGGCCGCATAAATCTCAATTATTTTTGTTTCAGGGGTATTATTAACCACCTTAACAGCGTCCTGCTTGGATGCCCCGGGCGCCAGCGTATGAATAAAAATTGATTGTGTGCGCGGATTACTAGGATCTGGCTGAGCGGGTACGCCGCCTAGGCCACCGTATTCAACAGCATAAACAAACCCCGGCGCAAAAAACACCAGAACAATAAACGCGATAATCCAAAAACCCCTTAAACTCATACCACTCCTAGCTACATATTGTAACTTGAGAGTGGTGAGTTAGTCTAGGAAAAAGCTAAAGCGCTGTAGCAGTTAACGTCATGTTGATCGTGTATGAATCAGCTGGCGTTTCACCGGGTATCACCTGTGATATGGAGGTACCCGTTAAGTAGCCGCGCCAGACATCATCAGAGCTTGCGGCTGCTGACAAAAGCGTGAGTGAGTCAGTAACCCCTTGAGAAAACGCCGACGAAGACCCCTTAGTAATCCCTGTTGTCGTACATACTGAACAGTCTGTTGTAATAGTCCCCGTAGACGGATTAACCGTCATCTGGCCTGAAGCCGTATCAACATCGGCTCCGTCCGTACAGCCGCTGGTAGTAGGATCGTTAAAATCTATTCGACGAGTTGCACCAGCGTTAGCCCATGTGGTCGTAGCGCCGGAGGTGGCTGCAATCGTAAGATTCCAGCCATTATTCGCTCCCCCAGGGTTGTTAACATAAACCCGTTCGCTGTCGGTGCCAAGCGTACCAGTAGATGCATTCGCTCCAGACTGGCAGTCTAACGAGAAAGCCTTCGTGCTCATAGCGACGGCCGGGGCTGCTACTGGGTTACGGGATGCATCAAGAATATCTGTACTCAGCACCCCTGCGGTAATAAGTTGCGTAAACGTTGGAGTATTAGCAGCAAATGCAACAGAGCTAAATGTTGTCGCGGCTACTAAATAGAAAGCTGTTTGTTTTAATATTTTCTTAGTTTTCATTTTATTTACCCTTTTCATTAGCTTAATGGGTTAAGTAACGCATGTCAAGTCTAAATACATACTGGAGTAAATATATGTGTACTAGATTTAGTCCGCATTATTAATATAGGCAGCGGCCATTTTGTATTATAGTAACTTGTTAAACTCTATAGCCAAAAGAAAAACCACCCGGTAAGGGTGGTTTTTTCTATAGTTCGGCATCGTGCTATTTTCCCAGGGGTGGACCCCAAGTATTGTAACCGCTGCAAGGCTTAACTTCTGTGTTCGGCATGGGAACAGGTGTCTCCCTTGCGCCATGGACACCGAGTTGGGTAGAACCGTATCTATCCTCACGACGTCCATCGTTACTATATCATATACGATATTAAACCTTAAAAGGATTCATATCATTTATGATATATGCACGCAATTTTTGAATTATTAAAACAAACGGTGGTGTGGGAGCCTATCTCAAAATAATATTCTGTCCATAAACTGGCTAATTTTGGCTGCAAACTTTGCTTCTTTCGTCATCATAACCTCAGTTATGCTTCCTCAAGCACCATAGTTTTCGCTCAAAATTAACTCATTTTCTGACTCAGAAATTATCTTGAGATAGGCTCTAGTTACACCAATAACTAGTCAATGCACTTTCCTCTTACCATAAGAGCAAGCTCTACTGGTAAGAGAACGTAAAAAGTCGATGTGACTATTAGTACGCTTCGGCTGTAATGCATTGCTGCACGTAGACCTTGCGCCTATCAACCTGATCGTCTATCAGGGTCATCATGGGGAAATCTAATCTTGGGGTCAGTTTCGCGCTTAATATGCTTTCAGCGCTTATCTGCTCCGCACATAGCTACTCAACAATGCCATTGGTATGACAATTGATACACCAGCGGTGCGTTCACCCCGGTCCTCTCGTACTAGGGGCAA
>JBBSLJ010000046.1:0-3699 GCA_038255465.1 Saccharimonadales bacterium (SeqCode)
AATCAGGATTGTAGTCTGGTGAGTTTCCGTATTTGCCAGCAAAGTCAGTAAATGAACCACCAAGAGTAGCATTAAATTCTTCTGCCTTACGATGAGCTTCGTTTCGTTTGCCCTGTTTTACTAGGTCAGTGACTTCTCTCGAAGCCTTATCTCGCCTAGCTTTCATTGGGCTATATGTGTCGTAAAATGAGTGGTTAATTGATTCACCATATGCACCAGTAAAACGATTATCTAGGTTTTTGGCGGTTGCTTCTATTGGGTTGCCACCGTTTTTAACAGTCTGACCAGCGATACCAAATTGACTAATGAACTTATCAGCTTGTATGGGTGAAGTTCCCATCTTGCCAGCAAGCCATTTAGCAGCACCACTTGTGCTGTCGTAAGACTGTTCACTCTTTGGTAGATTTGCCATATCACCTTTGATGATACGTTTGCCTGAGCGTGGGTCTTCACCAGAAAGAATACGGACTGTATCTATAAGTGGGTTTTGACCACTTCTCACACCGCCCGTGACGGCATCGAACAAACTCCACGCAACGTGAGAAATATCAGGACCGCTACCTTTACCAACTGCTGCACGAGTTTCACGCCACGTAGTACGGTTAATAGCTCTAAACTCAGGTGCTAGAGGAACTTTTACGATTCCAGTCCACTCACCCGTCTTGTCATTTTTGTGTGCGCCAGGAAGCACAACTATCATATTGTCATCAAGTGTTCGCGGGCTAGTCTTTTCCATTTCATCGTAGAAAGCCTGACCCTGTGGGCTGGCTAGTGAATAAGCAGTAATACCGACAGTTGGAATCACGCCCATAGTCAGAGCCTTCACGCTTGTGCCTAATGGGTCACGACGGAGTGCTTTACCGAATGAACGAGTACCCGCGACTGAAGCTGCGTAGAATGGAACGACAGAGTTAATTTGACGGGTCAAGTTACTCATTGTGTCGAAGTCGGGCATTATAGAACGATAAGCGAGTGCTGCATTTTCCATTGCTCGTTTCTGTAGTACTTCATCAGCTGGATTAAATTTAGTTCCATTCGCCTTAGCTTCTTTTTTAGCTATGCGAAGAACATCATCATAGGCAGCACGAGCAGTACGAGTACGAGTAGCGTTTGCTAATTTACCACCCCAAATATCAAGCTTGGATAATGCGACCTCTGGATTAGTCGCTGTGTACTTAATGTTCTGCAATAGGTTTCTCTGTGCAGCTATTGATTTGGCAGTTGGCTTTATAAATGAACTTGCACCTGAGCCACCATACGGCCTTGCACCTTCAGCAGCTAAAGCTTTCTGAAATGCTGAACTAGATTTAATTGACTTAACTGATTCAATAACAGCCTTCGGTCCCATAGTACGAAGACCTTGGGGGCTGTTTATCACTGACATTGGCGTGTCGTACAATACGAATGATACCGCTGAGAAAACAGGGTTAAGCACACCAGTCCAGGTGACTTCAAACGGTTTCTTCATTATAGCTAGAACTTTTAGAACACTAGGTAGCTTCTGTTGGTCCAGCCCCATTAGTGCCTTAGCAAGCTCAGGTGGGACTCCCATCTTGAAACTTTGACCATCAACAACACCAGAAACTATCTGTTTTCCAGTGGTCGGGTCATCTACAAATTCAGCAGCGACATCTTTTATGTCAGTACGAATAACTTTGAGTGCATCAATTTCAGTTTTCTTGTTGATGATTTCCTCTAGTTTGGCAGCTAGTTTAGGCTGATGGGTAGCAATCTTCTTCTGGATAGCACGAATATCACCTTCAGATGAGTTCAGCATACGCTTGATGATTGATTCGGTTGTAGTTTTACCAGCAAGCTTACCTTCTTGGACTAGGACTTTGCCACTAGCACTAGGAGCCTTCAAAACTTGTTTGGCGATAGATTTAGCAGTAGCTTCGGAGATTGCAGGGTTCAGCTCCATCAACTGTTTCCAGCCACCATTATGAATATCGGCAGCCATCTGTTCTACGGAGAACACCTTCTCTGATGAACGCTTGGCGTAGGACTTGATGCCACCGTACCCATAAGCTTTTAGTAGTTGGTCTTTGACCTTGTAGGACTGTGACAAATCATCCAGTGATTTTGGTGCATTTTCTTTCAATAATTTAACGACAGATTCAGCAGATTCACGGATAGCACTTGTCGCAGCATCAGCTTTTTGCTCCTGCAACCCTAATAGTCGCAGTTCACGGTCTAGCTGTTTCATCTGCTTAGTATTAACTTTTACTCGACCCTGCAAGTATTTAACACCCTTAGTGACTAACTGTGCCTGACGGTTGATTTCTTTACGAGCTTCTTTATTGCCAGCGGTGACGACTATATCTGCACCCTTCACTAGACCCTGTTCACCACGTTCTAGTAATTTCTGTGCTACTTTGGCGCGGTTACCTTGCGATACGGCCTTGTAGATACGATTAATCATTGTGTCGAATGAGTTGCTGAGTGGAACGTCAGAACCTTGCTCTAGGCGTTGTAGGACGGTCTGCTTGGCAATTGAGCCAATGTTCTTACCCGTGACACCTGGACGCGCCAAATCATCAGGGATTACCTTTTCTAGTGGTACAGCGTGTTTGTAAGCCGTCTTAATGACGTTGCCTTCTTCTTTAGAAAGTACTTTAGATTCAACCATATAATCTACAGCCATATCATTAACGCGTTTTTTTATAGTTGCGTCCCTAACGGCATCAACATTACGAGCTTCGTAGTCGGTTATGAAGTCGGTTAATTTCTTGTCATCTAAACCTTGTGGCAATGCGTAATTAGGTTTCTTGGTACGAATTTCTTGAAGAAACTTAGCATTGGTATAGTTATTAAACTCACGACCTATATCAGAATCACCCTTATACTTTTGCACCAACCATTCAGCAGATGCTTTTTCGGTTTTTTTATCAGAGAATTTACCCGTAAATTTGTTGCGTTTTGGGACATCTATATCATCAAAACCTTTTACAAATAACCCATCAGCTTTACGCTCAAATGCAGCGGAATGACGAAGTATATCTTCTAAACTATCATCAGCGTTTAACTTGTTACGCTTGATTCCGTTAGCTTTAGCATAGGCATCATCGACTTTTACTGCTGCGTGGTATGGGTCAATCTGTTCACCTATCCAGTTCTTTACACGGTCTACCATAGTAGTGTTGTATTTATCAGACTGTTCATCAATAGCCTTGTTCATAAGACCATTTACATCACTAGGGTCAACTTCGTTACCTATCTTGCCAGCCACCTTAGCGGTAGCAGAACCTCTAACAGACTGGAAACCTTTTTTAAGTCCAGCACCCGCAAGAGGGATTGCTCCACCGATACCAGCACCAAAAGCCATATTGATTAAGTAATCATCAAGACCAGCTTCAGGGTCACGTTTGCCCGTCTGGGTGACACCATAGGCAGCACCGATAGAAGCGTCTTTTGCTACGTTGCCAGCTAGTTTGCGACCAGCAGATTGTACGACTTTTTTTGTACCCTGTTCGGCAGCAGATTCAAGAATTTCTTGAACGCCTTTCCTGAATAAAGTTTCACCGCCCTGTTTGATAATTTGTTCAGCAGCTTCAGTACCACCAGTTTTGATTGCTTGCTTCAGCAATGTTTTGGTGGTTTGCTTGGCGATTGCCTTTGCGCCTTGTTTAACTACAGCCTTACCACCAGCTTTAAGCGGAGTACCGACACCTAGGGTAGCGACGTTTAAGAATGTTTCAG
>JBBSLJ010000047.1:0-3461 GCA_038255465.1 Saccharimonadales bacterium (SeqCode)
CCTGTATCGTTATTTATTGTCACTACCTCCCTGTGTCAGGATTGGGTAATTTGCGCGCCTGCTGCCTTCCTTGGATGTGGTAGCCGTTTCTCAGGCTCCCTCTCCGGAATCGAACCCTAATTCTCCGTTACCCGTTAAAACCATGGTAGGCCTCTATCCTACCATCGAAAGTTGATAGGGCAGAAATTTGAATGAAACATCGCCGGTACGAGACCATGCGATTCGACAAGTTACTATGAATCACCAGAGAACCGGTTGCCCGGGTTGGTTTTTTATCTAATAAATACAACCCTTCCAGAAGTCGGGTTTTGATGCATGTATTAGCTCTAGAATTACCACGGTTATCCAAGTAGTAAGGTATTATCAAATAAACTATAACTGATTTAATGAGCCATTCGCAGTTTCACAGTATAGAATTGTTTATACTTAGACATGCATGGCTTAATCTTTGAGACAAGCATATGACTACTGGCAGGATCAACCAGGTAACTATACTGAACGCATGGACAAGCACAAGGCCTTTCCACGCCGAGGTTTCCTGTAAACAAGAGACGTTCATTTTAGCACACTAGATGAAGTGGTCCGTTCCTTGCGACTCTAAAATACTCGGGCGCTCAAGCTGGTTGCCGATGCATTAGATTTACAGGTTCTCTCAAGACGTGCGCGTGAATTAACCGGCGACTTAACTGTTTCGATTACTCTGTATAAATTACACCGCCAACTGGGGAGTAAAGACAGGAACTGATCAGTTCCCTCTAAAAGCTGTGCCCCATGACCGCTTAATGAACTAGGCAATATGCTCGCATGTATTGTTAAAACCGGTCGGGTATATTTCAATGCTAAATTAGCACATCTACAATTGACTCTACCGGTAGTGGTCCAACAAGCTCACATATTCCCGTAAGTATTTCCATGTCACAGTACTTGTACCCTTTGAATGTTTGGCATATGCGGTTTGACGCGCATTACCTTACACCAAAGTTTCCTGGCCATATCGTTCAATTCCTAGGTACCGCTATCCATAAGCACCTAATCAGTTACGACCAGGGATTACAGAAAGGGCAACTTTGGAGCAAGTTTCTCGTCAAAGGTCCCATGAATGAGCACTCTGACGGTTCCCTTGCAACACGTTTACAATGCAAGAGCGCAAGCACTCCCGCCAAGCTAGCCAACGGCTATTAATACGTGTTTCCCATCCGCCATAGGCATTAACTTCGCAGTGAAGGCCTACTTTGTTTGAGTAGCGCCTACCAGACTTTCCAGTCGACCCTTCTTGCAAAGAATCTAACGACTAGAATGCTTGATAGGCAAATGTTTCTATGCTACTAGAGCACAGTTTTCTAATCTCGGAAAACATGGATTACCCGGTGGCGACAGTTTCCCGGCCTTTTCCTTGTAATTCATGCTAGCTTTGATTAGATGTTTTTGACGTTCATTAACGTACATTACCCGGTGGCGACAGTTTCCCGGCCTTTTCCTTGCAATGCACGCTAACTTGGTCACAAAGGGTCGGTACCCTCTTGGTGAGTGTAAAGCACCTGGCTACAGCTAGGCCGGCCTCAGAACTACTTTACATGCTCTGACTTTCACTAGCGTGTTTTACCCGGTGGCGACAGTTTCCCGGCCTTTTCCTGATAATTCATGCTAGCTTCCGTCGGTTTTTGATTTTCACAAATGCGTTTTACCCGGTGGCGACAGTTTCCCGGCCTTTTCCTTGCAAAACTCATAAGCTTCCATCGGTTTTGATTTTAACTAACATGATTTACCCGGTGGCGACAGTTTCCCGGCCTTTTCCTTGTAAATCACACTAGCTTCCATCGTTTTGTCCTACCCTTTCCCTTCCGTTCAAATGTTTTGGTGCTACTAAGTCGGGATTGAATATAGGACTGGTGCTGAAGCTTACCTTTTGACGGGTAACGGAGGCGCCCAAGCGCTTGCAGCAGAGTAGAGGCAAAAACATAACAACTGAGCGGCCCGTTTCCGGGGTTCACAACGATTATGCTTAACAGATTTATAGTCCTACCTTCAAAGCAAATTAGATACGGCGATTGCTCGCTAACTGAAATTTTTCTTTGACTGTCAGACACCCTCTACATATATAGAATAATACCTTAACTAGGGGAACTTTGGCTTCTTGCAAATCCTACTTTGATTCTTTGTACAATTTAATTTTTTTTCACCATTCTCCAATGGCAAACTTTGTAAAGCGCGGTGATTCGAGCACTATTCCATCCTATTTAAACACGTGCCGTACCGCCGTGGGAGGGTTTCAATGGCTGTCAATGGTAGATATGCGAGCCCAAGCGGTTGCGCATCTATCAAATCAAGTTTGGACCGGTTAAATGCTGGAATCTCCCTTCCAAACTGTGGTCAACTTCCCCGGAAAATGATCGTACAAGTAACAACATTATGGCCCCCAATTTTTTTTCGTTGTTACATACCCGGGCTTATTCGCCATGCTTTACCTTAACAAGGGAACCATTTTTATGCACTGGAAATGTATTTATTAACCGGAGATAACGCGTTACAATATCGTCATTGGCGGCGACTTGCTAGGTAGCCTAAAAAATCTGGTAGCACGCTATAAATTGGTACGCATACAGTACATAGTATAGTTTAAACGTTAGCAGAAGCCTGAAAGTCATTAACTGTTTTTGAGCAAGCGTTACGGACCACAACGCTTCACTACGCGGCGTCGATTTGGTTTTCCAGTCTTTTTGATTTTTTCGTCCCGGTGTAGCATGGTAATAATTTATCGGCCTGGGGGCTAGTATAAATTAACGACATCATTAACAATCTCGTTTTGGCTATGAATTTAAATATACCAAAGTTAGACGACTACAAATAGCGGTGCAAAACAGAAGTGTAGTCGTGATTCCTTACCTGACTGGTAGCGGCCACCTGATGATTACGAACGCCCAAGTCGTCCTGAGGCATTCAAAATTTGTGGTCATAGTGCTTATATACGGTGAATTCTTGTGGCAAAAGATTATTTATCGATTGGTTAAACTATGGGAGTGCCACGGGGCACAACGTTCAGCTATGCGGCGAAACCACTCGTTTTCCAGTCTTTTTGATTTTTTGTCGCGATGTTGCATGGTAATAATTTAAGCATATGGAACAGGGTATTAATAAACGACAGTGACAAAACATCTCGTTTATCCAATGCATATATTTTAACCGTAGTTAGACACATGCCAAAAGCGGTACAAAACGGAAATGTACTCATGATTCCCTACCTGACTGGTCGCAGCCGCCTGTTATTTCTAGACGCATAAGTGGCACTAAGACATTCAAATTTGTTATGCGTATAGCTGTTAGTGTAAGTAAACTTGTGGCAAAAGATTGCAAACCGATTCGTAAAACTATTAGAGTCCTACGGAGCGCAACGTTCCAGTATGCGACGAAATTTCTCGTTTTCCAGTCTTTTCGATTTTTCGTCGCGGTGTCATTCGCTACGC
>JBBSLJ010000048.1:0-3291 GCA_038255465.1 Saccharimonadales bacterium (SeqCode)
AGCTATCGATGCGATGATCCCGATAGGCCGTGGGCAGCGCGAACTGGTAATTGGTGATCGTCAAACAGGAAAAAGCGCGATTTGTATTGATACCATAATTAATCAAAAAGAATTTTTCAAAGCAGGAAATCCAGTTTATTGCATCTATGTTGCAATTGGGCAGAAGGCAAGTACCATTGCAAACGTAATGAAGGTGTTGGAAGATAATGGAGCAATGGAATACACAACTATTGTAGCTGCTTCTGCATCTGATCCTGCCCCGCAGCAGTTCTATGCGCCTTTTGCCGGCGCTGCTATCGGAGAATTTTTCCGCGATACAGGTCGCTCTGCACTTATAATTTATGACGATCTTAGTAAGCAGGCCGTAGCTTATCGCGAGGTTTCACTTCTGCTAAGAAGACCTCCGGGACGGGAAGCTTATCCTGGGGACGTATTCTACCTTCACAGCCGTTTGCTGGAAAGGGCGGCCAAGATTATTCAGCGAGATGAGATTGCCCAAAAGATGAATGATTTACCTGAAAATATTAAGCACCTCGTAAAAGGAGGAGGATCTTTAACGGCGCTTCCGATCATCGAAACGCAAGCCGGTGACGTGTCTGCATATATTCCGACGAATGTAATTTCCATTACAGATGGCCAGATTTTCCTGGAAGGTAACCTCTTCAATGCGGGTATTCGGCCTGCTATTAACGTGGGCATCTCCGTAAGCCGCGTTGGCGGAAATGCGCAGATCAAATCAATGAAAAAAGTGGCAGGTACGCTCAAGCTTGACCAGGCTCTATATCGCGAGTTGGAAGCCTTCTCAAAATTTGGTGGTGACCTCGACGCCGCCACAAAGTCGGTACTGGATAAAGGTGCACGCAACGTGGAGATATTGAAGCAGCCGCAATTTTCACCTTTCCCGGTAGAAAAGCAGGTCGCAATTATTTATTTAGGTACCAATGGTTTGATCAGCCAGGTACCTATCAGCAAGGTAAAAGAGTTTGAAGATCAGTTTCTTCTGGAAATGGAGAATAAGCTGCCGGAAGTATTGGCAGAATTCAAGAAGGGAAATCTGCCGGAGGATGGGGTAAAAAAGATGACAGACCTTGCAAAAGACCTTGCAAAGCAATACAAGTAATTAATTGAATTTTATTTATAGCCGCGGCAATTTGTCGCGGTTTTTTTGCGATATCAGCTACAAATCGAGTAGGAAGGTAGCCATTAGTTGGCTACCTGTCCCCTCACACCACCGTGCGTACCGTTCGGTACACGGCGGTTTGTTAGAAGAGTTTCCTCTGGTGTTCAGTTTTCCAGTAGTAATAGTTAGTAAACCCTACATACCCTAACCGTAGAAAATAGGCGTTGCTTAATGCACGACAAAGTATCGGGCTATGAGCTATCCGGCAGTAACCTTTTCGGCTGTTGCTCCACTCGTATGCCTTTTGCTTTTGGATACCTAATTTTATTAAGTGCACCCGTTTTGTCTTTGGCTTTTTCCATTGTTTCCATATCCCTATCCGCAATCTTGTCCTGACTAGTGCATCCAATTCCTCCATCTTTCTTTTGCCTTTGGCTATCACAAAGTAGTTCACCCATCCCCTGATTACAGCTTCCATTTTCTTTATCTTTTCCCTGGCAGGTGTAGGGTCATTGCGCCTGGTTTTCTCCTTCATCTTCTTCTTTATTCTATCCAAAGATTTTGGAGCAATGCGCACTTTCCACTTTTCCTTGTCCCGGTAAAAAGAAAAGCCTAAAAGCGTGCTTTCGGTCGGACGGCTTACTTTGCTTTTCGTACGGTTTACCTTCAACTTTAGCTTTTTCTCTATGTATTCTGTGATAGTTTCCATTACCCGCAGGGCGGATTTCTCACTCTTTACATAAATGCTGCAATCGTCGGCATAACGTACAAAACGATGACCTCTGGCTTGTAACTCTCTGTCCAGTTCATCTAAGACAATATTGGATAGCAGCGGACTTAGCGGGCTACCCTGCGGCGTGCCTTCCGTGCGTTGGCTTACCATGCCACCTTCCATGATGCCACTGGTCAGATAACCTCTGATAAGTTTTAGTGTACCCTTATCTGTTAGCTCCTTTGCCAGCGTGCTCATCAGGCGGTCGTGGTTCACCTTGTCGAAGAACTTTTCCAAATCCAGTTCTATCACCCATTCATAACCTTTATTCAGATACTCCTGCGCCTGCAACACCGCCTGGTGTCCATTGCGCCCTTCTCTAAATCCATAGCTGTAACCGGAAAATTCTCTTTCGCACTTCGTGCTTAACCATTGGGCTATTGCCTGCTGTAACAGTCTATCAAACACTGTGGGTATTCCTAACATTCTAGTGCCGCCCTCTGGCTTCGGTATCTCTACCTTACGCACAGACTGTGGCTTGTAACTGCCTTCCAGAATAGATTCCCGTAATGCCTGCCAGTTCGCATTCAGGTAGTCGCCAAGTTCATCGGTTTGCATACCATCCACGCCTCCGGCTCCCTTGTTGGCAGTTACCTGCTTCAAGGCTTTTTGTACATTTCGGATGTCTAAGATTTCTTCAAGCATATTACTAAAAAAAAAAACTTCCTGCCGGGCGTTGTCCTTGCCGGTTGCATGACATTGCTCAACTCCTCCTGTGCTTTACTTTCGGGTTCCGCCCTATCCTCGCACAAGTAGCGCTCTGATGCGTTTCGGTTGTCGTAGCTTTTGCCATAAGTACCTTTAATTTCTTCGCCTTTCTAACATTCAGTCCTTCGTCCTTCTGTGAGACCTCCCCGATTTATCGGAACTCGTTTCCGGCTTACTATGACCTCTGCTGACTTCTGATGTTACCGTGATATCATCCTTTTGGTTTAACATCCGTTTTGCGCTTTGGTACTCTCTCGTGCCTTCGCCGCATTAACATCAGATCTCTCAGGGTAAGTATATACGCTTTCAGTCCATGTCACCTCTGCCTTTACGTTCTGCGGTTCCGTACAGTATAGGGCTTTTGCTTGTTTTGCAGCATCACCCACCGCAGACCGCCTACATGCAATTTCTGTTCGTAGGTGCGGACTTTTGCCTCCAGCTTCCTTCGGATTCGCAGTCGCCCACGACACCCTTGCTCTTGGCTAACACTCCCTACTGTAAAGCGTGTTCGGGACTTGCACCCTATAGCTTATATACATGCCTGACACACAAAAAAAGCAGCCCGGAGGCTGCTTAGTAAATTTGTCTTCAGCTGGAAGACTTCCAGGGGTTGAGATTCGTTGCAGCAATCTTTTCAAACTGCAAATTCGTCTTAGCGGTAATTTTTCAATTTGCAAGTTTTGCCGGATAA
>JBBSLJ010000049.1:0-3286 GCA_038255465.1 Saccharimonadales bacterium (SeqCode)
ACAATACGGACCACTTAAGCAAGCAACCGCAGACGAGGTTTGTAAGTTCTTGGTTAATTTTCAGGGTGCATTAAAAAACGTGAATGATGACGTTTTACTTAATAAGCTGACTTCCAGCGAAGCAGCTATGCAAAAAGTTGCCAATAAAACGCTGCATACGGTACAAAAAGCTGTGGGGCTCCGAAGCTAACTATGGATTTTATAGCCGATTCAGAACAAAAACAGCGACTTGACGTCTTCTTAGCTGCTCAATATCCGGCGATAAGCCGTTCTTTTTTACAGAAGCTTTGCGCAAGCGATCAGGTCCTTGTAAACGGTACAGCGCAAAAATCCGGCTTTAAGTTACATATAGAAGACAAGATAAATGTATTGTACGACATGGCATCTATTGATGAGATTGAAGATATAAAGCTTCCAATACTATTTGAGAATGACGAAGTTGTCGTCATTAATAAACCTAGCGGTGTTATCAGCCATGCTCGCGGACGTTTCTGGAATGAGCCGTCAGTAGCTTCGTTTGTCAGGCAGCTTACTGGCATAAAGGGTGAGCGCACTGGGATAGTTCACCGGCTTGATAGAGCAACATCGGGCGTAATGGTTTGCGCAAAGACTGCGGCTGCAATGGTGCATTTACAAAAACAATTTGCAGACAGAACTGTTAATAAAACATACATAGCGGTTATAGCTGGCCACATAAAGCCGGCCGAGGCAATTATTGACATGCCGATAGAACGTAATCCAAAACTTCCTTCAACATTTAGGGTCGGACCCAATGGTAAAACAGCCCAAACCAAATATAGCGTAATCGCAAGTTCATTGCACCATGACATGATTGAATTAGTACCTAAAACCGGTCGCACTCACCAACTAAGGGTGCACCTAAAACATGCCGGACATTCCATTGTCGGTGACACATTATATAATGGCGAAGATGCGACCAGGCTATATCTGCATGCAAAATCACTTGAACTTACATTGCCGTCAGGGGGCAAAACAGTCTTTAAATCTCCGCTCCCAACCGAATTTAATAAACTACTCGCTGCTGACGTATGAATGAATTGATTCTTCATCCTCAAACTGATAAAGCAATCAAACAGATTCTTGATAATCCCGCTCACGCAATATTGCTTACTGGAGAAGAAGGCAGCGGCAAACGCTTCATTGCGTTTCATATTGCTGAGACGTTGTTGCAACGCCCACCAAGCTCTCATCCGTATTTTATTCACATGAAGCCAAGCGGTAAATCGTTTACTATTGAACAGGTACGCGAACTGCAGCAAAGTATGAAGCTTAAAACTACAGGCTCAGAGAACGTTAGAAGAGTAGTGGTCTTACAAGATATTCATACAATGACCATTGAAGCTCAGAACGCCTTGCTTAAACTCCTTGAAGAGCCACCGGCCGACACAGTACTGATTCTAACAGCCAAAGCAGACCGTACTTTAAAACCAACCATTTATTCACGGGTTCAAGCTATTCACATTAAACCGATAAGCAAATCTCAGCTTATAGAAGCATCACCCCATATAGATATCAGCAATGCAGAAAAGGCCTACCTGTTAAGTGGCGGCAATGTCGGGTTATTTGTGGCATTAGCAAAAGAAGAAACTGATCATCCACTTATACATTCAATTCAAATAGCCAAACAACTACTTGCATCAAGCACATTCGAGCGTTTGTCTAAAATTGATCAACTTGCTAAAGATAAAGACGAGCTGGCGTCGTTACTGGTCGCCATGAAACGGATTGCAAATGCAGCCCTCAGGTCAGCTGCGGATAAGGATGATTTTAAATCCACGCGTCGATGGTCAAGTATTTTAAAATATGTCTACAACTGCGAGGACATGCTGCCTAAGAACGTAAATCCAAAACTGCTGCTAAGCGAGCTGTTTTTAGTTATCTAAGGTATAATAGACGAAATATGTTAGAACTAGCGCTTGTAGTTGTCTTTGGAGTCTTTGCCTATAGAGGCACTAATCTTAAAGAGGATGAATTCTCAGTGATACCCCGCAAAATAAGCGACAAAATGGGTCAACTATGGGACATTGCTCATCAAGGAATGCGCGAAAATAGGTTTTTGCGAGCCGAAAAAGCTTTGCTGACTATTTTACAAATAGATCAAAAAAATGCCGCAGCCTACAACCGCCTAGGAATTTTATACGCAAAGCAAAAAGAATATAAAGACGCCATAGATTGTTTTGAAATTGCTTCTTCGATAGAGCCCACAGCATCCAGTCTTCATAACCTGGGACTTATTTACTATGAAACCGAGAACTACGTTAAAGCCGCTGCGGCATTTGAGCAGGCGCTCAAACTTGAAGAAGAATTAGCAGCTCGTCACATTGCATATGCCAAAGTCCAAGAAAAGCTAGGTAATACAAAGCTTATGATAGACGAGCTGCAACGCGCAGTTGATCTTGAGCCTAACCACGAGAGTTATTCTTTGCTCATTAAAGGCTATGAAAATTTGGGTATGCAGTCAGAAGCAGACCAGGCACAAGAAAAACTAAACAAACTGATAGTACCCACAGGAAAAAATAAACGACGAGTTTCACGCCCTAAGAGAGTTGTTATTTAACCCCTGTTCTGGTACACTTTGCAGGTTATAAATGCCGCCTTAGCTCAGTGGTTAGAGCATCTGTTTTGTAAACAGAGGGTCGTCGGTTCGAATCCGACAGGCGGCTCCATAATCTACTGTGCGGGGTTAGTGAAGCGGTCAAACACAGCAGACTGTAAATCTGCCCTCTCCGAGTTCGTAGGTTCGAATCCTACACCCCGCACCCCGCTTCTTCTTATATGTGTCTTCTTCTGAAGACATATTATTTTTGATAAAATAGTGAGATACTTATGCTTATATGAAGAAAAAACAAATACTATATGATTGAACAGTGAAAGCGAAAGCCAGGATTTTTGTGTATAAAGCCAGAAAACGATCAGCTCAACGCAAAGCACGAGCTGGACTGGCGCCTAAGAATGTAGGTGATTACGCATGAAGGTTCGATCAGTAATTTGCGACTGGTGGCCAATTGTCGTTCTTCTCGCAATCGTGATAGCCGCCCAAGCAATCCTTCAGTCTAGTGTTGTCGCCAGAGATGCGCATGCCTCAGACCATTTGTGGGCTGCGACGGCTCCATTTCCAACTTTCTTCTTGACCACGGTCATCATATGGGCCGCTCCCCAAGCTCGCCGACGAGTGGAAGTTTTGGTATTCGCAGGACTACTGGGCGTTACTTCACTCGTCGTCATGCTTGGGAATCTACGAGTAGTCAATGCAATAGCCGGAGAA
>JBBSLJ010000050.1:0-3272 GCA_038255465.1 Saccharimonadales bacterium (SeqCode)
CCCGCTGACCTTTGCCCCCAATAAACATACGGGTCGCCCTCTTCAAAGTTAATCACATCCGGAAACTCGCTTGGAGTAAACGCGTGCCTAACATGCGCTGTTACCCCTTTTGGAAATGTTGGGGACCCGGCTAACCTACAAATAAAAACACTAATGCCGCCCTTTTTGCCGGAAATGGGCCAATCTCCGATAGAGCCGTTTCCGGTATATATTGGATAACCAATGTTTTGCACGCCATAGGAGCCCGCGTTTAAAGGCAAATAAAGGGCCCCACTAAGCCCGTATTTATACCATCCGGTGAAGGTGTCCGCAGGAGCGACCGCGGCGGTACCAAACTTCGTAAAATCAAATATCATTCCAGCCGTCGGATTATATCGTACGTAATGGACAATCGGGCTTATATCGCCAGGGTCATATTCCTTAAGCGCCTCGGCCATAAACAAAGTTTGACTATTAGGCGTTCCGATTGCATTTGCGCCAAACCATGCCGTATACACCCCAGAGCTCAGAGGGATCGGGTCTACACATATTTGCAGCCTGTATGAACCATCGACAATAAGGTAGGTGGAAAAAATCGGTGCGGCATCGGTTCCGCTTGAATGTAGGAGCACGCTATCGGACGCGCTAGGCACAACAGTCGCACTAGGGGCGCCTATAATGAACTTAGCCATTTCGGAAAATGTAATGCGCCAAGCGGTATTACTTACCCCTCTTTGAAAACAATACTCTCGACGGCCAGAAGGATCTCGCAAAACAAACCAGGCGCGGTCATTTTTCATACCGCCCGCGCCAGCCCCCGCGTGCGTAATGACATCGGCGACCAGGCTCATGGTTATTCCGTCGCTAGACCGTGGAACCGTCCACCCGCCGCTGGCTTTGAAAAACGCCTTAGCCCGAAACATATATTCGGCGCCGGTATTTACACTAATAGTTTTTGAAAAGCGCATGATAAATGCCTTAAGGTGTGGGGACGGTGTTACTCCACGGCATTAACATAGAACAACCACCACCCCCTGTTTGGCCATTCCAATAAATATATGGTTCATCCCCCGCTATATTAAGGGTATTAGGAAACGCCTTAGGCGAAAAGGGGTGTTTCATATGCATTACAACGCCTTTAGGGGCCACACCTATACAAAACAAAAACAAAGAAATCCCCCCTAACTTACCACTAATCGGCCATGCGGGTATATTACCAAGCCCGGAATAAACCGGGTAACCAGAGTTTTGCGCCCCATAACCATTAGCATTTAATGCCACATAGGAAGAGCCACCTAGCCCGTATTTAAACCACCCTGTAAACATGCTGTTCTGCACCGAAGCCGAACCAAACGCGGTATAAACAAACATAAAACCAGCCGTGGCAGTATAGCGAACGAAATGAATGATTGGGCTAGTGTCGCCTTCATCATATTCTTTTAAGGCCTCGGCCATAAACATTGTGCCGCAATCGGAAGGTGTGACGTTATCGCTAGTACCGAACCATGCCAGATAGACGTCGCCTATTCCGATGGGGGTGGGATCTACACAAACTTGTAGTTTGTAGCTGCCATCGGTTCTCAGGAAGGTGGTGTTAACAGGAACGCCATCGGTGCCCGCGCCGTGCAATGTCGCGGTATCTGCTGCGCTAGGCACAACAGTCGCGCTAGGCGAGCCTATAATGAACCTAGACAACTCAGAAAAAGTAATACGCCAGTCGGTATTATTAGATGCTGTCCTTTGAAAACAATACTCTCGACGTCCAGAAGGATCTCGCAAAACAAACCATGCTTTAAGATTTGCCAAGCCTCCTGCGCCGGCCCCCGCGTGTGTGATGACATCGGCGACCAAGCTCATGGTTATTCCATCGCTAGACCTGGGGACCGTCCATCCCCCGCTAGTTTTGAAAAACTGTTTGACTTGATACATGAGATCAGAGCCGTTTGTAACCGTAATACTAGCCGAAACGCGCGTGGTCATAAATACCTTATATAACTAGTAAACCGCCCCAAGAAATCAGCCCTAATGCGGCCACGTCGCTAGTATTTAAATATGCTCGCAACTCATAAACCCTCATGGTGTTATGTATCTCATTCATATTTATACCAGGCGCGAAAACAGCGCTTAGCAACTGATTTGTTATATAGCTTTTTCCGACATTCGCATATGCAACCACTAAGCTAGCCCTGAGTTCAGGCGCAAAAAAGGCCCCCGTTCCCGGCCCCATGTCATATAGCCTAATCTCTAATGAGCCAGATACATCCGCGGTGTTAAACAAAGATACCGCTCGAAAAGTAACACTCGCGTCGCCCACCAAAGAGGGGTCAAAGGCAAAACCACCTACCCGCTGTTCAGTGTTAATAGTATCTAACTCTTCTTCAGTGCTCCCGGTGACCTGGCTCATAGCGGACCCTCCGCCTCCGCCAACAGGAGTTAACTGGACGACGGCCCCCGCATCATTTTGGTAATATAGCTGGGTAACTCCCCCCTCTATCTTACTATAAAGCTTCCCATTGTTTAACAACGGGTCAGGGTCTTCGTTAGCGCGCGGCAATAAGATATAGCCGCGCCCATCAGCATTACCGGGATATGGCATCTTATTTGCCCTTTCGGCGAACTTTTTGAATGATTTTTCTCACTTCATTCAGTTGCCCTTTTTCAATCGCGCGCAATTTGGCTTCTTCTTCGCGAAGCAAACGCAAGCGTTCTTTAGCCTCTTTTGCTTCGGCTTTTTTGTCGCGCCAGTTTAGAATAGCCTTAGTAATACCTTCAAATATACCAGAAACTATCATTACTATAATAAACTGTGGGTCTAACAACCCCTTTACCACGAACTTAGAAATACCAGGGCGCAGACTTTGAGACGGCCGAAGTGAAGTGTTTTTCGCTTTTTCTAACATGTCATACGCCCCCAGTTTTCAGCGCCCGTCGTCAACCATTATCTCTTTTACTTGTGAGCCATTAAAACGCTTGGTAAGCATCCTATTAGCCTGCGCATACGCGCGCGATTTCGTGGTTCTTACCGTTTTTTGCGCTATCTGCCCATTACCGAGAACGGTGGTCATTTGAAACGCGCGCTCTTTTTCAGGCCTACCTAAACCCTCAATCTTAGGAAAATGCCTAAGCGGGTTTTTTCGGGTCATTTTTCGTGCGGATATTCTATTTTTTGTCGTATCAAGCAAGCTAAGCACATTTTTCAATGACACGACTTGCATAGGGGCCTTCGCCTTAGTCGCCTTCTTAACTTTATTAACCTTTTTCTTAGCAGCCATAAATCACCTCAATATTCAATA
>JBBSLJ010000051.1:0-3149 GCA_038255465.1 Saccharimonadales bacterium (SeqCode)
CCTACTACTCTGTCAGGAACCTTACCGTCGAGAGTTGAATCAATTACTGTCACATTACATGACGCTGAACACGACCACCGACCACTTTTTTCCTTCGGTAAGAGATTACACATTGACTCGTTCAATAATTCTCTGGCCGCTTCACAAGAAGGGTGACTGGGGACTATTGCACAGAATGCGGCAAGGCCGGCTCCAATACCGACTACAACAGGAACCACTGCCGTAGATTCGCCCGTTGGATCAGAGTATCTAAGCGGATTTTGCAGAGCATACCCATAGGTATTAATCCCCCCACCCAGCCCAATGGGATCACTTTGAAGGTACCTCCCCAAACTCTGATCATAATCCCTAAAATAGTTGTAAACAGATCCAGCCGACGTAAAATCCTAGTGATAACAGCCCACACCCCAATCCCTCCAAGGCCTACAGCGGCGCAGAGCCTAACACAGAGCCAATAAATTTTCACACAGACCCCCAGGCGCTTTTTGAATTAACAACGCGGCTTTTCGCGCGGCCATGCGGGGGCGTTGGGTTGCGCGCTAGCGCAAGCTGACGCCCTCGGGTGGCTACGTGCGGCGGTAGGGTTTGGGTAAAGCGATAAACATGACCCGCACGGAATGCGCGATGCCGGATACGTGCAAGCCCCCTTGGGGGTTGGGGGGAGGTAAACCTAAGCCAGCGACCAGCACGACCCTAACCGCAAAGAACTTGAAGCAAGCACAGACTTAACTACTGGCACGATACCCCCAGCCAGCGTAGGGGTCTGACCCACGCTGGCGGGTAGGGTTTTTAGGCTGAGCCGGCACACCGGCGGGGAGGACAGCGCGCTGTTTGCGCTGGACGGGGGAGGCTGGCTTAGAAAGCAGCCGCTAAGACTGGCGTGGCCTTTGCGGCTTTTTTGCAAAGGGCATGACAGACTTTGCAGCCGCCTTATTTCCTATGCAGTTGCCAGCATGGCGACTGCCCGTAGGAACGGAGTGACGGAGGCAGGAACGGACGGTTTAACCTTAACGCTCGAAGGTTGTTAGCTTGGCGATTGATTTGCGCTGTGTTGCAAAGCAAGTGACAAGCGGATAAGTGGATTATTTCTCCGCGCTGGATTATCTCGTTAATTATCTCCATCCATTTCCGCCGCCAGCTGATCGAGTAATATTTTCTTATCTTCCAGTTTCGCCGGATGCGTGGCTGTGTGAATTTCTCGTAATTTCTCAATGCTCACTTGCGTATAGATTTGCGTGGTCGATAAATCCGCGTGGCCTAACATGGCTTGAATAAAACGAATGTCCGCGCCGTTATCCAGCATGTGCGTGGCCATGGCGTGACGGAACAAGTGACACGCGCCTTGCTTTTCAATCCCTGCGTGATACAGGTATTTTTTGACCATTTCCGAGAGCCGATTTTTTACCCAAGGTTCGCCGTAATCCGTTAAAAATACGTGTACTTCATCCCGCCGTGTTAACAGTTGATCACGCACTTCTAGGGTATACCGCTTTAACCAATACACCGCACGCTCACCAATGGGTAGCCATCGGTCTTTTCGGCCTTTGCCTTCTCGCACCAGCATGGACGCGCGTTTAAGATCCAGATCATGAACGGCAAGGTTAATTAATTCCATGCGTCGAATGCCGGTGCTGTAGAGTAATTCCAACATTGCTCGATCACGCACACCATAACCATTCTCTACACTGACCCCATTCAGTATTTGCTCCACCTCTTCCATGCTTAATATGACTTTCGGTAATCCACGCACGACCTTGGGTAATTCCAATTCGGCAGCGGGGTTGTAAGCAATGTATTTTTCTCTTGCTAACCATTTACAGAAGGATTTGAGCGGCGCTAATAAACTGTTCTGACTGCCAAGGCTCAGCGCATCGCCATCGCTTTTACGGTGGTAGTGTAAATGGCGTTGATAGGCTTCCAATACTGCCATCGTAATCAACTCGGGCTGGCTAATACTGCGCTCATCACACCACGCAATAAATCGACGCAATGTACGCTCACGATGCACAGTGGTTTGTTCAGTCAAGCCTTTTATGCGGCTCCATTCTACGAAGCGATTGAGGTAAATCATTAAGGCGTTGTGTTCGAATGCGGCGCTGTCGGAGTTTGATAATGGCATTACCGGTTTACGACGGCCTCGTGTTTTGGTGTAGAGACCGCGACGGTCTTCAGGGTTGTGTGCCATGGGAATATCCTAACGTTACGATTATTATTTCTTACACAGCCTGATATACGTTTTCTACCCAATCTTTTTGCAATTCGGTGTAGGTCGCGCCGTTGCTGGATTGAACTTCGTTTTCATCGTCCGCGATCACCCCGCGATGAGGCCGCGTTGGCACCGCGAACCCCTCCACCTGAACCCGCGAACTTGTTAAATCACTCCGCGAAGTGGCCGTCGTACCCTTATCTTTTGGATTATTGCCATTTTTATTTTCGGTTAACTGCTCGATATCCAATAAGCCCATTAAAAAGGCCGTGCCGCTTTCACCTTCACCGCTGTACAGCAATTCGTATTCAAACGATTGGCCACGGCTACCCCGATGCGAGAGTAGATATTCCATATTCAGTAAGCGTTGCATATGCACACGCACTTGCGTTTCACTCCAGCCGCACAGCTCGCGTACATGACGGCGGCTAAAATGAAAGTGGCATTGCTCGATATTTTGCTTTTTACATTCTGCGCTGACGTGCGCATTGATCATGCCCAGCAACTGCCGCGTTTGCGGCGGTAATTCATCCAGAGTTTTACCCAGCACTTCATGGGCTAAGCGATTGGCCAAGGCAATATCACTCACTGCCACTTCAATGTATTCAAGAGCGCCTAATTTTTTAATCTCACGCTGGTATTGATGAAGTAACGCAATGCTGTCGATGAGCGTGAGATATTTTTCGTGATCTCTCCGCGTGCGCGTTTTATCGGCGAGGAAGGTCAATTGATCCGCATAGGGATTGATCACCGCCAGCGGCTTAAGTAAACGTTGTGCATTACGGTGAAGCTGTAAAATACGGGCTTTTTCTATTTTAGACTCTAAACCCTTGAGCGTTCGTTTCAGCCTTTGCGCCTGGTGAATCGCTTCCGTTTGTTCACGGCTTTCGTTTACGGTTAACACCAGGCAACGGTTGAGTAATTCTTCATCAATATCGATAGC
>JBBSLJ010000052.1:0-2871 GCA_038255465.1 Saccharimonadales bacterium (SeqCode)
CGTAGTAATCTTGGTTTTATGTTTATCTGCACTGGTTGGAGCGTTTTTTAAGGTTCCGAGAATCCAGTATAGATCCTAGCTATGATTCTGGGGTCTGCTAGACCAAAGTCATCATGGGTATTTTCGCGGCTAAGATCGTATTCTCCATGAAAGGGTAGTTACCTCATAGCTGCAAAAACCGCCATCTTCGATCAATATAATCTGTAAATATCGGAGTAAAAATGTACCACTGAAGCGCACTGATTTTTGCTGAAATGGCAGAATAAAAGTGTACCAGTCTGATGCCTGTAAGCTAATGCGACTAGCATTAGATGAAGGGCGAAAAGGATGTATTCAGTGGAACTATACGTAAAGATTCGACGTGCGGTGATGATAGAGGGCAGAAGTGAACGCGAAGTTGCGCGTTATTTTGGCATACACCGCAAGACCGTCAACAAGATGTGCCAATACGCAGTGCCACCTGGCTATCGGCGCAAGAGCGAACGCGTTTCTCCTAAGCTTGCGGCATTCACTGGCATTATTGATGCCATTCTGGAAGCTGACAAACAAGTGCATACCAAGCAGCGCCATACTGCGATTCGTATACTGGAGAGATTGCGGGAAGAGCATGGTTTTACCGGTGGTTATACCATCGTACGTGATTATGTCTACAAGGCTGCCGTCCGACAGAAGGAAATGTTTGTGCCGCTGGTACACCTACCGGGTCATGCTCAAGTAGATTTTGGTGAAGCCGATGGTTATATTGGCGGCAAGCTGGTTCGATTTCATTATTTCTGTCTCGACCTACCGCATTCGGATGGTTGCTTTGTCAAAGCCTATCCAACTGAAGATACCGAATCCTTTCTGGATGGGCATGTTGCTGCCTTTGCGTTTTTGGGTGGAGTACCGCAGTCGATCCTGTACGACAACACCAAGATTGCAGTAGCCAAGATACTGGGAGATGGCAAGCGCCAGCGCACCAAGGCATTCAGTGAGTTGCAGAGCCACTATTTGTTTGAAGATAAGTTTGGGCGACCTGGCAAAGGCAATGACAAGGGCAATGTTGAAGGAATGATTGGCTTTAACCGTCGGCACTTCATGGTTCCGCTACCCATTGCCGATGATTTTGATGCCTTGAATGCCAAACTACTGGATGGATGCATCAAACGCCAGCAAGCTAGACTGAGAGGTCAAACCGAAACCATTGCTGAACGCATGAAACATGATACCGCCGCACTCATGGTATTACCTGCGGTTGCCTTTGATGCCTGCCATAAGATTTCCACCCGCGTATCTTCATTATCGTTGGTACGTTATCGAAGTAACGATTACTCGGTGCCTACTCAATACGGTCACCGGGAAGTGTTGGTTAAAGGCTATGTGGATCACATCGAGATTTGCCTGGGCGCGGACATCATTGCTCGACATGTGCGCAGCTACGGCCGAGAAGAATTCATTTACAATCCACTGCACTACCTGGCATTGTTAGAGCAGAAAACACGTGCACTTGATCAAGCGGCACCCCTGCAAGATTGGGTGCTACCTGAAGTATTCGATCGGCTGCGCCGACTGCTGGAAGTTCGTATGGAACGCCGGGGCCGCAAGGAATACATCCAGGTTTTGCGATTGCTGGAGAATTTTAGCCAAGCGCAAGTTGAGCAGGCAATCAAACAAGCAATAGGCCTAGGTGTTGTGAGTTTTGATGCTATCAAACATCTAATTCTATGCGCTATCGAACGACGACCTGCCAAGCTTGACCTGGCACTTTACCCGTATCTACCGAATGCCAGCGTGAAATCCACTGAGCCACGATCGTATTTAAGCTTGCTGCATGCATTCAAGGCAAATCAGTCATCTCCTCTTGGAGGTGCATTATGACTGAGTCTTCTATTCCCACCATGGTTGCGCCGCAAGTCTTGCTGATCAATCACTTCAAGACATTAAAGTTACCGACTTTTGCACGTGAATATGAGAAAGTAGGTATCGAGTGTGCGCGTGAAGGCATTGATTATGCACGTTACTTATTACGGTTGTGCGAACTGGAATGCATTGATCGCGAGCGACGCAGTACTGAACGGCGCATACGTCTAGCAAAATTCCCTGTCATTAAAAGCCTGGATACCTTCGACTTTGCTGCGATACCTGGGTTGAACAAATCACTGATACTGGAATTGATGCGCTGTGAATGGATCGACAAGCGCGAAAATATTATTGCGTTAGGCCCCTCAGGCGTTGGCAAGACTCATGCTGCATTGGCCCTGGGGTTGGCTGCTTGCCAGAAAGGGATGAGTGTTTCTTTTACGACGGCAGCAGCGCTGGTACATGAATTAATGGAAGCGCGTGACGAAAAGCGATTGCGCACTTTACAAAAACAGCTGACCAACGTTAAGTTGCTAATCATCGACGAGCTGGGTTATGTGCCATTTACTGCCATTGGCGCAGAGCTTTTGTTTGAGGTGTTTAGCCGTCGCTACGAACATGCTGCTACTCTGGTTACATCGAATTTACCTTTTGATGAGTGGACAAGTGTTTTGGGATCAGAACGATTGACCGGTGCGTTACTTGATCGCCTGACCCATCATGTGCATATTCTGGAAATGAACGGAGAGTCGTATCGTTTGGCCACAAGTAAGAAACGGCAGAAACAGATGACGCAAACCAAGCCTATAGAAAAGGAGGATACCAGACCGATATAAGTGATGCGGGAGATACACCGCGCTTTGCCTAAAAACCCAGAAAATTAAAAATTAGAAGCGCAAAACTGGAGGTTAAATCCTCTTTTTATTAACTTAACTGGTACACTTTTGGCCCGCTATTTGGTACCTTTTTACTCCGGCATTGACAAAATGCTAACACTTCTCCCAACCTTCTCATTCTTCGGATTTGCTTGAG
>JBBSLJ010000053.1:0-2849 GCA_038255465.1 Saccharimonadales bacterium (SeqCode)
CCATCTTTTTGATAGCCAATAATCATTCGCTTGCTAGTGCCGTCAGAGAATACCTGAGTTTTCAGGATTGAATTTAGGCGGTCTACGACATCATTAAGGACCCTAGCCTGGTCCTCTTTAGATGCAGTTGGCGGTATTCTTTGGAGCGCACCACCTGACATTGGCAAGCCTGAGCCAAGCATTACTTCGGCCTTCCGACTTTAACCTGTGCTACATAGCCATAAAGTTCAACAGGTGTTTCAACACCGTATCGTTCAAATCGGTACTGGATGTGTTCGCCACGACCTGACATAGCAGACTTTTTAGAAATCATTTTCTTCTTGCCCCACGTTGTGCCATCGCCCCAAAGGAAATTACCGAACTTAGCACCACCACCTGTGACAACGTAAGCTCGCATATCAGGGTTGTCTGCAAAGTCCATATCCTTACCGATAGATAATGTGTAGTCAGCATCAACGGTACGAATGACTGGTCGGAATCGCTTAACGCGCTTCTTGCTCGTACCAGAACCGTAAGTCTTGTAGTTTGTCCAGTATTTGAAGTCGATTGGCTTGCCAAGGTCAGAGTAACCTTGCTCGCCCCTGAACATCCAGGCAGTACGACTAGAGAACTCAATTAAGTCATTTGCATCGTCCTGATTCCATTCTAGTGAGCCAATAACCTGACGACCAGTATCTTTGAACCACTGAGCAGAAGTAATATCGAATATAGCCATACGGTCATTCGTAGAGCTAGTTGGTCCTGGGTAATAGACGCGCAATTGATTGCGGTAGAGGTGTAATCTAACCTGTTTCCTGTCGGTTATTGCAGCAAATTCAGGTTCCATTTTCTCAGAAATTAGTGTGTCAGTTGAACCGTTATAGGCATAAATCTGACCATCATCAGCCATAAAGTAGATATTATTTCGGTCAACTGCGATTGCTTCATCAGACACCGCACCTTTAGTACCGACAGCTTCTTTGCGAGTAAAGGTAGAAATATCGCTACCATAAATAATATGTTTAGTTTCGTGGGTAAATATAACAAAGTTGTCCTGGAATGTTCGCGCACCCGTAACAGGGTCGTTGCTCTTAGGCTCAGGCACATAGAAGAAGTTTACTGAAGGCCAGGTTTCTTCATCATATAGTTCTGAAAATCGGAACAATACCTTTTCTGTGAGGGCAAATACGCGTCCCTGATGGACTTTCACTAAGCTTGCACCACTTGGCGCACCAGTAATCGTGGAAACAGTTGTACCGTTCCATTTCTTCATAGCGTTGATGCCATTTACGTATATAGCTTTATCATTCAAGAAACAGAAGCGTACAAACTCTGAGCCAGCATTAAGCGTGGAATCAATGTTTGTGACCGTACCATTATCTTCAGCAGAGAATAAGTTACCGCCAGCAGCCATCAGCGTTCGCTTGTTGCCATTGCTAGGGTAATAGCGGGCGAAACCCTTTACCCCATCATTTTCAGCCATATAGGATTTGAAGCGGAATGATACACCAAGTGAAGACCAGGTGATTTGTGCATCGGTGCTTTCTAGGTCTAATGCGCCAACATCCGCAGTTTGTCTAACGTGGTAAGTGTTTGAACCGTTATCCTGCACATAAAGCAAAGCCCAGTACTGAGTGCCATTCACTAAGTTTGGTGCGTCCATAAAGTAGGCTGGAAGATATTGGTATGTATCTGTGACAGCGGAAGAAAGGATAGAACTCGCACCAATCATAGTGCCAGGGACACCGCCATTATCTGCACGAAGCTCAATCATAATGTGACCCGTTGCGCCTAGGTTCTTTTTGACCTCAAAATCTAAGCGAGTAAGCGCATTAGTAGAGCCAGCGTTAAATGGCTGTGCAATTATTCTTGTAGGGGAAAACTCTAAATCCCCTGTTGAAGTTGCGACATTCTGTGTACTAAGGGTTTCTGCATCGGCAGTTGTGATACGGCTAGAGCCTTTGCGAGTTCGGATAGCAACACGGGTGTCATCCTCATCACGGGCGTACATACGGAAGTTTTCGGCAAAAGGAGTTTCACCGACTGGCTTGATTTGGTCTGGCGTAACCATATCAAGACCACGTAAGTCATATGTTTCGTCAACAACTAATTTGCTCGAAGAAGTAATTCGAGCGTTGTTCTGGCTGGATTCAAAGGCACTTCGTTGCATTTTAGAAGTACCTCAACTCAGCTTGCCTACGAGCCTGAGCAGCATCTACCAAAGAATCAAAGCAACCAAGAGTAATAATCTTGAAATTGACCATAATCCTAGCTTGATATTTACCAGTATCACTTCTCAGAGAAACACCTTTTATTCCAGCGACATTATCGTGCCTAACCCTTTTGTTGCGATTTTGCTGTTGTGAAGTAGCCCATCTACAGTTTTCAGGCGTATAATCTGCATCATTATTCTTACGGTCAATGGAGTAATCCGAATTAGGTCGCAACCCCATATCTTCTAAAAAGTTATCAAATGAATTAAGCCAACGCTCGCATACTTTAATACCACGCGCTCCGTGAGTTTTAAAAGATTTGTGATTTGGATTATCACAACGTCTTTTCATATTTTGCCAAGTGATATATTCTGTTGTCTTCATAATAATCCTTTAAAAATCGCGGTCTACTCTATAACCCCCAGCTCGACCACGCCTAGTACTAATGACGTTAGGTCCAATCTTTATCTGACCGCGCCCTTCGTTCTTTATGAATGTGGTTTCAAGTGGAGTTAATTTTCCGCGTTCCTGTTTGGCTTCAGCATAGTCTTCATTACGCTCCATAACACGGGCAACAGAACCGATGGTGACCATTTCACTGTAAAGGTCAGGGATTTCAGATTCATCGTCGTCATTCTCCATAAGTACTGGTGTACG
>JBBSLJ010000054.1:0-2821 GCA_038255465.1 Saccharimonadales bacterium (SeqCode)
ATGAAGATAGCACAGATTTTGGTAGGCCGGATAAAGTTACAAGACAAAAAACCGGTGAACTTGCCCGGGTTGCCTTAGGCCCTGATTTTATAGTAACCGTCGAGTAGATATAACTTCTTTACTTTCGGCCTTTCGGCCTCGTCAGAACAAACATACATTTGTTTAGTGAAGTTAAACAAGGAGAATGAGGCATGATGCCGAGGGGAATCGAAACGTCGACGACGAATGATTTTGCTCCCCTCGGCAACACTCTAGTGGCTTACGCCACGCTCCGAAGCTTGCCCTTGGCACTTGCCACTGTGTTCTCGGTTGCGAGGTAGTTGACGAGCGTGCTCAGGATGAAGCTGAGGATTGTGACCACGTAGAGTGTCCAGGCCAGGCTCTGGAACTGAGGACGAAGGTACGAGCTGAACAGCATCAGCCCAAACGCGCCGCCAAAGCCGGCAATCACAACGCACTGACCTTTGACTTCGAAGTATTTCTTGTCGGTGACGGGCTCTGCCCAGATGCCGATTGCGACGCTGGCGAAGATGCCGACGATGCCGGCAGCGATCAGGCCGAGGCCGTTGACCCAGGCCGCGTTGGTCTGGAAGGGGTCGAGCATGGCGACGAGGGTGGAAGCGACTGCGACAACCACGCACATGACGAGGCTCAGGGCTACCTGCTTTTTGTACATCATTTCTCCTTGTTCAGGTGCAATCAGCAGAATTTGCCAATGCAGATAAGATTACACCACACTTAGACATAAATTACAACATTACACGGAGGTTATATGTCGAGTTGTTGGAGGAATGCTACGAGTTGTTTTGGGGTAATTTCGGCTTTAACTATGTAGCCGTCGGCTTTGTTCTCAACGGCTGCCCGGCCGTCTACGCCCTGGTCAAGATTAGTCGTAATGATAATTTTAGCTTTGAGCTCCGGGGTTTTGGTTGCATCGCGCAGCTGGTCAAGAATCACAAGTCCACTCATGTTGGGCAACATAATATCAAGCAGGATGATGTCGTACTGATTTGTTTGCGCCTCAGCCAAACCTGCCGGCCCATCAACAATGGTATTAACCTGGTAGCCTGCCTTAACAAGGGCCCGATCATACAGCTCACTTATAAAATATTCATCTTCAATACAGAGCACGCGCTTTCCGTGGCCTGTCTGAGTCGATGCGGCTTCAGCAGATTCGGTGCTAGACAATCCGTCTTGCATGGGCTGCACATGCGACTGGTTGCTATCTAGTGATTCGGGAGGTTGTTGATCATCCATAATTGTTTCTATTCTACATTACCTTCTGTAAAGTGAGTGGTTTTTAATCCAACCGTGGGCGTTTCGGGTAATTTCTTTCTTGTCTTTTAATTCATCTGCAAGTTGACTGTACGGTAGTAGCGTAAACGTAACAGTACTCCCCTCGCCTTCTTTAGAGCTGACCCCGATCTGACCGCCATGAGCCGTGACGATAGCCTTCGACAAATACAGCCCGAGTCCGGATCCGCCATATTGTCCTTTGGTCCGGTGATTTCTATAGAACTTTTCAAACAAATTTTGGACGACTGACGAGGGCATACCAACGCCAAAGTCCTGAACAGATGTTTCTATCATGCCGGCTTTATTTTTTCGGGCACTAACGATTATCTGTTTTTCGGTTTCACCGCTGTACTTGATAGCGTTATCCAGTAGGTTATTCAGCACTTCCTGGATACTGAAACGGTCCGCTGCAACAGTTGGCAGATCGGGTTCAACCGTGTACCCGATAGATTTATTGTGCACTTGCGCCCGGATTTTTAGACTCTCAATGCTGTGCGAAAGCACATCGTCCCAGTCCTGTTCAGTTAATGAAAGTATAAGCTCGTCTTCTTCGACGCGCGCCACGTTTAATATATTGTTAACAAATCCGGACAGTTGCTTAGCGGAAGCATCCATTTTATGCATAAAACCTTGCAGCTCCGGATTGAGCGTGGGGCCTAACTCATCCTCAAAAACTTCAATGTAACCACGCAGCATACTAAGCGGTGTTCGTAGTTCATGCACTGCCAGCGCCACGAAGCTCAAATCTTTTTCATCGTTACTGTATTGCCTTGTCCGGTCAAACATCGTTACGATAAACTCGGTACCGCTCGGGTTATCGCGGTTATAATATGCTGCCATATCGCACTGCTTGGTGGCGTTGTTATCGCCGGGCATAATTACCCGCACCCGTTCCCACTGAAACAGATCGGTTACTTTGTTGCCCTGGCAATCTTCAATCCACTTTTCAAGTGTGTAATCATTCGGGAATTCCAGATTAAGCACCTCATATAACTTGTTGCCAAATAATTTACTACTTTCCTGCCCACAATATTCAAGGCCGGTTTCAGAAGCATTTGTGACCAGCTGCTCCTTATTAAACACAAATAAGGGCAGCGGCATGTGGCTGACAACATTTGAAGCCTGAATAATTGATTTTCTGTGCTCAACAAGTGAGCCGCTCGTCTGTTCAGTCGTCTTAGCAAATTGATATACCTGATTGGTCAATTCGGTAATAAGTTGCCTGCCAACGTTGAGCTCTGTGGTGTCTGGCGCTGGTACTTCGGGGTTCATGGTGTGTCGTAGTACTTGCTCCAGGTATATCAGTGGCTGCAATGCAACACGTGTGCCGATCCATGACACGAGCAAGCTTAAAAGCAGAGCCAGCGCAAAAGAGATACTTATAGCAAATAAGAACTGGTCATTGCCAAGCGTATCGAGCAATAGAACATAAACGCCCATGCTCAAAACCATTGCTGTGGTAATCAACAAGACTAGGTTGTTTCGGACTTGTTTTGTTAGCTGATCCACACCCGCGTCCTTTCAG
>JBBSLJ010000055.1:0-2816 GCA_038255465.1 Saccharimonadales bacterium (SeqCode)
AAGCTGCGGCTTGAAAGTCCCTCGTCACCACCACTAAAAGTAAGAACGTTTCTGTCGATAATTTTCAATTTGTTGTCCAACGTAAACACGAGCACTTTACCCTGATTCTCGATCTCTGCCACAGTCGTTATCCGTCCAATGTTTTTATTGAGTCGCTTGATTGAAAGCGGAAATCCCTGAATTTCTAAACTTCTTAATGTGTCGTCAATTAAGATTCGTTTAGAGTCCCAAAATTTATGTCCTTTTCCTAATTCCATCTTTAAGTCTGAATTTTTTAAGATATCGTAAGTCTTTAATTCTTCATGTTTGAAAAACTTGTCAAAGTCGGCCAAGGTTAAAGTATCAAACGTCAAGTTGAGTACTGTGTCACTTACCTTGTCAGAAGTTTGATTCTCCATAGACATGTCGGCCTTCTGCTTACAAGAAAGAATCACAAATAATAGTCCGATTAAAATGCCTTGTCCATTTGAAAACTGCCGCTAACGTTTAGCTATAAAACGTATGCGTTTAAATACCTACATCTTTGTCCCACGCTGCTGACGAAATTTAACAGCACGCACTTTAAGAACCTACAATACAGCATATGTTTTATAGCTTTTGTGTGCGCCCGGTATGGGCATCTGGTATCAAAGATACCGATATTCTTGAGGGTGCAAGTCCCTTACAGGCAAGTTGGTGAAGCCTGTTAGCAAGTGACAAGGTGGTTAGTCGTGAGGCTGGCACTGAAGAAAGTTAGACTGCAAAATCCGGTACTGACGAACAGGTGGTTTTCGGTATACAGAGGCCATTAGAGGAGGGTAAGCAATCACATCTTTGCAAAGCCCTTGACCAACAATCCTCTTTTGGTAGATACCGCAGGGATCGGAGGAAAGAATATGCCATTACCCGGGGAGGTCTGTATCTAGTTTCGCTTTACTAGACGTACAGAAGTCAGCAGAGATAGTAGTAGTTGATAGTAACGAGCCGTAAGCGCTACGGAGGTCTCACAAATCAATGAAGGATCGAACATTGAGTTGTTCCAAATGCTGTAAGGAGGTTAGCAATGTTAAAGGAAGTATCCGAGTTGCTGACTAGCCTTATGATAAGCGGAACAGAGAAAACAAAATTGTAAGGAATGATTGAGAAGATTTTAAGCCGGAAAAACATTCGCGAGGCATGCAAGCAAGTTGTATCCAACCAAGGTTCAGCAGGCGTAGATCGTATGCCCGTAGCGGTACTACCAGAATACGCGAAGCTTAACCACACCCGCATATCCACTGCGATCGTTCAAGGCCACTATCTCCCTCAAGCCATCCTGGGAGTCGAAATCCCAAAAGAGAATGGTAAGAAACGTCTTCTGGGTATCCCCACCGTTGTAGATCGTATGCTGCAACAAGCCGTTCACCAAATCGTTAGCCCAATGTATGAATTAACGTTTAAGGAATTCAGTTATGGATTCCGTCCGCAACGTAACGCTCACCAAGCCATTCAACAAGCGCACAAGAACATCCATGATGGCTATGACTACATTGTAGACATAGACTTGAAGAGCTTCTTCGATGAAGTAGATCATGGCATACTACTGCAACTGTTGTATAACAAAGTGAAATGCGTTACCACCTTACGCCTAATACGCAAATGGTTAACAGCACCCATTCAAATAAATGGAAAGCTTACCAAACGCAAGAAAGGCGTTCCACAAGGAAGTCCGCTCAGTCCTCTACTTTCTAATATCATGTTACATGAATTAGATAAGGAATTGGAGAAACGCGGGCATCGTTACGTTCGCTATGCCGATGACTTTAGTATTTATACCAAAAGTAAGAAGGCAGCGCGCAGAGTAGGCAATAGCATCTACGTGTTCTTAAAGAACAAAATGAGATTACCTATCAACCGCGAGAAAAGCGGCATACGAAAGCCGGTATCATTTAAATTGCTGGGACACAGATTTGTGCCAACATATAAGAAAGGTGATAAGGGTAAATACCAGGTGGTAGTAGCGGATAAGAAGTGGAGAACGTTTAAACAAGAACTGAAGTTAGCCACAAGGAAAACTGCACCGCTTACCTTCGATCAACGTATAGCCAAACTGAAACAAATTCACCGGGGATGGATAAACTACTTCCGTATGGCAAGTATACAAACCAAACTCAAAGAACTCGACAGTTGGTTACGCAACAGATTAAGGTATTGCATTTGGAAGACTGTCCCGAAGGGATCCCTATGGGGGAAGAAACCTGAACGAAAAAGAAAGAACCTGATTCGGTTAGGTATTCATTACGGTCAGGCCTATGCGTGGAGCAGAACAAGAATGGGTGGATGGGCAGTGGCTCAAAGTCCGATCTTAGGCACAACGATTACATTGGCAAGGCTTACCCAAAGAGGTTACGAATCGATGTTCTCTTATTATGAAAAAGTATCTCCACAACTCAATGAACCGCTGTATACCAGGCCCGTACGTACAGTGGTGTGAGAGGCGCACCTCATCGGTGAAAAACCCGGTGAGGCCGTCTACTCGATTATAAGCCGTTTTCTTAGAACAATTTCCACCATTTCCCTTTTTTTGTCAGCTGCTTAATCGTTAAATTATTGTCAGGTTTCAGTTTTGTTATTTCAGATTCAAATTGTCTTTCAGCAGCGTCATTCATGCTCCAACCGGCTGTCCATGATGGTTTAAATAGATAACCTTTACCGTCATGATTCTTAGTGTCATACTCTAAGTCAACGGCAATTTTTCCAATATGCTCATAGATGTCCGAGTAGTCTTTGTAAAATAGATCAGGCATACGCCAAGTAACGTCTGGATTATCTTGCCATTGTCCAAAATTGCAAATCAG
>JBBSLJ010000056.1:0-2782 GCA_038255465.1 Saccharimonadales bacterium (SeqCode)
TGACCTGCAGCTTTTCAGACTGCATCTTTTTGAACTGATGGTAGTCTGACAGGGCAAGGGCGACAAAAAGTACAAAGAAAATTGAATTGTGGAGGATGAGCGTCGCCTCAGTCTGGTTATACAAAATCAAAAAAGTCAAGTACACTAGGGGCCAGTAAGCTGTCTGCACGCCTACCGGCACAGGCAACGCCGCTGCTCGCAACAGGATATGTAAAAAGCTTAAGCTAAACAACGCAACGCCTACAAATCCGAAGGCCAGCGCTAGCTCTAGAAAGCCATTGTGCGCATCTTTAGGCAAATAGAGATTGTTGAACACTTTGCCAACATAGGCCGAGCCGCCATAGATATCGCGCCAGAAGCCTAAGTAGCCGTAGCCTAGCAGCGGACGTTCCGCAATCTTGTAGCTAACCGCGCTCCAAATCGTTGTTCTGCCCGTTAAGGTTAGGTTTTTGCCTGCACTGTTAGCAATGTTTTCTAGGTTAAAGACCAGCAGCCACGACGAGCCTAAAAGTGTCACTAGGAATAAACTTACACTGGGGATCAGTAAGGCAGAGCGATTTCTGATAAGTGAATATAGACCTCTGTAAGCATATACCGATAGAAAGAGGAAGCTGACTACCACTAAAGCAGTTTTGGAGTCAGATAAGACAATCATCAAGGCGGATAGAGAAACGATTGCTAGCCGGGTGATGTTCCAGAGGGCGCTCTTTGACTTGTATAAATAGGTAGAAATACAGCAGAGCACAATGACTTTCGCAAACTCATTTTTTTGGATGAAGGGGCCTCGCCAATCGCCCGCATGTCCTCCGGTTTCGATCGCACTGCCAGGCAGCGCGACTGAATAGAGGAAAGAGGTCACGATGATGAGGCTACTCGCGATCGCCAGCAGCTGCAGCTGTTTACCTAGACTAAACCGTGAGCCAAAGTAAACGCCAAAGGTGATCGTTTCAAAAAGTGCCACGGACTTCCTCATGGTGTCAGAAGGAAAATCCGACCATAGGAAAGAACCCATCATGAGCGCGACCAGCAGCCAGAAAATAGGAGCCCTCAGACTGGCAACTAAAGAAAGCTTCCATCTGAGCAATATCAGCAGTAAAGCTATCAGAAAAACGCCGTGCTGCAGCGCCTGTAACAACGGCGTTAGAGGATTGGAGATAGCAACAGCGGACACCCCTAGACTATTGAATGAAGACCCGTTAAACAGACTAGAAAAAGCCAGCAAATTTGAGTAAAACAGCAGCGAAAAAACTGCGAAAAAATCTTCTGCAGAAGATAATGTTAGCCTCATGGTCATCTTTTTCTCCCCAGGTAATAGCGCTCTCTCAATTTGACCTTTATCCGCTCTAGGAAGGAGAGCGAGGCGTAATAATCTTTGACCAAACGGTGCAACTGCTGGTCATCTTTTTGAGACTGCTGTAAAAACTCGGCTGCTCCTAGAGAGAATAGGTTATTAGCATAGGCTTTGATCTCAGGAAAGTCTCTCCTTAAAAAGTAAGCCGTCTGTAGCAGGATTTTGGCGCGCAAGAGTGGTCTGTCGTCACGAAAGGTATAGGCGTTACTCGGATGTATTCTTTGCAGGGCTAAGTTTTCAAGTAAGATATAGCCCTTGCTGACGCCTAGTGCAGCGTATTTAATATAGTCATCGCTAGTAATTCTAATTTCTAGCGGCATCGGCAATATTTTTTCTAGCAGCTCTCTTCTAAAGCACATGCCCGAAGTAACGATGCTTTTAAAGGGCATGGCCTCGCCTAGCTTTCCCCTTCTCAATAGCTTACGCAGGTCATAGGGGCCAGGTGCGCCGCTATACTGCTCTGGCGCTAAGTATTGCTTAAGGTCATTGTCTACTCGTTCGAGCGGATGAAAGCACCACCCCACCTCACGGTAGCGGTCAAAGATATTGACTAGCTTTTGTAGCTTATCGGGCAAAAAGACATCGTCAGAATCTAAAAAGCAAACGATATCGCCCTGACTTTTTTCAAAGCCTGCATTAAAAGCAGATGCCTGCCCACCGTTTTTTTTAGCTATAGGCACGATGCGATCACCATAGCTTTTAATCACCTGCCAAGAGTTATCTGTCGAGCCATCATCGACGACGATTACCTCTATATTCTCATACGTTTGCCGTAGAGCGCTATCGACCGCTTGAGTTAAAAACGGCGCGTAGTTGTAGTTATTGATGAGGATACTAACGAGAGGAGTGGCGTTCATTGGCGGCTGGGCACGTAAGCTTAGAAGTTGAGTTGGCTGCAGGGAACATGGCCGAAGCGTTCATCGAGCTGTTGTATCTAGCCATAGTGAGAGATCTTGCTGAATGAGAGCCTGCAGCTTGAGAATATCTGCTCGAAATAGCTGACTCAGGTAAGCCCTATCTGCTTCTGGAAGTTCAGGCTTTTGACTGTCGGCTACATTCCAGCGCTTGATCTGGTCAGCGATGCGGTGCCGTACGCTTAACGGCAATAGTCGCTTGACCGTTTCTTTAAGCGGATTAGACTTTAGCAGCAGCCTGTTTAAAGCTAAGCTCTTTGGCATTTTAGAAACGTTGTATTTCGTAGACGTATCGGGGACAAAATCTTCATCGACGCCCAAGAATGTAAACATATCTCTAATGGCTGCTTGAGGATTTCGCTTAAAGTCTTCATATATATAGACTTTGACTTGCTCTCGACCAAACAGCCGATAATAGCGCTCAACTTGAGCATAGTAGAATCCTCTTTGGGTGTGGTGCCAAATTGGATCCCAGTTCATTTCTACACGGCCTTTTTCGGCCTGAAGCGCCGCAGAA
>JBBSLJ010000057.1:0-2605 GCA_038255465.1 Saccharimonadales bacterium (SeqCode)
ATGGCGATCTGGGCTGTTTCCCTTTTGAGCACGGAGCTTAGCCCCCGTGTTCTGACTGCCGTAGTTCCACAGTTCGTATTCGTAGTTTGACAAGGGTGGGTAATCTTGCGACCCCCAGTCCGAAACAGAGCTCTACCCCACTATGCTACCGTACAACGCTAGCCCTAAAGCTATTTCGAGGAGAACCAGCTATCTCCAGGTTCGATTGGCATTTCACCGCTAACCACAAGTCATCCGGGCATGTTGCAATATGCTACGGTTCGGTCCTCCACGTAGTTTTACCTACGCTTCAACCTGCCCATGGTTAGGTCACCTGGTTTCGGGTCTAATCGCCACTACTTTTGGGGTCTGATATCTAGAAAAATTGCACTTGCGAGTTCAAATTAGTTTCTGACAATCGCGTAAAATTTGTAGAAATGTACTAGTAAGTACATTTTAAAAATTTTCCGTGACTTCAGTTTCTAATTTTAGCTCTCATGGCTAATTTTTTCAGATATCAGACCCCGACGGCCTATTCAGCCTCGCTTTCACTATGCCTCCGGCAAATGCCTTAAGCTTGCAATGACAATTAACTCGCTGGATCGTTCTACAAAAAGCACGCCGTCACCCCGAAGGGCTCCGACTCCTTGTACGCACACAAATTCAGGTTCTATTTCACTCCCCTTCCGGGGTTCTTTTAACCTTTCCCTCACGGTACTAGTTCACTATCGATCGCAAGATATATTTAGCCTTGGGACGTGGTCGTCCCGGATTCAGACAGGGTTTCTCGTGTCCCGTCCTACTCGACAATGTATGAGACAAAACCTACGGTTTTTTCTCATCGCGCCGGGGTCGAGCAATGCTCAACTCTCGGGCTGCTCTTTTTCCCTTTCGGGATCTGGAAACAGCTATCTCGATGACAAAACCGAAGTTATGTCTCATAACCTACAACTCTAAGGTTTGCGATACTTGGCATACCGGGCTTTCACCGTCTTTGGCGGAACTTTCCAATTCCTTCTGCTTGCCTCGCAAATTTCTGACCTTAGGCACGCTAATGGTAGCGCGTGCTTCCAATCCTGATTCCCCATGTAAACATGGAACCTCAGGACTGGTTGTTTGTAGTGTCACAACCCCTTATAAATATTCGTCTACCAACTTATTTGTCCGGCAATAAATTACCAAACAAAAACTTAAAAGGTTTGGGCTGATACCGTTTCGCTCGCCACTACTCCGGTAATCGTTGTTTACTTTCTCTTCCTCTGGGTACTAAGATGTTTCAGTTCCCCAGGTTCCCGCTACCTACCCTATATATTCAGGTAAGAGTGATTGGACATGACTCCAACCGGGTTTCCCCATTCGGACATCCACGGTTCAAAGGTTGCTAGGCACCTCCCCGTGGCTTATCGCAGCCTGCTACGTCCTTCATCGGTATCTTGCGTCAAGGCATCCCTTGTGTGCGCTTATGTAACTTTTTACGTAGTAATGAGACACCCTTTCGGGTTTCTCAACGCGCAAGGCCTTGGCAAAGCCAAAGTCTCGGACTGCTCTTCCCGAGGGAAAAGCCGCGTATCTCAATACTTTATAGTGCAATTGACTAGTTATTGGTAAAACCAACTCTATGCCGCTTGTCTTAAAATCTCAAAAATTTCTAACTGCAAGTTGTTAAGATACGAACTCAAGACTTCCCAAAAGAACCTTGTTGTCTTGCTGCGAGAGCTTGAGTTTATGTGTAAAGCTTGGCGGTTTAGTCACAAAACTTATGACCTAAACTCAAGCAGCTCGAACATCTTATCATTAATAACAGGGGCGGTCAAGCCACTAGTGATGTAAAACTTCCTACAGTACGTTATCTGTTAAATTTAGGCTAGGCCATCCTTAAATAGAACTCTGCCGACAATAACAGCCACAATGGCGATACATAACATCATTGCAGCCAGCAACAGCTTATACCTTAGTGCTATAGCCGGCTCTTGGGCCGAACGCTTAAACATTCCGTCTAGGACGGGATTTTGGGTTGCTGGAGAATCAATCTGCGGGTTTTGAAACAGTTGTTTTTCGCTAGTCTGTTCACGAATTGGGTTGAGCGGTATCTTCTCAGGATTCTGTTGCGGTTCCATAATTACCATTTTAACCGATAGGCACTAAATACCCTACTCTGTTTACGCTTGTTAAATCTATGGTTTTTCTGTAGAATGACTCGAGTAATTTCAGGGACGATAGGTCAGTTGGAACAGTTTGCTGCAAAACAGAAACTAGTACCTGGTGCTCTAGCCAACTTTCTGTATCGCTTTCCAGGCGAGATTACGTTAACATTTTATCTGGTGCGAGGGGCGATAGCTCAGTTGGCTAGAGCACCTGCTTTGCAAGCAGGGGGTCCGGGGTTCGAGTCCCCGTCGCTCCACCAGATTACACTCGTTTATCTTTTACGAAGTAAAGGATGCCAAATTTCCAAACCAAGGCTTGCCTGTTTGGAAATTTGAGAGGAGATGGCTCGTTTGGGTAAACGCTTTTGCCTAGCAAACTTGTTTTGTCGGCACAATGGCTACCTAAACATTACACATCGACGAGGGCGATTAGCTCAGCTGGTTAGAGCGCGTCACTGATAATGACGAGGTCGGAGGTTCGA
>JBBSLJ010000058.1:0-2604 GCA_038255465.1 Saccharimonadales bacterium (SeqCode)
GCTAGAACTGAAGCGGCTACAGCAGGCGCAAGGGAAGCCAGCAGCAAAGCCAGTGACTGAGACTAAAGTTAAGCCCGCTATCGTTGCTGATGAGCCTACCGGCTTCGATTGGCGTGATGTTTCCAACGATGAGCTAAACGGAGATCGCCGCCGTGATGCCTACGCTGAAAAGTTGCGCCGGTCTGTAGAAGCAATTCAGGAACACAACGCAGGCTTAGAGCTGAGTGAGCAGTACTCAATCAATAGTTCATCGTTGCGACAGATGACTAAGGTTAAGCCCGATAAGGTCGCTCAATGGATGGCTGAGCATAAAGCTGAGCTAGGCAGCTACAGCGATGCCCAAGGCCACAGCTACCAGCAGAATAAGGGCAAGGCTGATATACGAGAGGTAATCAAGTGGAGCGAGGCCGCTTACGGGGCTTATGAGTGGTAATGAATATAGTTTTTCTTTTTTGTTTGCTGTCAACACTTGCATTCTCACCTGTTTCAGCCGACCTTGCAAACCTGACATGCTCCCTATACTTTTTTGTCAAAATTAAATGATAAAGCTTTGGTGAAAAAAAGCTGAAATTATCCGGCGTGGCCAGTGCTTTAGGGGAAAATATGGTTTGCTCACATAGAGTCCAAAACAATAGGTAGCTTTATGAAAACCAAACTCAACAAATCTTGCTTCAGACTTCTTTCGGGACTGGCCATCCTTTCTGTAATGGGATTTTCCACGCAAGCCAAAGCTTATAATGCTCAAGCTTGCGTGGAAAATCCGCTCACTGAAATTCCAAGAGCGATCAATCTGCTTCAGCCTATCGATCAAAAAATGATCAACTGCATTCCTGGTTTAGATGAAGTTGGTTCTCGATGGCGCACTCAAGCGAACCGTGTTCAATCATTGATAAGCCAAGTAAAAATTGGCAACAACGGCAATGCGGGAATCGAAAAACTAGAATATAACGTTACCGGCAACACGATTAATCTTGTTGCCAGAGTACAGGCAAGACACACTTGGAACATAAATGTGCCAGCGGTTACCGCCATGGTTCCAGTTGATAGATACCGTTGGGTAGATGTCCCTTATCCAGATGTTCGATTTGAGAGACACTGTAACATTTTTGGCTGTGCACGAGTACCAATTCCATTCACCAACACTCGAAGAGAAAGAGTTGTTTACGTGGTGAATGAAAGAAGAACAATCATGCCCGCTAGAACAGTTTCGCAATCAGCCTCAACAACTTGCACCTACGACTACACATTCAACGTAACAACAACAGAGGGCCGTCCAATCTTTTCTTGTGGTCAGGGAAGCCTTGGTGCATATAAGCTTGATGCCACTGCACTTAATAATATCTTGAATGGTGAGATGCCTGATTTGGCAGCGCTGGTGACCGCTGTAAGCATTACTCCGCCATTAATTAAGGATCAAAATTTTGATACTTACGACAGTATGAGGGACGAGGTAATCGCTTCTCACCCCGATTCGATTGTCTATTTTTCCTCTAATTCTTTTGTGCAATGGGCTAGCGTTGAAAGGCATGGCGTTAATATTTTAGCTAGCGTTGTAACCGGCGGTAGCTATGGCTCAGAGCTTCTACGCCAAATTGAGGAAAGAATGAGAGGCGAGCTTGTTGGCATTACAGCTACCCTTTCTAAAGCTACAATATCTCTTGGTGTTGAACAGATTATTGGAATGCTAACGGGAGCTGGCGGCCTGAATTTGAATGGGTATACTGTTTCTCTTAAATCTTTTAATGTTCCTGTAGTTATGAAAAAATGCATCCAGAGCACCGGCGATTGTACTCCGGGTCTTGAAGCTCCAAGGCTGGGATTCGCTATTATCGCAACGCCAATTAATTAGAGGAAATTCCTAATATGGCAAAAAGTCATTAAAATAAACCCGCTAGTGGAGGTTTTGGCCGATCTGCTCGATGATGCTGATGGTGAGCCATACAGTCTATGGCCCATTCAAACCCGTCTAAACCTACCCCACATTCAATCCGCACCCATCGGCTATTCACCGCCCTTGCCCCGAAACACTGCGAGGGCTTTTTCATGCCATGCCGCAGATGTCACCCCAAGCCCACAGCTTTTTTCTGGCCGTGAAAACTGATTTTTTATTTTTTGGACTCAGCTTTTTTGTGGGCGCGAAAGTGGGCCTTTCGATTGAGTGAATGGGTTGATAGGTGCTATAGCTGATGGGCTCCCATACCTCCTACCCCTGCTCTGTGCAGAACGGAAAAGCCAGCAGCTCGCAGCCCCAAAAACAGCGGTGCAGAACTTCAGTAGATAAGAAGATCTATAAACTGAAGTTCTGCACTTCACGTTTCAGAGCAGATCCAAGCCAGTGAGTAACGAGATATCAAGGGTTTCAGCGTATACTATTGTATGACAAGTACATACAATAAGGTCTTAAAATGCAGCGAGTTCCTTTGAGTGCAAGGGTTTCAGCCGATTTAGATAGCTCAGCCAGGGCAAAAGCAGCGGCTGAAGGGGTGAGCCTATCGGCGATAGTTGAGCGGGCGTTGTCCGACTACCTGAAAGCAGGTGCTGAGCAGTCCGATAAGCCTGATTGGGCGATTGCACTTGAGAGTCGTATTAGCCAGCTCGAAGCAC
>JBBSLJ010000059.1:0-2458 GCA_038255465.1 Saccharimonadales bacterium (SeqCode)
ATAAAACAATAGTTCTTGCTCAAAATATGGAAACAGACAAACTCACTAGCGTGACTGCCCAAGAGTTGCGAAACCAGCTCTCGGACTTGATCAATCGTACAGCCTACCTCAAAGAGCCAATCTTGGTAACCAGGCAGGGCAAGTCGGTAGCAGTGTTAGTTTCGGTCGAGGACTGGGATGAATTCCAAAGTTTGAAGAAGGCGAGCGAAGCGCTCGAAGCTGGAAACACTGACCAGACTGAGGATAGAGGGGAAAAAGGTGCCAGTACCGGTATTTAAAGGGAAAAATAAAGGTTGGGCGGAAATTGTACCAGATCGGAAAGACTAAGTAGTCCATTGGAAATAGTTTGCATTAATCTATCTTCGTCCCATGGGACGAAAAAACACACCAGTACTCAGCGAGACACAGCGTGCTGAACTGACCAAAGTACTCAAAACGGGCAAGAGCCATACCTTTCGCTGTCGCTGCCAGATCATCCTTTTGAAGGCGGAAGGCCGCACCTCGAAGGATGTGGGTGAAATAGTGGGCCTGTGCAACGTGAGCGTCAACAGTTGGCTGAAACGGTACAACGAAGAGGGCATCGAGGGGCTGCTGACCAAGCCCGGACGGGGTCGCAAGCCCTCTATCCGCCAGGAGGAAGACCAAGAGGCTATCCTGCTGGCCGTCAAGGCCAACCGCCAGCGCATTTCGATGGCAAAAGCCGAGTGGGAGGCCCAGCGGGCCGATGGCGCGAAGCCCGTGGGCCGCGAAGCCCTGCGCCTTTTTTTAAAAGCCTTGCCGGGCCGACGTTCGGCGGAAGGTACAAGCGAATAAGGAAAAGAACCAGGGGTAGGCCTAACCAAGACGTCTATGACTTTAAGGTGGAGGTGCTGGGCGAATTGGAACAGCTTAGCGAGCAGGAAGTTATTGGTCTTTTTTACGGCGACGAGTCGCACGTGTGCAGCGAGGGGTACGTGCCCTACGGGTGCGGTCGGCCGCTGCCGCAGTTTCCCGGCGAGGATGTCTTCATTCCCAGCGAGAAAGGCTACCGCCTCAACTGCTGGGGACTGATCAGCCGCGGCAACGAGTGCTATTGGCACACGAGCGAGGACAGCATCGACTCCCGCTTCGTGCTCGAAAGGCTCGACATGCTTTCTTTGAGTATTCATAAGCCTACTTTCATCGTTTTGGACAACGCCAGCATACACACCGCCAAGATCATAAAGGCCAGAATCCCGGTCTGGCAGCGAAGGGGGCTTCACCTTTTCTACCTGCCCACCTACTCGCCTCAGCTGAACATCGCCGAGACGCTGTGGAGGCACATGAAGGGAGGGTGGCTCAGGCCCGAGGATTATTCCGACGATGAGACGTTAGCCTATGCTGTCAACAGATGTCTGGCCAATGTGGGCCGGTGTTTAAATATTAATTTCAGTCCCTTTAATGCAAAGTAATTTACCCCTAGTACTTAGTTAACAAATATTGGGCATATCCACCACGCGAAGGCTATAGTTTTCTAATATTTAGGTAGTTATAGAGATTTAACTGTTTATGCTCAGAGCCACTGAACCGTTTTGACCAAATGGCTCGGAAAGCGGATTAATTTCCCTTTAAAAGCCACTTTGTCCCCTTTTACACGTGCCTAAACAGCAAAATTACTTGCTCTCTAAAACACTTGTTGACAGTGTATATTTCCCCGTAAGTCTTTATATTATAGCTAATTAACCTATGAATATGGCGAAAATACGGCAGCGACCGCCCGCCCAGAATGTGTTGACTACCGCTAGTGAGCTATAACCATGCAAGCAAAGTTAAATGCTCTTCCCCTAAAAGCCAAGCGTGCCGAAGGACCCGGCGGCGCTCCGCGAAAGCCGATAATGTGCGGCTGGTTTTTCATCACTTGTGTTTTTTTGATTAGTCGAATAGCCGTTTCCAAAACGATTTCTTATCTTGCCTGGGCATTCAGTTGGCGGTACCCTCGACGATCATAGTTAGGTAATAGATCTGGTTTTGAATGTCAACCGGGGCGGCTGGTAGTTGGGTTTGGGTGAGCTGACCCTGAGCGAAGCTGCGGACGTCTTCGTTGAAGTACTGGCCGTTGGTCTTGACTGCTCGCTCGGCAGCTTTCTCAATCACCAGGCGCGTATCTCGTTCGACGGCTCGAATTGACCTGGTAACGGGACCCTAACTTTTGGTATCTGGCTTCAAATTCTGGATTGAAGGCTGGGGCTGTGATTCCATATTTGCCTTATATGTGTAAGACATATAGATAATCATTTTTTGACTTGTAAGACAAACGACATAGAATGAAAGACACTTTCAACAAAGTAGATGCTGGATTTTAGATGCTAGATATTGGACTGTAATATAATACTGAAAATCAATAAGTTAATTCGCATATTTAGATATAAAATAATGCAAACTATTTTTGGTTTGCTACTTAACTCCAAAACATTTGCCTAATTTTGGCCAGCCTATGGAG
>JBBSLJ010000060.1:0-2457 GCA_038255465.1 Saccharimonadales bacterium (SeqCode)
AAGCAACGGCCAGTTTTTATTCATGAATTGCAGTGTGAACCCTGGCTGTCAGAGGCTATTCTTAAAACATCCGTAAGCCACCAGCTAGAGCGAATGAGCCCAACAACCCTGGTGGAGGCAGTAAAATATGCGCAACAAACAGGCATGGACCCGATTGATTTGTGGGGGCTGGAATGGTGGTTCTGGCTCAAAGAAAAACAAGGACATCCCGAAATCTGGGAGACAGTTAAAGGCCTTGTGAGTGAACAGCCACAATGATGTAGGCAGCAGATTCACTGCCGTCAAAATTTATAAGCGTCAGCCTTACTGCCGCATAGCCGGCTTTATTGGTCTTGGGATGCATCATGCATTCTTGGTGCCCGCTTGTGCTTGCTAGCCAGTCGCCCATAATCTGATCTTGGTTTGGCACAAAAATAAGGTCAAGGTTTTCACACGAATAACCACTAGTTACGCCGTAATTTTTAAAATAATCATAATAATAGCTGCCGTCCGGATTTTTATGTGCATAGTACTGACGGGCCACCATGTCAGCCGCACGAGCACTAGCTACCAGCCCGAGTTGAGTGTCAGGCTTTAGTTCCGGCAAACCATGCGTTAGTCTAAGCTGGTTTACGTAGCGCAATGTCTCGTTTGGATCAGGTGCATTATTGGATGTTGCAAATGTAACTAGTTCTTTTGGCGGTTGGGCCCCCGGCGCCGCGGCCGTGCTGCCACTAAACCCAGTAGAAATAAGCCCTATAAGCAACAATAAGGGCAGGAGCATATAAAAACGCCAAAACATCTTCACATCCAATATTATATCATATATTGTCAAATATTACTAGGCTGTTTTGTTGGGTACTTAATACTGTCAACGTGTAAGAAAATCAGCTGACGAAATTTTTAAATTGTCCTAGTCTGTCAGAGCTAATAAGGAGGAGTTATTATGGGCAGACACGATCAAATGTCACACTATTTGCATCCCGCCAAGGACGTAAAGTTCAAACACCTTGACCCAAGTGGTCGCGTTGAGGCAAATATAACGCGCCGTTTACGGAGGCTGGGTAATTTAAATCGCAGAGGGTGAATTATCTCATAGCGGTAGGGTAATGCTTACGGCATACTACTGCCTGCAAACCTAACGACAAGGAGGGTCCATGGCTCAATTAGATGACGATACATTAATTAATAATGATGACGGTGATATGCACCATACAGGCGATAGCGAAAATCGAGAAGAATTAGGTCTCGATAACGAGCAGGACGACGAGCTGATGTAGTCAATCTGCATTAGCAGTTGTCCGCGAGAACACCCGGCATTTCCCCCGATGTCGGGTGTTCTCTTTTGTTACACTACTGTCATGCTTCACGATAAGCTTTTGCAGCAATTTAACCTTATCAGCGATCAAATGGAACGTCAGGAACTGAAAGTTCTACTGGCCGAGCTTGAACGCCTGCTACTCAAAGATGTTCCCGGCAGCATGGTTGAGTTTGGTTGCTATACTGGCACCGCCTCACTCTTTATTGCACGCATGCTGCATGCATTAGCGCCCGATCGCACGTTTCATGTATACGATTCGTTCGAGGGTCTACCGGAAAAATCAGTCGAGGATCAAAGCGCCGCCGGAGAGCAGTTTAAGCGGGGTGAATTAGCTGCCAGTAAGCGTGAATTTATTACTAATTTTAAAAAGGCTAATCTTAAACTGCCGATTATACATAAAGGTTGGTTTAGCGATGTACAATCAAAAGATCTTCCTGAGCAAATTGCTTTTGCATTTTTAGACGGCGATTATTACAACTCTGTCCTTGTGCCGCTTCGCCAAATCTGGCCGCTTTTAAGTCCCGGAGCGGTCGTGATCATTGACGACTACCAGAATGAGGCGTTGCCCGGCGCCAGTAAGGCTGTTGATGAGTGGCTAGATACTCATACAATGGCGCGTTTTAGAGTTGAAGCTTCTTTGGCCATTATTACGCTACCTGCAGCACAAAGCTAATTTATATTCGTAAAAACGCTAAAAATTACATATTACAGTGTGAAATATTTTACAGCGCTTACTGTTCGGACACTGTACGCTGTATGTATTATTAACTTGAAAGGAGGCGAAAGTGGCTGATAGATCATCACCAAACATGGCTGTAGTTAGCTTAGCTGCAGGTTTGGTAGGAGCGGGTTTAGCGCTTTTACTGGCACCGCGATCCGGTAAAGATACGCGCCAGGCAATTAAGCAACGCTCAACGGACTTGAAACAACAGGCAGAAAGTGACCTTCACAGAGTACGCGACAGTCTTAATACAACCGTTGAAAAAACGCGCGGCAGTTTGTCTGATGCACTGAGTAAAAAAGGCCATAAAGCCGAAGAGCAATACGATGAGTTCGGTGAACAGATAGAGCGCACAGGCGCCAAGCAGTCCCAGGTCTTACGGGCTTGGGAAGAGGAAGCTTAATTTAATTTTTAGGAAAGGGTTTTAGTATTATGG
>JBBSLJ010000061.1:0-2425 GCA_038255465.1 Saccharimonadales bacterium (SeqCode)
AAATCAGCTACTCGAGCCTAGGTATAAGCTAGAGAAGTGCTCGAGCACAAAAGCACCCAGCATAGAGCTTCTTACGGAGGATTTAAAGGAGAGCTTGACTACAGTAACTTTAGAAAACGATTTAGCAACGGCGCTATCAGCGGAAGATATAGAGCAGGATCGAGGTCCGCAAGGCCCATGCTTAATCTCAATGGATAAGCATGCGGAAAATATCCAGTATAAAAAGATAAAAAATCAGAGCGCAACTTCGCCTAAGCCAAGAGTGGTTGATCTCAAGAGCTTTAAAGCAGCTAAAGCTGAATCTGGCAAAGCCGAATCAAAAAAAATTACAGGAATTAAGATTGAGCCATCAAGCTCGCTGCAGAAAGAAGAGGCCTCTGTCGATGATTTAACTAAACTCTCGCCCCGAGAAAAATACTCTTTAGTTCAATCCCTGAAAAATCCTCGTAAAATAAAAGAGTTTTTACAACGTTACGGCTATAAAACAGATCGCCAAAAAGGCAGTCATCAATTTTTAAAAAATGATAAAATGAAGAGCTTTACCCTGGCTGTACATGGCAGCAAAACAGTGGCCAAGGGTCTTAGGAGCAAAATAATCAATCAAATTAGGGCGCATGATTAGCAAAAATTGCTTTTAGAGGTTTATTAGATACACGAATTTATATTTTTAGCTTCAATTTTAGTTATAGCTGGTGCTAGCGCCAGGAGTTTAATCAGGGGTAAACATAGGTAAGCATGAGTAATCAGAGGTATTAAGGATCAGCTCAACTCAACGTTTGCTGATCAAATCCTTAAAAGTTAAGCGCCGGTTTTAAATAGCAAAGTACAGTGTTTTTAGTTGTTGGACAAAGGTGGCTTTTATCAGTTCCTGGGAGTGCAGGCATGAATTAGTGCCAGCTTTGTAACTCAAGTCTGGTGTATGGCGCTTGCGCTATAGCAACTGCTTGCAATTGCAAGTATAAAAGTGGGCTAGTCAATGCCAACTAAATTGATTATTATCCCCGAGTGTGACTCTAGCCAAGACGCTCCAGCGCCCAGATACAGGAAGCGCCCAGATACAGAAAGCGCCAAGATGCACCAAGTGCAAAGCATAATGATCGAGATTTATAAAGTGCGCGTGCACCCGTTTCTCGTGCATGTTTTTATAGATGCTTCATAGATAGATTATAGATCATTTTTGCTAATAAGGCGTTTGGCACCGATCGTTTTAAAATCAAGCTCAAGCAAGCGCCATCATTCGAGCGACGGTATTATTAAAATATTGCAAATATTCTTGTGAAAAATAAGTGCCATAACATATAGTTTACATCGCCTAGCAAGTACTTTTCTTACAGGGCAATAACTCGAGCTAGACTTGAGTATGAGTTTTGACAGTGAAAATGAGATGATAAGAGTGTGTGGGTTACATCTAACGGTGTAACCCGTCAAAAATTATAAACAAAACAATATACTGAGAATTTGATCTTGGTTCAGATTGAATGCTGGCGGCGTGGATGAGGCATGCAAGTCGTACGAGAGTCGCAAGACTCTAGTGGCGGAAGGGTTAGTAATACATAAGAAACTTGCCCCTTAGATAGGGATAACAGAGGGAAACTTCTGCTAATACCTAATGGGGTCGACAGAGTGCATACTCTGTGGATTAAAGTGGGGGACCGCAAGGCCTCGCGCTAAGGGAGAGTCTTATGCGATATCAGCTAGTTGGTAGGGTAACGGCCTACCAAGGCTAAGACGTCTAGGCGGGCTGAGAGGCTGATCGCCAACACTGGGACTGAGAACTGCCCAGACTCCTACGGGAGGCTGCAGTCGAGAATCATTCGCAATGGGCGCAAGCCTGACGATGCGACGCCGCGTGGTCGAAGAAGGCTTTCGGGTTGTAAAGACCTTTCGAGTGGGAGCAAGGCTTAGTTGTAAATAGCGACTTAAGCTTGAGAGTACCACTGGAAGAAGCACCGGCTAACTACGTGCCAGCAGCTGCGGTAATACGTAGGGTGCAAGCATTAATCGGAATAACTGGGCGTAAAGGACGCGTAGGCGGCTCGAAAAGTCTAGCGTGAAATTACGGAGCTCAACTTCGTAGCGGCGCAGGAAACTATCGAGCTCAGAGGATGGAAGGGGAAAGCGGAATTCCATGTGTAGCGGTGAAATGCGTAGATATATGGAAGAACACCAGTGGCGAAAGCGGCTTTCTAGTACATACCTGACGCTAAGGCGTGAGAGCAAGGGGAGCAAACAGGATTAGATACCCTGGTAGTCCTTGCCGTAAACGATGTGTACTTGATGTATGGGGACTCAACCCCCCGTGTATCGTAGCTAACGCGATAAGTACACCGCCTGGGGAGTACGCTCGCAAGGGTGAAACTCAAAAGAATTGACGGGGACCCGCACAAGCAGTGGAGCATGTGGTTTAATTCGATGCAACGCGAAG
>JBBSLJ010000062.1:0-2362 GCA_038255465.1 Saccharimonadales bacterium (SeqCode)
GCAGGTCGGAACTTACCCGACAAGGAATTTCGCTACCTTAGGACCGTTATAGTTACGGCCGCCGTTTACTGGGGCTTCGATTCAATGCTTCGCCTTGCGACTAACATCCCCTCTTAACCTTCCAGCACCGGGCAGGTGTCAGGCCTTATACCTCATCTTTCGATTTTGCAAAGCCATGTGTTTTTGTTAAACAGTCGCCTGGGCCTTTTCACTGCGGCTGATATTGCTACCAGCGCCCCTTCTCCCGAAGTTACAGGGCCATTTTGCCGAGTTCCTTAGCCATGATTCACTCGAGCACCTTAGGATTCTCTCCTCGACTACCTGTGTCGGTTTACGGTACGGGTTTTTATAACCTGAAGTTTAGCGGGTTTTCTTGGAAGTCTGATTACCTGTTCTATCTACGCCCCCGAAGGTTTGCAGTACTATTGGGTTTCAGCAAGAGTGGCGGATTTGCCTACCTCTCCTATACCTACGCCTTTTAACGATCTATTCCGTCAGATCGCGACAGTTTCACTACTCCGTCACCGCGTCAAAGTTATAAAAAGTATGGGAATATTAACCCATTGTCCATCGGCTTCCCCCTTCGGGTACACCTTAGGCCCCGACTAACCCTGATCCGATTAGCGTTGATCAGGAAACCTTAGTCTTTCGGTGGGCGGGTTTCTCTCCCGCCTTATCGTTACTTATGCCTACATTTGCTTTTCTGATCTCTCCACCACCGCTGACGCGTATAGCTTCACTGATATCAGAATGCTCCCCTACCACGTGTATAAATACACATCCATAGCTTCGGTGATACACTTAATGCCCGTTTATTATCCATGCCCGATCGCTCGACTAGTGAGCTGTTACGCACTCTTTAAATGAATGGCTGCTTCCAAGCCAACATCCTAGCTGTCAATGCAATTTGACCTCGTTTAAACAACTTAGTGTAGATTTTGGGACCTTAGCTGATGGTCTGGGTTCTTTCCCTCTCGGACATGGACCTTAGCACCCATGCCCTCACTGCTGAGGAACATATTATACCATTCGGAGTTTGTCAGGGTTTGGTAGGCGGTGAAGCCCCCTAGCCCAATCAGTAGCTCTACCTGTATAATACTTAACTCAACGCTGCACCTAAATGCATTTCGGGGAGTACGAGCTATTTCTCAGTTTGATTGGCCTTTCACCCCTACCCACAAGTCATCCAAAAACTTTTCAACGTTTACTGGTTCGGTCCTCCACTCCGTGTTATCGGAGCTTCAACCTGCTCATGGGTAGATCACCAAGTTTCGCGTCTACCCCCTCTAACTATACGCCCTATTCAGACTTGCTTTCGCTTCGGCTTCTCTTTTGGGATTAACCTTGCTAGAGAGGAGTAACTCGTAGGCTCATTATGCAAAAGGCACGCAGTCACCACGCAAGCGCGGCTCCTACAGCTTGTAAGCAATTGGTTTCAGGATCTATTTCACTCCCCTGTTCGGGGTGCTTTTCACCTTTCCCTCACGGTACTAGTTCACTATCGGTCTCTCAGTTGTATTTAGCCTTACCGGATGGTTCCGGCTGGTTCACACAGGATTTCACATGTCCCGCGCTACTCAGGATACTGCTAGGTATTAAATCTATTTCGCATACAGGACTATCACCTTCTATGGTCGTTCTTTCCAGAACGCTCTGCTATAAATTTAAAGTCCACATTGCAGTCCTACAACCCCTGTAATGCCTAAACATTACAGGTTTGGGCTGTTTCCCGTTCGCTCGCCGCTACTTAGGAAATCACTAATTGTTTTCTTTTCCTCCGGGTACTTAGATGTTTCAGTTCTCCGGGTTTGCTCCTTTCGGTACTATGTCTTCAACATAGTGGGTTGCCCCATTCGGAAATCTACGGATCAAAGGTTATGTGCACCTCTCCGTAGCTTATCGCAGCTTATCACGTCCTTCATCGCCACTGAGAGCCAAGGCATCCGCCAATTGCTCTTATTAACTTTTAAATTCTACTTAACCAATACGTCAAAGAACTTTTTAAATCCCTCCAAGGGATAAAATAGCAGATGAAAAAGGTATCGAACCTTAGACATTCAATTTTTATCAAATCAAACGTGCTCCCTGAGCTTTCAACATTGTAAAACATATTAAAACCGAACGATTCCGGTTTTTTAAAAAAATCGCTGCCACTATCAAAGCGGCAGAGATATTCTTTGCGGAGAATATCGAAGACCGTACGGTTGACCTTTCACGCTTGAAGCGTGACCGCTCAAGTCGCTGAGTTCATTTTAAGAAAATTGTAAAACACCAAACACTTTTGGTGTTGAAAATATCGCTGCCACTATCAAAAGCGGCAGAGATATTCTTTGTGGAGAATATCGAAGACCGTACGGTTGAC
>JBBSLJ010000063.1:0-2355 GCA_038255465.1 Saccharimonadales bacterium (SeqCode)
AGCTCCAATCATTCATGCCACTGGTATAAGTAGTGGCTATATTACTAATGATTCTGAACTCAGGCCGGGCATGATGGTGGGCATAAGTGCGGAAACAATAGAGGGCAAGCCAGCTGTGGAGCGTGCTCGAATGAGTCGAGCAAATTACATAATAGGTGCAGCAGTGAATCTAGAAGAAGAGTTGGTAACGGCAGTCTCCAAAGACGCTCCTCAAAGCTTTGTGGTAGCCACGGGCGAAGCGGATGTTTACGTTATTGATCTTAATGGCGCCGTGAAAAAGAATGACCAGTTGGTTATTTCTCCGGTTAGGGGCATTTTAATGCGTGCCGACAAGGGAGTTAAAGGTGTCGCGACGGCACTTGCCGATTTTGATGAGACGAAGGCAAGCGAAATAGAAGTCACATCTCCCAACGGGGTACAAAAAAGCAAAATGGCAAAAAATAAAGTGGTTATTCACGCTGAAGTGAATCAATCAGCCGGTATGGGCAATGCATATATAGACAGAATAGGGGAGGCTCTAGGGCGCAAGGATCTTTCCGAAATACAGGTACTTGCCGCTCTCGTTATTTTCGTAGTTATATTGGTGATCGAAGGTGGGTTGGTGTATGGATCGGTTTCTAGCGCTATTAAATCAATCGGAAGGAACCCTTTGTCCAAAAAACTTATTTACGCAGCACTGGCTCGGAGCTTCGGTATAGCATTTATCATATTGTTGTTAGGCGTGGCCGTAATGTTCGGTGTTCTCTGGATCTAGACGAATGTAGCTCTGGCTTTTTTGGGAAGTGCCTTGTATTGAACGGCTGAAAGCTTTCGTCTTCTGTAGGCCCTGCAAAATCGTGAGGTAGTAACTTGCCACTCGGCGGTGCAATTATGACAACGATATGTGCCCACCGATATCTGAAGGCTTGTGGTAGTACAAGTAGGGCAGAGGCTGCGTTGATGAAGCCAGTCGCGGTAGGTGTCCAAGCAATCTTGTACATGCTCAAGGTCAATTTTGACTCCATATTTTTCGCCAATTTCAACGGCCTTATCCCAGGCTTCTACTTCTAGTAGCAAGAGGTGAAGGTCAGTTGTAAACGTCTTGTGGCCCAAAATGGCGTGACCGGCTTCGTGCAGTAGTGCCCATTCATCAAGTTCTGTGGGCTCTTCGGTCTCACGGTAAGTAATAATTTTTTGTTCGGGTGACCAGCAAAAAGCTTCCCCAGGCTTGTATTCCACATCTGCTACATCTACTCGTAGCTGCTTAAGCAGGCTTTGCATGTATTTCCTTTGCCAAGGCGTAGCAACCGTATACAACTGCCTCTTCGGCCCGAGCCGCTTGGCGTATAACAGGTATTTTTACTAGGTCGTTTTCGTAGATTGCCAGTTCGTCCAGTAGGCGGTCCAGGAATTTATGCAAATTAGCGCCCACGCCACCACCAATGACAATTGCGTCAGGGGTGTACAGGGCAATCACATCAATTAGGCCGATGGCAACATTGCGCGAAATAATATACCAAGTGGATGGATCTTCTATTTCGCTGGCACGCTTGCCGAACTTGGCAACTATTGCCTTGCCGGATGCAAACTCTTCCCATCGCATCAGTTTGCCTTCGTGCTCAAACAGCATATGGCCCATTTCCGCGTCGAGCGTGTTTGGTTCCATTGTGCCATCTACAACAAACACGCCACCAATTCCGGTGCTGACGGTGACGTACACAACTTTTTTATACTTACCCTTCAATAATATTGCTTCGGAAAGCCCTGCAAGGTTTGCATCGTTTTCTAGTCTAACAGGGCAGTGCAGCATCTTTTCGACCTCTTTTTGAATGGGAACATCTTCCCAGGCCAAGTTTCCAAATGCCAGTACAATTCCATTTTCCCGGTCTACTTTCCCTGGTACTGCTACCACTGCACATTTTGGTTTCTTGATCCCCATCTCAGTAAATGAGTTCGCAAGTGTGGTTAAAAAGTCTTCATATACAGGAGGGGTGGGGAACTTGAGCTGATTTTTGATATTTCCTTTGACATCAAAAATAGCAATCAGCGTTTTTGTCCCTCCAATGTCAACGGCCACATACATAGGTATTAGTTTAGTGGTTATTAGGCAAACATCCAAGCAACTAATTCCTTTTTGCTTGTCCAAATCTCCAATACTTTTTGTGTCGCCAAAAAGTATCCAAAAAGTCGACGGGTGGTTCAAAGAACATTCTTGAAACTCGGACCACCTGTTTGTCGCGCCGCAACAACGACAAGCGCCCCCGCCCCATAATTAAAGAACAGGCGGGGTAGCGTTACGGCTTTACTCGCCAAACAGCTGACGAGCTTCAGAAGTTTTTGAGAACCCGGTACCCAAGTGAGGCGAGCAATAGCTCG
>JBBSLJ010000064.1:0-2348 GCA_038255465.1 Saccharimonadales bacterium (SeqCode)
CGCGACCTGCGCGTCAACAAAGCCAAGCCTCGCGAAAGCAATCGCTAAGCTACTGCTGAAATCATTGCTGAGACAGTAGCTAAGACCCTTGTCAAGACTTTTACTAGAATTCTGCGTTTAGCCTCTGCTGACGAAAAACTTTAAGAGCCTTGGATTCACAAGCGTCTAGGTTTTCTTATCTTTGCACCGTTTAAAGCGAAATCCTGTAAATCTTTGCAGGCCATCATTTTGTAGGCCATCATTTATATAGGCTTTCGCTCGAATCACTTTCAATCCCTTTTCAATTTTTGGAGACTATTTGTATGGGCGTTTATGTAGGGAATCTTTCCTATGACGTAACCGAGGCTGACCTCAACGGCGTTTTTGCTGAATATGGGGCTGTCAAGCGCGTCACGCTCCCGACTGACCGTGAGACTGGCCGCGTTCGTGGGTTTGCTTTTGTAGACCTCGACAGCGATGCTGAAGAGCAAGCTGCCATTGATGCGCTAGACGGCGCTGAATGGATGGGCCGCGATCTGCGCGTCAACAAAGCCAAGCCTCGCGAGAACCGTCGCTAAGGCTATTGCGCCAATCAATACCTAAGCTAAGCCATTAGCTTATAATTTAGACCCCAGACTTTCTATAGGTTTGGGGTCTGTTGTGTTTGGGGGCTCTTTATGTACGGCGCAGATCCAAAAGAGAAGCATCCGATGGCGGGCTTTCCGCAAATCTGCTTCATTCAAAACACAGTGTCGAACCCCAATATTGTTATTGGCGACTATACCTACTATGACGATCTAGAAGACTCAGAAGACTTTGAGCGAAATGTTCTTTATCACTTTCCGTTTATTGGCGATCGCCTGATCATCGGCAAGTTCTGCGCGCTAGCAACTGGCGTTAAGTTCATTATGAATGGTGCAAATCACAAGTTAACTGGGTTCTCGACCTATCCCTTTAACATCTTTGGCAATGGCTGGGAGAAAGTAGCGCCACAAGTAGGAGACCTACCGTACAAAGGCGACACTATTGTTGGCAACGACGTGTGGATTGGCTACGAAGCAACCATCATGCCGGGTGTACAGATCGGAGATGGCGCTGTGATTGCAGCAAAGTCAGTGGTGGTAGGAGACATTCCGCCCTATACGATTTTTGGGGGTAATCCAGCAAGATGCATCCGACAGCGATTTAACGATGAGACAGTAAAAAGACTCCTGGAAGTCTCCTGGTGGAACTGGGAGATCGAGAAAATTACTCGCAATTTAGAAAAAATTGTTTCAGTAGATATTGACGCGCTGATTGCGTGTGAATAGTTGTTCATCCGCTATCTATTTTGCCGGCTCGCTACTGACTGCCTGATCCGGCTCTCTGCCGAAAGATAGCGCTGGCCGCATTCTCAGCCGACTAAAAAAGCCGGACTAATCAGAATGATTAATCCGGCTCACGTATTCGACTTATTTCGATCTATAAGGTGCCTAGCCTGAGCTGTCTATTGCGTATCAGGGGCCAAATGATTGGAGCAATATGAGCTGATCCAGGCTTAGCGAAGGGCTAGGTGATGCCTAATGCTAGCTAAGCGTTTTTGAGTAAATGCTTGACTAGATTATCTTTGACCATCATCTGCCGCATCACTTCAACGACGTACTCTTGCGCCTGCTCTAAGCTGAGCCCGCTGACCTGGTCTTTGACGACCTGCAGCTTAAATTGCTGCTCCAGACTAAGGCTGCCTGGCATTGTATCTTTGCCTGATTTACTCATGATAATTGCTCCTCCAAACGGTTAGATAGATCTAGCAAGGTTAGACAGATCTTTTGAATCAGAATCCCAGAACCAATCAGGTTCTAAAGCTTAAAATCTCTACTGCTCAACTAGCTAGAAGCCGATAGAGCAATACCAATTTCATTTAATATGATTCTAACTTCGATGCATACTATCGTCAACTTGTAAATAAATTCGGTAGCAAGTGTTACGTAAATTAACTTTTAAGATTCGATAAGTTTTATGATGACTCTGATTGCCTCCCAGTAACGGTTTCAGCGCAGTGGATGACTCCTCTCCGTCAGCTCTTTACACCGCCATACTTAATTGAGGGTCCAACCGGAAACTCGGCTAGAGCTCAGATAAGTCCTGCCGGACTATTAAGCTATGTAAATTACTGTAGTGATTGTTTCTATGGTCGTGCTCATCCATCAGGGATATCATCCGTCACATAGCATCCAACCAAAGAAAGAGTTCAGCTAAAAGCAAACTATCCACAGGGAAGAACGGCTTATCGATGCGATAAGTTTGTCTGAAAGCACTCAAAATATTGATTAGCCGGTCAGATAACCGGCGTTCAGAGCGATCGCCTCGAACGCTATAGTATTGATGAG
>JBBSLJ010000065.1:0-2328 GCA_038255465.1 Saccharimonadales bacterium (SeqCode)
AAGCGATACGGATTTGGAATTTTCATAAGCATGTAGAGGGGTAGGGTGCGTGCTATTGAAAGCTCAGCACGTTTGTTGGTTAAGAAAAGTCGAGTAGGCCTGACATTTCAGTCTTGGCCGCTCCAAGAACCGTACGTGAAAGTCTCCCTTCATACGGCTCGTATTATCCAATCATGCTTTTATTCCAATCTTCCAGTGATGAAACAGCAAAGGACTTTCTGATTGTACCCATCGATACTTTTTGTACAGCTTGTCCTTACTACGGATCTTATAGGTGTTCTTTATCCACTTACGGATAAGTTCATTCACATAATAAAGCACCGTATGCATTTCATCTCTGTTAAATCTTGTGTAGTAATTTATCCAGCCACGTATTTTAGGATTGAGCCTATCTGCAAACCATGCCAATGTTTGGGTGCTCCACTCTGTGCGCAATACGTCCTTGATGCTACGTCTGATGCTTGTCTTTGCCGCATTGCAAATGGCTGCGCTAAATACCGTGATGTATTTGGTCTTACCAAATTTGGCTTTCCTGCTTCTGGGTTGAAAACTATAACTTAGAAAAACAAAGCTTTCATTATCATGTCGCTCATGGCGTTGATAATTTTTGCAATACACAATCTTTGTCTTATCTGGATGTAGCGTTAGTTCAAACGCTTCCATCCGGACTCTCAACTCATTAAGCATTCTTTCAGCTTCTGCCTTGCTTGCGCAATGTATGACAATGTCATCGGCATAGCGTTCGAAGGAACATTGCGGATGTGTTTCATTCATCCATTGATCAAAGGCATGGTGAAGGTAGAGGTTGGCCAATAACGGACTGATAACACCACCTTGTGGTGTCCCCTTTATCCTTCTTGAAATACTGCCATCTTCTTGCTCAACTCCTGCTGTCAACCATCTTTCAACATACATCAGCACCCACTTCTCTTGTGTGTGCTGGGTTAATAGTTGCATCATGATTGCGTGACTGATGTTATCAAAGAATCCCTTGATGTCTACATCTACCACCCAAGCTTTCTGGATACAATTCGACTGGCATTGTTCTAGTGCGTGATGTGCACTCTTGCCTGGTCGGTACCCAAATGAACTCTTGTGAAAAATGTTTTCCATACTTGGTTCCAGATAATCTTTTACTACTCCTTGTGCAATACGGTCACTTACTGTCGGTATACCGAGAGGTCGTGTTCCGCCTTGCTTCTTTGGAATAAGTACCGTTCGTACTGCTGGTGGAAAATAACTCCCAGAGGTCATGCGGTTCCAAAGCTTATACAGGTTGTCGGCCATGTTTGCATTGAACATGCCAATGCTCTCACGGTCAATACCTGCCCCGCCTCCTTTCGCAACTACTTTCTGGTAGCTGTCCCACACCATACGTTTACCGATCGGTAATGATTTTGTCATTTTCTTTCTTCATCCTCCCACGCCTTTGGTGTGGTTGTTCCAAAATACTTTTAACTGGATAACCAAAGCCCTTCGCTCATTCTTGCTTTCACAAGACATCAAAACTACTATGGCTTCGTCCGACTCTGTTTGCTGCTTCTCCCGACTTGATCAGGATTGAGTTGCATACCTTTATCGTTGCAAAGCTTTCTTGCGCATCAACAAACATTCTCTCACGTTCCATACAAAAGCCTGTGTAAAGTTCCTGCCGCCTTAATGCCGGTTGTTCTGTGGCCCGTAAACAGATGCCTGCCACAGTCTTCGTACCAGCAGTTGGGAACCGGTACTTTTAACAACAAGGTGCCCTTTCGACATGTCTTCGGTCGGTTCTCTTTCGATCAGCTCCATTACACTCACCTGATCCCGTTTTATCGAGACCTTATCCCTAAACGCTCAAAACCACAGCCTTTCAACTGCAGCACCTTTAGGCGGTTTGCATACCCCGTCTGCACAGCGTATGCGGTAGGCCACACCTACATGAAACACATGTAGGCTACTACCATCATTTGTACAGCATTCAAAGAACTATCCTGTTCTCTAATTCGTGACACACCCAACAAAGGCGGGGTAATAAAATCGGGATAATCTTTAGCGAAAAGAGAGGTCATGAATTTGTTTATCCAAACATAGATATAATCGCGTTCATTTTTATGTGAAGTGCATGCTGTATGACTTACCATTTCGGCAAGGATGTCGTCCAGTTCAATCACAAGGCTTTCAATGTGAAGGGTTGCCCTTGCTCAAAGTGCGCACGCATGTTGGTGAAAACACGCAACATGGGCGAGTGTGCATGAACTCCAACTCGGGCAAAGAATCAACCTTCACTCTCGCATACCTATTTCAACGCATAGTAGACGGAGAAATAAATATTCCGATTGTATTGAT
>JBBSLJ010000066.1:0-2316 GCA_038255465.1 Saccharimonadales bacterium (SeqCode)
GAAGGTGAGGATGACGTCAAGTCATCATGCCCCTTACACCCTGGGCTACACACGTGCTACAATGGGCGAGACAATGAGATGCAACTCTGCAAAGACTAGCTAATCTATAAACTCGTTCTAAGTTCGGATTGTAGGCTGCAACTCGCCTACATGAAGTTGGAATCGCTAGTAATCGCTGGTCAGCTACACAGCGGTGAATTCGTTCCCGGGCCTTGTACACACCGCCCGTCACACCATGGAAGCTGGTTATGCCCGAAGTCGTTACTCTAACCATTTGGAGGAGGACGCCTAAGGTAGAATTAGTGACTGGGGTGAAGTCGTAACAAGGTAACCGTACTGGAAGGTGCGGTTGGATCACCTCCTTTTAAAATAAAAAATTTTAAAAATTATGGGCGATAAAAAATAAAAATAAACGGGCTATTAGCTCAGTTGGTTAGAGCGCACCCCTGATAAGGGTGAGGTCTCTGGTTCAAATCCAGAATGGCCCAATGGGGGGTATAGCTCAGTTGGTAGAGCACCGTCTTTGCACGGCGGCTGTCAGCGGTTCGAATCCGCTTACCTCCACATGAAAAATCTTTTTTCAAGTTAAGATAATAAAAGTCTTAAATTCAAGGAACTAAGAGTTTATGGGGGATACCTTGGCATTCAGAAGCGATGAAGGACGTGGTTACCAACGAAATGCTTCGGGGAGCTGGAAACAAGCTATGATCCGGAGGTCTCCGAATAAGGAAACTTTTTGTACTACTTATGGAATACATAAATAAGAAAGAGCCAACCTAGGGAACTGAAACATCTTAGTACCTAGAGGAAAAGAAAGTAAAAACGATTCCCTGAGTAGCGGCGAGCGAAACGGGAACAGCCTAAACTTAATTTTATTAAGGGTAGCGGGACAGTTATCAATGATTAAATGTGACAATTAGACGAATTTAGTTGGAATGCTAAACCAAAGAGAGTGATAGTCTCGTAGTTGAAAATTGAAACAATCAAACTGAATCCCAAGTAGCATGGAGCACGTGAAATTCCGTGTGAATCAGCGAGGACCACCTCGTAAGGCTAAATATTCCTGAATGACCGATAGTGAAATAGTACCGTGAGGGAAAGGTGAAAAGAACCCCGGGAGGGAAGTGAAAAGAACATGAAACCATAAACTTACAATCAGTAGGAGGACGACTAAAACGTCTGACTGCGTGCCTGTTGAAGAATGAGCCGGCGACTTATAGGCAGTGGCAGGTTAAGGCAGAGAATGCTGGAGCCATAGTGAAAGCGAGCTTGAATAGAGCGTTTGTCACTGGTTATAGACCCGAACCCGGATGATCTAACCATGGTCAGGTTGAAGCTTAGGTAATACTAAGTGGAGGACCGAACCGACTGATGTTGAAAAATCAGCGGATGAATTGTGGTTAGGGGTGAAATGCCAATCGAATCCGGAGCTAGCTGGTTCTCCCCGAAATGCGTTTTGGCGCAGCGATAGATGTTATAACTTAGGGGTAAAGCACTGTTACGTATGCGGGCTGGTAATTCGGTACCAAATCGTTGCAAACTAAGAATACTAAGTGCACAATCTATCAGTGAGACTGTGGGGGATAAGCTCCATTGTCAAGAGGGAAACAGCCCAGAGCACCAGTTAAGGCCCTTAAATAGTTACTAAGTGGCAAAGGAGGTGGGAGTGCAGAGACAATCAGGAGGTTTGCTTAGAAGCAGCAATCCTTAAAAGAGTGCGTAATAGCTCACTGATCGAGTAAACCTGCGCCGAAAATGTACGGGACTAAGTAATTTGCCGAAACTGTGCGATATAAAAATTATATCGGTAGGGGAGCGTTCTGTGATAGGTTGAAGTACTAGCGTAAGCGGGTATGGACGAAGCAGAAGTGAGAATGTCGGCTTGAGTAACGAAAATATAGGTGAGAATCCTATACCCCGAAAACCCAAGGTTTCCTCTGGAAGGCTCGTCCGCGGAGGGTAAGTCAGGGCCTAAGGCGAGGCTGAAAAGCGTAGTCGATGGATAACGGGTTAATATTCCCGTACCATTATTTGTTGATATCGAGGGACGGAGAAGGCTAAACTGGCCGGATGTTGGTTACCGGTTTAAGCGTTCAAGACGATGAGAAACGGCGAAAACGTTTTGAGTTAAGGCGTGAATACGAGACGCTACGGCGTTGAAGCAGTGTATGTCATACTTCCAAGAAAAGCTCGCAAGGTCATAAACAAATAATGCCTGTACCATAACCGACACAGGTGGGTAGGTAGAGTATACTAAGGGGCGCGAGATAACTCTCTCTAAGGAACTCGGCAAAATGACTCCGTAACTTCGGGAGA
>JBBSLJ010000067.1:0-2246 GCA_038255465.1 Saccharimonadales bacterium (SeqCode)
CGATCCGGCGAACAAATGGTTGTGCCGACCTAGAGCGATTGCGCGGATCTGGCCTTCCAGCTGATTGTTATCAATAGACAACATGCCGTCCTTTACATATTGAGTGAGGCCATTGTAATTATGGAGGGCATAGTTCACGGCTTTATAGATCGGTGTTTTTGGTATCAGTAACGGTAATGTGGCCACGAGCCACTGCTGGAAGGCCTGTAAGACAGGCAATGATTCCGCTTGCCGTTTTTCCGTGATGCCGTCATAATCAAGGTTCAGTATTTTGCATTCGGCCTCAATATCGTATAGTGGCCTGAGAAAATGATCCAGCGCATAGGTTGCCCGTGGGGCGTCATTTTCCAGGGCATACACGAAGTATCTGCGGGCATGGCTAAGGCAGTGCTGATGCGTCACACCGGGTTGCTTACCATACTCGGTATACGCTCCATAGGCATCACTCATCAGGTAGCCTTTGTATCCATGCAGGACGCTACTGATATCTTTTTTGGCCCGGCCTTTCTGGTACAGGAAGCAAACAATGCGCTGCACCGGGTTCATCGCAGCCCACATCCAACCAATATGGCTTTTCTTGCCTTTCTTCTTGGCATTATCCAGCACCCGGTACCGGGTTTCATCGATATGTATAAGTCTGCTATCGGTTATTTCTTTTAATAACAGGTGCCATAACGGTTCCAATACCGCGCAGACACGATTGACCAGCGAACAGAGCGTGCTGTAAGGAAGATCAATACCGTAATGACGCATGCGCTGTTGCTGTCGCCATACGGGCATGTGATACAAAAACTTTTCAATCGTGAGCAATACCAGGATGCTGATATCCATTTTACATTTATCGATTGGATGCGGAGGTAGTGGTGCAATCAGTTGTTTATAGTTCAGCTGATCTTCATCTACTGGTGCCAGGTACACCAGGCGGGGGGTAACTTTGATGTACCAACGCATCGGATCGCAAGCCAGTTGCTTTTGATCCACATGGCCCACACACCGGGCGTTAGCTGGTTTATCGATTACGTCAAGTACAGTAATTTCTTCTTCCAGGCCCGGTGGAAAATCATGTCGGCCACCCGCTTTCTTTGGTGTGGTGGACTTGATGATCCTTAAATGTTCAGGCACCTTGCGTCGGTCGTTGATCTTGCAAACACCCCAGGCATCGACCTCCATGGCAAGCAATAACTGATCACCGGCGCTCACTTTGCCTGGTGTTGTCGGCTGATACCGCTTTTCACTCTTGATACCAAAGACCCATTTTTTAAGTGTGGCCATTTCATAGCGGATATTTTCCAGGCGGACAATGTCCTTCTTATTCTTATTCAACTGTTGCTGCTGGGTATTGATCAGCTCGTTTTGTTCGTGAATAACCTTTTGCTGGAGGGAAAGCTTTTCGGACTGACCAGCGATCGTGAGATGTTGTTGATCAATGATCAGTTGTTGATCACTTATTTGTTGTTGCTGATCTTTTAGTTGCGCTTGCTGATCTGCTATAACCCGGGATTGTTGTTGCCGTTCGCCAGCCAGTTGTGTAATTTGTTGTTGCAACAAAACAATAAGGCTATCCTTTTGAGCAAGCTGCGTTGTGCTGTTGTTGTATAAGGCCTTATCGTTTTTTGAGATTGCCATCTGATGACTGATAACTCGCAAACGCAGTACCAATCATGTCTTCAGCGACAGCAATATGTCCACATCAACACCGGTTTTTTCGTGGACAAAGCAGGGCTAGTTTTTGATTTTTTAAAAAGACTTGATAAAAGCGGCTTATAGCTCGTATCGACACCGAAAAGTGTGAATAACTATGCTCTTTTTTTTGATCTATGCAAATGCAGGCCTGAAAGCATCGATAGCAGCTCGGTCGCACTCATTGGTATGGCCCCTTCTCCTTGAGCAATATCGGGCATTATAAAGCGCCCTTTGTGCAAGCGGCGAAAGAGCAGTGTAAAACCATCGGCCTCTTGCAGCAGGAGTTTAATATGTGTACCTCGTTTATTCAAAAAGATAAAGACATCCTTATTGTTGACTTCACGACCAAGTTCGTTTTGCACAATGCCACAGAGGCCGTCTATGGATTTTCGCATGTCGGCTACTCCGCTGTATAAAAAATACTGGTGATGATCCGTTAACAGCGCAATGGCACTCATAGTATCAGTGCTTTAAGATAATCAACCGGTACAGGCTGATAAAATTTTATACCCTTTACCTCGGCAAACAAAGCCGCTGCTGGTTGATCAAACGCTGGTCGTTTA
>JBBSLJ010000068.1:0-2192 GCA_038255465.1 Saccharimonadales bacterium (SeqCode)
GATGGCTCGTTTGGGTAAACGCTTTTGCCTAGCAAACTTGTTTTGTCGGCACAATGGCTACCTAAACATTACACATCGACGAGGGCGATTAGCTCAGCTGGTTAGAGCGCGTCACTGATAATGACGAGGTCGGAGGTTCGAGTCCCTCATCGCCCACCAAAAAAACTTCGATTATAAGTACATGCACGAGATATCAATAAGGTGGCTGTTTATATGAGTGCTCCTAAAAAAATTCTTTACGTTATCTCCGCAATAATTACGGGCCTGGGCGCGGCATTATCATCATTTTTTGTTCTAACGTTCATTCGTTTTGCCGTAATAGCCAACACCCCTCAGGGAAGTTGGTGGCGTACACCAGCAGGGGAAAATTTTGCCGGGTTTGTTTCATACCTCGTACCCGTGCCGATATTTCTTATAATTAGTTTTATAGTTGCTATAAACTTAATTCGGGACAAAGAAACACCGAAGGGGTATTAATCCCAAATTGTCACAGCCAAGAGAATGACAGAAACATGTAGCAGCTGATCAATGTTTATTCCGTACAGTCCGTGCGTCTGACCGCCTTGCCGAGCGCCTTTTGTATGTGGATATTTGTCAGTCAATAGTCGTGACGCTTTGCCGAAATCAATAAGCCAATGTGTTATGCCTACCGTTAACGCGATTAGCAGACTCTGAGATAGCAGCCCCGCAACCAATCCATGAATGGCAGCATGCGCTGTCAGGGTATGAAAGCCGATTGATCTTATAAAAACCCAGCCCTTATTCTCGGCCATAAACTGCGCTTGCAGCGGAAAGTCCGCCAAATAATGCCCACCAAGCAGCAAAAGAAAAAGTTGAATATCCATCTATCCCCCAATAGTTACTCCCCTAAGTATACAATAAACCCGTGAATGTAACCGAAGGGTCTAGCCCCTCATCGCCCACCATTTTAAAAGCCCCATTTCTGGGGCTTTTAAAATTATCAAGACTGTACTAAATATCAAACTATTAGGCAGATTTTTCGATAGCATCTTCCAATATCTTAAATACCCCATCACTAAAGCTCTGCATCTGATCCGCTTTCATATCCGCTTCTGTGCGAACACTTCCCCTGGCATTACGCCCCGTATCTTCTCCGCTGTACTCGGAGAATTTCATTGAGCCATCGCTATTAATTAGTAAGGATTCATATCCTACCGAGCCTTCACTGACCTTGGGATCCCATTTTTTCGCTAAAGGACGGTAGGCTTTTTCGTCAAGACGCAACTCTACCCCACCTTGTTCGTCCAACGCTGCTGAATAACTAGTATCATATACAATATCATCGCCGAAAGCACCTGATTGACCTACTTCATGACGAAACCATGTTAAGTAATTAGCACCAACATGCGCGTCATTAACGTATTTTTGCTTGTTTGCTTTTTCAATAACAGTACGCGCACGTGCTATTACATCCTCTGCTAATTGTTCATGAGATAGATGATCCGTCTCAGGCGCTTTATATGCTATTTTTTCTGACATTTTATTTTCCTTTTTTTGTTTTAGATTGTTTGTTTTTCAATCAATAGTCACATTATAGCAAAACTTAAGCATTTTGTCAATAATGGTTGGTATTCGGGAAGAGCAGCAACGGTTTTTGTTGCAAACAAAAAGCCGGGCTTTGCCCGGCAGTTGCGATGAGAAACCCTGAAAGGGTGTCTCATTACTGTTAAAAACTTATATAGTGCAATCAACGTCAGTTCGGGTTTACAGATCTGATATTCTGCCACCGAAGTGGATTGTACATCGTCAGTACTGTAATTACGATGTACCAGAATCGACCTAGCTCACATAGATTGCTCGTATGTTGCTAGTATATCTCCCTAGAAAGGAGGTAATCCATCCGCACCTTCCGGTACGGATACCTTGTTACGACTTAACCCCAATTATGTCCCCTACCTTAGGCCTAGACTAGCTAAGACGTCAGGTATTGGCCACTTTCATGGTTTGACGGGCGGTGTGTACAAGACCCGGGAACGTATTCACGGTAGTATGCTGACCTACCGTTACTAGCGATTCCAACTTCAAGCAGGCGAGTTTCAGCCTGCTATCCGAACTGAGACCGGCTTTGATGGGATTTGCTCCGTCTTGCGACTTGGCTGCCCTTTGTACCGGCCATTGTAGCGTGTTTGTAGCCCCAGACGTAAGGGCAATACTGACCTGACATCATCCCC
>JBBSLJ010000069.1:0-2154 GCA_038255465.1 Saccharimonadales bacterium (SeqCode)
GCTGCATTTTGAGCTTGGGCTTTGCACGTGAAGCGAGTATACCGTAGTGGCGTATCTTACGAAACCCCTTTGGCAGTATGTGCAAACAAAATCGTCTGAGGAACTCGCTCCCTTCAAGCGCCATCATTTTTTGTTGACCACAGTTTCGGTAGTCTTTAAAAGAAAATGAAACGTTACCATCTTCAATAGTTTTGATGCGATGGTTCGATATGGCTACGCGATGAGTATACCGTCCGAGGTATTCGATCACCTGCTTGGGCCCCATGAAGGGTTGCTTGGCATACACCACCCAGGGCTTGGCGTAAAGTGAGTTGATAAGATTTGCTTCGAGCGTTATGTTTTCGGTTCGGCAAAACGCTTTGAACAGTTCCATAAATTTTCCTCTAAAGACAGCGCTCATCACTTTGCCAGGGAAGAGATATTTTCCTTTGCTGCGACACGTCTTCCAATGCCCGGCCTTGGTTATGCCACCGCCCGGCACGATACAATGGACATGCGGGTGGAGCCAGAGTTGTTGTCCCCAAGTATGGAGCACGGCCACCATGCCCATCTTTGCCCCGAGATGTTTGGGGTCTGCTGCCAATGTTTCCACGCAGTAGCTACTGGCCTTGAGGAGTATGTTGTATAGTGCCTCGGGATAATTGAGACACCACGTGTTCAATACTTCAGGCAGTGTAAAGACAACATGAAAATACGATGTTGGCAAGAGGTCATCTTGTCGGGCGAGTATCCATCGCTCGCGGTTGGTACCTTGACACTTGGGGCAATGACGGTTTCGGCATGAGTTGTAAGCTATGCGTTGATGGCCGCATGCGTTGCACGTATCGAGGTGTCCGCCCAGTGCAGCGGTTCGGCATTTGGCGATGGCGTTGAGCGCGCGCAGGTGTTGGCCGAGAGGCTTATGGTTTTGGCGGAAGGCATCGCCAAACAAGTTGACTATATCGGCCACTTCATAAAGGGGCCGTGAGGTTGCGCTCACGACTTTTGATATAAAGTATCGAATGGGCTATGTGCCAACTGCGGCCTCACCTGTGCAATGTGCAGATAGATGATGGTTGTTTGGATGTTGCTATGGCCGAGCAGTTTTTGGATTGAATAGATATCGATGCCATCTTCGAGCAAGTGCGTGGCGAAACTGTGGCGCAAGGTATGCATGGAGATATTTTTCTTGATGGATGTTTTGGGCACCGCTTCGTTGACAATGTATTGGATGCTTCGCTCGCCCATAGGCTCACCGATTGTGAGTCCTTCGAAGAGATAGGTTTTGGGTTTGAGTTCTTTAAGGTAGAGCGGAAGTTTATCGGCTATGAGTTTGGCGAGTATCACGTATCGGTCTTTCTTTCCCTTTCCTTGTCGCACATGAATTTGTTTTCTGTCGCAGTCTACATCGGCAATTTTGAGCAGACGAATTTCGTTCATGCGCAGTCCGGCACTGTATGCAAAGGCGAGTAGGAAGCGGTGCTTAAGCAGACGCGGTGCTTTGAAGAGTTCTTTGCATTCTTGTTTGGAAAGCACTTGCGGTAATGTGTTTTTCTTTTTCACGGGAGGCATGCGCAGAGCCGCTTCATCTTTGCCAAACGCGCGCAGCCAATAGCGCAGTCCGTACACGGCTTGCTTGAAGTAGCCTTCCGATTTTTGTTCATGCACGCAAATGCGGTAGAGGTAGGAGTTGAGTTCATCGGTAGAGATCTCGTGCGGCACACGACAAAAGTGTAGTGCCACCTGAGCAATGCACCGACTATAGTTCATGATGAGGCTGTCGCTACTTTGAGCGAGCGTTGCCTTCTCGATAAACTGTTGATAATGGATTTTGAATGTAGGCACATGATCACATGCCTGCTGCACCAGTGTGTAGTGCTCGTTCTTTTTGAAGCTCATAATTTTTTAGAATTTAGATGAGCAACAAAATTGAATAATCACTACCTTGAACGATAGAAGCGCAACGTGGCGGTGGGCAAACTACCGAAGGTTTAGTTCAACAAAAGCTATAAAACATATGCTTGGTTTTTGGTTCTTAACTTTTGTGCTAGTACATTTCGTTTGCAATGCTTGGAAAAGATGTGCGTATTTAAACGCATACGTTTCATAGCTAAGCGTTAGCGGTCAGGCTATAACGACAATCCCGATCAACAAATAACACACAAAATGACAACA
>JBBSLJ010000070.1:0-2115 GCA_038255465.1 Saccharimonadales bacterium (SeqCode)
AACGGTCTTGACTAATATCGCCTGCGTGTAATGCATCAGCGGCGAACATACCGTTGGCGTTATGCGTTAATAGAAACAAAAAAACGCAGCCAAGTGGTCCCTGACTGCGTTTTAAGAGGGTTCATCCGGCAAGTGCGTACTTATTGGCTCAACCGACCAGAACATAATTGGTTTCATGCAGCGCCATTATTTTCAGCTTAAAGAACTCGATATCCCTGAAGCCATAAGCCATTTTGTGCAAGGTCTTGATCTTGTTGTTAGTGCCTTCAAGCGGCCCGGTTGATAAACCATCAAAGTCAAAATAAGCAAGGATACCTGAGCGATGGACAGCAAGTGTCTTGGAAAATTGCTTAAGCATTTTAACATTGGAAGCGGCAGCTTTCTTTACCCACTCGTCAAGTGCCTTTTGGGCTGAAGTTTTATCCAGTTGATGCCAGATATTGCGCAATTCTTCTTTCATGTAATAGGCGGCTGCCAAAGGCTCATTGAGCTTTAATGCCTCCTCCAGGCGTTGATGCTCATTACGCGTGTCATCCAGATTCTCTGGATTCTTGAGCAACAGCCAACGAATGCCTTTCAAAACAGGTTTGCCCAGCCCACTTTCTGCCTCTTGTTGCAGATCGCGGCGCAGTTTTGTTAGTTTTTCATTGAACAGCTTGATGATGTGAAAATGGTCAAACACCAGCGTTGCTTCTGGAAGATTAGCACGTACCGCACTGATGTATGCTGGGCCCATGTCGGTTGCAACTGCTTCAATCTGAGCGCCTGAGCGCTTTAAACGTTTCCAAAATGGAATCAATGCATCACCACCTTTCCCATTACCAACAAAGATTACTGCGCCACATTGAAGATCCATAACGATGGTTAAATAGCCCAGCTTCTTACCTTGATATATTTCATCAATCGCAATGCGCTTGATCTTTGCTAATTTCGGTAGCCGATAACGTTTGTTCAGGTTGCTCTTCTGTATGACCTTAACCAAATCCCAGCCTACGCCAAGATGGTGTGATACTGCCTGGATGGTCATATACTTCGATAGATCCAGAACCAATCTTTCAAAAGCACGCGTATAGCGTTTATGCTCATCGGCAAATTGTATTCTTACCTGACGCACTGCTTGGCATTTGGTGCATTCTATCCTCTGAACCGATAGGTCGATATAGACTGCTTTTCGACCTATCGGTACTGTGCGAAGGCGTCGAGTTGACTTGCCTCGGCAATGCACATCACGGCTTCGACATGCCGGACATTTCAAGCGCCATCTATCTCCTTGTATTGCAACAATTATGATCCCAGAAATAAAACGAGTGCTTTGATAGAAGTAACCAACTATGCCAAAGGCGTGATACAGCAAACTGGTGGACATGTTGAAAAAGCCTCATGGTTAAAACCCAATGACAATTTCAACCTTAAATTCACTTTCTTTCAACATCCATTTTCAATGCAAAGTACCCACTTGCCGGATGAACCGACTGACGAGGGCATTTGAACAGAAACCTACACTTTGGTTGGATAGGACAAATATATTTATTATAAAGCAATGAGTTATACTATCGATAAACAATGAATATTTCGCACTTTTATATAATTGTGATGCGTTAAATCTCTTTGAAAAAGATGGCGTTAATAGACCGAAAACTATCTGCATTGCCGCTGCGGCGTTAAAAACAGGTTCAAAATGCTTATTTATAAGGTTTATGAACCTATTTTTCTTGCAACAGCTGCTTCGTGAACGTTTTTAAACAGCCTGCTAAATGCCTCTGTATGTCCGATCTATTTAAAATCGACCAATGGATCATTATCAGAACCTGAGTTATCCACCCATCGATTTATCTTGCTTTCTAAACCAAGCCAGCGCGTGATCAAAATGTTGCGGATCAAAATCAGGCCAATATTCGTCCCTCACATAGAAATCTGCATAAACTGATTGGACAGGTAGAAAACCACTTAGTCGACACCCTCCTCCCCAGCGCACGATCAGATCCACTGGCGAAACCTCACTAGAATGAATATTGTTGTCTTTAAGGCCTTCCAAATCCCATTTCCAGCCATAGTTAACTAACAGATTTACACGCATGCCTTCCCCCTGTCGCTGGCGGAATTTCTTCAATTCTT
>JBBSLJ010000071.1:0-2106 GCA_038255465.1 Saccharimonadales bacterium (SeqCode)
CAGTGAAAAGGCCCAGGCGACTGTTTAACAAAAACACATGGCTTTGCAAAATCGAAAGATGAGGTATAAGGCCTGACACCTGCCCGGTGCTGGAAGGTTAAGAGGGGATGTTAGGAGCAATTCGAAGCATTGAATCGAAGCCCCAGTAAACGGCGGCCGTAACTATAACGGTCCTAAGGTAGCGAAATTCCTTGTCGGGTAAGTTCCGACCTGCACGAATGGTGTAACGATCTGGGCGCTGTCTCAGCCATGAGCTCGGTGAAATTGTGGTATCGGTGAAGACGCCGGTTACCCGCAACGGGACGGAAAGACCCCATGCACCTTCACTACAACTTAACATTGATATTGGGTACATGATGTGTAGGATAGGCGGGAGATTGTGAAGCGGCTTCGCTAGGAGTCGTGGAATCAACCTTGAAATACCGCCCTTTATGTATTCGGTGTCTAACTCCTTTATGAGGAGGACATTGTTTGGTGGGTAGTTTGACTGGGGTGGTCGCCTCCAAAAGAGTAACGGAGGCTTTCAAAGGTAAGCTCAGTACGCTTGGTAACCGTACGGGGAGTGCAATAGCATAAGCTTGCTTGACAGTGAGACAGACAAGTCGATCTGGGTCGAAAGACGGATATAGTGATCCGGCGGTTCTGCATGGAAGGGCCGTCGCTCAAAGGATAAAAGGTACGCTGGGGATAACAGGCTGATCTCCCCCAAGAGCTCATATCGACGGGGAGGTTTGGCACCTCGATGTCGGCTCGTCACATCCTGGGGCTGGAGAAGGTCCCAAGGGTTCGGCTGTTCGCCGATTAAAGTGGCACGCGAGCTGGGTTCAGAACGTCGCGAGACAGTTCGGTCCCTATCTGTTGTGGGCGTTGGAAGTTTGAGTGGGGCTGTCCTTAGTACGAGAGGACCGGGATGGACAAACCGCTAGTGAATCTGTTATGGCGCCAGCTGTACTGCAGAGTAGCTACGTTTGGAATAGATAAGCGCTGAAAGCATCTAAGTGCGAAACTAGCCACAAGATGAGACTTCCATTGAGGGCCGTAGAAGACTACTACGTTGATAGGTTACAGGTGTAAAGGTGGTGACATCATAGCCGAGTAATACTAATTACCCGAAGCTTTCTTCCCCCGGATGAACTCCGGGGAAGGCAGATAGACTACTACGTGTAGTAGCTAATATGCTGTTGTTTTCTTATTCAAGTACTTTTTTCCGGTATGTTAAGATATTATGTGAGTACTTAGTACAGAGTATGTAGTAGTTAGATTTCGTTCAGACGAGCTAACACGCTCTGTAAAGGTCATTATATAGGCGTTAGGCGATCTAACTACTATGTACTAACTACTAACTACTAACAAAAGCCTTCAGGTGCCTATATCGGCGGTGTCCACCTCTTCCCATTCCGAACAGAGAAGTTAAGCCCGCCAGAGCCAATGGTACTGCCGTAACAGGTGGGAGAGTAGGTCGGTGCCCAATTTTACTAAAGCCCTTTTCGAAAGATCAGGGCTTTTTTTGTACATGATGATTTGTGTACAAGAGAATACAGAGTAAAGTGTAAAGACGGAATGCGGACAAAGAAGATGTTCGGGTCAATGTCATACGATCATAATATTTATCTGACGGTAACTCTCTGCCTCAGCTAAACTCGTATGTATAATACATACTGAAATTTACAGTGTAATATTAGGGTTAGATTTTTTTTGGTATACTCGTTGATATAAATAATCGTTATCTTAAACATGCTTTGCATAAATCAAATATTGAACATGAATTACATCAAAAGACTATTATATACTGCGGCAGTATTTACTCTGCCTTTATTTTCTTATGCCCCGAGCAGTACTGAGGAATCACCGAAGGAAAACTGGCAGAATCTTGATTTGAAGACAGATGGTGTTTTCGGAATAAGCACTGAAAAGGCTTATAATGAGTTATTAAAAGGCAAGAAGTCAACACCAGTTATCGTAGCTGTTATTGACGGAGGAATTGATGAAACTCACGAAGATCTTAAGCAGGTTATGTGGGTAAATGCAAAAGAGATACCCGGGAATGGTATCGAGGATGACAAGAATGGCTACATCGATGACATTCATGGGTGGAATTTTATTGGC
>JBBSLJ010000072.1:0-2029 GCA_038255465.1 Saccharimonadales bacterium (SeqCode)
AAGGTATTCTTCTTTGCCGCCCTCTCACACCACCGTATGTACTTGCGTGTACGGCGGTTTCTTTAAAGTGATTTACGATTTAAGGACTTATAGTTTTCGCTTAGGCTGTAATAACCGTTAGCTGCAAACCATTTATTATTCATCCCAATACTTACGGCAGGGCTGTTGCTTAACCGCCACCAGCATTTACCGCTTAATGCCGTGCGCCAACTTAGGGTTTGCTCTACTCCTAACTTTCTCAACCACCTCACTATTCCTATCACCCGTTTGCATTGTTTTAGCCTAAAGCATTTTAATCTGCGGCGCAACCATCCTTCTATCGCTTCCATTTTGCTTTTCATCTTCGCATACCTAAAGTAGTTGAGCCATCCTTGTAGCATGGGGCGCAGTTCTTTTAGCATTTCTTCGAGGCTGATGCCTCTGTTCCTTTTCGTTACCTGACGGATTTTGTCTTTCAAGCGTTGCTCGCTCTGTTTACTTAATCCTATCTGGCCATGATTTAAAATACTATGACCCAAAAAATTAAGCTCATACCCTTTGCATATTCTGCTTTTGCTCTCGTTGATTTTCAATTTGAGTTTCTGCCTTATATACCTTGTGATACCCGCTTTCACTTCTTCGGATCTTCTGCTGCTGCCTACAAAGATTTTCACATCATCGGCATAGCGCACATAGCAATGTCCACGACGCTCAAGCTCTTTATCCAACTCGTCTAAGACTATATTGGATAGTAGCGGACTTAGCGGACTGCCCTGCGGAGTGCCTTTGATGCGCTGCTCTAATAACCCGCCATGCATCATTCCTGCTTTCAGGTAGCGGTGTATTAACTGAAGTAACCGCTTGTCGCCTATGCGGGTGCTTAGCAACCACATTAAACGATGGTGGTTTACTTCGTCAAAGAACTTTTCCAAATCAAGGTCTATCACAAAGTTTTTACCCTCTGCAACATATCCTGCTGCCCGTTTAAGTGCCTGATGAGCGTTCCTATTGGGGCGGAAGCCGTAGCTGTTTTCAGAAAATATACTCTCGTACCTTATACTTAATACCTGATGGATGGACTGCTGCACCAACCGATCTATAACCGTCGGGATGCCCAACTGGCGTTTGCCGCCGCCAGGCTTGGGTATTTCTATTCCTTTGACTGCCTGCGGCTGATAGCTGCCTGTAAGTAGTTGTTCCTGTAGTATAGTCAGGTTTTCGCCCAACCATTCTTTCAGTTCCTCTACCTTCATTCCATCTACGCCGCTGCTGCCTCCATTGCTCTCCACTCTGCGCAGAGCTTTGGTTACATTTAATGGGTCGGCAATGTATTCCATCAAATGCTTCGTCAGGCTGCGTTCTTCTTTGCATGCAGAAAGCCACGTAGAATTTACCTGACAGCTTTGACTATACCATACGGGTACAGCCTCCACGAACAGGTGGTTGCTTTGCCTTCGTTCTTCCATCGGATTCATCCGGGGCTGCAACACTTTGTTTTCTTTTCGTTTCTTCAAACTAATGGCTTTTACTACTTCAAATTAAACTCCCATGCTTTAAAGATTCTGCCCTTCGCTCCACTTCCATTACAGAAGTTTCTTCACTACTATGGCCCCGATATTGATCGGGGCTGACTTCTGCTTTGTTCCCATTGCTTTGGCACTCGCTCGTACCTCTGCCTCTGTAAAAAAAACAGATCTCCCATGGTAAGCCCGCCTGCCGGACGGGCAGGCTCATTGTTCCTCCATTGTAAGTCGCAGGATTTACTACCTCATGTTTACGTCTAACTGTGAGGCTTCGCTGTCTAATGCCAGCTAACCTAATGAGTAAGCCTTGTATCCTGTTTCTGTTCGTCAACTCACAATTTTGTCCGCCGCTTCCTTCAGATTTTATCTCACGATAAACACCCTTGCTTTGGACTAACAGTTCCCGTTAGATGGCCTGTTCAGGACTTTAACCTTAAAGAACAATAGCATGCATGGCGCACATAAAAAAAGCAGGGCATATTGGCCCTGCTATAGTAATGATTTGACATATTCTACTTAATATCGAC
>JBBSLJ010000073.1:0-1966 GCA_038255465.1 Saccharimonadales bacterium (SeqCode)
GGCTACTTAGGCTTCTGGCGCGATATCTATGGCGGCTCGGCCTATGTTGGCAAAGTGTTTAACAATATCTATCTACCTAAAGATGCGCACAATGGCTTTCTAGAGCTGGCGCTGGCCTTCGGATTTGTAGGCGTTGCTTTGTTTGGCCTAAGCTTCTTACATACCCTGCTGCGGGCAGCAGCGTTGCCTATGCCGGTGGGCGTGCAAACAGCTTACTGGCCCCTAGTATATTTGACTTTTTTAATCTTATATAACCAGACTGAGGCGACGCTCATTCTCCACAATTCAATTTTCTTTGTACTTCTTGTTGCCCTTACCCTGTCAGACTACCATCAGTTCAAAAAGACGCAGTCTGAAAAGCTGCAGGTTAAAGAGATGCAGTTTGAAGAGATGCAGCTTGAACCTATCCCCTGACCGAGGCAGCGGCGTAGAAAGCGTTGATAAAACCGGATAGTCTAGAGCCCGCTCAAAGTTACCCCAATGCCTTATGACAGCTCAGATAGATGCTCAACCAAGTTCAAAGCCTATCACTCGTCTGCTATGGGTAGATTATGCAAAAGGGCTTGGTATATTTCTAGTGGTGCTAGGTCATGTTCTCAGGGGACTAGCCGATAACGCCATTCTGTCAACATCATTCTTAGTCGGCTATCTCGATCAGTGGATCTATGCCTTTCATATGCCCTTGTTCTTTTTCCTGTCGGGGCTTTTTCTCCATAGGTCAACATCTAGGCCATTTAAAGCTTTTGTTATTAATCGATTAACGATACTGGTCTACCCTTATCTAGTGTGGTCACTGATTCAAGAGAGTTTGCAGTCTTTGACCTATGGTAGCGGTGACGGTAGCGCCGGATTTTTGCTTTTGTTAGACAGTTTTTGGAAGATCCTCTACCAGCCTCCCGATCAGTTCTGGTTCCTTTATATTTTATTTGTAATAAGCCTGGCATATGCCATCTTTCATCGATTGCGTCTGTCCTCTTTTTCATTTCTAGTCGCCTCTACCGCTGCATACTTTCTTCTAATTTTGGAGGTTAGCTCCGGTGTAGGCGTTTTTAATATCGCCCGGCATTTCGCTATTTATCTAGCAGTTGGAACGGTGGTAGGTCAGAGCTCTGAACTGATGCTAAAGCTCAAATCAATTAAGAGCTTGCATCTGCTTGTCTTCAGCATAGGTAGCTACTTGATCCTGAGCCTGGCCGTTTTTTGGGGTTGGAATAATCAAGTTGAGCTGATACCTTTAGCCGCTGCACCGGGTATGTTTGCTTCTATTTGTTTGGCTGGTCTGCTAGTTCGTTTTGATTTCTACGCATTTATTGGGTTATGGGGACGTTTTTCCTTAGAAATATTTTTGGTGCATGTCATTGTAATTGCGGGGCTACGAATTGCTCTGCAAAGCATATTTGGTATTGCCAACCCGTTTGTTCATATTATTGCAGGAACATTGGCTGGCATTTATCTGCCTATTATGATTGGCAAATATTCTCGACATACCAAACTTCGGTATTTATTTACCTACAGCTGAAGTTTAAGAATATCTGAATGAGATGTCTGAAGGAATCAGGAAGTTAGGTAATGGCCAAAGATAGAAAAGCGTGTAGTAAATCTACTAAAAAGATTGCAATTTTCCTAACCGATCTAGGGGGTGGCGGGGCCGAACGGGTCATGCTCAACCTGGCCAATGGGTTTATTGCTAGAGGCTTCGAGGTCGATTTGCTTTTGGTGAATTCGGAAGGGCCTTATCTCTCTAAGCTTCATCGAGATATCAAGCTCATCGGCTTTAAGGCTAGCAAATTATCAAACAGCATTCCGGAGCTGGTTAGTTATCTCAAGCAAACGCAGCCCGATGTTTTAATAACCGCGCTTGAAGACACTAACTTAGCGGCTATTTTTGATCATCTTTTGGCCCGCGTGCCTACAAGAATGGTGGTCACAGTTCACAATAATCTGACGCAAGAGTCTAAGCGCTTAA
>JBBSLJ010000074.1:0-1905 GCA_038255465.1 Saccharimonadales bacterium (SeqCode)
CGCGGTAGTAACCAAGCTGCAGAATATAGTTGAGCTTCCTTGCCGTATTGTCCACCAGGGCGGCGAGGTAGCTTTTATCGTCTTCATCCAGGGTGAAGACAAATGATCTTTCCTCATCGTCAAGGAAGGGTATGGAGTAAAGCGTGCTGATTTCGTCTTTGGTTAAGATCGAGAGACGGGCCATGCTATTCTGTATAGGTGATAACGATCATTAATAGTAATGTGCTATGTATAGGGTTAATATATTTAATATAGCATGCACACTGACCTGGTCAAGTAAAACCGGACACCTCAGTTAAGCAATTTTCATGGTTTTTGCTGCTTCTGCTTCATATTGGTTTGGGCTTTTGTAATCCAGGTATGAATGCAGTCTTTGGTTGTTATAAAACACGGCGATATACTGCAAAATGTCCTGCTGTGCTTCATAGCGGGTTTGGTAATGCCGCCATTGGCAGCGTTCCTGCTTGAGGCTACCAAAGAAGCTTTCCGCAACCGCATTATCCCAACAATTTCCCAGGCGACTCATGCTACCAATAAAACCATATGCGTTCAGCAGATTGCGGTATGCTTTGCCGGCATACTGCGACCCGCGATCCGAATGCACGATCAGGCCAGGCGGTGGCTGACGCAACCAGATAGCCATTCGCAATGCATCACAAACCAGTGTTGCTTTCATCCGTGAGCTCATGCTCCAACCGACCACTTTTCTGGAAAACAAGTCTATTACGATTGCCAGATACAGCCAGCCTTCTTGTGTCCAGATGTATGTGATATCGCAAACATAAACTTGATCCGGTTTGGCAACATCAAATTGCCGATTCAATTGGTTTTCAAACACCGGCAACTGGTGATTGCTGTCCGTCGTCACCTTGTATTTCTTCCGGTGTCTCACTTGTATCCCGGCTTCCTGCATTAGTCTTCTTGCCTTCCAGCGACTAACCCGATAGCCCAAGGCATTTAGTGCTTGTTTCATTCGGCGACTGCCATAGGTGTAATCGCATGATTTTGCAATATTCTTCACAGCATCAAGCAGTTGTCTGTGGTGCAGATCATCCGGGCAATTGCGACGGCGTTGTTCATAGTCATAGTAAGCACTGCGACTGACACCCAATAGCCGGCACATTAGGCCGACCGGGCAGGTCTTTTTCTTTTGGGTGATGAACGAATACTTCACTTCGTTTCTTTCGCGAAAAAGACCGCAGCCTCCTTTAATATTTGTCGCTCAAGCTTTAATTGTTTGTTTTCTATCTTGAGTCGCCGAATTTCTTCCTGATCCGGCGTCAGTTTCCCATTACCCCGGAATGCCTGGCCACTATTATCCGCATCGTTCTCCTTGATCCATCGCCCAAGTATGTTAGCCCTAATTTCCAGGCTCCTGGACGCTTCTGCTATCGTCAATCCCTGATCAACAACCAGACTGATTGCATCCAGTTTGAATTCCTTTGTATATTGTTTCCTCGTTTCCATTTCTTCCTCCAATTAAGATTATTTTCTCTTAACTGGAGTGTCCGGGTCTATTGGACCACATCACATTGCTTATCACTCCATAGGCCAGTTCGGTAAAGCTGTGAAGACATATGAACAGGCACTTTCAATAAATCGATCAGATGCGGATGCAACATCAATACTTAACAATCTCGCACTAACTTATGCCTCAATTAATCAGTACGACAAGGCTATCGAGAATTATAAACAAGCGCTGGAAGTTTTAACTGTCCAACAAGAACCGGATGTGCGCAGCAAAGGAGTTATTCTTAATAATCTGGGTGGCGTTTACAGATCCCAACATCATTATAAAGAAGCTATTGATATTTCTAAGCAAGCATTAAAGCTGCTTGGATTATCGTCAAACATAGGAAACCTTCAAGGTGAAGAGATAGCTCTGAGTAATCTTGGAGGAATTTA
>JBBSLJ010000075.1:0-1861 GCA_038255465.1 Saccharimonadales bacterium (SeqCode)
CGGGTAGTTATTAAACGAAACAAAAATATTGCCCGCTCGTTCTACCCCATGTAGGCTTCCCATCAGCAGGTGCACTTTGCAGCCCATACTGTGCCCAAGGCCATAGACTGGCAGCGATCGCAGCTCGGGCCTTTGCCTGCATAAAAAGGTATAGCCTTGCTCGAAGGTGATCAGGGCTTCTTTGGCGATCGCCCCATGATCAAACGTGTTGATGAAGGGGGTAGCGATCGCGGCATAGCCTTCAGCGTACAGTGCTTCTAATAGCCAGCGATAGGTCAAATGCGGAGCCGCCGCGACAAACGCGCCCCCCAAAAAATGCACAATTGACCGAGGCCGCTCAGGCACCAAAAACCAATTTCCCGAAACTTCTTGCCAGTACATGAAATTATTAAGAGCCTATTCTGCGTGATGCTTTATTTTAATGGGTTCACACAGTAAACCGGCCAGAAGAAACCAGGAGAAAATCAAGTATTGCCGCTATTTAAACCGCTATGGTATAGTTAAGAGCCATTGAGTGAATTTGGTGCGGAGTGAGGCTTACTGCTACTCTTCATCCATCTTGCTTGGGCGGTTAACTCAGCGGTAGAGTGCCTCCTTGACAGGGAGGAAGTCACAGATTCGAATTCTGTACCGCCCATCGAATTTATTTTTCATTTAACGTGCCGCCAAGTCTTGTTGGTAGAAATCATCGTAATCGTGGTTCTACACACCTGAAACTTCTTAGCAATTTGGCCGTGGCTCAGTTCTTCTTCAGTCAGCAGCTTCTTTATTTCAGACACCTGCTTCTCTGTGAGTTTAGATCCACTTGCTTTCGAGCCCCTTTTTGAGGATAGCCCCATGCTGTAGGCGTGAGCATTATTTTGGCTAACGGTTATGTACTCTAAATTGTTCAAATCATTGTCCAGTTTAACCCCGGACTTATGATTGACTACCCAGCCTTCAGCTCTAGGCCCTAAATAAGTTTCAGCAACGAGGCTATGTATAGACTTTGAATGTCGCTTTTTGTTTGCGTCGTAGATAGTAACGTATAGATACCCGTTCTTTTTCGCAGAAGGCTTTAACCATCTGTTCGTCTTTTCACTCCATACATCGCCACCCTTTGTGATGAGGTATCTAGGGAAGTTGGGAATAGATTCGGCTTTCATTCCAAAATGGCTGTGTCTGATAATGGACGAACCTGAGTAATCTACGACAACTCTCTTTTCATCAATCCTTCTAAATTCGTGCTAAACCGCGTCCAAGTTGAAACCTTTTTTCCTGCCAGACAAACTACAGTTCTTGACGTGGACAAGGTTTATATATATGCCTGTACTCGTTTTAGTTTGTTAAACGCAGCAAGAGCAAAAGAGCTTTTTGAGATTTAGTATTGCGTCTTTTGTATATGTCTTAATCTCTTGGTATGAAACTATAATATTGAATATTGATTTCACTAGCAAGCTAATTCTAACTTGTAAAGATCAGCGTAGTTTCTCCTTAAGTAGGTCAGTGTAATTAGACTAATCACTTGAAATAACGATATTCCTTTCTGTAAAGGGATCACAGCCAAAAGGTATCTTATAAATGATTAAGCCGACCTACTTACAATAGCTCTTCTCTTACTATTACCTGCTTGAAGATTTGCTCTAGCGAGACTTGAGCCTGCTCGAATTTTGGCCCTTGCCACTGGGGAATGTCTTTTGGAATGCTCTTTGCTGAGTTTGGATCGGCTTCGAGCTGATCATCTGATAAATAAAGAGGGTAGCGGATTTCGATTTGTAGGGCGCTCACTTGAGGCTGTTGGCCGTAGTGCCGAGTGATAAATCCGCCTGTAAATACTTTGTTTTTGACTACTTGATAGTTTTTGTTTGCGAAGCTTTCAGCA
>JBBSLJ010000076.1:0-1806 GCA_038255465.1 Saccharimonadales bacterium (SeqCode)
CGAACAAAAAAACTCGGAAACCCAACGCGCCTTAGACAAGGCCCTGGCAGCAGATCGCCAGCGTAAAGAGACGGAAATCAGTGCCCTGCTGAACAAAGCGAACCAAATGCTGACTTTCGGCCAGCGAGGACTGGCGATCAGCAATTTGGAACAGGCCCTGAAGATCGACAGCAGCCGGCAGGATGTGCGCGATCGGTTGAAGGCTTTAACATCAAAAGGCGGGCAGTAGCCCCATTTAACTACATACGTAACGATTCAGGGTGTCGAGCGAGTATCATATACTATTAGGTTTTTGGGGTAAACAATCCGACGAGTTCTTCGACGGGATCAGCGCCCTGCTTAATAGCAGTTGCGATAAATGATCTGACGGTCATAAACTCTTCACCAGCTTGAGGGGATCGAAAGCCGCCTGATACTTTTTGTCTAACTTTATTCATGCGCAGATCACGCTCGGCCTGATTATTATCAAATTGCGCCTGGGGATGGGTCATGAATCTTAAGATTTCATCCTCTTTATCCCGTAGTCTAATTAATAGGTTGACGGTTTTAGATTGAGCAGTTCGCCCACGTGTTTGTCCATCCTTTTTGATGGCAGGCGGATTGTTTTGTAATCCTAATGCGACGAGTTGTCGATATGTCTTTCGGTGCCTTCCCTGCCAACGCAAGTCGAGTACACCGGTGGGGGATTGTTCTGTTTGTTCTTTTATTTTCACCAAAAGCTTAATGAGCGGATCAGCCCACTCCTGCTGGGCGTTTCGGTCATTAGCGTAAATCAACTCCCGTAGGATGTGCGCATTACACAGGGCGTGAAGGGCTTGTAGGTAGCTATGGTAAGAATGGTAATCATCGCGGTGCAGAATGCCTTTGAAAAAAGCAAGAATCTTCATATCCTCGTGAGCTTGGCGGCCTCGCTTAGCATGAAGCATAAAAAAGCTAAATAAGCTGGTGGCCGCTACGTGTACCCAATAACCAAGTCCTTTAACTTTAATGCCCGTCTCGTCGAAAAAACCAGCACACGATCCAATAATGGATAAGCGCAAGGTCTCCATGAAACCCTTTAAATTACGAGCAGCACTTTTGCGAAAATTATCTAAACTTCCCGTACTCAATTTCACCCCAAACACTTCAAGCAACTGCTTGGTGCGAAGGGCAGGAATAAACTGATAGGCGGATAAATACACACTGATGGCTTTGATACGAGGGCCATACTGAAATTCATATTTAATCGTATCAGGACAACCTCCCGCTTGCCATTGTGTCGTACAACACGGGCAGGTTTTTAATTCGATTTGATGTTCGGTAACTATCGTTTGAATAGGTGGCAGGTCTTCCACTTGCCGACGAAGCACCTCATCCGCAGCGATAGATCGCAAATCAGTATCACAAGCTGGACAGCTCTTTACCTCATACAAAATCACATCGTCCGGATTGTCGCGCAAAACAGCACCACTGCCTTTATGACCAGGCTGACCGCCTGGCTTTTTGCCACTCTTTTCACGCAATGACCGCTGTTTAGAAGGCTTAAAGTCGTCTTTACTCGGGGGCTTAGAACTATTACGACTATTGATAGCCAGTTGATCTTCCAACTCTTTAATCCGCTTGGCCTGCTTTTCAATGGTCGCTTGCTGAGACTTAATCAAGGCTTCCTGCTCTTCATAGGCAGGTAGAAAAATAGATAGCAATAGCTTACCTTCTTCACTTAAGGAAGGTTCTATTTCACTAACTTTTATTTTTAGTTCTTGATAAGTCACCCCAAAAAATACAACTTTTATCCGAATTTCAACCTATGACACCCTGAATAGTTAC
>JBBSLJ010000077.1:0-1800 GCA_038255465.1 Saccharimonadales bacterium (SeqCode)
CAGCCTGGTTCAAAAAAGGCTATGTTTGGGTATTAGGTAACAATGTTCCAGCTGGATATGTTGATTATCCTGTACCTTTCAAAGTCAATATGATTATGTCTGGTTCCATTGCTATTATCAAATTAACATTCGTTCAACAATTTACGGATGCGCTGACATTGACAAGCACGAACCTTTCATATCGAATTATAGATTACTCTGTGTTCTAACTTATGGTAAAATAACAATCAGAAGGAAACAAAAATATGGCTCCACAAGTAAGAGATTTACAATCACTCATAGCTGAACAAACTGCATCGCTGAAACCTCAGTATGATTTGATTGATACCAGTATTACTGGTAACGAAACTGCTGGTCAGGCTCAAGAGCTTGGCTTAGGTGCTAAAAAAGATACCGCATTTAAGCAAATTGGTCAAGCATCTCAAGATAAAGGGATGTTCTTTTCTGGTTTCTCACCAAATGAAGAAGCTCAATATACCGCTGGAACCTATCTTCCTGCTTTGGCGCAACTACAGGCGACCATTGCATCTACTCGTTCTAACCTCCTTGGTAAGAAAGCTGACCTTGGCAAGTCTGCCTTTGATACAGCTACGAACATCCGTGAGGGTGACATCAGTAATAAGAATAGTTGGGACGCTGCTGAACGACAACGAGCCTTCCAAGCTGAACAGGACCGCATACAACGAGAAAACTCTGCTGCTGAAGCAGAAAAGAATCGTCGCTTTGAAGCTGGACAGGGTGCAGCTAATCGTGCTGCGAGTGCTGCTGGTTCAAAAGGTCCAAGTAATCAAGAGTTATTCGCTTCAGAACTAGCCAAGGGTGCTGGCAATGATGGTAAGGTTTCTCCTGGTACTTATAACGCATTAAAACAACAATGGGTTTCATCAGGATATGGCGATTACAAGAGTTTCCACGACAAATACTGGAAATTTGCGAACGACAAATACTGGTGGGATTACAAATAAGGAGCTAATTTATGGCTTCCGTTGACCCAAACGCTCGCTACAAGAAAAAAGATACCGTATCAGGCTTTACTGAAGCTCGTCGTAAACGAGAAGAAGATGCGGCCTATAATGCTGATACCCTGAAAAAACAGACTGCTGACCAAGAAGAAAAAAAGAAAAAAGAAGCTCAGTCCAAGGAATCTGTTAAGGACAAAGCTGGCAATATCGTCGGTGGTATTGGTAATTTCATTAAAGATGCAGCACTCGATGTCAAAGACACCGCTGTTGGTTCGTGGCAAGGTTTAGGTGATGTTGCCCGTGGTCAGGCAGCTTCTAATGCTCAAGCAGCAAACACTAAAGAATCTATGGCTCTGAATGAACGCCACACCAAGGAAAGGAATCAAATCCTTGGCAATGCGGAAGATGCTACCAAATTAGATGCTGCTGGTAAAAAGAGATGGGATGAATACGTTGCTCGCTCCAATAAAGAAACGGCTGATTTAAAAGCTAAACAAGCTCCTGGCGACAAGCAGATTCAAGACGACTTAGCTGCTTCTCAAAAAGTTGATGCCAAGAAGGTAGCTTTTCAATCTGCTGAAACATTTTTAAACGTCGCTATCCCAGGTGTCGGTATTCCACTTAAAGCTGGTGGTAAGGCTGTAGTTAAACAAGGTGCAAAGGCAATCGCCAAGCAGACAACTAAGGCATTATTGAAACAGGCAGTTAAAACTGGCGGTACTGAAGCTGCTGAACAGATTATTAAACAGGGCGGTGAAGCTCTATTCAGGAAAGGCGTTCAAGAAATTCTCGAATCTGCTGCTGAAAAAGGTACGAAAACAGTAGTACAATCTGCTGG
>JBBSLJ010000078.1:0-1788 GCA_038255465.1 Saccharimonadales bacterium (SeqCode)
ATAGCTGCATCTCGTTTGATACCACGTTTAAACGAGTCTAGTTCAAGTTTGTTGCTAGATTCTACAGCTGTTAAAGGGGCGTTACCCATAGGGACAACACTAGGACTAGGTAGACTAGGATTAGAACTAAAAGGATCTATATTAGCTCTAAACTCGTTAAAGTCTGCCACGGTTAGGGCGTTCCAATCATCCTCGGACATGCCTTCAGGTTTCTCTTGTTTCTTGATTGTCATCCATTTTACGAGTAACAATACCTTTCTTTTGCTTCCTCGTGTCATAGCCGCACGAATAGGAGGTTGACCTTCAGTTGCAGACGGACGCTCTATTTCTAGCGTCTCAATATCATCAGGCAACATGGACGCCAAATCTTCGTATTCGTTGATGTCTAGTTGGGCCAAAGCGTCAGAAAAAGTTGTATCGTTCTCCGAGTCGAGCATTGTGCTAACAAGGCGATTACGAACTGCTTTGGCCGCTGTACGCGTCATGGCGGGCATCTTGCCGGCTACACAAGCGTAACTACCGCTATAGGACTACTAAAGACTCTAAAAGTTAGGTTATAGAATCGATAAGATAGTAAATAGGGGTTCTAGGGGTACTTTGTTAACGATAGTAACGAGTACGCTAGGTGACGATGAGAATAGAGCAAAGAGAACGCTTTTCAGTACGCAAATACACAACTAAAGACAGTATTACGTATAATACAATAATACTGACTAGTTTAGCAACTTGCGGTTGGCTTAAAGCGCTTTGACCTGGCCCGAAACAAGAAATGTCGATACCGTCAACAACCACAACCAAAATCGGAAAATTGCCTCCAATATCGTAAATTACCGAGTCCCAAACGTAGGACGGGACTTTAAAAGCTTGTCTTGGTATTTATATAGTAACAAACTAACTATAGGGCACGTCGTTTGTTTATGACGCTTAAATCCCTGAATTACTAGTAAAACGTAGGCGTACTAGTTGACGCACGAGACGTAGAGTGCACTCGCTTAGCACCCAATTTCCCAGTAGATGTGGGTGCTGCAGCGCCACGTTTTGGAACGTTGGCGACTCGCTTTTCCGTCGTAATTGACTTTGGAAATTGAGTTTACTGCAGCTAACGAGGTAGTTAGGATTACTACCCGTACCGGTTGTTGGCACTGTTCGTAACGTAGGTAAAACCTAGCACTTACAGCGCACTAAAAGGAGTGGTAAATTCCAGGGGTTTGTAAACACTCCGTTCCGCTGCTCGTACCGGGCCCGTTATCGGAATGACCGGTCCGAGACTCTCTGATCACGACAGACCTTTCCTAAGAAAGCTGCCGCCAACAATCAACCTATCGGGTCGCTGGATGTCGAATCCACCAGCTGTTTGCAGACCGATATGCCTTGACCTCCAAAAGACCACCAACGTCGGTTCTCGACTGTGGGATGGACCGTCAACACCGATCTGCTTCAGCTACGCAATTGGTGCTTCCACAGACTGCGGTGAGGCACTACCGTTCCTCAACTAGTCAGCAACGCGTTCAACTGGCAGTAGGGCCAGGAACGCTCGAATAAGGAGTGTGCCGAGGACTGCAATGTTAGCAGTCGACTCAGCAGTTTGCAGTGCAAACTTCGACTTTTAATCTGACACGATGTACCTCCAGAGCTAGGCTCAACAGGTACTCTCGGCACTTGAGGGCGTGTGTGGTTCACAACGACCGACTCAAGCGCTTGTTCAAATCAGCTATAGGAAATAGCTGAACAGAAATAAAAGTGTTAGTAAAACAAGGTTAATATAACTATAGGTAACTTAACTAATAA
>JBBSLJ010000079.1:0-1740 GCA_038255465.1 Saccharimonadales bacterium (SeqCode)
AGTACGCTAAATCTGCTACCGGTTCAGTGCGCTATCGAACATATTGACTTTTATATTTAAAGAACTCTGCGGTATGTCGCCAAATATGGACTCCATGTGATTATGTAGCGAGTAGATGTGAAAAACATTGCTGTGCAAATTGTGCTGATGGCAAATAACCCAGCCTTTTTTGCGTTTGCTACTCACTACTGTCCCGTTAACTTTCACAGCAAGTCCATCTGGCAATTGTTAGCATTTTTATCTATGAGTGGATCCCCACGCAATAAAGCCATGAGGTCACGTTTTTCAAACAAATTGAGCTGTAATAATCGCAGAATTTGTTGCATGCTTTTGCTCATTTTTGACTGAAATTTGATGAATGCTAATAGCAAATATACGCATACAGCGATCCAAACCTGAGTCATGACTGCATTCTTGCTTGTCCCAACAAAAGTCTTGATTTTCAGATTCTGTTTAATCCATTTGAAGAACAGCTCTACCTGCCAGCGTGCCTTATAGATATCAGCAATGGTTTTGGCTGATAGCTTGAAATTGTTGGTTAGAAACACATAATGTTTGCCGGTTTCTTTGTCTCGGTAACCGATACGCCGCAACTGAGTTGGGCATTCTTTTGCTGACTTCAAACCAGTGAACTTGATGATTTGATCACTGCTCAATCCTTTGTACTTCAAGACCGGCTCACGGCTGACAACCTTGAATTTAGTGTTGGATTTGAGGCGAGTAATAAAGAATATCTTTTTCTCTGTCAATTGGTTGTACCAACCGTAATCGCAGTACCCCCTGTCAACAGCTACAATGCTGCCTTGGGGAAATTGCAGTGTACGGCCAATCTCAATATCACTGGTCTTGCCTTCCGTAATGGCGACAAACTCAGGAAGATAGCCGCTGTGATTCAATCCGACATGAAGCTTAATGGCGCTTTTTGTCGTGCGAAAATTTGCCCACGGAAAGACCGACAAACAAAGGTCTATGGTAGAAGCATCCAATGAATAGAGTGGGTTCTTGAAACGAAAATTGTGGCCTGGTGCCATTCCCTGGCAACGACTTAATAACTTCCCTGCCAGGGATTCATACAACGTATAAGGTTTATCTTCGTTGATGCGAGACAAGTTGGAACGAGTCAACTTCACACTACCCAGATGATAGAGACGATGCGCCTGGACTGAGATATTTTCAACAATATCTCGCAAGCTCTTCCGTCCTGCCAATTGTGCCATCGCCAAGGTCACAAACTGCGACCATCTAGATGCAGTGCGGAATGAACGACCTGAATGATGTTCTTTTGCCAGAGTCTCAAACTCATGTCTCGGTACAAATTTTAGTATTTGTGAAAAGATCGTATTATAATGTGACATGGACTGGTTTCCTATGCTGGTTCAACAAGTTATAAGCAAACTTATTATACCAATTCAGGGCAAATCAGGCCGCCTCAATTAGATGTTAACGGGACAGTAGTGATTTAATATGCAATAATTTATCTAACTTGGCCTGATTGAACTTCCGTGGTGGGGCTATGTGTTAGTTGCGCTGATCATGACGCACATGACCACCGTATCCGTGACAATTTTTCTCCACCGTAATCAGACGCATCACTCACTGAAGCTGCATCTCATTGTTAGCCATTGCTTTCGTTTTTGGTTATGGCTTACCACCGGAATAGTCACCAAAGAATGGGTGGCTATACATCGTAAACACCATGTCAAATGCGAAACTGACGAAGATCCACACAGTCCGATGATA
>JBBSLJ010000080.1:0-1659 GCA_038255465.1 Saccharimonadales bacterium (SeqCode)
CGATGAAGCCATCAGAATGACACAGATGAAATTCAGACAGCGGATGGATTCTGAAAAATTAGGTGGGTAAAAGTATTGCAATATTGACAAATCCGAAATGTAAGTAGATGCCAAAGTCATTATACTGCCGACGGCTCAAAAATGAACTAGCTAGTCCTACTGCTACTAGGGTTCTGGTCTCTCAAAAGTCCAGTCATTAGCCGTCGAGAGTATAATCAGTAAGAGTTCAATTTAGCGCTATATTCGCTGACGAATAGAAGCCGGTGATCGCGAACCATCGCAGAAAGTTGGCTACTTTTTCCTTGCTAGCCTTGTGAGTTGTTCCAGGATTTACGAAGATATTAGTCGCCAAATCGAATCAGTCACCAGCCTCCATGACGGTGTAATTATTGCCGTCAGATCCCAAGATTCCGGTCACCCTAAAAGCCTTGCCAGATGGGCTCTGTAGGTACTTGTCTACGCCTTTTCCTGTCACCCTATCTGTCAGCGTCTGCTAGGGGATGCCGATGTACTGCTGAGCCATATTGAAGCCCAGACCAAAGGATGGCTGACTCTTCCCTAGTCCATCGGGGTCAATGATAATGACTTCAAAATCCCGGTCTGCGTAAGTGACGATGAGGCGATCACCCACCTTGGGTGGCGCAGGCGAATTATCAGGCGGTAAGCTTTGAGAGGTAGGCATAGTACCTTGGTGTTAAGGAAACTGCTGAAAGTCCCGCTGTTAGCGCAGTGGGCAATCCATCTTTTTCATAATACGCCTATGTATCGGATGCCGTTAGTGAAGTTAGTTGGTACATAAAAACTACTCAAAAAACGACCGTTTTTTTGACAGTGGGAGTGTGATCGAAAAGTTTTTTTTGCAGTCATATAAATGCTTGTATCAGGTCTCAGTCAGCACGTAGAATACTCAGGTAGAGTATGCGTTCTAATACTCGATCTTGCTCGGGCGGCACTGATATGAAACCACCCAGTTCCACGGAAAACATTGAAAATTACTTGCAAAGCCTTACTAAAGAGGAGCTGATGAACTTAGTCTTAAAGCTAGCTCCTCAGACCTTTTTTGATGCTATCAACGCTCAGTTTGCAAGCCAAAAGGAAGCCAAAGCTATGTTCAAAAAAGTGGCCAAGGCAATTGACGCCATTCTCGATGATGACAGACTACTGTATGAGCCTAGTCGGTTCACAGAGAAGCTGCTGGAACAGCTAGAAAAGCTCAGAGGCTTGTGGGACAAGCTACCTTCAGAAATTGGAGGGTTGCTCCTGAAACTGATTCAGGCGGTTGAGCAAGCTTTTGAGAATGGCTACTTGTATATCGAGAGATATGACAGAGCAGATGATTACTTTGAATCAGAAGTGGTTAATGATTATATTTTCCGATTCACAAGCAGTCTGCCTAGTAAGCTAAAGTCTGACTACATTGAGGAACTGAAAGCACTGCTTGAGGGTGCCAGCTATTCCACCTTTCTGAGTCTTTCAGAAAGACTGCCTATTTCTTAATTTAGAGGGCAAACGCCTCTAATCCCTCGGTTCGCTCATTTTTCACAGGTAGTGTCTGGTTTCTCAAGTGCCTACTATGGATAGCGGAATAAGAAATAGTTATACGCTACAGATAGATCGCTTGAAGATGAAAAACGCTGCTGATAGCGTTAGCGAACCGAG
>JBBSLJ010000081.1:0-1658 GCA_038255465.1 Saccharimonadales bacterium (SeqCode)
AAGAGAAACTAAGTTTTCTCATATTTGCGTAACTTAGGTTACCTTTAAGGATAAGGTAATCTGCCCGGACCGGAGTTCCTCCTGGTTCATTTAAAGTTTGGATTCGCCCTGCGGAAGGCCCCAAACAGCGGCGTGATTTACGTCCATATCACCACGTATGCTTAAGATAAAATCCAGAGCCCGCTGGATAATCTGTAATAAACCTTATTATACTACGGTACAAAATGAATAAGTGAGGCACAAAAACTTGTTATAGAGTTGGACCAAACTGACAAGTTATGTACACTCACTTATTAGATAAATTCAAGGAATTAGTTCCGGACTGGAAAGCCTCCCAGGTAAAGAATACGCTTTTGATGGTTTGCCTGTTACTGGAAGAGAAGACGGTAAGCCTCTGGAAAATGAAAGGGTCAGTAGGCAAGCTGCTTGGCAACACGGCCACAGACCCGCGTTCCCATTATCAGCGCCTCAAGCGCTGGCTCAAGCTGGGAGACTCAGATAGGCAAACATGGGTAGGCATGGTGCAGGCAGCGGCAGCGCTATTGGAGAAAAAGAGCCGTTATCTCCTTTTGGATGGCACTTCCTGGAAATGGGGAGGCCTGAAACGCCACTTCCTCACGCTGAGCGTGCTTTACCAAGGGGTGAGCATCCCCATCTGGTGGCAGGATTTGGGGAAGCTGGGCATCTCCAGCCAATGGGAGCGCAAGCTGCTGCTGTGGATGGCCCGCAAAGCTCTCCACCTGAAAGGCAGAATACTGCTGGCAGACAGAGAGTATGTTGGCATTCAGTGGTTTGAGACACTGCGGCAGGCGGGTATAGCGTTTGTCATCCGCCTGCGGAAAGGCAATTACCAGCACGAGCTGGAGCTTAAGGGCAAGTCGGTGGGCAAGCTGGAGAACAAAGCCAAAGCCCAGGTCGGCAAGCTGGTGTGGAAAACCTTCACCCTTGACGGGCATGCCTATTATTACGTGCTGAAGGCTTACAGGAGCAGAGCCGGCAAGATTGAGTTTCTTCGCCTGATATCTACCGTAACGCCTGCTTTGGCCATGGAGGGCTATGGGTACAGGTACAGGATAGAGAGTATGTTCAAACACCTGAAAAGCAACGGCTTTCAGGTGGAGTGCCTCAATGTGAAGACACCTGGCAGGGTAGAGATGATGATGGCCGCACTGGTGCTGGCCTATACCTTGGCAGTAGTTTACGGGCTAAAGAAGTACAAGCGACAAATTGGCATTAAAAGCCATGGTTCCCCTGAAATGAGCGTCTTCAGGTATGGACTGGACTTGTGGCAGAACCACCTGCAGACTTTTGCACATTTCCTGCAACACCTTCTTAACTATCTCAAGACGTGGGGCAAGGGGCAAAAACCATTATTATGTAAAAATGTACCGTAGTATAAAACCTTATATTGAAAGGAAAATGGGCGCATTGGAGTGGACCAGAAGAAATGATTATCTTAAAACTAGGTCCTACACGTTTATTCAAAGGCGTGATAAGCGGAACGAACTCCGTTTAGCCAGTAGTTGGGTGTAACCAATAAATAAAAAAATTGAAGAAAGGATACTTATTTAAAGTTGCAGGAATAGAGTTTACAACCTACCGATTGATAATGACTGTTTTCTTTTCAGCAGCTACAGTTTGGGGCATAAACAGTTACT
>JBBSLJ010000082.1:0-1656 GCA_038255465.1 Saccharimonadales bacterium (SeqCode)
AGATCCCGCCAAGGGGCGGGATAAGCGACTCACACAAGCTTCGCGAAAAGGAGATTTGGAATGGTAGCGAGATATAGCTTTTGAAGATCCCGCCAAGGGGCGGGATAAGCGACTCACACAAGTTTTCCGAAAAGGAAAACTTGGTGATCTGCTTACATATTTCTCCTATACTGCCCTCCTACTTCAAAAAGCGCATCTGTAATCTGCCCAAGCGAGCACACTTTACAGACCTCCATCAAAGCAGCAAAGATATTTTCGTTATGTATCGCTCTATGCTGTAAGTCTTTCAACAAGGCATCCGTATCATGGGCAGCATGCAAGTGTGCCAAAGTCTGTATCTGAAATTGCTTCTCGGCTTCCGTCGCACGAATCACTTCTTTCGGTTGTATCGTCGGTGACCCAGTACTACTTAAAAAGGTATTGACGCCAATAATTGGGAATTCGCCATTATGCTTCAAGGTTTCATAATACAGACTCTCCTCCTGTATCTTACTGCGTTGGTACATCGTTTCCATCGCACCAAGCACACCACCACGTTCGGTAATTCTATCAAATTCCAAAAGCACAGCTTCTTCTACTAAATCCGTCAGCTCTTCAATGATAAACGCGCCTTGTATTGGGTTTTCGTTTTTCGCCAAGCCCAATTCTTTATTGATAATCAACTGTATCGCCATCGCACGTCGTACAGACTCTTCGGTAGGCGTGGTAATCGCTTCATCATAGGCATTCGTATGAAGGGAGTTACAGTTATCATAAATCGCATACAAGGCCTGAAGCGTCGTACGGATGTCATTAAAGTCAATTTCCTGCGCATGCAAACTACGTCCAGAGGTTTGGATATGGTATTTCAGCATCTGTGCACGTTCATCGGCGCCATATTTATTTTTCATGGCTTTCGACCAAATCTTCCGCGCCACACGTCCTATCACTGCATATTCTGGGTCAATGCCGTTACTAAAGAAGAACGACAAGTTAGGGCCAAACTTATTAATGTCCATACCCCGCGACAGATAGTATTCCACATAGGTAAAGCCATTCGACAAGGTCAATGCCAATTGCGTAATCGGGTTCGCCCCAGCCTCAGCAATATGATACCCAGAGATAGACACCGAATAAAAATTACGAACATTGTTCTCAATAAAATACTCCTGCACATCTCCCATCAATCGCAAGGCAAACTCCGTAGAAAAGATACAGGTGTTCTGTGCTTGGTCTTCCTTCAAAATATCCGCCTGCACCGTGCCTCTTACTTGCGCAATTGTTTTGGTCTTGATATCTTCATAGATATCAGCTGGCAGCACTTGATCGCCTGTCACGCCTAAAAGCATCAAGCCTAAACCGTTGTTTCCTTCTGGTAAAGTCCCACCTCCTGCACTCCCCAAGGGAGGATGATAAGCTTGGCCATCTTGGCATATATATTTTGGTCTTACAAAGTCTTTATTCCCGTCTCGTTTAAAAAGGTTTTCTATTTTAGCTTCGACTTCCTTTTCCAATCCGTTCTCCGTAATATAGAGTTCGCACTGTTGGTCAATCGCAGCATTCATAAAAAAGCCCAACAACATCGGCGCTGGCCCATTGATGGTCATACTCACTGAGGTCATTGCGCTTGCCAGATCAAATCCAGAATACAACTTCTTCGCATCATCCAAACAACAG
>JBBSLJ010000083.1:0-1621 GCA_038255465.1 Saccharimonadales bacterium (SeqCode)
CCAGCCGCGTGAGCTTCGTCTATAGACGTGTGTACTTGCTTGCGCAGCTGGTCGCTGAAGGCTACCAAGCCGTCTAATTCAAGGGATGCGAGCGCTTTGTGGTCCAATCGCTCGGGCACCTTCTTGATAGACTTATGAGCAAACCCAATTGTTCGAAACCCCTTGCCAGTAAAACTCTTTAAGGCAGCTTCAGCATCACTGTGGTTTTTACCTTTTTTTACGTGATACAAAATCTGTTCTGGAGCGCCTTTGACATGCAAAACATATCCGTTTGAATGCTTCCATACCGTTCCACTCAAACGCAGCTGCTGGTTAAACGGAAACTCTTTCTCAAGCTTCCAGCTTTTTGGTATTTTAATGCGCGCTATTGAATTATGCAGAATAACGTCTAGTGGATCTTCGGCTGAATCCTCGTCTCCATTCAAACTCGCCCTTACTGCCTCATGGAATGCGGATGTGTCTTTTAGCGGGGTGTAGGTATCCGATACCGCCAGCTTATTTTGAGTGATTGTACCTGTCTTATCTGTTGCGATCAGCGTGACCGCACCCAATGTCTCCATAGCGGATATTTTTTTAACAAGCGCTTTTTGCTTGGCCATCCGCCGGGCGCTAAACAATAAGACGAGTGTCATAGCCACCGGCAAGCCTTCCGGCACAGCTGAAACAGTAAGACTGAGTGTGAACTTGATTGCCTCGTCTAGCTCTATCCCTCTATACAGCGCGACAACAAATACAATTGAACTGGCAATAATTATTCCAATGAGAAGTTTTTTAGTTAGATCATCTATTTTACGCTCAATGGGAGTTTTACCCTTGTCAGCTTGTGAAGCAAGCGTATTGATAGACCCCAACTGCGTATTATTACCCGTCTGAGTTACCAGCAACAGCCCCGTTCCGCCCTTTATATACGTCCCCTTAAACATCATGTTGTCTTGGTCGTATATAGCCTTTTTACCAGATATGGCGCCAGCATGTTTATGGACAGGCAATGACTCACCGGTGAGGACTGATTCGTCACACTGCAAATGGTTGGCATCTACAATACGCCCGTCAGCAGGCACTTTCATGCCTTCTGAGAGATGCACCATATCACCAGGGACGATTAGTTCACTGGCTAGTTTTACCTCCGCACCATCGCGGATAACTTTAACGTATTGTTTATCTTGTTCACTGAGTGTTTTTAAAACGCGGCTAACTGAAAACTGCTGGAAATAATAGATAACCGCATTTATAAGTATGATGATGCTAATAATAATTGCTTCAAACCACTGTTGCTCAAAGACACTTATGAGAGCCGCAACGATGATGACAATGACAAAATAGCTGGTAAATGGCTCGATAATTTGTCGCCAGAGAGATGTTTTTTCTACGGATAGCTTGTTAGGGCCGTATTTTTGGAGCCGCTTTTTAGCCTCGCCATCATCTAACCCTTCAACCTGGCTGTGCAGCTCAGTATATGCATCGTGTAGTTCTAGATTATAAATTTGATTTTGGTGGGTCTTTGCCATAATTCTCGTGCTGAACCATTCCATAGTACCATTTCTGTTTGGCGGCCATAACGGTTTACAAATGTGCGCTCGCTTACAGTGCTTGAGAGTTAGAATACATACACTATCAGTAG
>JBBSLJ010000084.1:0-1618 GCA_038255465.1 Saccharimonadales bacterium (SeqCode)
AAGGTAACAGGTTTTAAAGACCTCTACAAACGCCTTGAAAAAAAGATTATCGTTTCTGGTAAGAGCATCTCTACGCTCAACAACTACATGCGATGTATCCCACATCGCTTTACACTTTAATAAAAATCCGATCGACCTGGACCTCGAACAGATTGAAGATTACCTTCTGGCTGTAAAGAAAACAAATCGCACGCCATCGGAATCCTTCTTCAAACATACCGTATATGGTATGCGATTTCTATACCGTTGTGAAGGCCGTGATGATCGTGCCATCCGCTTACCCCACTTAAAGCGCGATCAAAAATTACCTGTCGTACTTTCACAACAGGAGATGAAAGAACTCATCAACGCACCTACACTCCTTCGACACCGCGTACTCATTGCCTTACTCTATGGCTGTGGGCTCCGGTGCTTTGAAGCCCGGGCGCTCATGATCAAAGATGTAGACTTTCAACGAAACATGATGCATGTGCGATGCGGTAAAGGACGTAAAGATCGATACGTGCCAATAGGCAATCATCTCGCACGTGGTTTAAAAACATATCTCGATGCCGAGCATCCTAACCAATGGCTCTTCAATGGTAAAGATCATCATGAACCTTTTTCTTCCAGAGGTGTACAATGGGTAATCCGTGAGGCCACTAAAAAAACATCTATTCAAAAACACGTTACCGTACATACCCTGCGCCATACATACGCAACGCATCTGCTTGAAGAAGGCCTCGACATCGTATCCATTAAAGAACTATTAGGCCATGCACATATAGAAACAACTATGATCTATCTGCATGTTGCCCAACAAGGACGACAAGTACCTTTCTCACCACTCGATCGACTGTATACTAAACCGTAATCGCCATGAAGCCCGCATTTGATGTGGCACAGGTGATTAACGATCATTGGAATACCATTGGTACTTCATCTCAGTTCAACACCTGGCAACTCAGAACTCTTAACGCCATTCGGCGTTGCCGTACTGCTGCGCTTGGTGGGCATATCGATGTGTGTACCAACTGTAACCATATACGCATTAGCTATAACTCTTGTCGCAATCGACATTGCCCCAAGTGCCAGCAGATCCAACGTGAACGTTGGATACACGCCCGCCTGGATGAACTCCTGCCTGTGCCTTATTTTCATGTGGTGTTTACATTGCCCGAACCCTTTAACAAATTATGCTTATACAAACCAACCCTCATTTATAACCTGCTCTTTAAAATCGCCTGGAGTGTCATCCAATCTTTTGGCCAAGATCCTAAACATCTGGGCGCAGATACCGGCATGATTTGTATCCTCCATACGTGGGGACAAAATCTTTCGCTCCATCCACATCTCCATTGTATCGTGCCCGGTGGTGGAATAACAAAGGCAGGCTATTGGAAGGTGGCTCGCAATAAGGGCAAGTATCTATTTCCTACCAAGTCCCTGAGCTCGGTATTCCGCGCGCGGATGGTGGCAGCCTTACGTGCTTCTGAAATGGTGCTTGATAAACCTTTTTACAACAGTCTCTTTAAAACCGACTGGGTTGTTCATGCCAACAACGTGTTTGCCAAACCCGAACATGTTATTGAATACCTCGGACGATACACCCATAAAATCGCCATCTCCAATCATCGAA
>JBBSLJ010000085.1:0-1598 GCA_038255465.1 Saccharimonadales bacterium (SeqCode)
AGTTTTTGCATCAGGTACTGTTCCAGATAAGCCAAGTCCCAAGAACCTCATAAAACTCAATCGGTCTCTAACCTGGTACTCTAACCGATCATCTGACAGATTATTCATTCTTTGCAATATCAGCATCTTGAAAAGCATTACCCGATCAAAAGGCTTGCGTCCCGCTGCATTTTTCCTGGGCTTTGTGGTGGTTTCAGCGAGAAGGTCTGCAAATAGACGCCAGTCAATAATCTGATTTAGTTCTACAAGCGGATCTTTCAGCTTGCTTAGCTGATCATATCGATTATCAAGATCAAAAAAACCTGACTGCATGATTGAATCCCGCGTCAAAGTATATAATTTAAGTATTATACATTAATAACAACATGTTATGCTGATTTAACCAGGAGTTTCGATATGATTTTCCACTTTTTAGCTTGAATTTTTAGAGGTGCCCTTATGACACAATCAAAATGGCTATGTCATCGTTAATTGTGGAATTTTACAATTATCTTAGTATCTAATGGTTTAGCTATGATATTAATGGGAGATCATTATGAGAAACGCTGAATTTATGGAATTACTTACAGCTATGGGTGAATTAGATCATCATCAGCGCAAAGTGCTGAGTGCCACATTAAATCGACAATCTGACGGACTTAGAGTCATCGAATTGATTGAAGCTAGTTTTGATACTAAAGGCTCCTGTCCGCATTGTACTAATGTAGAATTATACCGTCACGGCTGGGCCAGTGGGTTACAACGTTATTATTGTAAACACTGCGGCAAAACCTTCAATGCCCTCACGGGTACGCCGCTGGCTCATCTTCGCGACAAGTCAAAATGGCTGAACTACCTCGCCACAATGGTGCAATCACTAACAGTGCGCCAATCTGCTTCCAATACCGACATACATCGCAACACCAGTTTCCGCTGGCGGCATCGTTTTTTGAGCTGGATTACTCAGGATCGTCCCGCTAAGCTTCACGGCATTACCGAAGCCGATGAAACATATATACTCGAATCTAATAAAGGCAAGCGGAGCCTTGGCCGTAAGGCACGCAAGCGAGGCGGTAGCGCCACACAACGAGGGATCTCTGCAGAACAGGTCTGTGTGTTGGTAGCTCGTGATCGTTCGGGGCAAACGTTGGATTTCGTAACCGGTAACGGACCGCTCACCAAGGTACTTCTTGTCACCGCCCTAAAGCCGACACTAGACACGGATGCCCTTCTGGTCAGTGATGCTAATCCGACCTACAAGACCTTTTGCATGACAGAAGGCATCAGTCACGAAGTCGTCAATCTTAGCCAAGGTCAGCGAGTTCGTGGCGCTTATCACGTACAAAATGTCAATGCTTATCATAGTCGATTTAAACAGGGGCTCGAGCGCTTTAACGGCGTGGCGACCAAATACTTGCCAAACTATCTGGGTTGGCGGCGAGCTTTTGAACAGCACAGTCAACTCACACCAGAAACCCTGCTCAATGCTGCCCTAGGTGATTTTCAACATTTAACGGTGACATAGCCAAAAATTACAATACTTTTTTGGGTTGCTGTTTTCATGATGACTACTCCTAGCAATTTGACTTGTGTTTATTGTAGATATGTCAATGCACTAA
>JBBSLJ010000086.1:0-1596 GCA_038255465.1 Saccharimonadales bacterium (SeqCode)
ATTTGGGCTCTATTTCGACGATAAAGAGTTATATTCGGGAATTTAAAACCGTTCCCATTGATCCTGTTATTCGATTTGAAACGGAACCGGGCGAACAACTGCAGGTTGATTTTACAACCATTAAGCGCGGTAAAAGAACGATCAAAGCGTTCGTAGCTACCCTTGGTTACAGTCGTGCCAGTTACGTTAAGTTCAGTGATTCTGAGAAACAGGAAGACTGGCTTGCCGGTATCGAGGGCGCTTTTGATTACTTCGGTGGCGTTCCTAAAAAACTGCTGTTCGATAATGCTAAATGCATCATGCTGCAGCGTAATGCGTATGGTGATGGCGAGCATCAATGGAATCAGAAACTTCTCGATCAAGCCAAGACCTATGGCTACAGCCCTCGAGTATGCAAACCGTATCGGGCCAAAACCAAAGGCAAGGTCGAGCGCTTTAATTCCTATCTCAAGCACAGTTTCATTACCCCGTTGGCCGCCACTTTACATCAGGCTCGACTGGAGCTGACGGTGGAAGTGGCTAATGCGTATATTGGTCCTTGGCTTGCCGATGTTGCTCATCAACGCATTCATGGCACAACGAACGTCAAGCCGCAGATTCGTTTAGAGGAAGAGCGCTTTGTACTGCAACCCCTCCCGCACATACCCATCAACACGACGCCGGCGATGACCGATAATAAAACGCCATTACCCTTTGAGAGCTATCAGCATCCGCTCGGTGTTTACGATCAATTGTTGGGGGTTCGCTGATGAACCTACAACACGAACGTATTGTTGATGCCTGCACAGCACTGAAGTTGGATGTCATCGGTAATGGTTGGTCCGCGATGGCCGATAGAGCCAGTGCGCAAGAAAAAACCTTAGCCGACTTTCTAGAGCAGCTATTACAAATGGAGCTTGAAGCAAAATCAGAACGAACACGTTCAACGTTACTGAAGTTTGCGGGACTTCCCGCCGTCAAACGCTTTGAAGATTATGACTTTAAGTTTGCCAGTGGCGCGCCTAAAAAGCAGTTACAAGAGCTCATGGGCTTAGGGTTTGTGGAGCGAGCGGAGAATATTGTCTTGTTGGGTCCAAGTGGCGTTGGTAAAAGTCACTTGGCAATATCCCTTGCCTACAAGGCCATTTTAGCCGGACACAAAACACGATTTATTACCGCCGCCGATATGATGCTTCAGCTATCAACAGCCAAGGCGCAAGGGCGTTTAGATTCGTACCTTAAGCGCAGTGTTCTCAGTCCGAAATTATTAGTCATTGATGAAATTGGTTATTTACCCTTCGGCCGTGAAGAAGCCAATTTATTCTTTAACGTCATCGCCAAACGTTACGAGCATGGCAGCATCATCGTCACCAGTAATTTACCGTTCTCGCAATGGTCAAACGCTTTTGCTGACGACACTACCCTTACGGCAGCGCTATTGGATAGGCTGCTCCATCATGCCCACATCACGCAAATTGCAGGAGAGAGCTATCGACTAAAAAATAAAAGAAACGCGGGCATTGCCCCGCCCCAAGAAATCGTAAATTAAACTGGGTGGGTCAATTTTCATTTACCGTTTTTAGCGGTAAGTGGGTCAGTTTTCAGTTACCGTTGACA
>JBBSLJ010000087.1:0-1524 GCA_038255465.1 Saccharimonadales bacterium (SeqCode)
AAGCTTAGCAAGTAATTTTCTTTGCAGCCTTAGCTGCATTGTATCTAAGCGGACTGACCCGCTTAACCGTCAGTCTCTTTTTGTATCAGCAAAAAGGGGTTAATACTCAAATAATGTTGTTTTCCTAATCTGTTCCCTCAGAGAAGAAACTACGGAGCATCGTAATTATTCGTTGTTTTGAGGCTCCTGGGTGTTTGTTAATGCGTCGCTTCCAAACACCAAACTGACCATCCAGTGAGTTGGTTGTATTGGGAATTCGAATGCCTTGGTTTCTGAGATCTTCATCCTGCCAGGTAAACAAGTAGTTCAGATTTCTTTGCAGACTAAAGTAAGCTCGCCGTGTCCGTTCGTGCTGGTAACGTTTACGGCCAGTTGTTGGGTCATATGTACGTTCTTTGAGCCAGTCTCCGTGATCGGCATACCATTCGTCTAGGGCAGCTGTAAACTCGTCTTTGGTGGCTCGGGTGAGCATCAACGCAATGCACCTTAGCTCTTTATTCTGGAGGATTATGGGTCGCTTCGTTAAGCACTGGGTTATGGTAAGCAGCTGGTGAAACTGGCAGTGCTGCACTGGGATACCCTTGCGCTCCAGCATCTGCCGTACGCCACGGCGACCGTCTATGACGGCCGCCTGAATCTTGAAGCCCATTGACTCAATTGTATCTGTTGCGATGTCGTAATCCCGGGTTCGTTCCGTGCCGTCAAGTACAGCATAATATAGTACTCTGTCATAGCCTTTGGTTTGCTTGGCATAAGGATCGTACGCTACTAGTACGCCAAAACCCTTGAAGTAGGTAACGTCCAGAATGACCGTGACTGGTCGTGGCCTGGACAACCAATTCTCAACGCAGTAACCAGCAATGACCCTTCGGATTGTTGCAGGGCTTTTGTGGCGTCGTTCTGCGAGCGTAGCGATACTTGCGCCCTGCATAGCGTACTCACGCCACAACTTCCTGATGCTCATTTCTTGCCGTGATAGATTTGACCATGTCATGTAGCAGTCTTGGCATTCATAGCGTTGTCTGCCATGCGTTTTCCCGTGTTTGTTCACGTTGATACAATAGCAATACGGACAGCTCTTTCGAGTCATATTCGTTTCTCCTTGTTTAGTTAGTACCTACAAGAATAACGAACCCATGACGAAGAAACCTGTCCGTATTTTTAACTGCTTTTAAGCTTTAGCAACAACACGGAATGACTATTAACCCGCAAAAAGAGACGTAAAAACTGACAGGCCGATGAACCTCCGCCAGGTCTTCCATTTGCATAATTCTTGGTGGCTGCGGAACTCGCTTACGCTCAGACAGTCCTCGCTCAGCCAAGAATCATGCAACTGAAAAACTTAGGGAGGCTCAGAGCCTGAAGCAAGACCATGGACTAGAGACTTTTATTAATACACAACTACATCGTGTCCGTATTAAAGCTTAAAATGCTGGTGCTTGCAATGTAATGATCTAAAGAATATAGTTGGTTGGAATAAGGAGAAATTATATGGCATCACCAGAAGCGAAAAAATATATAGAT
>JBBSLJ010000088.1:0-1483 GCA_038255465.1 Saccharimonadales bacterium (SeqCode)
GTTGAGTTCTGATAGGTAGCAGTGGGACAATGTGTGAAGGCAGGGAGTGCGATCGCCTTCGCTATCGTTCCATACCACGGTCACGCTTCTTAGCTCGATTCTTCTGGCGCTGCTTCGGCTGCTCCTGCTCCGGCTGTTTCCTTGGGTCGAGGACATACCGGCACAGATCGCCAGGGCTATCTTCTCTGGTCACTTTGATCAGCAAGCCGACATACCTCCGAAATTCTTGCTCTCGCCTCTGATATCGCCTCCCCGTCCAAAACAGACTGGGCGATCGCGCTTAGGTCGTCTTTGACTTCTTTCCCAACGGCTTGCGCTTCTATGAGCTGATTCATGCACATGACCAGCTCTACCAGCATGGCGCGTTCGTGCAAATCGCTGAGCGCACTGCGCAGAAGGTATCCGCTCATGGTCAATCCTTCTGCCTTTGCAATTTGCTGGATAGTATCTTTTTGAAGGTCAGTGCAATCAATTTTTAGAGTTTTCATAGTAGTGGGCCCACTTTGCCACATCTTGCTATTTTCTGGAGGGGCTGTAAAGAGCCAATCAGTCCCTCCAGAAAATAACGTTACTGTAACGTTATTAAACCGTTCAGTAACGTTAAAATAACGTCACTGTAACGTTATCGAACCGTTCAATAACGTTATTGAACGGTTCTGTAACGTTAAAATAACGATGTTGTAACAGCGTTGTTCATTTTTTAAGACTCTTGTGCTATAAAACCATTGTGCGCGGAAAAACCTGATGAAATCGAAGATTTTAGACTTGGACTTTGCTGGAGCGCCCAGGGAAGTCATTGAAGAGTACTGGGAAACGATAGAGTATTACCGCAGTCAAGGCAGAAGCCTGAATCAGATATACACAGCCCTATCCAAAAAAGATAGCTTTGAGGACAGGATATCCTTTGCTGCTTTTAAGGGCTGCTATTACAGGCAGCGAAATCTGAAACGCAGCGGAGAAGCAAAACGCGATCCGGTCGCGATAAATAAAGTAGCCGAGACCGCCCCCCTTACCGAAATTCCAATAAAGTCAGACAAAATTTCAAAACCATCTGGTGAGATTTCGTCACCAGTATTAAACGAGAGCAGTAATCAAGCGGAACCATCGTTGGATAAAGTACCCGGCACTGAGAAGCCATCTAGAAAACGTAGGAAACTAGACTTCTCGACGACACTTGAAGAGCATCAGAAACTAGCGGCGACAGAATTTTTCAAATAACGATTAGAAGTCTGTAATGGTTAACATTCATTTCGTGACAGGCAGCAAAGGAAACGTCGGCAAGACTGCTCTGGCTGAATCATTTGTTGTCTATTCTTAAAATCATAAGAAGAAATTAATACTGGTAAGTAGTCATGCAAAATTAATTACAAACTTGTCACCAAATCCTACGAGCATTTCCTCAACATGATTTTTAAGGGTTTCCCAACTCTGATAGGCGTTGATATCGAACCATTCGTATTTCATGAACCGCCAAGCGATCTCA
>JBBSLJ010000089.1:0-1474 GCA_038255465.1 Saccharimonadales bacterium (SeqCode)
TGCTGTCTAAGCGAAAGTCCTATCAAGGTAAAAGCAAAGCAAATGAAGACCACGGTCTACCAGGTCAGGCAAGGTTTGTTCACCGACTACTTGGTTCAACAATTGATGAATCCTACTGTTCATGCTGTCTAAGCGAAAGTCTACTCTACCCAGCTATTTTTAAGGGTTGATAATCAGGAATTTGTCTTTTGATCCACCTTAGAAGTACTACCAAGGTGGTCTCTACTTGTAAAGTCATGTTGGCTTCATTACGGAAAAACTGCCTAATCAAATCTATGCCCTTTCTGACGAAACTCTTGGCTTTGTAGCCGTGTTTCTTGTTTTTTATCTTTTGCACTTTTACATGATGATGTACCCCCATGTTCCTGCACACACCATAGGCTATCCCGACTAAGGCCACCAGCTTTTTGAGCTTTCCGAGCGACTTGAGGTGCGTCTTCTCCAGGTCGAACCCGCGTCCTTTCATTGCCTGAAAAAGCGACTCGATCGTCCAACGTTTTCTGTAGAGCTGCCCCATGAACTCAGCATTGACCGTTCCAAACAAGAACAAAAAATCCCCGTTCTCCAGGCGCTTAGCCCACACGTCGCCCACCACTCCGTCAACTAGGCAGTCTTTCAGTATCACAGGCGACTCCCTAGAAAGCCCCATCTGCTCTACCCGCAACACCCGCCCGTCGTAACGCTCTATGGTATGGTGTTTGGGGATACGCATTATAAATTTTATTCCATTGTCTTTCAGGTACTTGATCCACTTATGGCCTATAAATTCACGATCCCCGACTATGTAGCCTATCCGGCCTTTACCCACCACTTCGAGGCACAGGTCAAGCAATTCAGTACGGTCGTCCGACGATGAGTTGCCGCCCTCGTTGTCGAGCAACTCCCAGTAGAGCGGCACCTCGAAGTCCCCGCAGCCCGCAATCACCATCAGCACGTTTATGCGGCATTTTCCGAATTCCCAGTTTGTCCGGTCAATACAAATACGCAGCTTCCGGTCCGGAGGCAGCAGACAGACCAGTAGCATGGCCACTTGTCTGTAATCGAGCTCGACCTCCCGGAAAAAATCCTGGATACGAACTTCGTTGGAGCTTATTTTCGCTTCTTCATTGAGATGGTGGGCAATCTCACAAAATTGTACGGCACGGGCCGCCCCGGTTCCTGCTTTTTATTACTCCCAATACGAACAGGCCAATGAATTTTTGTCTTGCCAAGTTCTGCACAATTTGGGCCTTTGCTAAAAGGCTTGTAATTTCGTCGGTGAGCCTCTGGTTCATGGGAAAGTCTGGTTTTTGTAGTTTCGTCACCACAAATATCGGCTTTCCCAATTTTTTTCACATTTTTAGTAGGGTACAGTAAGGAACGAGGTGCTGGTTAAGGATTTTTTTCGTTAATTTGAGCATGGTCGTAGGCGTTTTGCTTGTCAAGTCGTTTTTTCAAACTTAACGCTCTACGGCCTTATTTCACAAACCCCACA
>JBBSLJ010000090.1:0-1471 GCA_038255465.1 Saccharimonadales bacterium (SeqCode)
ATTAATCATTTTGCCTATAACAAGTATATGGACAAAAATTAAAATTGAAAGCAAGAAAAGTAGAATTAGAAAAAGTGAAGTAGTCGAAAGAAAATCAATAAGCTGATATCTTGGCACTGTACAGCAAAGTGTGTAAATAGGATTTTTTTTAGAATCAGATTCTGACCCTTTCGCCAAAGATAGCCAGAAACTGATTAAGAATCAAGCCCCAGTTGCGAATGGGCATTGTCCATTTTTTGGTAGTTTCCATCAGCGCCAGATAGACGGACTTTTTGACTGCATCATCAGTCGGGAAAGAGAGTTTGTTTTTTGTATACTTGCGTATTTTCCCGTTGAGATTTTCTATCAGGTTTGTCGTGTAAATAATCCTGCGTATTTCAAGCGGGAAGTCAAAGAACGAGGTTAACTCATCCCAGTTGTCCTTCCAGGATTTAACCGCGTAGGAATACTTAGCGCCCCACTTTTCTTCAAAAGATTTAAGCTCGGCCTCAGCCATTTCCCGCGTGGGAGCAGTATAGATGAGTCTCATATCCTGCGTGAACTCTTTTTTGTCCTTCCACACCACATAGCGGCAGCTCTGGCGTATCTGGTGAACGACACAGATTTGCGTAGTGGACTGCGGGAATACCGAGCGTATCGCCTGGGTAAAGCCCGTGAGATTGTCAGTGGAGGTAATGAGAATATCCTCGACACCTCTGTCCTGCATGTCCGTCAGCACGCTGAGCCAGAAGGCGCTTGTCTCGTTCCGGCCAAGCCACATCCCAAGAACTTCTTTTCTGCCTTCTATTGTCAGACCTACGGCCAGATATATGGTTTTATTGATGACCTTGTTGTTTTCCCGCACTTTAAACATGATGCCGTCCATCCAGACAATCGTGTACAGAGCATCTAACGACCGGTTCTGCCATGCAAGGATGTCTTCGCTTACACGAGCCGTTATTGTTGATATGGTCGAAGGCGGAAGCCGGAAGTCATAGAGTTCCCGCAACTGCTCTTCGATGTCAGAGTTTGACATGCCTTTTGCATACAGCGACACAACAAGGTTCTCTATGCCTTCGCTCATCTTACTCCGCTTTGGCAGAATCTGCGGCTCAAATGAAGCATCACGATCACGAGGCACTTTTACCGATATTTCTCCATGCTCGCTTTTAATAGTCTTTTCTCCATAACCATTGCGTGCATTTGTTGTGGCCTTCGGCTGCTTGTCGTGCTTGCTGTAACCCAGATGGCTGTCAAGCTCCCCTTCTAATATCTTCTCCACCCCTCGCTTGTAAAGCTGATCTATGAAGCTCATGAATTCTCGCCCGTCTTTGAACTGCTTTAGAAATTCTCCCTCTAAAAACTCTTCTGCTTTCATACATTTTCTCCAATAATTTGTGTAAATATAAAAAATTCGAGCCATTTGACCCGAACCCTATTTACACACTTTATTGGATACTGCCGAAACATGGCAGAAAATATGGACTGCATA
>JBBSLJ010000091.1:0-1450 GCA_038255465.1 Saccharimonadales bacterium (SeqCode)
ATAGATTGCAAGGCTGCCAAGCTAACAGAACATTGGCGTTAATTTCAGCATAAATAATTCAGCGACCCTATGCGAACGCCATCTATTTTCTGAAGTGGTCTCCTACAACTGTACAACCTGAGAGTAGAATTAAGCTCTGCTATTGTTAGTTAATCAAGCTCAGGCAGCCTGATGAATTGCTTGATATTAATAATAAACCTCATTGGGTGTTTGGTTATCAAGACCTTGATGAAAACGTTCCTGATTGTACCAGCCAAACCACTGAGTCAAACTTTTCCTTACCTCCTTTAAGTCACTAAATGCCCTGGTGTATAAGAGTTCATACTTTACTGTACGCCATAGCCGTTCAACAAAAATATTATCAAGGTAACAACCCGTTCCATCCATGCTGACCTGGACATCGTGATTTTTCAAAACAGCTATCCATGCTTCACTGGTGAACTGAGCACCCTGATCGGTATTGAATATCTGCGGACAACCGTGGTCTTGAATGGCAGCCTCCAAAGCCTGAACGCAGAAATCGGCATCCATCGTGTTGGATAAGCGCCAGCTCAGCACTTTACGGGAATGCCAGTCCATGATGGCAACCAAATAACCAAAGCCTTTCTCCATTGGCACATAGGTAATATCAGCGGCCCAGACTTGATTGGGCCGGTTTATTATCTTGCCTTTGAGTAGGTAAGGATATGTTTTGTGTTGTTTAGCTGGAATACTGGTTTTCGGTTTGGGCGCCGTGCTGATAATACCCAGAGTCTTCATCATGGATGCCGCTTTCTTGCGCCCTATCAGTATTCCCTGACGCAAAAACCACGTGGCGTAGCTGCGTGAACCATATTGTGGTGTTTTTAGGTATTGCTCGTCCATTTTTCGTAGCAAAACCAGCTCAGCATCACTTGCCGGTTGAGGCTGATAATAGTAAGTTGAACGTGCCAAACCCAGTAAATGGCATTGGCGGATATAACTCAGTTTGTCGTGGCGCTCAATCATCATTTTGCGTTCCGCCGCACTTAATGATCGAGCTTTCTGGCTAAAAAATCGCGTTCCACCGTCAGTTGCCCGATAACACGGTGTAAATTATCTGTGGTTTGTCCGTTCTCTTTGCTTGAACTGTTGCTTCTGGAAAACAAATCAGCTGCTTGTTCAATGAGCTGCCGTTTCCAGCTATTGATCTGTGTGGGATGTATCCCATAACGTGCTGCCAGTTGGGGAATGGTTTCGTCCTCCCGTATCGCTGACAGCGCTATTTTTGCCTTGAATTCACTGGAATATTGTGTGCGTTTCTTGCTCATGATTATGATCCTTTATAGTGTCCATAACAGAGCTTAACAACCTGTCCAGTTTTACGGTACCACTTCAAGGCTTTGTAATTTTTATATCAGGTCACAAGCTTTTGCTTGAACCGGAATTTATTTTTATGCTGAGATTATATTCAATTCCCTCCAATAAAAAC
>JBBSLJ010000092.1:0-1429 GCA_038255465.1 Saccharimonadales bacterium (SeqCode)
CTCCGAATTTAATCAGACGGCTTCCTCGGCGTCGCCTGCTCCGACTTGTTATGCTTCTTTTTATCTTATTATTATTGTTGATCGAGTCTTCTCACCGTAATCCTTCAGGCATAAGTGCAGTAGGCTTGCATCCCTCGGAAGCGCATCAATAAGGGCAGATATGCCAGTAATCTCAATCTTGCGAAGCGAGCTGTCGGATAGGCACTCGTCGAACGCGTCCCAGTTCTTCCCGTAGTAGCTCGGAAAGTCGAAAGCGGCCGCAATGGCGGTATGCAGATCCTTCGATGAAGTAAGGCTGCCGACGTCAAGATGTGCTTCGTCTTTGGTTTCCATTTTTTCTTGCATAACGTCATAGGACAGGCGCGCCGGTGTCGAGCTTAATTTAATCAGACGGCTTCCTCGGCGTCGCCTGCTCCGACTTGTTATGCTTCTTTTTTGTTTGTCTGTTTATAGTGGATCAGGAGTTAGCTTCCCAGCTTTAATATATTCTGGAATCTCGATGTCCTCCATGGTGGGGCTCCAAATCTTGTAGGGGAACCACTCCACCCAAGGCTCCTTTGGAATCTGATCGTTGATCGCCTGATGCGTCATAATGACTCTAAAATAATGTTCGATCTCGGGCGGCTGAATGATGCTCTCAAAATATCTTCGACGCATACTATTATCCGTAATTCCGCTCGCTGCAACTAATTGGAAGCCCATCCTTGTAAGCTGGAGTTGATGTTGCGGATATGACCCGAAGCTAGACTTGCCGCACCCGATAAAATTGCGACCAAATCGAGAGTACCCTCCGCCTGTCCATTCGTGATCGTGTGAGTATCCCAAATATGGATCGAAATAGTTCTTCGTGTCTGCGGTATCTTCTATCTCCGTGTCCCACGACCAAACTGGAAAGCCATACACGAAAACTGTCTTGTGGTCGTAAGATGCTGCACACACCCTGCAATTCCGACCCATCGTAGTGCCAGTGCGGCTCCAATATCCATATGCAACTATCGCACAAGTAATTAGAGCTGCCGTTGCGATCTTTAGCGCTCGAAGTCTCTTACCTGGAATCGTCTTCATTTCTTTGCATAACAGTTTTATTCGCCCTAGGGTAATTCGCGGATTGATTCGCTTTCGGGCGGAATTCCTTTGGGTATGGAGACGGAGTTTTCTTTTGGTGACAAGGATTTTGAGCGGATTGCGGGAGAAATTTGACAGACTGGATTTATTTGGTAAAGCCTGAGTTTCAGGAATTTTGGGGTAGCTGGGTATTTTTTGTTAGCTTTGTTTAAATAAATGGATATTTTTATTTAAGATTACTGTAACATCTATGTGTCGATAGTTTTCATGGCTGCGTTGAGATTTCTCTCGACAGCATAGACAGATCGCTGTTCATTGGAACTTATGAATGAGCCTGCCACATCGGGGTTGTATGCATGGAGCA
>JBBSLJ010000093.1:0-1338 GCA_038255465.1 Saccharimonadales bacterium (SeqCode)
CAATGGTAAAGCGCCTGCAATCACTACCCAACCCGATGCAACGGAAAATACTTTTACCTTAGCTGCCCAAAATCCTGAACCTGTTGAGGTTGAGGCCGTAGCAGAAATTAAACCCCAAGTTGAAACGGTTGCATTGGACGCAATGGCCTCACCCGTCCCACCACTGCCCACTTCAGCGGTCATACTTGAAACTCGCGACGATGGTTTATTTTTAAATCTCGGTGAACGGGTGTATCGCATTCGCGGCTTAGAAAATAATGCCAGCATGGATCAATTAAAAATCCAGTTGCTCGCACAACGCGGTGAAGCGTTCTTTATCGACAAGCTGGATTTATACAGCAGTAAACAGCGGCAAATCTTTATCAATCAGGCTTGTGTTGAGCTGGGTGTGAGTGATGAGGTGCTGAAAAAGGACTTGGGCAAATTATTACTGGCTCTTGAACAGCAGCAACTAAAGAAAAATGAGGTCGAGCTTGGTTCTGTTGTTCAAGCGCTGAGCAGTGCGGACCGGTCGGCGGCTTTGGATTTATTGCGTGATCCTAATTTACAAGAACGCATCCTGAGTGATTTTACTTTGGCCGGTGTTGTCGGTGAAGAAACCAATAAGCTGGTGGGCTATCTGGCGTGCGTCAGTCGTAAATTAGATAGGCCATTAGCGGTAGTGATTCAAAGTTCCAGCGCCGCCGGTAAAAGCAGTTTAATGGACGCGGTGCTCACGTTTATGCCGGAAGATGAACGCGTGCAATATTCGGCCATGACGGGCCAGAGTTTGTTTTACATGGGCGAGACGCGCTTAAAAAATAAAATCCTGGCGATCAGTGAGGAAGAGGGAGCGCACAGCGCGAGTTATGCATTAAAGCTGTTGCAGAGTGAAGGCGAAGTGACCATTGCCTCCACGGGTAAAGACGACAATACGGGCCAATTAATTACCCGAGAATACAAAGTCGAAGGGCCGGTGATGTTGTTCTTAACCACAACGGCTATCGATATTGATGAAGAATTACTCAACCGTTGCCTGGTGTTAACCGTAAACGAAAGCCGTGAACAAACGGAAGCGATTCATCAAGCGCAACGACTCAAGCGAACGCTCAAGGGTTTAGAGTCCAAAATAGAAAAAGCCCGTATTTTACAGCTCCATCGCAATGCACAACGTTTACTTAAACCGCTTGCAGTGATCAATCCTTACGCTGATCAACTGACCTTCCTCGCCGATAAAACCCGCACCCGTCGCGATCATGAAAAGTATTTAACGCTCATCGACAGCATTGCCTTACTGCACCAACACCAGCGCGAAATCAAAAAATTAGGTGCCCTTGAATACATTGAAGTGGCAGTGAG
>JBBSLJ010000094.1:0-1281 GCA_038255465.1 Saccharimonadales bacterium (SeqCode)
ATCGTCTTTAAGATCATCATGCTGCAAAGCATAATCAACCACCGTTTTTAGATATTCCAACTTATTACCGGTGTCGTAATAGCGACTGTTTTTTAAGGCACAGGCGTATAAGGGTTCGTTGTTTTTTATCATCGGCTCAAGCACATAGGTAGTAAGATAAAACTCTTTGTCTGCTTCAAGCTTATTAAAGGCATTTAGAGCATACTCAAAAACTGCCGGAGTCAGAAGATAGCCGCCAACGCTGGCTAGATTAGATGGGGCATTTAATTTACCGGGTTTTTCGCTAATTCCATCCATTCGCATTACACCCGTTCTTACTTCTTTTCCGCTGACGATACCATAACGGCTGTAGCCGGATTCTTCTGTGACGGTTATACAGGGCAACACCACGCCGTTTAGCTCATCATATAATTCAATCATCTGGGTAAAGCGGTTGGGGCTGGACGGCACTAGATCATCTGCGAATGTATAAATAAACGGCTCGTCGCCAATTAAGTGCGCCACATTTAAGATTGGCGTAGCACTGCCGTATGGTCCCTTTTGCCGAACATATGCAAAATTTGCTAGGCTTGAAATGCTTTTAATTTCTTCAAGTAATTCCAGCTTATTACCTTGTACTAAATTAGCCTGCAAATCAGTGCTTAGGTCATCGAAATGGTCTTCAATGGAGCGCTTATGATAACCGGTAACAATTACAATATCTTTTATACCTGCTTCAACTAGTTCTTCAACTACATACTGGATAATCGGCTTATCGACTAACGGCAGCATTTCCTTCGGCATTGCTTTAGTTTGCGGCAAAAACCGTGTGCCAAATCCTGCCGCCGCAATAACTGCTTTTCGTACTTTTTTTACTTCCATATACTTATATTATAGCATCGGCTAAGACAATAACGAGAAGTGACTTAAGGGTTAAGCTGTTTTTTAATGAGCTGCTGGGCTAGACCGGGATTAGCCTTGCCTTGGCTGGTTTTCATGATTTGACCGACCAAAAAGCCAATGGCCTTCATTTCACCGTTTTTAACATCATCGGCTGCTTTAGGGTTATCAGTTAGCACCTTTTTGACAATTTCAGCTATGGCACCTTCGTCTGACACTTGTATAAGATTCTTGGCCGCAGCGACTTCTGCTGGGTCGCCATCATTTTTCCATATATCATTCCAGATTTCTTTCGCAGCCGTGGAACTAAGCTCATTGTTAGCCACCATCTCGGATAATTTTATTGCGTTTTCAGTAGTAAGCTTCCAGACCGGTTCGGCAGTCCCAGTATCTTGTGAATCG
>JBBSLJ010000095.1:0-1262 GCA_038255465.1 Saccharimonadales bacterium (SeqCode)
CCTAATAATAAGCTGTCGTTTGAGCCAACTAAACCAGTGATCTTCGCTATTACTGGGACGATTTTTGTCATAATGCTCGTCCTTGTCAGGTCGGCCAGGTATTAATATTGCGTTTTTCATTTGTTTTTTCGTTCTTTTTTGAATTTTTGGGATTTAGATAGATTTTGTTCTGCAACAGTTTGTAAATTTATGTCAAAATATTCGGCCAAAACCGCCACATAGTACATAGAATCACCTAGTTTTTCCGAAATTTTCTGTATATCATCAGCCGACGGCTCGCCAGCACGATCCCGAATTACCTTCTTAACTGCACTGGCAGCTTCGCCCGCTAGACCCAGCGACCTATGCGCAAGGGCAGCCAAAGACTTGTCCTTGATTGCCAAGGATTCCAACGCCTTCATCTGATAATCGTTAATATCCATCGGCTACAATCCAAAGTATTTAAGTGACTCGGCAAGGTGAGCTTTGCCATTTTCAATACGCTTTTTTACACCTTCATCCGACTTCCAGCTATATACTCTAGTTCGTAAGGTCATCTTGGACACAAGGTAACGTAGTCGGAGAAGTTCAAACTTAGCTTCAAAATCCGCAGGCTTTTGTCTGTCTCCCCAGTACCCAGTGAGGAATGGATCCATACGCTTTGGATCAAAGAAGGTACTCCAACAAGCTAGATCAGAGACGTAATCTCCGCCAACACACTCATCATAGTCAAGAATACCAGTGACATCATTACCGTCAGTCAGGAGGTTCCAATCGGCAAAGTCATTATGCACTAATACCGCTTTGTCGGTTTGCAGTAACGGGTTTTGGTCAGTGAACAACTCGGCAATTGCTTGACTTTGTGATTCAGTAAATATGCCCTCTTTTGTAAGTACTCCGAGGTTAAAGGGCAACCCTGCTCGTACCGCTTCACCGTAGGTCTTGTGTAACCCAACTAGCTCACCGTTTTTGGCGCGTTCATTATCAAATGGCCCAAAACCTTCGACTTCAACCTCGTGCAATCGCGCCATCATAGCTCCAACACGGGTTACAAGTTTGGTTTCATCATCGGTATGAGCATCTAGCCACACCTTTATAGCCGTACCCGTAAGCTTCTCTAAAACATGAAAGGCAAAATCATCGCCACCCTCAAAATCGTGAATAGCAAGCGTCTTGTAAGTCGGTAACCCAGCCGATAGAACTTTATCGGCTGCAGCTGCTTCAACATGGAAGTAGCCATTCAATATGCCCTTAGGAAAGCAACGCATAACTACTTCTTCACC
>JBBSLJ010000096.1:0-1244 GCA_038255465.1 Saccharimonadales bacterium (SeqCode)
CTAAAAGACCGACTTTACGCAGCAGTCCCGGTATGATAGATGCCATAGCTATTCAGGTGGTTTGTTCTACTAACAAAACCTTAATGCCTGAATAGCTTTTCTGGCTACTGCTCTCGCTTTTCTGTCCGGACTATTGTTCTATAAAAAATTTAGTCTGAATCGTCTTGCGTAGCTAGTATTTTTCCCTAACTTCACTTAAGAGACATAGTGTTGACATGCGGACTTTACTGAGTAAAGATTCCGTTAAGACATGGCTCAATACTTACAAATCATTGCGTTACGACCTGCCGGGTTGAATTCTGGTCAGACTGAACGATAATGGCTCATCTCGTTTGATGGTTATTGCTTTTCTCTTCTGTTGATTGGGCTAGAGGCAAGAGCCATCGGTCAGCATGACTCATCGTTTATCAGCAGCATTTAAGCAAAGGGGATGGGAAGCACTTGTCCTACATTTGAACCGCGTTAGTGTCTAGATGGTCTCGCCACCCTGATTTGTGATCGATGAAGCCTTCATAATGCCGTTCCAATTTGGCCTCATTTTAAGGGGTGGCAAAAACTTCGAGACACTAACCAATATTGCTTCTCTATGCAGAAAAGCTTTAAGGATTAGGTAGAAGGGCAAAATCTATTGATGTATCTAAACAGCTTTCCAGATAAACTTTTCTAACATTATCTAAACGCTGCCTACCGATAGCCTTCTCTTCTTCATTTATAGCGGCTTCAGGAAGTGGATAATTACTAAAGACCTTCACATGCGCGGGTTCTATATTGACTCTGGCCCTACCAACAGCTTGTCTCAGCTCAGATTCAATGAAATAGAACTGTAAGAGTCGTAGATCTTCATTATCATAAGCATTGAACCAGAAGCGAAAACCGTTATGGTTCACGCATTTTTGACCTATTTTGTTAAAGTCGCTAGACCTGACCTGCATTCCTAAGACGCTTGTGTAAAGAGCTAGGACTATAGGATTCGGATGCGGAGTACCTAGTACAGCAATATCTTCGCCTCTCAGCTTATCGAAGCCGCTAGTTTTGCCGAAATGTATATGCTCAACAGCGTTGGGAAATTGATGCTTAAATGTCGAAAAGGTTATTGTCTGGACAGTAGACCTCTTCAAAAATAGGAAAATTGGTCAGGCTCCTCTATCACCAGCCGCTGAAGGCTGGAATTTAGACATACTGCCCCCTCAGTCGTACTAGCCCACAAACACACCCGATTACCTGTTCATACATTCCTGAGCGCA
>JBBSLJ010000097.1:0-1239 GCA_038255465.1 Saccharimonadales bacterium (SeqCode)
ATTTAGATATTTGATAACTGAATATACATTTTTAATAATACAAAAACACAAGTTGCTGTAAATCATTAGATTCAAAAATACAAGATAGATATAAGACATATAATATTTGCTCGTGAGCAAGTTTTATGGTCAAGCTACTAAGAGCATACGGTGAATGCCTTGGCACTTCGAGGCGATGAAGGACGTGAAAAGCTGCGATAAGCGACGGAGAGAAGCACATATTCGAAGACCCGTCGATTTCCGAATGGGGGAACCCAATAACTCCTGTCTGAATATATAGGACAGGTAGAGCAAACTCAGGGAAGTGAACCATCTCAGTACCTGAAGGAAAAGAAAACAAAAGTGATTCCGCTAGTAGCGGCGAGCGAACGCGGAACAGCCTAAACCAAAAAGGCTTGCCTTTTTGGGGTCGTGGGATCAGATATAACGGAAGAAGAAGTTTAGCCCAATAGTGTGGAAAAACTAACCATAGGACGTGATAGTCGTGTAGGCGAAAAAGTTCGACTTCTAATTTGACACCCGAGTAGTGCGGAACACGAGGAATTCTGCATGAATCCGCCGGGACCATCCGGTAAGGCTAAATACTCCGAAGTGACCGATAGTGAACCAGTACCGTGAGGGAAAGGTGAAAAGAACCCCTGTGTGGGGAGTGAAATAGTTCCTGAAACCGTATGCTTACAAGCAGTGGGAGGTCGCAAGACTGACCGCGTGCCTTTTGCATAATGAGCCGGCTAGTAGATGTCACAAGCAAGGTTAAACGATAAGGTAGCCGAAGCGAAAGCGAGTCTTAATAGGGCGTTTTTAGTTTGTGGTATCTGGACGTGAAACGGGATGATCTAGGCATGGGCAGGTTGAAGCGTGGGTAACACCTCGTGGAGGACCGAACCAGTACAGGTTGAAAACTGTTTGGATGACCTGTGCCTAGGGGTGAAAGGCTAATCAAATTCCGTGATAGCTCGTTCTCGCCGAAATAGCTTTAGGGCTAGCCTTAAATGAATCGTCGCGGTGGTAAAGCACTGACTGGGCTAGGGGCTCCACAGAGTTACCGAACCCATTCAAACTCTGAATGCCGTTGACGAATATTTAGGAGTCAGACTGCGGGTGCTAAGATCCGTAGTCGAGAGGGAAACAACCCAGACCGACAGCTAAGGTCCCGAAGTTGTAGTTAAGTGGAAAAGGAAGTGGGGAAGCACTGACAGCCAGGAGGTTTGCTTAGAAGCAGCAATCCTTTAAAGAAAG
>JBBSLJ010000098.1:0-1142 GCA_038255465.1 Saccharimonadales bacterium (SeqCode)
ATAGTGTTACCTTTGCAACCCGCAGAGAAAGAGAAGTGGGTTGTTATTTGAGGTTTGAAGTTTTGTTGGGGATAAGAGTGATGGGGGTGTTGGTTTGATTGGGATGCTTCATTCCAGAGCCAATGAAAAAAACTTCAAAATAAATTTTGCATCAGTAGTGAATAATGCTACCTTTGCAGTCCCAAACAAATGGGGATAATAAAAACAGGCTTAGAGCGCGATGCTCAGAGCGAATAAAACAGAAGATTTACGACCAGGCAACTGGAAGAAAATATAAGCCGACCCGCGAGGCGAAGGCGCACCGTTCTTTAAAGAAATGTCAATTGAAGTATAACGAGTAATAAGATACTGGTTATTTTAAGTTAAAGCGAAGATAGAATACAATTAATACTAGTTCTATTTGAGATATAATAGGGCTAGGACAAACAATCATTTTACAATGGAGAGTTTGATCCTGGCTCAGGATGAACGCTAGCGGCAGGCCTAAGCCATGCCAGTCGAACGATACCAGAGGGCTTGCTCTCTGGGAAAGTGGCGCACGGGTGCGTAACGCGTATGCAACCTACCTTAATCAGGGGGATAGCCTCTCGAAAGAGAGATTAACACCGCATAAAATCACAAGCTGGCATCAGCAAATGATCAAATATTTATAGGATTAAGATGGGCATGCGTGACATTAGTTAGTTGGTGAGGTAACGGCTCACCAAGACGATGATGTCTAGGGGATCTGAGAGGATGACCCCCCACACTGGTACTGAGACACGGACCAGACTCCTACGGGAGGCAGCAGTAAGGAATATTGGTCAATGGGGGCAACCCTGAACCAGCCATGCCGCGTGCAGGAAGACGGCCCTACGGGTTGTAAACTGCTTTTATACGGGAATAAACCCCTGCTCGTGAGCAGGGTTGAATGTACTGTAAGAATAAGGATCGGCTAACTCCGTGCCAGCAGCCGCGGTAATACGGAGGATCCAAGCGTTATCCGGATTTATTGGGTTTAAAGGGTGCGTAGGCGTCCTGTTAAGTCAGGGGTGATATTTTTAGGCTCAACCGGAAGCTTGCGATTGATACTGATGGGCTTGATTACACTTGAGGTAGGCTGTATGTGTCATGTAGCGGTGTCATGCATAGTTATGTCACAG
>JBBSLJ010000099.1:0-1134 GCA_038255465.1 Saccharimonadales bacterium (SeqCode)
CGTTTTTAATGTTGGAGACATGATTGATGTCACTGGTACCAGCAAGGGTAAAGGTTGGGCCGGTACAATTAAGCGTCATAATTTCCACCGACAGCGCGCTTCACAGGGTGCAAAAAGTAACTTGCGTAAAGTTGGTTCAATCGGATCTATGTACCCACAAAAAGTTTTTAAGGGCAAAAAGATGGCCGGACAAATGGGCGCAGAGCAAGTTACTGTACAGAATCTACGTGTTGCACTTGTAGATATGGAGCTTGGTGTTATAGGTGTCGTTGGTGCGGTTCCAGGTCCTAAAAAGAGCATAGTGATTATTAAAGAGGCTATAAAGTCTAAAGGCAGGAGCAAATAATGGCTGTCCCTACTTATACAAAAGCCGGCACAAAAGCTACCGCCGCAGCTAAGCTTGATAGCAAAGTGTTTGGTGTTGACATTAAAAGTCACGACTTGCTAAAGCAAGCCTATACTGCTTATTTAGCAAATGGTAGAACCAACAACGCCCGCACTTTAAAGCGCGGCGAAGTAAGAGGCGGTGGCCGTAAACCATGGAAGCAAAAAGGAACAGGCCGTGCTAGGTTTGGTTCTATTCGTGTTCCAATCTGGCGTGGTGGCGGTATAACTTTTGGACCTACTGGTGAAGAAAACTACTCTAAGCAACTTAGCACAAAAATGAAACGAACTGCTATTCGCCAAGCGCTTAGCCTATCTGCAACTGATAACCAGGTAAGTGTGATTGAATCATTTGAAATAAAAGACGGTAAAACAGCAAGCGCAGCAAAGCTTATGAACAAGCTTGGCATCAAAAAGGCGCTCATTGTTGTAGACGAAAAATCAGACACAACAACACGCGCCACAAACAATCTAAAAGCTCTGAACGTTGTTGACGCCCGTTACTTGAATGTGTTCGACGTAATGAATGCCGACAATATTATATTCACTAATAAAGCACTTGCGATAGTAAGTGACTGGCTTGGAGGAGAGAAATAGTATGCCGTTATCAATGACCCTAAAACCACGAATGAGCGAAAAGGCATACGGTCTTTCACAAGCTAACAACACCTATATATTTGAAGTTCCTAGGTCTGCAAATAAGCATACTGTTGCAGATGCTGTAGCTGCACAGTTTGAAGTGACAGTTAC
>JBBSLJ010000100.1:0-1112 GCA_038255465.1 Saccharimonadales bacterium (SeqCode)
AATGAAGTTGAAGCCTACGCGATGGAAACTAACGGCGTTTATGCTTGGCTCTGCGGATGGCTAAAGGAAACCGATCCTAACGGCCTAGATTCACGCCATCAAAAGCAGCTAACCGACCTGTACCAGCTTTATAAGCAGGATGTTGAGAACGCGGGTGAGTTTCCCGTTAAGCGTTCTAACTTCCGTGATGTTCTGCTAGTGCTGGGTTGCGAGGTTCATGCCACCAACGGAGCAGACGTGTTTTCCATTCCCCCGGCTAATGACCTTGATATTTACGGTCTCACTGGGATGACACCGCCAACATTCGTCGCATCACCGCCACCTGAACCGGCACCGCCACCTGAACCGGCACCGCCGCCGCTTGAAGCGGAGCCTGAAGCCGAAAAAGGATCAGCGCTAGAACAGGCAATCACGGTCATTCACAGTACTTGTCAAACCTTCACCGATTACCAGCAAACGCTCGAAGCATGGCCTGCCGAGGTAGCCAAACAAGTTAGAAACGCGGTAGCCGACAACTATACCTATCTGATTAAACGTTTTCACGATGCGCAGATAGCCGAAGCTGAAAAAGCTTAAACGCCTCGGGTAGACCTAAACCGAACAGCCTTAGAAATCGTGTAACCCCTTGTAGGCCACGTCATTTTCTGGTGCTAAAAAATACGCCTTTCAGTGCCAAATCGTTCTGGAAGGCGTATTTTTTGTGCGGCAATCTGGCTTCATCTGACAAAACTGGCCGAATGCAGCAAAGCTAGCGCTAGCCTCTTGCGATCGTTCAGCTTTTTCCCACCGCTACCAGCCCATTCATCTCAAGGCCAAGTCTGAGCCGTCTAAGTCAGACTATAGAAACCTATAAACATCAATGCTTACAGCGTTTTACTTTTAAAACTCCACTGAATGCTACAAACTTTAGATTTATAAAATAATTAATTAAAAAGGGCAAAAGTAGTACATAAACAGTACAAAAAATGCAATTAATTATTCAATAGCTAAAAGGTTTGACTAAATTAGTGGAGTTTTGAAAAAGATGAGTACCTTCACCTCACCAGCCCGTTGGTTAACAGGAGAAAGAAGGACAATATGAGGTTTTTTGCACAACCCCTCAAAAAGGTATA
>JBBSLJ010000101.1:0-1088 GCA_038255465.1 Saccharimonadales bacterium (SeqCode)
ACTAGCTCATCTTTGGCATGTGTCTCACAGTAAGATTTAGCAAACTGCTCTACACCGGCAAATCCTGCAGGTTTTTCACCTGACGTATAATAAGCTGCTTTGCCCTGGCCATCGTACAAATACAGTATCGTAACAAGTTCAACTGGGTCTACTAATCCTGAATCGTCGTGATAATGTTTGTTAGCTTCAAGGTTCTCAAATCCCTGAACTTTTGCCTGCTGGACAAATTCTTTAATTTCAGCCTTGGACAACCTTGCTTGACGCGGCTCAGCATGATGTTCCTCTTGACCACAAACCAATAAACCATCTTCATATAAGGCTATCGGATATTCTGAATCACTGAAATCAGCCTCATAAATGGTATGGCCGTGCCCTGCCCTATATACGAACACAGCTTGGTTTTCGGACGGGATATTTGGTCGTGCATTTACAAAGTAATTTAACAACAGGCCCAATACGCCAAAAATTGCTGCAAATGCCAGCAACTGTACGGGACGGTTGAACTGTGGAAGGCTTAATAACCCCGCTTTATTTGTTTTTTTCTTTGTAGTTGTTTTAGTGCTTTTGGATGCACGAGTGGTTTTAGCCATTATTAAAGTACCTTGGTTTAATATTGTATTACCAACAGCATATTCCCCTATTCCGCTTAAGTCAATAAGCGTTCGACAGGGGTGGGCATAACGCTTATGTTGACTTTTTTAGCATAATCATGTATAGTTAGGTTATCTTAAATGGACGCCAAAACCATGGAAACACAAAACAACTATCAACAGAACGAGGGTTACACCGACCCTAACCAAAACGAGTCATATCAAGCAGACAACGAATCCGCCGCCGCTACTCAGGCCCCAGAAGAGCAAGTAGCGCACGAGAATGAGCCTGAAGCTCCTATGACCCCTCCGCAGGAGAATGAGTTAGAGCCCACAGAGCAAGTAGCTCACGAAGACACACCGGAGCAGCCTATGGAAAATTCCAGTACTAAAGTTACGGCCGCAAACACCGAGCCTGAAGAGCAAGTAGCGCACGAGAATGAGCCTGAAGCTCCTATGACGCCTCCGGAAGAAGTTGCACATGAAAACGAACCCGAG
>JBBSLJ010000102.1:0-1046 GCA_038255465.1 Saccharimonadales bacterium (SeqCode)
AGCGGAATCATTGCCAATATTAAAAGCGTTCCAGCGTAAACCTCTAACAGACCCCACGATTGCTATTCGGATATTTTTTGTTACGGCATCGTGGGCCTTTTGTGGATATTCAGGTTGATCGGTTCTGTTCAAATGTTTGAACTTTACCGGATCATCAACGAGGAAGATTATGTATCCATCCATTTCCAATTCAAAGCTTACCCTTGGACAGGTGCTGGCGCGCTTGCGGCAGATTCACCAGCCAGAACAGAAGGCGCTGGCCCAGGCGCTACAGATGTCGTACACCACCTATCTTAAGGTTGAACGTGATCAACGTGAACTAAGTTTTCTGATGGCCCTGAGGATATGCCAGTTTTATAAGGTTGACCTGCATGAGTTTGTTTCGATGCTCAGTGATGAAGAACTTGCACGGGCTGAACTTTCGATTAGTAGCGCCCTGATAAAAAGAGAACGCAAAAAAGCGCAGCAGCTTAAAGCAAAAGTGATCGATATAAAAACAGAACAAGCCGTTCATCCATCACTGTTGTGATCTCAGGCGCTCTTTTCTTTTTGATTAACCAGGGGTTGCCAGAACTGCGGCAGCAGTTCAATTAATTTATCTGCTGGCTGCTCCGGTAACCGGTGCAACACATCGCTCAGCCATTTGGCGGGATCTAATTTATGCAGTTTGCAGGTGGCCATGAAGCTATAGATAATGGCTGCCAGCTCACCACCACGATGCGATCCGGCGAACAAATGGTTGTGCCGACCTAGAGCGATTGCGCGGATCTGGCCTTCCAGCTGATTGTTATCAATAGACAACATGCCGTCCTTTACATATTGAGTGAGGCCATTGTAATGATGGAGGGCATAGTTCACGGCTTTATAGATCGGTGTCTTTGGTATCAGTAACGGTAATGTGGCCACGAGCCACTGCTGGAACTCCTGTAAGACAGGCAATGATTCCCCTTGCCGTTTTTCCGTGATGCCGTCATAATCAAGGTTCAGTATTTTGCATTCGGCCTCAATATCGTATAGTGGCCTGAGAAAATGATCCAGCGCATAGG
>JBBSLJ010000103.1:0-1025 GCA_038255465.1 Saccharimonadales bacterium (SeqCode)
ACTGTCAAGAGTAGTTGGCAAACCGCATCATGCTGCATAAATGGAAACATTCTCTGTGGTGAACGATGATGTTAAAAACGGGGACAAAGATTCCCGAAGGTGTTCATGATAGAGCTGAATAAATTGAACCCACTATTAAGCCTCGTAAGCGCAGCAAACGATGTCGAAAGCAACCTCTCACGTTTAGGTTGTGAAGCGAGTGTAATGGATGACTTGATTGCTGATTACATGACATCCGGGGTAAAGTGGGCAGGAATATCATGAAGGGTATTTTACGGAACAAGAGAAGTCATTGCCGTTCAGTTAACCATAAAAAGGGATGCTGGCATACAGGGGTCGTATGAGGCAATGGTGGCAGACCAAACCGTAGTAGTGATGAAACGTCTGTAATGGAAGTGGAGCGAAGGATTTGGCTTGTTTGCTTTCAGTAGTTAGCCCAACCAACTTGTTGGGAGGAGGCCATTTACTGAAATAAAGTCACGATCGGTTAGTAATAACCGATGGCCCATGGTCGCAATTGACCTGTGATTGAACAAGAAGAGCCGTGTGAAGGGAGACTTTCACGCACGGTTCTGTGAGAACGCAGGGGTGAAATTCCCTTGCGTGACTCGATGTGTGTCTTGAATCAATGTTATCAACCAACATTGAATGCTTTACAAAAGATGGGAGACAATTGTAGTAGTAGAGTATTATGCGCGGAGTTCGAGCGAAAAGAATGGCCGGCATACTATAACTAAAATTGATAGGCCTTCCGCAGACGCCTGATAGGAGGAGTTTGCAAATCACCTTATGCTGCAGGAGAATGAAAATTGTCTTGTGGTGAGCGATAAGGAAAAACGGGAACAATGATTCCTGTAGATATTTTATACGGAGCTGAAGAACTTAAACCTGTGATTGAAGCCTCGTAATGGCATAAACAGTGCTGAAAGTAGTTGTTTACGTTTGCGACTACGACAAGATAAAAGTGCAATGGATGTCCTATTTTCTGATTGCATAGCACTCGGGGTAAAGCAGGCAGGAACGTA
>JBBSLJ010000104.1:0-1014 GCA_038255465.1 Saccharimonadales bacterium (SeqCode)
CTCCTTAAGCGGAGGTTTTGTATCCCGCACTTTATCCAATAAAGTACAGCGGAGTCCATATTTTGAATTTGATTGTTTGACGGATGCCTTGCACTTTGCTACTTGGATCAAATCCATAGAGCCTACAATAAGTGTCAGTGTCAGTCAAGCTAGTGGCTACGCTAAGCTTTCAAGTATGGAAGTGATGCACGAGGGCAATGGGGTACATGTGACCTTTTCTTTTGAAACGGGTGCTGCGGCAGGACAGAATATGGTTACGTTAGTGACAGATAAAGTCCTGAGGCAAGTCCTAGATCAAGCACCTTTGAAGCCAACTCTTTTCTATTTAGAGGCGACTATGTCAGGAGATAAAAAAGCAAATCACAGGTCCCTAAGTAATGTGAGAGGGCGAAAAGTGATTTCTGAGGTGGTGATTTCTAAAAAAGTTATTCAAAATGTGCTAAAGTCATCCGCGGAGAATATTTCAAAATTCTGGCAAACGGGCACCTTGGCTGCCGTGCAAGCTGGTGCAGTAGGCAATACCGCCCACATCACAAATGCACTTACGGCCATATTTATAGCCTGTGGTCAGGATGTGGCTTGTATCGCAGAGGCGGCTGTCGGGATTGGTAGAATGGAGGCTAAGAGTAACGGTGACCTGTATGCATCGATGACCTTGCCAGGATTGATTGTGGGTACAGTTGGAGGTGGCACCGGATTGCCGACACAAAAAGAATCTTTGGAATTAATGGATTGTAGTACCCCTGAGGATGTTGGGAAGTTTGCAGAAGTTTGTTGCGCAGTGGCCTTGGCAGGTGAACTGTCAATCGGTGCAGCTATTGCAGAGGGACATTTTGCAGCCGCACATCAGGCACACGGTAGAAAAAGATAAATGCAGCAAGTTCCGGTTTTAGTGAAAAGTGGAAAGCTCGCTAAAGGTGAATAGTACAAGCATTACTGCCCGATGGCAAAAAACAATTAAGGGGCTTTCTGGCTTAGCGAATCAGATCAAATCAGAAACCCATATTTCGGAGA